>DASXHD010000068.1:0-5725 GCA_036488725.1 Polyangiaceae bacterium | reverse complement strand
TCATCCGCGATCAAGCGGTGCGTCGCAAGCAGCCGATCACCGTCGACTTGGTGAAGAAGATTTATCTCATCCTTCATCCCGAAGAAGGCGACGTCAAAACGGTCAAGTACCGCAAAGACATCCCGCAGCACCGCCTCTACTTCCACGAGTACGCGGGCCCGGACAAAATCACTTACAAGGTCCGGCAAATCGTCGACTGGATCAACGACCCGGAGACGAAGCGCACGCGCACGCCGATTCGGCTCGCGGCGCGCGCGCATTACGATCTCTTGCGCGTCTTTCCGTTTCCGACCGACAGCGGCAAGGTCGCTCGGCTTTTGATGAACCTTCTTCTTTTGCGGTCGGGTTATCCGCCGGCGATCATCCACTCGACGGATCGGCAGCGTTATTACGAGGCGCTCAAGGGCTCGACCGCGACGATGAACTCGATCGTGCAAGAGGCGATCGACAACAATCTCGCGTCGATCGAGAAGCTGCTCGAGGTCTACGACACGCGAGGCCAGAGCGCGACGACGCCGACGACGCGCTGAAGAATGCTGTCGAAGCGCATCATCCCGTGCCTCGACGTGCAGGGCGGGCGCGTCGTGAAGGGGACGGGCTTCGTGGATTTGCGCGACGCGGGTGATCCGGTCGAGCAGGCGGCGCGCTACGACGCGGGCGGCGCCGACGAGATCGCGCTGCTCGACATCACCGCGTCACACGAAAATCGCGGGACGCTGCTCGACGTCGTCGCGAAGACCGCCGAGGCGACGTTCGTTCCGCTCACGGTGGGCGGCGGCGTGCGCGGGGAGGACGACGTGCGCGCGCTCCTCGGCGCCGGCGCGGACAAGGTGAGCATCAACACCGCGGCGGTGAGCGACCCGTCGATCATCGCGCGGTGCGCGGGCGCGTGGGGCTCGCAAGCGATCGTCGTCGCCATCGACGCGAAGCGCAGCGACGGGGCGTGGCAGGTCTTCATCCACGGCGGGCGCACGAGCACCGGCAAAGACGCGGTCGCGTGGGCCGAAGAGGTCGCGCGCCTCGGCGCCGGCGAAATCTTGCTGACGAGCATGGACCGCGACGGGACGCAGGCCGGTTACGATCTCGACCTCGTCGCGCGCGTCGCCGACGCAGTGCCGGTGCCGGTCATCGCGAGCGGCGGGGTCGGGACGCTCGAGCACTTGCGGCTGGGCTTGACCGACGGCCGCGCCGACGCCGCCCTCGCCGCATCGATTTTTCATTTCGGGCGTTACACCATCGCCGAGGCGAAGCAGTATCTTCACGAGCGGGGCGTCCCCGTCCGGCTCACTGCATGACGACCAACACCGAACCGCTCGACGCGTCCGTCACCCTCGAAGAAATCTTCACGGTGGTCGCGCAGAAGCGTGCGCCGCTCACGCCGGAGCTCGCGGGTTACCTCGTCCTCGAGCTCGCGGAGAGCGCGGGGAACGCGGGCGACATCGATGCTCGGTCGGTTTACGTGAGCGAAGAAGGGTCGGTCGCGTTCGTGCGCGGGCCGCAGGATCCGACGGGGGACGCGGAGCGATCGCTGCGCCGCCTCCTCGCGAAGCTGCTCGAAACCGCGGGCGCGAGCACGCCGGCGCTCGCGGCGGTCGCGAAACGAAAGAGCGGCGCGGGCGTCCTCGTGATGGTCGAGGAGCTCGAGGCGTCGCTCATCCCGGTGAATCGCTCGGCGGGAAAACGCGCGCTCGCTCGCCTCGCCCGCGAGACCAAGCGCGTGACCAACCGCATCGGCCGCAACGCCTCGAGCGTGCCCGACATCGCGCGCTCGCCCGCACCGCCGGTCGTCGCCGAAACGCCCGACGATTTCGACGAGCACGAAGCGCCGACCGCCGACCGCGCCGACACGAAGCCGCCGCCGGCCGACGACAGCGCGAGCAATCTGCCGACCGTCGGCATCAGCAAAGAAGAGCTGACCGCTGCGGCGACGCGCGCGAAGCGCGACTCGGTCGACAGCTTGCTCGATTCGTTCGAGGTCTCCGGTCAGCGCGAGGACAAGGCACTCTCCAAAGAGCTGAAAGCGATGGCCGGGCTCGAGCCGACCAAGACGCCTCCCCCCGTTCGCGGATCGGAGGCGGATGCGATCGAGTCGCTTCTCGCCGAGAGCGCGCCTTCGGTGAGCAAGCAGACCGGCCGCGAGTCGCCGGTCGCGCGAAGGAGCGCGCCCGCGCGCGAAGAGACGCGCGCGAAGCAGCCGTCGTTCGCCGAGGACCGCCAGCTCCCGACGGCGCCGTCGGCCGTTCGAAAACTTTCGCCGTCGCTCACGAGCGAAGCGAAAAAGCTCCAGCGCAAGAGCGGCTCGGGCGTCGGCGTCGTTCTTTTGTTCGTGCTCATCGTCGCGGGGTTCGCGGTCGCGCTCTGGCTCGTGAAGCCCGGATTTTTGACCGGCCGCACGCCGGAAAAGATCGCCGCCGAGAAGGCCGCGGCAGAAGCAGAGCGCGCGCGCATCGCCGCGCAAGCCGCGCAGCCCGCGTGCCACGCGTCGCTCGTCGTGACCGGCGCGCCGAAGGACGCCGAGATCCTCATTCGCGAAGGCCAGGCGCCTGTCGACGTCGAGCACATGCCGTCGGGGACGCGGCTCGAGTTCGTCGCGACCGCCGAGGGCTACGCGCCCAAGCGCGCGATCGTTCCCGAAGGCGCGCCGTGGGACAAAGCGAACGGCAAACCGAAATTCGATCTGCCCGTTCAGCTCGACAAGTCGCGCGTGCGCGCGGGCGCAGTCGATCGATGGCCCGCCGCCGAGGCCGGAAGCGAGGTCGGCGGCAAAGGCGATCCCGGGACCGTGCACGTCATCTCGAGCCCGAAGGGCGCGGAGGTTTGGCTCGTCGCCGGCATCGGACAAGAGAACGCGAGCGACCCGGTCGCGATCGAGGACATCGTCTCGTGCGACACCGACGTCGACGTGCTCGTCGCCGGCCCGACGACTTACCGCAAGCGCTTGCACGTGCCGGCGTCGAGCTTCGTGCCCGATCCGTCGGGCAAAGCCGGCGTCCGCGTTGCGCACTTGGCCGTTAAATAGGATAGGCTCCAGCCATGCACGAACAGGACTTCGCCATCGTGAAAGCGCTCGTTCCCGTCGCTTGGGCCGACGGCGAATACGCCGAACGGGAGAAGCAAACCATCGAAGCGCTGCTCGACGCCTACGGCGCCGACGACGTGGAGAAAGAGCAAATCCGCGCGTTCGCCGAGAAAAGCCGCTCGATCGACGACATCGATCTCCAAAATCTCTCGGCCGACGACCGGCGCATTCTCCTCCAGCACGCGGTCCTTCTCTCGTTCGCCGATGGCAAGCAAGACGACTCCGAGCGCGTCTTCCTCGAGGAGCTCGTCAAACGTTTGAAAATTCCGGCCGACGAAGCGAAGGCCATCATGGAAGCCTCGGCCGCGCGTTCGAAGAAGCTCCTGAACTTGCTCTGACCTTTCAAGCGACATGAACCGCTCGAGTCTTGGAACCACCTGGACGCCTACAAGCGGCAGCGAGAAACGCGCGGCCGGGCCGCGCTTTGACCGTGTCGAAACGCGTGCGTGGGAAACGCCCGGCGGCCTGCTTTGCCTGCGACCCACTCGGCCCGGCCTCGCCGGTTCGTCACGCTGCCGCGTGTCGACGGCGTCGTCAGCTCGAATCCGACGCGTCAGCGAGGCGAAAAACTAATGCGCATTCTCATCGTCGAAGACGCCGACGCGATCCGCCGGATGATCGAAGCCCTCGTCGCCGGCCGCGGCCACGAGGTCGTCGCCGTGCCCAACGGCGCGCGCGGTCTCGAAGCCGCGCACGAAAAAACGCCTGACGTCATCCTGCTCGACTTGAACCTCCCGGGTGCGTTCGACGGCTTCGACGTCTGCGAGCGCCTCCGCAAAGACGAGGCGACGAGGAACGTGCCCGTCCTCATCATCAGCGCGATGGACGACACGCGCAGCAAAGAGCGAGCGCTCGCCGCCGGCGCGACTGCGTATTACACGAAGCCGTTTTCGCCGACCGCGCTGCTCAAAGAGATCGAATCGCTCCGACGGAAGAGCGGGCAGCACAAGCTCGACTTGAAGCGCTGACGCTCACCGCGAGAAGGTCACGCGCACACGGAGCCCGCCGCCTGGCGCGTCCGCCAGCTCGAACGTCGCGCCTTGCCACGACGCCAGCGCTGCAGCGACGTAGAGCGGCAAGCTCGTCGGCCGGCCGTACGTTCCCGGCTCGGTCTCGAGGCCCACGAACTGTTTCCGCGCGGTCGACGGGAGCGGCGGCCCCGCGTCGTCGACTTGCACGCACGGCCCGCGCTCTTCGTCGAGCACGCGCACCTCGACCTTCGACCCGCGCGGCGAAGCCTGAATCGCCTGCGAGAGGAGCGCGTCGACGATCGACGTCATCGCGCGGTGCTGCGTGCGGCCGTGCGCTTTGCCTTGCGTCGCGTCGGTGAATTGGAGCGTCACACCCGCGCGCTGCGCCCGCCCCTCGGCGTGCGCGACTTGGCGCGACGCGACCTCGCCGAGCGAGACCGGACCGGGCAGCTCCTGAACGTCGATCTCGCCAACCGACGCGAGCGACTGCCCGAGATCTTGCACCTGCCCGAGCTCGCGCCGAATCGTTTCGAATTTTTCCTCGCCGTCTTTCGAGAGCATCGCGATCTCGCGAATCGCCGGCGTGAGCAAGCTTCGAAGCTCGACCGCGATGCCGCCCGCGAGGCGCACGAGCACCGCGACGCGATCGCCGACGTCGGTCCCCGCGAGCGGCGGCGGAAACGTCGACGGGCTCACGCCTTCTTCGGTCGTCGTGAACGCCGCAGCGAGCTCGCGCGCGTACGCTTCGCCTTGCTTGCGCGCTTCGTCGAGCTCTTTTTCGAGCGCCTCGCGCTCGACCCGCTCGGTATCGGCGGGGAGCGAGAAGATCTCCATGCCGCCCTCGAGATCGAGCCGCCCTCCGTAGCGCGTCGCCATGCGCGAGAGCCACGCGCGCTCGGCCTCGGCGGTCGCCGTTGCGTCGGGGCCGAGGACGACCGCCACTTTCACCTCGTCGCCGTCGCGCCGGATCGTGACCTGCGAGCCGGCGCCGCTGCCGTGCTCGACGAGCAGCTGCAGCATCCTCCGGAGCTCGGCTTCGTCGCCGAAGACCTCGGTGCCGCTCCCCGGCTCGATCGCCGCGCGAGCGTCGGGCGCGACCTCCCAGAGGAGGGCCGCCAAATCCGTGCGCCCGCGCCGCCCGGTCACGCGGACCGGCCGGTTGTGGAGCGACGAGAGCATCTTCATCGTGTCGTCGAGCGCGTCGAGCGTCGCGTCGAGGCCCGCCGCGGGGCTCTCGTCGGGCGGCGGATTCGACTTCAGGATCTGCACGCCGGTGCGGAGGCGCTCGGCCGCGCCCGCCGCTTCTTGCGTGAGCAGCCACCCGAGCTCTTGCCGCGTGAGACGTCCCTTCGACATGCGATGGGCGCAGCGTATCATTTGCTCGTGATTAGCGATCGCAAAGCTCTCTCGGTCCGCGCGGAAGCCAATGACTGCGTGATCTCGTTCGAAGGCGGCGACACGCCCGAGCTCGGGAGCGCGCAGCTGCTGCTCGACGATCGCGGCGCGCTCGTCGGCGTCGACCTCGGCGGCTCGGGGCTCGGACGCGTCGCCGTCATGATCGGCGCGCACGAGGACGTGGCCTCGCAGCGCCCGGCCCGAATTTCGGTCGGCCCGGGCACACTCCGCATCCACGGAGAGGCCGGTCTCGTGGTACGCAGCCGAGCTGGATGAATCC
>DASXHD010000131.1:0-45538 GCA_036488725.1 Polyangiaceae bacterium | reverse complement strand
TCATTTTCTCATCGGCTCACAAGGAGGATCGATGCGTTGAAGGACTTGGATTGCTAGGGCTTGCACAACGGGACAGAGACGGAGGCAAGCGGGCTCACGTGTGGGCGGGACCCACCATACCGGTCATCGGGCGGCCTTCGGCCGCGTGGCGCGCGAACAGAGCGCCTTTGCGATGGCGACCTGCATGCTTCGAGGACCCCCATCGCTTCGATGCGAGCACGCGTGAGGGTGGAGTACGCGGAGTGGAGCAGGACCTGGCGCCTGAACGAGGGTGCCGCGTCACAAATTTGCTCGCAGTCGGCCAGGACTACCGTTTCTCAGCTTTGCGTTTTGCAAGTCGCCCGGTGGGGCGAGACTCACTCGACTGCGTTTTTGCACCGGGAGTTTCGACCTCGACGCACTCGTCTGCCCGGTGGGCGGTCGGTGGAGTCGGGTAGAGTCGCGGGATGGCGAATGTGGATCTGAAGGGCCGGACAGCGCTTGTCACGGGGGCTTCGAGTGGGCTTGGGACGGCGTTTGCGCGCTTGCTGGCGGAGCGCGGTGCGGATTTGATCATCACGGCGCGGCGGAAAGAGAATCTCGACGCGCTCGCGAAGGATCTTCGCGACAAGCACGGCGTGAAAGTCGACGTCGTCGTGCTCGATCTCTCCGAGCCGCGGTCGCCCGAAAAGCTTTGGGACGCGACCGAGGGCGGAGGCGCGCGCGTCGACATCCTCGTCAACAACGCCGGCGGGTCGGTGCACGCGAAGTTCGTCGACATGCCGTGGGACCGCGTCGCGCGGCAGATGCAGCTCAACGTGCTCTCGCTCACCGAGCTGACGCACCGATTCGCGAAGGCGATGCTCGCGCGCAAGAGCGGCCACATCTTGAATGTCTCTTCGATCGGCGCGTACACGCCGACGCCGTCGATGGCGACTTACTCGGCGGGTAAGGCGTTCGTGCGCGATTTCAGCGAGGCCATCGCGTTCGAGCTCGCGGGGACGCCGGTTCGCGTGTGCTCGCTTTGCCCGGGCGGGACCATCACCGAGTTCCACTTGGTCGCCGGCCAGACGCTTCCGAAGAGCGTCCGCGCGACGTTCATGTCGGCCGAAGATTGCGCTGCGGTCGGCCTCGGCGCGCTCTTCGGCGGACGGCGCAACGTCGTTTCAGGCATGTTCAACAAGCTTTCTGTGTTTTTCATGCGCTTTCTGCCTCGTCGTTTTCTCGTTTGGGCGACCGCGCGCACGATGGGTGACCCGAAGCTCAGCGACGCGAGTCGATGAGTCGACTCGCGTAGGTCGCGAGCGCTGCGCGCACGATCCAGTCGCACGTCGAG
The DNA here is from genome assembly GCA_036488725.1 of Polyangiaceae bacterium. Lineage (GTDB taxonomy): Bacteria > Myxococcota_A > Polyangia > Polyangiales > Polyangiaceae > DASXHD01. The sequence goes on along the minus strand of DASXHD010000131.1, from coordinate 44,223 downwards.
CCGAGCCAGACGCCGCGGAGGCCGAGCCCGAGGTCAATCGCGAACAGCCACGTGCACGAGAGCCGCACGCAGACCGCGCCCGCGAGGCTGATGAGGAGCGACGTCCGCGTGCGCGCCGCGCCGCGCAGCGCTTGACCGAGCACGATGGCGACGGCCATGAAGGGCTGCGCGAGCGCGAGCACAGGCACGGCCGAGAGCCCTACCTCGACGACGCCCGCGTCCTTCGCGAAAACCGGCAAAATCAGCCGCCGCGCCGCGAGGACCACGAGGCCGAGCGCCGTCAACGCGATCGCCGCGTCACGCGCTGCGATTCGCGCCGCGCGCTTCGCCTCGCCGGGCCTCGATGCCCCCAGCTTTTGTGCGACGAGCGACGCCGCCGCGATTCCGAACCCGTCGGCCGAGAGAAAACAAATCGACTCGACGCTGATGAGCGCCTGATTGCCGGCCATCGCCGCGTCCCCGAGGCGCCCGATGATCGTGACGTAGCCGAGAAATCCCGCGTGGTAGAGCACGCGTTCGAGCAGCGCGGGCCACCCGATACGCACGATGTCGCCGAGCTTGTCGCGGAGCCCAAGGAGCGGCTCGCCGGCCGAGCGCAGCGAGACCGGAATTCCGGCCCGCGAGAGCACCGCGAGGCCGAGCACCGTCTCGAGCGCAAACGTTCCGGCCGTGCTCACCGCGCAGCCGCGCATCCCGAAGCGCGGAATGAGAAGCGCGTTCGCGCCGATGTGTAGAGCGTTCGACACGATCGCGATCGCGAGCGGCGTGCGCGTGTTGCCTCCGGCTTGGAGCGACGCGGTCGCGACCGACGACACGAAGATGACCGGCGAGGCGACGAGCGTCACGCCTAGATAACCTCTCGCGCCCGCAATGACGTCGGCGGTCGCGCCGCTCGCGGCGAGCGGCATCAGCGCCAAAATCGCGGGCGCGAGCACCGCGACCACCGCCCCCGCGAACGCCGCGTATCCGAGCGACACGATCAGCGCGCTGCGCGCACCGGCGCGGTTCCCCTCGCCCACGAGGCGCCCGATGCACGCGATCGTGCCGACCTCGAACGCGAGAAAAATCGACCAGACGCTCCACTCGATCGGCCCCGCGAGCTGCATCGCCGCGAGCGACGACTCGTCGTGATGCCCGAGCATCGCGCGGTCCACGACGAAGACGAGCGTCTGGAGGAGCGAGTGCGCGATCGCCGGAAGCGCGAGCGCCCGAATTTCACGCGTGAGGGTCACCGCGCGCTAGACGACGAGATCGCCGAATCGACGCCGCAGCGTCATGCTCGCCGCGTCCGCCGCGCAATGCGGGCAATAACCGAAGCGCGCGGCGAGCTCGTCGACGCACTTTTGCGCGTTCCGCTTGCGCTCGGCGTCGAGCCCGCTGCCCGTGTCGCGCACGAGCAGAACGACGTCGCGCGCGAGCGCCGCGACCGCCGCCCGCTTGCCCTCGTAAATCGCGTCGCGCATTCGCTTCAAATAGTGCGGAAAAACCGCCGAAGCCTCGACCTTCGCGCCGGGGTGATCGATCGCCCACGCGGCGATTGCGCTGATCATCGTTTGGCGCGTCTCGTTCGGGTCGCCCTTCGCGTCGAGCAAACGTTCGACCTCGCGCATCAGCTTTTCGTCGGGCTCTTCGTATTCGCCGGTCACCTTGTTGCGGATGCGCTCCTTCTTCACCCACACGCTCACGTGCTGCACGTAGCGCTCGAACAGATCTTCGTACTGACCTTCGTCGACGAGACCGCTGCCGGCGTAGAGCTCGTGCTCCCACTCGTCGAGCAAACGCGATTGGAGCGCCTCGATGAACTGTTTGGTGTCGTGGTAGCCGCCGCCGAGCGGGTCTTGCTGGAGCCACTCGAACTCGCCGCGCCGCTGACAGAGCTGCTCGATTTCGTCGAGCACCGCGATCGGCGAGAGGCACGAAAACTTCGTCGACTGCGCCGCGTCGAGGATCGCGACGCGCATCTCGCGCGGCGAGGCGCCGATGCGGCCTTCGTAAATCGGGTACGCGTCGCTCTCTTCGAAGAGCGCCGGGATGTTCGCGCGAAGGAGCTTCTGCGCGTCGGGGTCGAGGCGCTCGGGCACGCGACCGCGCGCGTACAAATCCATTTTCTCGAGCGCCGTGAGACCCGAAACCGCGGCGCCGAGCGCGCGCCCGAACCGGTCGGGGCTCGGCTTTCGCATGCGCGTGAGCGCGGCGAACATCGCGGCGACCTCGGTCGCGTGGGGCGCGACGTGACGGCGGATTTGCGGCGCGATCTGCGTGTCGTAAATCGATTTTTCGCTCTGCCAGCTCAGCAAGTACGGCGTCTTGATCAGCTCGATGCGACCGCGAAAGCTCGCGAACTCCGGGTGCTCGCGGAACGCGTCGAGGTGCACCTCGTTGGCGCTCGCGAGCATGACGCAATTGAGCGTGACGTTCTGCTGCGTGAGCGCCACCTCGCCCGTCTCGATCGAGAGCTGCAAATACTTGAACGTGTCGAGCGGTCGCTTCAGCAAATCCGAAAATTCGAGGATGCCGCCCGCCGCGTCGACGAGCTCGCCCTTGACCTCGTAGAGCGTGAGCGCTTGGAGCGACGGCGGCAGCGCGGCGAGCGAGCGATCCGCGGTGAGCTGGCGCTCGGCGGCGTCGATGCTCATCTGCGGGCCGAGCGTGACCGCGCCGACGCGATAACGCTGCGAGATGAAATAGCGCTCGACCTGAACGTGCTTGAGCACCTCGCGGTATGACCCGCGGTACGACGCGAGGAGCGCCTCGAAGACTTGCTGCGCTTTGTGCGACAGCTGCCCGTGCATGATCCACTCGCACGGCGGCTCGAGCTCGCGACCCGTCGCCTTGGCGTGCGACTTGTACGCGCGCTCGAGGAGACGCTGGCGCTCGTCGACCGGGATCAAAAACAGCGGATGGTCGCGGACCTCGAGCGCGATCTTCGCGTCGATCTGATCGTCGGTGAGGTGCGCATACGTGCTCGAGTCGACACGCGCCGACGACGAAGCTTCGCGCTGCGAAAAACCGAGCGACCCGCGAATCGTTTTCTGCGAAGGAAAAACCCAGTGGAAGCGGTAGAGCGCGCCTTCGAGCAGGCTGCTGTAGTTCTCCATCGCGCGCATGAGGCACGCGACGAGCGTGCTCTTCGCCGAGCCGTTCGGCCCATGCAGCAAAAGCAATCGCCCCGGCCGCCCCTCACGCGCGAAGTTCGCGAGCGCGCGATAAATCTCGCTCTGCACCGGCTCCTGCCCGATGAGCGCGCCGCGCGGGAGGCCCCCGTCGGAAGCCTTCTCCCACGGCAAATCGAAGAGACGAAAACGCGTGAAGCTGCCATACGGGTAATCGACCTTCGTCGTCCCGTAGTGATCGAAGACGTCGCGCAAGTAGCGGCTCGCGTCGCGCGTCTGGCGAACGGGCTCCTGCGCGAAGAGCGACAGGTACTCCGAAAACGAAAGGAGCAGCCTGCCGTTCGAGAAGCGCCGCTCGACCTCGTCGGCGACCGCCTCGATCTCCGCGCTGAGCGATTTGTCTTCGGGCATCGCGCGATCAGTGTGCCACGAATCTCGCGGTCGCGTCGCTCAGTTCACGGAGACCGGAACCGAGACGTTCGCTTGATCGAGCTGGCAGTTTTGCGCCGAGCAGACGCTCAGCTTGAACACGCCGGCGATCGTCACGCTCCCGTGCGAGGACGGCCTGAATCGAATCGTCATCGTGCCGACTTTTTCGCCGTCGACGGTGAAGTCGCCCGCCGATTTCGAGAACGTCGTTTTGTTCGCCGGATCTTTGCCGAGGAACTCGACGCCGCCCGCGTCGTTCGCCTTGAACTTGTACGGATACTCGGGGTTCACGTGGTAGCCGCTGCCTGCGCTGAGCTTGAGCTCCACTTTGCACTCGCCGCCTGCGCGGCACGAGGCCACGTTGGAGTCGACGGTGAAGTTATTCCCTTGCGCCACGCGCGCGGCGCTCGCGGCGCTCGCCCAAAGCGCGACGCCGGTGACCAGAGAAACGAACGTGAGGTTTCGAACTTTCGAGCGCATCGCCAAATCTCCTTAATGGTGGGTGCCAGAGTCGGGCTTACCTCCGTCCGTCACGGCGTTGGACGCCACGGGGACGGGAAGATTCACGTGGGCCTCTCGCGGGCCGGTGCGCAAGTATAGCTCCAGCCGAGGCGGCGCAGCAGCCCATCGCGCCGGGGCGTTGCCTTCATCGGGCGACGCGCCGAGCATCGAGGTCGGACCTTGATCCAGCACGCTCGAGGCTGCTGCAAACGCCATTCCGGTCCGCGACGTCTTGTCGGAGACGATCACGATGCCTTGATCGCGCGGATCGCGCTCTTTCCAATGTGAAACGAGATCGCGCACGTCGATGCGAACGAGCGGTTTTCCCGAGCCGGTGACGATCGCGCCCGGCGAGCCGGTCTCTTCCCAACGCGGCGCGCGCGCGTACGAGATGGATCGTCCGTCCCAGGCGTCGAGGATCCGGGCGGCATGGAGCGAGATCGGAAAAGGGTCGCTCTCGACGACGTCGGCACGGTCGAGCAAGACGTACGCCTCGACGACCGATTCTTGCGGCGCGATCGGAACGGCGAAACGGAGGAGCAGCGCAGCCGCGTCGCCCGCGCGACCGAGCACGAGCACGGGCGGCAGAGCCGACGGCGCGTCGCCGCCGTGCGCGCTCACGTACGCGATGTCGGTCGGCGAGACGACCACGCGACGCACTTCGGGCGACGCGATCTCGGGCGGGAGCGTGCGACCGGCGTCGTCCTTCAACATCGCTTGGCAACGTCCCGCGACGCACGCGCTCGCGGTGCCGCACTCGATCGTGCTCACGCACAAACGGTCTCGCTCGACGCACGCGCTCGCGAGCGCGACCGCGCCGCCGAAGAGCGAGAAAACCGCCGCGAGAGCCGCCTTCCTCATGCGTGCCGCACGTTATCCGATTCGTGTTACGAAGTCTGTCGGGTTCGAGGGGCTCTGCCCCTCGAGCACCCCGGTTGCTCAGACTTCTCCGCTCCGCTACGAAGTCTTCGATGCTGCTTCGCGTGACGGATCTCGTGACGAGCTTTCGCACCGACGAAGGCGTGCTGCGCGCGGTCGACGAAGCGTCGTTCGAGCTCGACGCGGGCGCGACCCTCGGCATCGTCGGCGAGAGCGGCTGCGGCAAGAGCGTGACCGCGCTGTCGATCATGCGTCTCTTGCCCGAGCCCGCCGGCTGGGTCGAGCGCGGCGCGATCGAGCTCGAGGGAAAAAATCTACTCGCGATCCCCGAGCGCGAGATGCAGAGCCTCCGCGGCAACGCCGTCTCGATGATTTTCCAAGAGCCGATGACGAGCCTCAACCCCGTCTACACGGTGGGCGCGCAGATCGTCGAAGCCATCCGCATGCACCAGAAAAAATCGCGGAGCGAAGCGCGCGCACACGCGATCGAGATGCTCAAGCTCGTCGGCATTCCGTCGCCGGAGTCGAACATCGACGCTTATCCGCACCAACTCTCCGGCGGCATGCGCCAGCGCGTGATGATCGCGATGGCGCTCGCGTGCCGGCCGAAATTGCTGATCGCCGACGAGCCGACGACCGCGCTCGACGTGACCATCCAAGCGCAGATCCTCGAGCTTCTCAAAAAGCTCCAAGCGCAGCTCGGCATGGCCGTGATCTTGATCACGCACGATCTCGGCGTCATCGCCGAGTACGCGAAAGACGTCGTCGTGATGTACGCGGGCCGTGTCGTCGAGCGCGCGACGGTGAAAGAAATTTTCGAGCGACCGCTGCATCCGTACACGCGCGGTCTCCTCGGCAGCATTCCGGTGCCCAAGCGCGGCGAAGAGCGCAAGCGCCTCCCCACGATCGAAGGCGTCGTCCCCGACTTGCGCGATCTCCCGCCCGGCTGCCGCTTCGCCGACCGCTGCCCGATGGTGATCGAAGATTGCCGCAAAGCCGAGCCCGCGCTCCGCGAGATCGAGCCCGGACATCTCGTGCGGTGCATTCGCGCCGAGGAGAAAAAGTCGTGAAGACCGACGAGCCGATCCCGTCGAGCGGGGTCCTCCCGGAGATTCGCGCGTCCGAGCCGAGCCTCGTCCCGAACCGGCCGCGCACGCTCGTCGCGACCGACAAGCTGACGAAATATTTCGCCGTCGAACGCGGCCTCTTCGGAAGTCGCACCAAATATCTCCGCGCCGTCGAGGACGTGAGCCTGCGCGTGCGGCGCGGCGAAACGCTCGGCCTCGTCGGCGAGAGCGGCTGCGGCAAGAGCACGCTCGGCCGCTGCATCTTGCGTTTGATCGAGCCGACCTTCGGCCGCGTCGTCTTCGACGGAAAAGATTTGCTCCCGCTCCGCAACGCCGACATGCGGCCCGTGCGCCGGCGCATGCAGATCATTTTCCAAGACCCGTACTCGAGCCTCAACCCGCGCATGACCGTGCGCGAGATCGTCGCCGAGGGCATCCGCGTGTTCGACCTCGCGCGCAACGCTCGCGAAGAAGAAGAGATGGTCGCCGAGCTTTTGAAAAAAGTCGGCCTCCGCCCCGAGCACATCGATCGCTATCCGCACGAGTTTTCCGGCGGCCAGCGCCAGCGCATCGGCATCGCGCGCGCCCTCGCGGTGAAGCCCGACTTCATCGTCTGCGACGAGCCGATCAGCGCGCTCGACGTTTCGATTCAAGCGCAGATCGTGAACTTGCTCCTCGAGCTCCAAGAGTCGATGGGGCTCTCGTATTTGTTCATCTCGCACGATTTGAAAGTCGTCGAGCACGTGAGCCACCGCGTCGCGGTCATGTACGTCGGGCGCATCGTCGAGCAGGCGCCCGCGGCGATGCTCTACGAACATCCGCGCCATCCTTATACGCGCGCGCTCCTCGCGGCCGCGCCGGTCCCCGACCCCACGAAAAAACGTCTTCGCGTTTTGCTCGAAGGCGATCTCCCCTCGCCCATCGATCCGCCCGCGGGCTGCTCGTTTCACCCGCGATGCCCGCGCATGATCGCCGGAAAGTGCGACAAGGACACGCCGCTGCTCGAAGACACGAAAGAAGCCGGCCACCGCGTCGCGTGCTTCAACCCGCATGAGTGAAACTCCGAAGACCATCGGCCGCTACGACGTGATTCGCCTCGTCGGCGAAGGCGGGATGGGCCGCGTCTTCCTCGCGAAAGATCCGGTGCTCGGGCGCGAGGTCGCCATCAAAGTGCTCCGCGACGATCTCGCGCTCCCGCCCGACGTGAAAGAGCAGCTCGTCTCGCGCATGCGAAACGAAGCGCGCGCCGCGGCGACCGTGCGCCACCCGAACCTCGTCACGCTGCACGACATGGGCGAGAGCGACGAGGTCGGGCTCTTTCTCGTGTTCGAGTACGTCCAAGGCCCGACGCTCCGCGAGCGCATCGCGACCGAACCGGTCCCGCCGCTCGAGGTCGCGCGCATCGCGATGGAGCTCGGCGCCGCGCTCACGACCGCGCACGAAGCGGGCGTCATTCACCGCGACGTCAAACCGGAGAACGTCATCTGCTCGGCGACCGGAGCCGTGCTCACCGATTTCGGCCTGGCGCGCATTCCGGATTCGAACCTCACGACGCAAGGGATGAAGCTCGGCACGATCGGCTACGCGGCGCCCGAGACGCTGACCGCGAGCGGAACGTTTTCGGCCGCGTCGGATCAATTTTCGCTCGCTGCGACGCTCTACGAGGCGCTCAGCGGCAAACGCGCGTTCGACGGCGACGACATCCTCGCGATCGCGTCGCGCATCGCGAACGACGAGCCGCCGCTCCTCACCGATGCGCGCGGCGGCGGAAGCGACTTCGACTACCGCGAGCGGCTCATGCTCACGCGCGCCGAGGGCGTGCTCCGCCGCGCGCTCCAAAAGGAGCCGACGCTCCGCTACCCGAGCTGCCGCGCGTTCGGCGACGCGCTCGGCTCGGCGATCGACGTGCGCGTGTCGAGCGGCTTTCCGACGATTTCAATGCATTCTGCAAGCATCGTCCCGCGCGCGACGCGCCGCTGGCAGAACATCGCGATCGCCGCCGCGCTCGCGCTCATCGCGGGCCTCTTTTTCTACGGCAGGTCCCCGCAAAATCACGACGGCGCGTCGCTGAAATCGGCCGCGAGCGCGTTCTCCGCCGCGGTCCCGACGCCGTCGCATCATCACCCGCGGCATCATCCGCACCCCGCCGAAATCACCGACGCCGAAGCCGATTGAGGTCTAGGCTCCGGCGTCATGCGTCGCGAGCTCGTCCTCTTCACGGTCGCCGTCACGATCGCTGCATCGAGCATCGGGTGTCGAAAGCTCTTTCGGCGCCGACATCGTTCGACGTACTCGACGTACACGACGCCGACGTACGGGTACACGGCGCCGACCGCGACGACCTACGGATACGACGCCGGCACGACCACGCGAACCGATCCGGCGAAGGCCGCCGCGTTCCTCGGACACACCGCGGGTTGCAGCGAAGGACACGGCGCGTCGCGCGACTGCAACGAGCTCGGCATCGACTACGAGCTCGCGCGCGGCACGAGCCAGGACTACGCGACCGCCGCGAAATATTACCAGCTCGCGTGCGACGGAAAGACGTTCGAAGGCTGCTCGAACCTCGGCGCGCTCTACGACGACGGCAAAGGCTTCACGCAAGACAAAGCGCGCGCCGACGGCCTCTATCAAAAGGCGTGCGACGGCGGCTCGCCGCGCGGCTGCAACAACCTCGGCCTGCATTATCTCTACGCGCAAGGCGGGCACACGCAGAGCAACGCGAAGGCGGTTCAGTCTTTCAAAAAAGGCTGCGACGGCAACGACGCTTATTCGTGCAGCAATCTCGGTTACATGTATTGGCGCGGGCTCGGCGTGCCGAAAGATCTCGCGAAGGCGATCGGCCTGTACACGAAGGGCTGCGCGGGCGGCGACGGCAGCGGCTGCTACAACTTGGGCGTCCAGTACGAGAAAGGCGAAGGCGTCCCGAAGAGCGACAGCCTCGCGCTCTCGCAGTACATCGACGGCTGCAACAAGAGCTCGGCTTCGGCGTGTCTCAGCGCGGGCATGCTCTACGAAGCGGGCCGCGGCAACTCGACGTATGCGCGCGACGCGTTCACCGCGTCGACGTATTACACGCGCGCGTGCAACGGAAAAAAGCCGGCAGGCTGCACGAAGCTCGCGCACCTCTACGAAACCGGCGACGGCGTCACGCTCGATTCGGCGCAAGCGAAGTCGCTCTACAAGAAAGCGTGCGACGACGGCGACCCGGACGGCTGCCACGGCGTCTCGCCGTAAGTCGGCACGGAGGCTGCTTGCCGTGCGGCGGGCTGTCCGCCCGTCGTCGATTTCTCGGGGATTCACGCGAGCGCGTCGCGTCACCCGATGAACCGGCGATCCACCATTTCTGGGTGATCGCATGAAAACGTTCGTCGTCTTCGCCGCGTCGTTCGTCGTGGTCGCGTGCTCGAGCGCGCCCGATTCGGGGTTGAGCAGCTCGTCGGCGAGCTCGGAGCTCAAGGGGTGTCACGGCGTCGCGTCGAGCAGCAAGCCTTCGAGCGGCGACTATTACCTGACTTCGTTCGGGTTCACTGCGGACGACGACGGGATCATGTCGTGCGGCGAGTACACGAAAGGCGGCTCTTGGTACTACGCCGCGAGCCGCCAGCGATTCGGGTGCGGCTCGCGCATCCAAATCGAAGCGAACGGAAAATGCGTCGTCGCCGAAACCGACGACTACGGGCCGGACGAATGCGTCGAGAGCGCGGCGGGCGAGCCGATCATCGACGCGTCGCCGCTCGTGTCCGAAGCGCTCTTCGGCGTGAAGAGCGCGGGATGGAGCGATCGCTACGCGATCCACGTGACCGAAGTCGACGCGTCGACGCCGCTCGGCCCATGCGGCGCGAGCGCGAGCGCCGTGACGTGCCACTCGGCGACGCTCGGCGACGACGAGCCCGAGGGCACGTGCGTTCAATCGAAATCGGACGGCGTTTGGTACCAATGCACCGACGCCGGCTGGGAGAGCGGCGTCAGCGGCGACGCGGGCCCCATCGGCGCGTGCACTTCGGAGCATCCGCTCTGAAGACTGATAAGCTGGTGGGCATGCCGCGCCCGAATCTTTCGTTCGAGAACCTCGCCTTCGCGCTCGCCGCGCTCTCCGTCGCCGCGTGCTCCAAGCCCGCCGAGCCCCCGGCGTCGGTGAAGTCCGACCAAGCGCCGACCGCGAGCGCGAGCGCCGCGACGCCGCCACCTCCTCCTGGGGCAGCGCCAGCGGTGGTCGACGAAGAAAAACAAGGTCAGGCACTCCCGAGCGCGACGGCGAGCGCGACCGAAGTGCCACACCCGGCCATGAAGCACGAGAAAGCCCGCGGCGGCGGCGGCAGCGGAGGCTCGACCGGCTCGGCGAGCTGCGGCGCCGGGACATGCACGGCCGACATGAAGAAAAAGTAGTGGTAGGCTGCGCGGCCCCATGACTGACGCAGCGGCGTCTTCGCACCTCGCGCAGCTTTATCGGCAGATGTTTTTGATCCGTCGCCTCGAAGAAGAGGCGGCGCGCGCCTACGCCATGGGGAAAATCGGCGGCTTCCTCCACCTCTACATCGGGCAAGAGGCGGTCGCGGTCGGCGCGTGCGCGGCGCTCAAAAAAGACGACTACGTCGTCACGACGTACCGCGATCACGGCATCGCGATCGCCAAGGGCATGACCGCCCGCGCGCTGATGGCCGAGCTCTACGGAAAAGCGACCGGCTGCAGCCACGGCCTCGGCGGCTCGATGCACCTCTTCGACAAAGCCAACGGCATGCTCGGCGGCCACGCGATCGTCGGCGGGCACATTCCGCTCGCGGCGGGCGTCGCGTTCGCGTCGAAATATCGCGGCGACGGGCGCGTCACGCTCTGCTTCTTCGGCGACGGCGCGGTCAGCATCCAAGGCTTTCACGAAGGCGTGTCGCTCGCGTCGCTCTGGAAGCTGCCGATCGTCTTCATCTGCGAGAACAACGAGTACTCGATGGGGACGCCGCTCTCGCGCACCGTCTCGGTCGAGGACATTTCGCTCAAAGCGACCGGCTACGGCATCGCGCACGACAGATTTTTCGCGACCGACGTGCTCGAGGTCGAGCAGCGCCTCGGTCAAGCGATCGAGCGCGCGCGCAAAGAGTCGCTCCCGTCGCTCGTCGAGGTGCGCACCTACCGCTTCCGCGGCCACTCGATGAGCGACCCGGGAAAATACCGAACGGCGCAAGAGCTCGAGGAGCACAAAAAGAAGGACCCGCTCGTCCTCGGCCGCCAAAAGCTCGAAGCGCAAATCGCGAAAGGCGATCTCGAGAAGCTCGAGGCCGACGTCGAGCGCGAGGTCGAGGACGCGATCAAATTCGCCGACGAGAGCCCGGACCCCGAGCCGTCGATCCTCGAGCAGACGACCTACGAAGGACCGTTCGCGTACTGACCATGAAGACTCTCCGATACAGAGAAGCGCTCCGCGAAGCGATGATCGAAGAAATGGAGAAGGACGAGAGCGTCTTTCTCATGGGCGAAGAGGTCGGCTACTACAACGGCGCCTACAAAGTCTCCGAGGGGATGCTCGAAAAATTCGGGCCCAAGCGCGTCATCGACACGCCGATCGCCGAAGGCGGCTTCGCCGGGCTCGGCGTGGGCGCCGCGATCGCGGGGCTCCGGCCGATCGTCGAGTTCATGACTTGGAATTTTTCGGCGGTCGCGTTCGATCAGATTTTGAACAACGCGGCGAAGGTGCGGCAGATGTCCGGCGGGCAGCTCACCTGCCCCATCGTGTTTCGCGGGCCGAACGCGAGCGCGCGCCAAGTCGGCAGCCAGCACTCGCACGCGATGGAACATTTCTACGCGACCGTCCCCGGCCTGAAAGTCGTGGCGCCCGCATTTCCGGCCGACGCCAAGGGGCTCATGAAAGCGGCAATCCGCGACGACAACCCCGTGCTCGTCATGGAGTCCGAGACGCTCTACTCGATCAAAGGCGACGTGCCCGACGACCTCGACGCGATCCCGCTCGGCGTCGCGCGCATCGTTCGCGAAGGCACCGATTGCACGGTGGTCGCGTACTCGCGCATGACGCACGTCGCGATGGACGCGGCCGAGCGCCTCGCGAAAGAAAACGTGAGCGTCGAGGTCGTCGACTTGCGGAGCCTTCGGCCGCTCGACGAAGACACGATCCTCGCGTCGGTTCAAAAAACACACCGCTGCGTGGTCGTTCACGAAGGCTGGCCCTACGGAGGCGTCGGCGCCGAGATTTCGGATCGCGTGCAGCGGCTCGCCTTCGACGATCTCGACGCCGCGGTGCTCCGCGTCGCGAGCCTCGACGTGCCGATGCCGTACAACGCCAAGCTCGAGCAGCTCGTCATGCCGCAACCCGAACGCGTGATGGCAGCCGTCCACCGAGCACTGAGGAGGTAAGCGTGGCCAAGGTCCTCGAGATGCCGAAGCTCTCGCCCACGATGGAAGAGGGCGTGCTCACCGCGTGGCACAAGAAAGAAGGCGACCCGGTCGCCGTCGACGATTTGCTCGCCGAGGTCGAGACCGACAAAGCGACGATGGAGTTTCGCGCGTTCGACAAAGGGACGCTCTTGAAGCTGCTCGTTCCGGCGGGCGCGAACGTGAAGCTCGGTCAGCCGGTCGCGATTTTGGGAAACCCGGGCGAAGACACGCGCGCGCTCGAGCAGCTGAGCGGCAACGTCGCTCCGGCTCCGTCTCCGAATCCGTCTCCGAATCCGTCTCCGGCTCCGAATGCGTCTCCGTCGATGGCGCCGGATACCGAAGCGCCGGTCGCGCAGCGCGTTCCGCCGACGCCGAAGGGCAGCATCCTCGATCGCACCGAGCACGTTCCCGAGCGCATTCCGGCGGCCAACGGCGACGGGCGCGTGCTCGCGTCACCGTACGTGCGGCGCGTCGCGCGAGAGCGCGGCGTCGACTTGCGCGGCGCGCACGGCAGCGGTCCCGGCGGCCGCGTCGTCGCCGGCGATCTCGATCGCATGGGCAAAGCGGCGCCGGAAGAAACGACCGCGCGCAGCCAGATGATCCGCGCCGACACGGCCGCGCTGCAGGCCCCGGGTATTTATCTCGCCGAGCCCGAGGTGCGACCGCTCTCGATGATGCGAAAGACGATCGCGCGCCGCCTCACCGAGGCCAAGCAGACCGTCCCGCATTTTTATCTGAACATCGACGTCGACGCGGCGCCGCTCCTCCTCTTGCGCGAGCGAATCAACGCCGAGCTCGCCGAGGAGGGCCGCGAAGACGCCCCGAAGCTCAGCGTGAATGATTTCTTGATCAAAGCGTGCGCGCTCGCGCTCCTCCGCGTGCCCGAGTGCAACGCGAGCTACACGCCCGAGGCGATCCTCGTTCATCGACGCGTGGACATTTCGGTGGCCGTCGCCGTTCCCGAAGGGCTCGTCACGCCGGTCGTGCGCAACGCGGATCAAAAAACAATCGCCGCCATCGGCCGCGAGGTCCGCGATCTCGCCGCGCGCGCGCGCGCGAAAAAGCTCAAGCCCGAGGAGATGCAAAACGGAACGTTTTCGATCTCGAATCTCGGCATGTTCGGCATCGACGAGTTCGCTGCGGTCATCAACCCGCCCGAAGGCGCGATCCTCGCCATCGGTCGAGTCCGCGACGAGCCGATCGTTCACGACGGAGCCGTCGAAGCGGGCAAGCGGCTCGCGATGACGCTCTCGTGCGATCACCGCGTCGTCGACGGCGCGGTCGGCGCCGCATTTTTGGCCGAGCTCCGCGGCCTCCTCGCGCGCCCCATGCGCTTGCTGACGGGATGATCTAAGTTTCACGCGTGCGCAGGTCAGCTGCCGTTCTCGGTTTGAGCTTGGTCGCCTCGACCGCCGGCGCCGGTGCGCCCGAGCGTTACGCGAGCGGGCTGGACGCGCGCGCCCAATTCGATGCGCGAAATGGCGAGATCGCGATGCTCCGTCGCGCGCCCGAGGGTCGCGTCCACATCGGCGGCGGCAGCTTCACGATGGGCGCGACGCCGATCGAAATGGCCGCTGGCCTCGAGCTCTGCAAGAAGGAGCCGCTCGGCCGCGTGTTGGTTCCGGTCTTCGATCAGCACGGGCAGCCGGTCTACGACGCGGCCGGCCAGCTGCAAAAACAGTGGCTCCATTGCCGTCCGCTCCGGTTCGAGGCCGAAGGCGTCGCGCACCGGGTCACGCTCTCTTCGTTTTCGATCGACCGCACGGAGGTGCGCGTCGGCGATTACATGCGATGCGTCTCGACCGGCGCGTGCGGCGCGCCGGGCTTCGCGTCGGGCGACACGCGTTTTGCGAACGCGGATTTTCCCGTCGTGCTCGTCACGTGGGACGACGCGCGCGATTACTGCAAGTTCGCCGGCGGACGCTTGCCGACCGAGGCCGAGTGGGAATACGCCGCACGCGGCGCGGGCGGCCGCATTTTTCCGTGGGGCAATCTCTACAACCCGCACCTCGCGAACCACGGATCGATCGCGCTCGATCCCACCGACGCGACCGACGGCTTCGCGGGCCTCGCGCCGGTCGGCTCGATTCGCGACGGCATGACCCCGCTCGGCTTGCTGGACATGGCGGGCAACGCGGCCGAGTGGGTCGCCGACGAGGTCGACCCCGATCCGAGCGAGACCGTTCCGCTCGCGTACGGCCCAGCACCGCAAGTCAACCCGCGGGCGGCCGGCGGCGCGCGACGCATCGTGCGCGGCGGCTCGTACATGCGGGGCGCCGACGCGATGCGCGCGACCTCGCGTACCCTCGCGCTCGCGACGCGCCGCATGGCCGACGTCGGCTTCCGCTGCGCCGCGACGGATTAGAAAAAATGCGAATCGCCCATTTTTCCGACCTGCATGTGCTCGCGCTCGACGGCGTCGGCGTCGCCCGCTACTTGAACAAGCGTCTCACCGGCGTCGCCAACCTCGCGCTGCGGCGCGCGCCGCTCGACGAGCTGACCGGAGCGTGGCGCGCCGCGGCCGAGCGCGTTCCGTCGCGCCTCCGAAAAAAGGATTTTCATCGCACGGCCTATGTTCGCTCGGTCGCGCGCGAAATCGCGCGCACGCGCGTCGACCACGTCGTCATCACCGGCGACGTCACCAACCTCGCGCTCGAGCCCGAGTTCGTCGCCGCGCGCACGATCCTCGAGGGCGAGCTCCACCTCGGCCCGCGCGACGTGAGCCTCGTCCCGGGCAACCACGATCTCTACACGCGCGGCGCGCTCCGCAATCGACGCTTCACGCAATTCTTTGCAGATTACACGCGTTCGGATCTCGACGTCGGCGTCGACATCGGTGCGGGGCACTTTCCGTACGTGAAGCTCCGCGGCCCGGTCGCGATCATCGGTCTCTCGAGCGCCGTGCCGAAGCCGGCCTTCATCGCATCGGGCGAGCTCGGCCAGAGCCAGCTCGATGCGCTTTCGCGCGCGCTCGGCCACGCCGAGGTCCGAAAACGCACGCCGGTCATTCTCCTTCATCATCCGCCCATCGGCCCGCGGTCGCGCGTCGACATGCTGACCAAGGGCCTCCGCGACGCGGCCGAGCTACGCGAGCGCCTGCGCGCCGTTCCGCGCGGGCTCGTGCTGCACGGTCATTTGCACAAGCGCGTGCAGAGCACGCTCGCGACCGACACGGGCGAGCTCCTCGTCGTCGGCGCGACGAGCGCCTCGCTCCACCACGAGCACGCCGCGCGCATGAGCGGCTTCAACGTCTACGACTTCGGAGACGACGGCGCGCTCAGGTCGATCGAGGCCCACGTCCTCGACCCGTCCAAAGAAAAGTTCCGCCGCGCCGACGTGCCGATCGCCACCGGCGCGCATTGGTGACGGAGCCACAAAAACGAAGAGCCCGCGGGTCTTGCAACCAGCGGGCTCCTTCGAGAAACGCGTCACGGGATCAGGCGGTCTGATCCATCTGATTTCCGCCACCCTGCATGCGCGTCACGTTGATCGCCTGGAGGCCCTTCGGGCTCTCCTTGATTTCGAACTCGACCATCTCGTCTTCGAAGAGCCGCCGACGGCCCTCGCCATTGATTTGCGAATAGTGCACGAAGACGTCAGGACCGGTGTCTTGCTTGATGAAGCCCCAGCCCTTCTCGTCGTTGAACCACTTGACCTTGCCCACTGCCATCGGAATGCCTCCACTTCCACATGCGCTCCGCGGCAAGCCGCGGGGCCAACTTCCACTCGTCCTCTTTCGAGTACGGGCCCGGCGTCCGACTGCCCCGCAAAGCCGGCGCGGACACTACGGGAAGCTGAGCCAATCGGTCAAGGGCTCTTCTTTTCCAGGGCGTCGAGCTCGTCGAGATTCGCTTTCACGCGCGGGTCGGCGGGGTCGATTTTTTTCGCGGTCATGAGCGCCGCGCGTGCTTCGGCGCGCGTTTTCGGGTCTTGCGCGAGCGCGGTCGCCAAGTTGATCCACGCGCTCGCGAATTTGTCGTCGATTCGGAGCGCCGCGCGATACTTCGCGATCGCGTCGGCCCGGCGCCCGAGGAGCTGGTACGCGTAGCCGAGGTTCGTCTGGTACGAGGCGCGCGTCGCGTCGAGCGCGACGGCGCGTTCGAGCTCGCTCACGGCGCGCGACAAATCGTTTTTCGCGAGCAGCGCCGTCCCGAGGTCCGAGTGCGCGCGCGCGTCGTCGGGCGCGAGTCGCGCCTGGAGCTCGAACTCTTTGACGGCGTCGTCGACGCGCCCGACGAGCAAGAGCACCGTGCCCAAATTTCCGTGACGCGCCGCGCTCCCCGGGTCGAGCGAGCTCGCGTGCTGCAATGCCGCGAGCGCGTCGTTCTTTTGTCCCGTCGCGAGGAGCGCGACGCCGTACGCCGACTGCGCCTCCGCATCGTTCGGAAGAAGCTCCGCCCCGCGCTTGAGCGCAGAGAGCGCCGCCGGCCCGTCGCCGATCATGAGCTCGGCCCGCCCGAGCTCGGCGAACGCCGGCCCGTAATCCTTTTCCATCGTCGCGGCCGCCTTGAGCTCGCGCACCGCCGTCTTCACCTCGGCGTTGCCCTGCGCTGCGCCGTAATCGAGCGCGACCCCGCTCTTCTCGATGCGCACCCGCGCGAGCCCCACGGCCGGCCCCGCGCGCTTCGGTCCGAGCTTCTTCGCCGCTTCGTAATGCGCGCGCGCGCCCGGCAGGTCCCCCTTCTCGAACGACGCGTCGCCGCGATCGAGCTCTTGATCGACCGCGTCGCCGACGGGCGAAGCGAGACGAATCGTCGTCGGCTTGGCCGGCGGAAGCGGCTCCTCGGCGACCGGCGCAGCGGCGTCGCTCGTCGTCGCGACCGCTCCAGCATCGGGCGGCGGCGAGACGGTCACGGTCGTCGCTGGCGCGGGCGCCGGAGGCTTTTCGCTCTGCGCCCCGCCGCACGCGATGACGCCGCCCAACAACATGTATATTACACGCATTTCAAGCCGTCTTTCCTCGCGCCACGAGCGCATAAGCGTGCGCCATCACGTCGCGCGCCGCGTCGAGGACCTTCGCGTCCCCCGCTTTGCTGCGCAGCGACAGCAAATCATGGCTCGGCGCGCGAGTCCCCAAGATGAGCTCGCACGCAGCCCGCACCGCTTCGGGCGCGGACGCGTCCTTGCCGAGCGCCTCGAGGTGCTCGACGTACGTGCGCCCCCACGCGGGATTCGGCCGAACCCGCAGCGCCCCATTGAGCGCCATCCCCGCCGCGCGCTTGGCCCCCGCGAGCCCGCCGCGCGCGTCGCCGCGCGCGTACGCCTGCTCCGCGCGGTGAAGCTCGCCGAGCGCCGCGCGAATCCACTCGCCCTCGTCGAGCCGCCGAAGCCAGTGCGCGGGGTCTTTGTCCGCGGTCATTCTTTGCGCAAAGTCTTGCTCGTGTGCTCGCGCCCGTCGTAGCGGAGCAGCACAGTCTTGCCGTCGGCGATCGTCTGCGTCAGCACCGGCCGCTTCCACACGCGGAAGAGCGCGCGCATGACTTCTTTCGCGTAGTCGACGCGCAAGTCGAGCCCTTGGTGATCGTGCCGCAAGAGGAGCTCGCCGCGGTTTTCGTAGTTGGCGTCCTCGACGTAGATGAACGGGTTGCCCGCGTTGGTCAGCTGGAAGAGGAGCTTCTCTTTCACTTGCTTGAACTCGCGCGTCTCGATTTCGTAACGCTCGTTGCGGTTCGACCACGAAAACGAAAAGAGCTTTTGATCGCGCGCGAAATCCGGCGTCAAAAACTCGTCGATGAACGTCACGTCGTTGTAGAGCGCGCGCACCTCGAAGATTTTTTTGCGCCCGAGCCCGAGCCTCAAATTCCAATTCTTCTTGGCGGCGAGGTCGTCGCAGTCTTCCCACTCTTTTCCGAACTGCCCTTTGTCCCACCGCTCTTCGATGTGCCGGAAGAGCTCGATGCCGAGCTTGTACGGATTGAGCTGTCCCTTCGCCGTCGCGAGCACGCCGGCCGCGTTGTCGGCGTAATCGATGATCTCGGACGCGTCGAGGATCCGCTCGGTCATCATCTTCGAGTGCCAGAAGCTCGCCCAGCCCTCGTTCATGATCTTCGTCTGCATCTGCGGCGTGAAGTAGAGCGCCTCCTCGCGGACGATCTCGAGGATGTCGCGCTCCCAGCGTTCGAGCGGCGCGTGCTCGATCAAAAAGTGCAGGACGTCGCGCTCCGAGCGCTCCGGGAATTTCTTCGCCTTCTCTTTTTCGGCTTCGATCTTCGCGCGCTGCTCCTCGAGGTACTCCTCGGGGTTGATGAAGCTCTCCATGTAATCTTTTTTGGCGCGGAGCCGCGGCACCTCGGTCGCGGTCTCTTCCTGCTCTTCGGGCTTCGGCTTGATTTGGCCGGAAAACGCCGCGTGCGGGTCGATCAGATTTTCGAGCGACAAACAAAAGTCGACGAACTCTTCGACGCGATTGATGCCGTAGCGCGCGACGATGCGCCGGACGCGCGAGCCGTGGTTGGCCATCTTGTCGATCCACCGGCGGTTCGGCGAGTAGCCCATCGGCCGCACCGCGGGATCGGTCGTCTTGCCGCCGGTGTCGAGATCGGTCGAGCGAAAGCAGTAGTTGTTCTTGAAGAAGTCGACGTGCGCGTAGACGTGCGCCATCACGAGCTTCTGATCGGTGAGCGAGTTTCCCTCGAGGAGGTACGCGTACGAGGGGTTGTTGTTGATGACCATCTCGTAAATTTTCGAGAGGCCGTACTCGTAGCTCTTGCTCAGCCGTTCGTACTCCATCCCGTAACGCCAATGCGGGTAGCGATTCGGAAAGCCGCCGTATGCGGCGATTTCGTTCATCTGGTCGTACGTGAGGATCTCGAAGACCGTGGGGAAGAAATCGAGCCCGAATCCCTTCGCGAAGCCTTCGATCTTGTCCTGCCAGCTCCGCAGATAGGCGGGCAGCGACGTCTTCAGCGCGAACTCGCTCATGGCGGTCCAGTCTAGCACGTAGCGGATCGGCATCTTCGTGACGCGGGCGGCCGGAAATCGCGCGGCGTCGCATGGTTCGCCGCGGCATCGCGTTTGCTCTTCCCTTGCGCATGAAGCTCGCGCTCGGAGTCACCGCCGTTTTCGTGACCGCCACCGCGTGCGCCGCCGCCACGCCGCCGCCGCGCGCGGAGAGCTTCGCGAGCGCCGTCGACATGGCGACCGCGGCCACGCGCCTCGGCGCGGAGAGCGACGAAAACGCCGCACGACGGCTCAAGCGTGCCCGCGAGGAGATCGACGCGGCGAACGCGCTGGTCCGCCAAGGCAAGAACGACGAAGCGATTCGCCAGCTCGCCCGCGCCAACGCCGACGCCGAGGTCGCGCTCGAGCTCGCGAGAGAAACCGTCGCGCGAGAGCGCGCGAACCAAGCGCGCGCCGCGCTCGACTCGGCGCGCGAAGAAGAAGGTGGCTCCCAATGAAAAAGCTTCTCGTCATGAGCGGCGCCGCGCTTCTCGCGGCATGCTCCGCATCGCTACCGCCGCCCGAGCTCGTCGACGCGCGCGTCGCCTATGCGAAGGCGAGCCCCAACGCGACCATCGCGCCCGAGGCCGTTCTCGCCGCGCGAACCGCGCTCGACCGCGCCGAACGAAGCTACCAAAAGCACGGCGACACGCCGCACGCGCGAACGCTCGCGTACGTCGCGACGCGCAAGTCCGAGACCGCCGAGGTCGAGGCGCGCATCGCTGTCCAGAAAGAAGCCGTCCGGCGCGCGAACGGCGAGATCGCGCGAATCGATCGCGATCGCTTGCGCGAAGGCGCGCGCCTCCCGCGCGACACGAGCGAAGCGCTCGTCTACACCGCGGGCGCGCTCACGCGCGAAAACCAAGTACGCACCGACGCCGATCAAAACGCGACGTCGGCGATCGACGCGCTCCGTCACGTCGTCCCCGTCCAAGATCGCGGCGAAGGTTTCGTCGTGAAGATCTCGGCCCCCTCGGCCTTCGACGGCGAAGGCACGACGCTCGAAGACTCGGCGAAAGCCAAGCTCGAAAAAGTCGCGCAGGCGATCTTGCGCGCGCTCCCCGACGCCGAAATTCGCATCGAGAGCCACGCCGACAGCGGACGTTGGGGCGACTTCCACGATCGCGCGGTCGCGCAAAAGCGCGCCGACGCCGTCGCCGCCGTGCTCGCTTCGTGCGGCCTCTCGCGCGCGAGCATCACGTCGGTCGGTTACGCGCCGCGCCACGTGCCGCGAGACGCCGCCGACTACGATTTCCACGGCCTCGAGCGCCGCGTCGACATCGTCGTCAGCAAGCCCATCGCCCTCGCCGCCAGCGCGGCCAAGTGATTCACTCGAGCGCGCGGCGGGGTTCCGCCTGCGCGCTCAACTTTTATTTTCGAGCCGCGCTTCGGGCCGGATCGGTTGAAAGAGCTCGACGGGATTCCCCGACGGGTCCTCGACGATGAGCTGCTTTCCGCCGACGCCGGTCACGATCTCGTTGCGAAACCGCGCGCCGTGCGTTCGGAGCTCGGCGGCGGTCGCCTCGATGTCCTCGACCTCGACCGCGAACCGGTTCCACCCGCCGGGCGTCTGCTCGGTGCCGTCGGGCATCGGCTGACCGCCGCCGGCCGACGGGTTCGGCGCGCTCAAGACGAGCCGCAAATCTCCGCGCGAGAGCATCGCGAACGCCGGCGCCGGGTGCATGACCTCGCGAAACCCGAGGCGCTGACAGTAAAAGGCGATCGCCGCGTCGACGTCGTGAACGATGTAACGAATTTGTACGGTAGCCATCGAATATCTCGATACATCGAGATATCTTCGGACGCAATGCTCAGCCGGACAGCCGCGCTCCTCGCCGCCAGCCGCGAATATTCGACGGCCGCGGTCGTCCTCCACGGCCTGGTCGCCGAGCGCTTCGGCCTCAGCGCGACGGACGTGAAAGCGCTCGACGTCCTCCAGCGCCGAGGGCCGCTCACCGCCGGCGACATCGCGACGGCGACGGGCCTCGCGACCGCGTCGGTCACCGCGCTCGTCGACCGTCTCGAGAAGAAACGTCTCGTTCGCCGCACGCGTGCTCGCGAAGACCGCCGCAAAGTGATCGTGGAGCTCACGCCCACGATGCACGCGCGCGTGGCGCCGCTCTTCGAGCCGCTCGAGCGGCGCATGAAAAAACGAATGGCGCGCTACAGCGTCGCAGAGCTCGCGCTCATCGCCGCGTTCATGCGCGGCGCCGCGGCCGACATGCTCGCGGTCATTTCCCCTTCCCGAGAAACTCCTTGATGCTCCCGACGATCGCGTCCTTGTCGCGGATCTCGCTGAGCACGACGCGCTCGTCCTTGCCGAAGTGATCGCGCAGGTCCTTGATGAACTGCCCCGAACCGTACGGGCTCTCGACCTGTCCGTAGGCGAACATGTTCACGCGCGGAAGGAGCTTCGTCTTGAGGATCTCGACGCACTGGAGCGTGTCGTCCATCGACCAGTTGTCGCCGTCGGAGAAATGGAACGGATAAATGTTCCACTCTTCGGGCGGATAATGATCGTCGACGAGCTGCGCGCAGAGCTTGTACGCGCTCGAAATCATCGTGCCGCCGCTCTCGCGCGTGTGGAAGAACGTGTCGCGATCGACCTCGCGCGCGACGGCGTCGTGAATGATGTAGCGGCTCTCGAGCCCCTTGTATTGGCGCTGCAGCCACGTATCGACCCAGAAGCTCTCGATGCGGACGATCTCTTTTTGTTCGTCGCCCATCGAGCCCGACACGTCCATCATGTAAATGATGACGGCGTTGGCGACCGGCTCGGCGACCGTCCGCCACGAGCGATAACGCTTGTCCTCGGGGTGCGGGACGATGACCGGCGTCTCGGGCGAGTACGTGCCGGTCGCGATCGTTCGCTTCAGCGCCTCGCGGTACGTGCGACGGAAATGCCGGAGTGACTCGGGCCCGACGCGCCGCAAACCGGTGTAGCGATCTTTCTCGTTGATGAGCTTGCTCTTGCCCTTGTTCTCGACGTCGGGCAGCTCGAGCTCCTCGCCCAAAATCGCGGCGAGCTCGTCGAGCGTCACGTCGACTTCGACGATGTGCTCGCCCGCGCCCTCGCCGGCTTTCTTTCCGCCGTCGCCCTCGCCCTCTTCGCCGCCGACCGGATCGCCCGCGTCGCCGTCGCCCTGCCCGGTGCCGCCCTGCTGTTTGTCGCCGTAGCGAAAATGCGGAATGTCGATCTGCGGAATCGGAATCGAGACGAGGTCTTTGCCTTTTCGCCCGATCAGCTCGCCCTGCGAGATGTACTTGCGGAGATTCTGCCGAATGCGCCCGCGGACGATCTGCCGAAACCGCGAGTGATCCTGATCGATCTTGAGCGACATCTCTGGAAGGATCATACCACGCGCATCATGCATGCCATTCGCTTCCATCGTGTCGGTGGGCCGGAAGTGCTCGCGCTCGAAACCGTCGAGGCGCCCCCGCTTCGGCGCGGCGCGGTGCGGCTCGCCGTGCGCGCGGCGGGCGTGAATTTCGCCGACGTACATTTTCGCAAAGGCGAGTACTTCACCAAGCCGGTTTTCCCGCAGATCCCCGGGCTCGAAGCCGCGGGCGAAGTCGAAGCCGTCGGCGAAGGCGTGACCGAATTTCGCCCGGGCGACCGCGTGCTCGCGTTTGCGACCGACGGCGCCTACGCCGAGTCGCTCGTCACGCCGGCCTCGCTCGTGTTTCGCATCCCGAGCGCGCTTTCGTTCGAGGACGCCGCCGCGCTCCCGGTCCAAGGCCTCACCGCGCTCCACGTGCTCACGCTCTGCGCACGCATGAAGCGCGGCGAGCGCCTCCTCGTCCACGCGGCCGCCGGCGGCGTCGGCTCGCTCGCCGTCCAGCTCGCCAAGCTCCAAGGTGCGTCGCACGTCATCGGCACCGCGAGCACTGAAGAAAAACGCGCGCTCGTGCGGGAGCTCGGCGCCGATGAGGCCGTCGACTATCACGCGCTCCAAGGCGTGAAGGTCGACGTCATCCTCGAAATGCTCGGCGGCACCGACCACTACAAACGAAACCTCGCCGGCCTCGCGCCCTTCGGTCGCATGGTCGTCTACGGCGCAGCCTCCGGCGATTTGCACGGAACGCTCGAGCCCGTCTCGCTGATGGCGAAGAACGTCTCGGTCATCGGCTACTACCTCACGGCAGTCCTTCGCGACCGCGCCGCATGCGAGCCCGCCATCGCCGAGCTCTGCGACCACGTCGTGTCGGGCCGCCTCCGTATCCTGCGCGGCGCCACGCTCCCCCTCGCCCGTGCGGGCGAAGCTCACACGATGCTCGAAGCGCGCGCCACGACGGGGAAACTCGTCCTCACCATGGAAGAGAGAGGTTGACCCTCTCCGCCGTCACTTGGCGTCGAGGGCGGTCCGCGCGATCCACGCGCAGACGAGCGCGTTGACCACCGCGAAGATTCGCATCGCGGCGCCGCCGAGGAAGAACGCGGTCTCGCCGCTCCACGCGAGCTGCACGAGGAGCGCCGCCGAGCCGATGGCGACGCCGCCGACGAGCGGACGAAGCCGCTTGCTGCCGAAGAAAAGCAACGCACCGACGAGCGCCGGCGCCGCGCTCGCGAGCGGCAGGAACTTGTGAATGCCCGCGCCGAGCAGCGCGATGTCCCACTCGCCGAGCGGCCGCGCGAGGAGCTCGACCCACCCGCGGAGCGACCCAGCGCGCGCGAGCCCGCCGACGAGCGGCAGAATCGGAAGGAGACCGACCGACGTCACGAGCGCGCCGAGCGTCGCCCCGGCGGTCCAGCGGAATTTCCCGTTCTTCTTGCGGATGCGCCGCGCGATCAAGAGCGCGAGGCCCAAGAGCGCCGCGAGACGCAAGGCGAGATGCATGTAAAATACACGCGTCGTCGCGGCGGCCGCATCCAGGATGCCCGCGCCGTAGAGATTTTTCTCCGCCTTCGGACGCGCGGTCGACTCGAGATCCGCGCGAAGCGCACCGGGATCGGTCACGCCTTGGCCCACGAGAAGCGCCGCGACGCCCGCGACGTGCGGCGAGGCCATGCTGGTCCCGTTGAACGTCCCGAAGACCTCGCACTTGTCGCGCCCGTTGTTGCAAATCGTTTGCTGCGTCACGCCGACGCCGGGCGCCGCGATGCCGACCTGCGGCCCGCGCGAGCTGAACCACGCGATGCCGTCTTTGTTGTCGGTCGCGCTCACCGCGAGCACTTGCGGATACGCCGCCGGATACCCGACCGACTTGCCCGAGTTGCCCGCCGCCGCGACGACGAGCGCGCCCTTGTCGGTCGCGTGCTGCACGGCGTCTTCCAAAATCTTGCTCTTGATCGGACCGCCCAGCGACAAGTTGATCACTTGCGCGCCGTGATCGGCCGCCCAGCGAATGCCCTCGGCGACGTTCGCCGTCGTGCCCCAGCCTTGTTTGCTGAGCACCTTCACCGGCATGAGCGTCGCGCAATACGCGAGGCCCGCGGTGCCTTTGCCGTTGTTCGTCGTCTGCGCGATCGTCCCCGCGACGTGCGTGCCGTGCCCTTGGTCGTCCCAAGCTTCGGCGCGATTGTCGACGAAGTTCCAACCGGCGGTGCAATGCGTTCCCTGAAGGTCGGTGCCCTTCATGAACGGCGCCTTGTCGTAACAAGCGATGCCCGTGTCGACGACGGCGACGGTCACGCCCTCCCCGCACGCGTACTCCCACGCGCGCTCGGCGCCGACGCGCTTCAAGTGCCACTGCTTCTCCGCGTAGAGCGGATCGTTCGGCACGAACGCTTCCTTGTAGATCGCCATCGGCTCGGCGCTCTCGACGCGCGAGTCGGCACGGAGCGCATCGAGCACGCGCTCTTCGTCGGCCTCGGAGACGAAACCGACTTCGTATTTGTCGGTCGCCTCCGAAATCGAGCTCGCCGGCTTCAGCGACGTGCCCGCGATGCGCGCGAGATCCGCTTCGTCCGCCTCGCTCACGTCGTCGCGCTCGTCGACGAGGATCTCGCCCGGCACGATGTCGTCCGAGGTCGCCGCCGTGAACGACGGCGCGTCATCGGTCGCCACCGAGGAAGAACCAACATCGACCGAGGGCGACGCTTGGCAGCCGGCGACCGAGGCGAGCAGAACGAGCGCGGACGAGAGAATGAGTGCGGGGCGCATGCTTTACCTTTCTACGGTCGAGCGCGGTCGATTGTTCTCACAATCCACCTTAAGCCTTGCACGTCGGCTGCCAAGCGACCTCAAAAGAAAGGTTAAGCGCTACGCATGAGCCGGGGCAGCCGGGAGCGCCCTCAGCGTGCGCGGCTTGAGCCCGGTCGCGGCGCGCAAAATCACGTCCATCCAAGCCGTCGGCAAGAGCCGGAACATCCAGAGGCCCATGTAGGTCCGCCAGGGCGCCACGTATCGCGCGGACGGCCGGCGGGACTCGAGCGCCTTGCGAATCGCGCGCGCGATGTGCTCCGGCCCCACGCCGGTCTTCTCGAACAGACCGAGCAGCTCCTCGGCGCGAGCCACGATCGGAGCGAACGGCGACGTGGCGGGCACGTCGATCGTCTTCATCGCGACGTCGGCGAACTCGGTGCGAATGTATCCCGGCTCCACGATCGACACGCCGATCCCGAACGGATGAAGCTCGTTTCGAAGCGCGTCGGAGAACGCCTCGACCGCGTATTTCGTGCCGTGATACGCGCCCATCAGCGGAAACGTGACGCGCCCGCCGAGGCTCGAGATGTTCACGACGCGCCCGAAACCGCGCTCGCGCATCTTCGGCAAAAACGCGCGCGTCACCGCCATGAGACCGAACACGTTCGTCTCGAACTGCGCGCGAAGCGCCGCCTCGGTCACTTCTTCGAGCGGCCCGAGCGACCCGTAGCCCGCGTTGTTCACGACCGCGTCGACGCCGTAGCCGCCGGTCTTCTCCTCGATCGCCTTCTTCGCGGCCTCGATCGAATCGGCCTTCGTGACGTCGAGCACGATGCCTTCGAGCTTCAGACCCCCGCCTTCGGCTGCCTCTTTTTCGAGCGACTCGAGCGCGTTCGCGCGGCGCCCGGCGGCAAAAACGCGATGTCCGGCGCGGGCGAGCGCGAGGGCGGTGTGGCGGCCGATGCCGGCGGTGGCGCCGGTGATGAGGATGGTCAAAGCCTTCATGGTCGAATCTCCGTCGTCAAAGTGGAATGAACGTTCATTCCGTCGGTTGGATGAAAAAACTCAAGTCTCGTTGCGGCGAACCGCATCCCAAATCGCTTCTTCGAACGCCGTCTCGCTCTTCGCGCCGGTCTCGGCGCGCTTCTCCCAGCCAGCGCGCACGTAGCCGACGATCGCGCCCCAAACC
This sequence comes from Polyangiaceae bacterium, assembly GCA_036488725.1. GTDB lineage: Bacteria > Myxococcota_A > Polyangia > Polyangiales > Polyangiaceae > DASXHD01. The sequence goes on along the minus strand of DASXHD010000131.1, from coordinate 17,636 downwards.
AAGGCCGGAAGCACGCCTTCAGGCGCTTTTCGCAGCGCTTTCGCGCGCTCTTGCTGCGCGACGACCTCGTTCGCCATGCCGATCGCCTGCGCTTCCATCTCGCGGCTTTTTTCGTCGAGGTAAGGAGCGTGGTGGTGAAGCTCGAGAAACTTGAAGGCCGTCGGATGCCGCTTGGCGAACGAGAGAGAGCTCGTCACGAAATGGCGAATCTGCACGCGCGCCGCGCCGTCGAAGGGAAACTCGGCCATGATCGCGGCCATCAAGAGGCTCTTTTGACGCTGGAAGAGCGCGTTGACGATCGCCTCTTTGCTCGCGAAATACCGATAAATCGTGCCCGCGGCGACGCCGGCCTGCTGGGCGATCTCCGGGACGGCCGTCCCGTGGAAGCCCTTCTCGGCGAAGAGGTCGAGCGCGGCGGAGAGGATGCACTCCTTCTTGTCCGCCGTCGGATCGCTCGGTTTCTCGGCTCGCGTCGTCACGACTGAATGAATATTCATTCATGGTCGCGCCGTCAACCAAAAAACGTACGGATCGTTCGGATCCGAACGATCTCAGAGAAAGAACGAAACGCCGACGTTCGCGAGCTCGGGGAAGCCGGCGCGCAGCGTCAAGGCGACGTGGTCGTTGAAATGGTAACGGCCAATCGCCATGAAGAGCGGGTAGATGCCCCAGTTGCGGCACCCGCCCCCGCAAAACCCGTAGTCGTAAAAGACGCCGATGACCGGGGAGAGTCCGAGCTCGGGTCCGACGCTCCACTTTTTCGTGACGAAGAAGTTCCACTGCATCGCCACGGGCAAATAGAGAAACGCCGGCGAGTAGCCCGGCGGGCCGAACGGAAAGAAGCCGAAATCCGCCCCGAAGCTGATGGCGACGTTGTTGTTGATCTTGGGAACGAAGCAGTTCTTGCAGAGCGGGATCGAAAACCGCGCGCCGCCGCCGAAGCCGACTCCGTAATAGTCGTAGTACCAGCCGGCGCCGCCGAGGATGCCGTGCGGATCGATCTCGACTTTGTAGTCGGGATGCTCGCCGGGTTGGCGGATGATGCTTTGGGCGTGGGCGACCGCGGGGGCGGACGCAACCGCGAGGGCCGCTACGAGGGGTACTGCGTAGGCTCGCTTCATGGCTCGAGCATATCGCCCGCCGCCAAAAACCGGAAGCTGGTCAGGCCTTTGACCGGACCAAGGCGTTGGCTGGCAGGAGCACGTCCCGCGGACGCGCGGCCTCGGCGAGGCGCGCCTCGATGACCGCCGCGGGATCTTCGGGTCGAAGGACGCCGCGAACGAACGCCTCGGCCGCTTTGTAGGAGCTGCGAACCAGCGGACCCGACGCGACGTACGCGAAGCCCATCGCCCTCCCCTCTTCGGCCCATTTTTCGAATTGGTCCGGATGCACGAATCGGTCGACCGCGGCGTGCTTGGGCGACGGACGCAAATATTGGCCGAGCGTCACGATGTCGACGCCTGCGCCGCGGAGATCGCGCATCGTCTCGGTCACCTCGTCGTCGGTCTCGCCGATGCCGACCATGATCGAGCTCTTGGTGATGCGCGACGCGTCGCGCTCTTTCGCGCGGCCGAGAACGCGGAGCGATTGCTCGTAGCTGCAGCGAACGTCGCGAATCGTTCGCTGAAGGCGCGGCACGACCTCGACGTTGTGCGCCCAGACGTCGGGCTTCGCGTCGACGGTGACGTCGACGTAGTCGAGGTGGCCCTGGAAATCGCCGAGCAGCGTCTCGACGAGCATGTCGGGACGGAGCTCTTTCAACCGCGTGACGGTCTTGGCGACGTGCGAGGCGCCGCCGTCGAGGAGATCGTCGCGATCGACCATCGTGAGGACGACGTATTGGAGGCCGAGCTGCGAGAGAGCGCGCGCGGTGTGCTCGGGCTCGCGGCCGTCGACTGCGCCGCGTGGGTTGCCCGTCGTGACGGCGCAAAAGCGGCAGCCGCGCGTGCACGTGTCGCCGAGGAGCATGATGGTCGCGGTGCCTTCGCTCCAGCACTCGCCGACGTTGGGGCAGCGCGCTTCTTCGCAGACCGTGTGGAGGTCGAGCTTGCGGAGCGTTTCCTTCAGGTGCGTGTAGGTCTCGCCGCCGGGCGCGCGGACTTTGAGCCATTCGGGCTTGGGGGCGAAACGGGCGACGCTCACGACGTGAAATCCTAGGGCGCGAGACGCGCGATGTCGACCGGCGCGGCCGCGCCGCGTTCTGTGTAGATTGCACGGATCAGTCGCGCCGGCGTCACGTCGAACGCGGGGTTCAAGACGGCGACGCCGTCGGGCGCGACGCGAGCATCGCCGAAGGCGAGCACTTCGTCTTCCGCGCGCTGCTCGATCGGAATCGACGCGCCGGCCTCGCATGCGAGGTCGACCGTGGACCAGGGTGCGGCGACGTAGAACGGAATGGAGTGCGCGTGCGCGAGGCAGGCGTGGCCGTAGGTTCCGATTTTGTTCGCGACGTCGCCGTTTCGCGCGATGCGATCCGCGCCGACGATGACCGCGTCGATCTCGCCGCGCGCCATGATCGAGGCGGCCATCGAATCGGTGATGAGCGTGACCGGAATGCGGTCGCGCATGAGCTCCCACGCCGTGAGACGCGCGCCTTGGAGGAGCGGACGCGTCTCGCACGCGACGACTCGCACGTCTTTGCCCGCCGCGATCGCCGCGCGAACGACGCCGAGCGCGGTGCCGTAACCGCCGGTCGCGAGCGCGCCGGCGTTGCAATGCGTGAGCACGGTGCATTTCGCGGGCAGCGCTTCTTGTCCGAGCGCGCCGATGCGTTTGCACGCGGCGACGTCGGCTGCGTGATACGCGCGCGCGACGTCGGCCATTTTTGGGACGCTCGCGTCGACCTCGGCCGCGCGCATCATCGTCGCGATCGCGTGCGCGAGGTTGACCGCCGTCGGTCGCGCCTTGCCGAGCGACTCGGCCGCCGCTCGAAGCGCATCGGGCCCGCGCGCCGCGGCGAGCACGAGCGCGTACGCCGCCGCGACGCCGATCGCGGGCGCGCCGCGCACGATCATCGTGCGTATCGCGTCTTCGACTTGGCTCCACTCGGAGAAGAGCTCGTAGCGCTCTTGCGACGGAAGCTTTCGTTGATCGAGCAAGAGCACGGTGCGGTCGCCCGGCATCAGCTCGACCGCGCTGAACGGCGCGCCGCTGATCGGCTCGGGGTGGCCGTGCGCGCGGCCGGCGGGGAGCGTTCGCGTCCAAGTCATGAGCGAGCCGCGCGCGCTTTCACTTCTTCGACGAACTGCGACATCTCGTCGATCGCCTTCGCGCGGTCGCCGCGCAAGTACTCGTGCAGCCCGTCCATCGCCATCGTCGCGAGGCTCGGGTTGACGCCCTTCGCCGTGAGCGCCGCGACGACGTCGGGATTCTTGAGGAGCATCTCGAGCTCCTCGAACACGTCGTCGATCTCGTTTTCCGGAGCGGTCATTCGGAGCCCGAGAGTAGCGCGGCGCGCTGTTTCTGGACGTTGATTTTCGGCGCGCCGAGCGATTCGGCGCGGTCGAGCGCGGCGCGCGCTTCGTTCTTGCGTCCGAGCTTCGCGAGCGCCCACGCGCGACCGAGCTCGCCCGCCGCGTAGCCGGGATGTTTCTTCACGAGCGCGTCGTACGCCGCGAGCGCCGCGGCTGGGTCCTCCCGCATGAGGGCGACGGTCGCGAGGCCGAGCATGTTCTCGTCGTGGCTGGGGTCGACGCGCAAGCCCTCGCGATACGCTCTTTCGGCGCCGTCGAAATCGCGCAGGTGGAGCTTCACGATTCCGAGCGCGTGGTACGTGTCGGCGTCGCGCGCGCCGCGACGGATCGCTTCTTCGAGCCGAGGCTCGGCGGCCTCCGGCTCGTTCCACCTCGCGCAGCGCATGCCGCCTTCGAGCGGGCCCTTCGGCGAATCAGGCGCGATCGCCGCGGCCTTGTCGTACTGCGCGAGCGCTTCGTCGAATTTGTGGGCGAGCTCGTAAGCGTGGCCGAGCTCGATCTCCGGCGACGGATCGCCCTTCGCGACGTGCGCGCGAAGCTCCTCGACTTGATGCGCCGCAGCGCCGAGATCGCCATCGAAGCCGAGCAAACGCACCATCAGCTTTCGCGCCGGCACGTCGTCCGGGTGCTCGGCGATCTCGTGGCGCAAGAGCTCCTCGGCTTCGGAGCGACGATCTTGTCGCGAAAGCTCGAGCGCGCGATCGACCGGCGAGAGCGGCACGCACGAAGCGAGCGCAACGAGGAAGATCCAGCGACGCACCTTGCCGTTATACTGCGCCGCCATGAACATCCAGACAATCGGCGTGCTCGGCGCGGGACAAATGGGCGGCGGCATCGCTCAGGTCGCCGCGACCGCCGGCTACGACGTTCGGCTCTGCGACGCGTCGCTCGAGCTCGCGAAAAAAGGCATCGCGAAGATCGACGCGATCCTCGAAAAGCAGGTTCAAAAAGGAAAGCTCGACGCGAGCGCCAAGACCGCGATCGTCGCGCGCATCACGCCCATCGCGTCGCCCGCAGATTTTCGCGACTGCGATCTCGTGATCGAAGCGGCGACCGAAAACCTCGACCTCAAGCTCAAGCTCTTCAAGCAATGCGACGAGGCGCTTCGCAAAGACGCGCACCTCGCGAGCAACACGTCTTCGATCTCGCTGACGCGTCTCGCTGGCGCGACGTCACGGCCGGAGCGCGTCGTCGGTTTGCATTTCATGAACCCGCCGCCGCTCATGAAGCTCGTCGAGCTCGTGCGCGCCGTTCAAACGAGCGACGAGACCTACGCGCTCGCGAAAGCGGTCGCCGAAAAAATGGGCAAGACAGTCGTCACGAGCAAAGACGCGCCCGGCTTCCTCGTGAACCGCATGCTCATCCCGATGCTGAACGAAGCGATCTTCGCGCTCGAGCAAGGCCTCGGCACGCCGGAGGACATCGACACCGGCGCCAAGCTCGGGCTCAATCACCCGATGGGCCCGCTCGAGCTCGCCGATCTCATCGGCCTCGACACGGTGCTCTTCATCGCCGAAGTGCTTCACCGCGATTTCGGCGACAGCAAGTATCGCGCGCCGACGCTCCTCCGAAACTACGTGGCCGCAGGCTGGCTCGGTCGCAAGACCGGCCGCGGCTTCCACAAATACGGTCAGTGAGACTGCGCGAGGCGCGCGCCTTCGCTCTGCGGCCCCATCGCGTACGAGGCGCCCGCCAAGAAGGCGAACAGCCAAAGCGCGACGCAGAGACGGAGCATGCGACGAGACATCCTTCCGACAATCTTTTACAAGTCTCGCGCCAACGCAAGATTTCCGTGCTTTTACGAGTGAGGCCGGCCGAGCGGTGGGGCGTGGGCATGACAACGGTGTCATGGGCCTCGCGACAATTTGCTGAGCCGATGGTATGCGCAGCCCCATGACCGACGTCGTTCAAGTCGCGCGGGACGGCGCGATCGTCACCGTCACCCTCAACCGACCGGAGAAGCTCAACGCGATCGACGCCGAGCTCGTCGCGTCGCTCGGTCGCGCGTTCGAGACGCTCGCGGCCGATCGCACCGTGCGCGTCGCGATTCTGACCGGCGCGGGCGACAAAGCGTTCGCTGCCGGCGCGGACATCGCGGCGATGGCGAAGATGTCGCCCGCCGAAGCGAAGGCGTTCTCCGAAAAAGGGCATGCGGTGGGCGTCGCGATCGAATCGGCGCCATTTCCGGTCATCGGCGCGATCAACGGCTACGCGCTCGGCGGCGGATGCGAGCTCGCCCTCGCGTGCGATTTTCTCTACGCGAGCGACCGCGCGAAGCTCGGACAGCCCGAGGTGAAGCTCGGCGTCATCCCGGGTTTCGGCGGGACGCAGCGGCTCCTCCGGCGCGTCGGGCTCGGGCACGCGCGCGAGCTCTGTTACACCGGCGCAGTCATCGACGCGCAGGAAGCGCTGCGCATCGGCCTGGTGAACGCCGTCGTCCCGCATGCCGAGCTCGGGGCGAAAGTCGCAGCGGTCGCGGCGTCGATCGTCAAAATGGGACCTGCCGCGATCGCCGAGTGCAAGCGCGTCTTGCTGCGCGGCGCCGACCTCCCGCTGCCGGAAGCCAACGCCCTCGAGACCGCGGCGTTCGCGGGTCTCTTCGCGACGAGCGACCAGAGCGAAGGCATGGCGGCGTTTCTCGAGAAGCGCGCCGCCGCGTTCACCGGCAAGTGATGACTGGCACATCCTGACATCACGATCCGGCGTATTTCCCGCGGTTTCGTGTGGCACCTGGCGTGCAACGGCGCTCGCCATGCGACGACTTCTCGTTTCGAGCGTGTCGATCCTGGCTTTCGCGTGCGGAGGGAGTGTCGGGCCGGTGCAGCCGGGCGGGCTTCACGTCGAAGGGTCGTACGATTTGGTCGTCGGCGATCTCGAGGCGACCGGGTCGACGAACGCGCATCCGGCGGTTGGCCAGCACGCGCGGCTCGACATCCGGAAGAACGCGACCGGCTACGACGCCGCGCTGACGCCCGAGTTCGGGCAGTCGGCGGAAATGAGCGTCGCGCTCGAGCAAGACGGGACCGTGACGCTGAGCGGACAAGCTTGGTTCAGCGACGGGTCGACGGCGACCGACGAGCTCCAGACGATTCACCTCGCCGTCGGCGACGACGGAAAATGGAGCGGCACCTTTACGGCCGAAGGGTCCGAGATGATCACGAACGGCGACACCGGGACCGAATCCGACGCGACCGCGACCGGGACGGTTGGAGCGGATGCGCGCGCGCCGCAGGTTCGCGCGTCGGCGATCGTGTCGGCGCCGACCGTCGTGCTCCCGTGGGACGCGCTCGAGGTCGAGACGTCCGAGCCGGTCGATGCGTCGGCGCTGACGAGCGCGCTGTCGCTCACGCCGGGGTCCGTGAGCTGGCAAGCGTCGCCGCCGGAAGTGTCGTGGCTGGGCACGACGTCGAGCTTCGGGTACCGAACGATCTGGTCCGATTTCAGCGGAAACAGCTCACTCGGCGTCGCGGCGGGCTTGCTCGATCCGTCGGGGAACGCGTCGCCGAGCGTCGCGACGCCGGTGCAATTCCTCGACGTTCCGCTCGCGGCGGCGTTCTCGGGATCCACCGCGCCGGCGATGTGGGGCAAGGCGACGGTCGCGTCGTCGCCCGAGTCGTGTGGACAGGCGGCCGCGTGTTTCGAAATCGGGCCGCTCGACGGGCCGTGCGGCGCCGAGCCCGGCGGCATCGCGGGACGGCTCGTCGCGAACGGGTCGAAGATTTCGATCACGTATCGCCTCCGCGTGGCGAGCGAATTTTCGCAGCCCCAATGGCCATCCGGTCTCGGGCTCAGCCTCGCGACGCCTGGCACCGCGGCCCAGCTCGCGTCGAGCGATTTGTTTCCGACGTTGAACGCGACCGGCGATCCGACCTACGGCTACGCGTCGGATTGGACGACCGCCGAGATCGCGCCGCAACAGATGGGCGGCGGCGAAATCGGATTCTCGTTCGTGCCCTTCGGCGCCGCTCAATCGTACTGCGGAGGCGAGCTCGGGTTCGTGCCGGTGACCGTCGTCGTCGACGTGGCCGAGATCAAGATGGTCCCTTAAGGCGACGAACATTTCGGTTCCGAGACTCGTTGGTGGTGGTAATCAATCGCCCACTCCGCGCATGACCACCCCCGCCGCCGAGACACCCAAGGAGCCGGTCGAAGCTCCCGAGCCCGCCGCGTCGCCGAAGCGCGGCGCGACGGACGACGAAGAGCGGAGCCTCCCGCGCGGGAACTTGCCTCAGTGGAAGCGCGGCGGCGTCACGGCGTTCGCCGGCGGGTTCGCCGCGTTCTTGCTGATGGCCCACAACGGCCAGCTCCGGCTCGGCGTCCCGCTCGGGTTCTTGTGCATGCTCGTCGCGACGTGGGGCGTGCTCGACTTGGCCGGCACCTTCGACGACGACGTGAAGCCGGCGGGCATCATCGACCGGCGCGAGCTCGTGCGTTCGATCGCGGCCCTGGTCGGCGCGGGCCTCGTCTTTTGCGCGACCGTGATGGGCGGTCAGAGCGGCACGCTCAAGCAGTGGATTTGGGGCCTGCTCGTCACGCTCGCCTTCGAGCTCGTCGTCTACACGGTCTTCAACCTCGGCGTGAAGCTCGGCCCTTGGGCGAAAGACGAGGGCGGCGTCGCGCGCCCGATTTGGAAACGCCACGGATTTTGGCTCATCACGATCGCGGCGTGCCTTTATCTGCCGTGCCTCGGGAGCTACTCGCTCTGGGACCCGTGGGAGACGCACTACGGCGAGGTGTCGCGCGAGATCCTCGCGCGCGACGATTGGATTTCGCTCTGGTGGGCGCAAGACGGCTGGTTCTGGTCGAAGCCGATCCTGAACTTCTGGATTCAAGCGATCGCGATGGCGACGCTCGGCACGCATTATCAGCCCGACAAGATGCTCATCGGCGACGGGCACGCGCCGATTCTCCATCCCGAGTGGGTCGTTCGGACGCCGAACTTCTTGCTCACGGTCGTGGGGCTCTACCTCCTCTACAAGGGCGTCGCCAAAGTCTTCGGGCGGCGGGCGGGGCTTCTCGGCGGGCTCGTGCTCGCGACCATGCCCGATTGGTATTTCCTGGCGCACCAGACGATGACCGACATGCCGTTCGTCGCGCCGATGTGCGGCGCGATGGGGCTGCTCTTGCTCGGCCTCGCGACCGAGGAGAACAAGCGCGCGCGCGTTTGGGAGCTCGACGCGTTCAAGCACAAGTGGCGGCTCTCGGCTTGGCACCTCGTGTTTGGCGTGATCATCCTCTGCACGCTCCCGCAGATTCTCTATTTGCTGTCGCGCAACATCGAGCTCGTCGTCCACGGTGACGGGCCGAAGGGTTTCCGTTTCCATTGGGACGAGTTCAAGAGCGGCTCCGGCATGGGCAACTGCGGCCTGCCGGGCAACGAGGCGTGCAACCTCACGCATCCCGCGTCGATCCCGCGCGCGGCCGGCATTCACCCCGATACGTTCGGCGGGAGCATGCTGCGATTTTTCGGCGGGTTCGAGCCGGCGCTGCAAGCGATCGTGTGGAGCGCGGGGCTCGGCGCGCTCATGTACTTGAACTGGGGCGAGCGGCGCGTTCGACGTCTTTATTACATCGCCGCGTGGTTCTTCGCGGCGGTCGCGACGATGGGCAAAGGGCCCGCCGGCTTCGGTCTGCCCGGTCTCGTCGGCCTCGCGTACGTCGCGTCGACCAAGCGCTGGAGCGAGCTCACGCGGTTCGAGGGCGTCTCGGGCTTGCTCGTGATTCTGATCGTCGCGATCCCCTGGTACGTCGCGATGTACGTGCGTCACGGATCGCCGTTCACCGATCGGCTGATCTTCCACGACATGTTCAACCGCGCCTTCCACCACGTGCACGACACGAACGAAGGCGACGACACGAGCTTCCGCTTTTACATTTGGCAGCTCGGGTACGCGCTCTATCCGTGGATCGCGCTCGCGCCGCTCGGGCTCTTGTGGTGGATACGCAAGCCCGACACGCAGCCGGGCAACACGACGCTCGCGAAGAACGACCTCAGCATCATGCTCGCGATGTGGTTCGTGTTCGCGTTCGCGCTGTTCTCGTTCATGGGGACGAAGTTCCACCATTACATTTTCCCGGCGGTGCCGCCGATCGCGATGCTGATCGGCATCGTCCTCGACGACATGCTCGGTCGAACCGACACGTCGAGCCCGCGGCTCGCCGCGACGGGCGTCGCGATCGGCGCGGGGCTCGCCATCGGCGTCGTCTTGCTGACGTACGCGCTCGGCGGAAGCATCTGGGGTGAGAAGGGCGTGATCTTCGGCGGCGCGGACAAGATCGCGCTCGCGCTCGCTTGCGTCGCGGTCCCGATCGCGCTGGTCATCGCGTCGCGCTGGCGCTCGGCGGCGATGGTCGATCTCCCCGAAGACGAGCCCGTGGGCGCGGTTCCCGCGCCCGACTCGGTGGTGCCTTATCGCGGCGGCGGCAAAGTCGATCCGGCCGAAGCGCTCGCCGCGGAGCGCGAGGCGGTGCAGCTCCACGAGCGACGCATGTGGGGCGCGGCGGTGGTCGGCGGCGCGCTCGTCCTCTTGCTCGTCGGACGCGATCTCGCGAGCAAAGGCGGCGAGAGCCCGGATCAAGACGGCGCGATCCGCCTGCTCCACCTCTTCACGTACAACTACCGGCGGCCGTGGCCCGACACCTTGAACTTCGACGCTGTGATCGGCGCGTTCACGGCGATCGCCGCGGTGATCGTGGTCGCCCTCGCGGTCACCAAGATCCGGCGCTGGGCGGTGATTGCACTCTGCAGCCTTTCGGTGGTTTGGGCGCTCTGGGGCCTCGACGTCTACATGGTGCGGACCGCGCCGCACTGGGGTCAGCACGAAATCACCCAAGCGTATTACGAAGCGCGCAGCGGGCCCGAAGAGCCGCTCGTCGCTTACCAAATGAACTGGAAGGGCGAGAACTTCTACACGGGCAATCACATCCCGGCGTTCGTCTCGAGCGGGCCGACCTTCACGCAGTGGATTCGGCAGCAAAAAGAAAAAGGCGTGAAGGTGATGTTCTTCGTCACCGAGCACACGCGCACGAGCGGCCTCCGCAGCGAAGTGCAGGCGAAGCACTACACGGAGATCACCGACAAGGCGCTCTGCAACAAGTTCGTGCTCGTGCGCGCCGAGCTCTGAGCTTCACGTCTCGGGCGCGAAGCCGGAGACCAAGAGCGTGATGCCGCGGTCGTAGAGCGCGCCGTAATTTTCTGGCGCGAGGAAGCCCTGCACGCGGCGGATGTTCGCGTGCTCGTCGTTCGCCGAGGGAAACGCGCCGGAGAGCTCGTCGAGGATCGCGCCGTTGCAGTAGCTCGCGAGGAGTCGGAAGAGCTCGGCCGCCGCTTTCGGCGCAAAGCCCTCTTCGAGCAGCGCGCCGATGATTTGATCGACGAGGCCGCGCGCGCGGGTGCGAAAGCGGCGCGTCGCGAGGAGCGGGAACGCCTTGGGATGCGCGTGCGCGAGCTCGCGGTACGAATGCGCGAAGCCTCGGACGCGCTCTTGCCAGCCGGGCCCGCGGGGCGGGACTCTCACGTCGCGGAAGAGTCGGTCGACGACCGCGTCGAGCAGCGCATCTTTGCTCGGGAAGTGGTTGTAGATGGCCATCGCTTCGCAGCCGAGCGCGGCACCGAGGCGACGCGTGGAAAATTCGTCGAGCCCGATCTCGTCGATGAGCTCGAGTGACGTCTTGGCGATGCGCTCTTGCGTCAGAGGCTCGCGGCGCGGACGAGCCGAGGCCGAAGCACTGGACATGGTGAGCCCCAGCGTATCACTCGCCCGCGTCGGTCGGGAGAACGACCGTGACGCAGCTTCCGGAGGCGCATTTGGCGCCGATTCCATCTCCGCAGTCGCAGACGGGCGGGTTGCGACAGCCGCCGGTCTGGATGATGTCGTTCGTGTACTTGTCGTAGTCGCGGTCGTTGATCGCGTCGAGCTGGCAGGCGCACGAGCAGATGTCGCCGACGACGACGACCACGCATTGATTGTCCGCGTCGCAGTCGCTCGCGTAGTTTTTCGCGTCGAGCGTCGTGCTGCACGCGCACGTGACGAGGAGCAACGCGAGAACCTTCACGCGCGTTCCGCTCGCACGACGAGACGCGTCGCGCCCGCGACGCCGAAGGGCAAGAGCAAGAGCCCGAGACCCGGCACGAGGAGCACGATCGCGCCGAAGCTTCCGAAGACCAGCAGCGGCATGAAGTTTCGTCCGAAAAAACGGAGCCGCTCGCGGACGTTCACACCGCGGAGGCCGAGCGGATAATCGAGGAGGTCCCACGCGAGGAGCAGCGCCGAGAGAATGAACTTGAGCGGAATGGTGACGACCGCGGCGGGCGGCGCGAATAGCTCGACCACCGTGAGGAGCGCGAAGAGCGGAAGCCCGACGGCGAGACCGAGCAAGTTGACGGCGAGCGAGCGGAAGAGGTTGTCCCGAAATCGCGGCTTCTCGCGTTTGATCCCACCAAGCGCGAGCTCTTGGCGCTCGGAGATCGCTTCGAGGGCCGCACCCGAGAGCGGCTGCGCGAATGCGAAACCGCAGAGCACCGCGAGAAGCAGCGCGACGCCGCCGAGGAGAATTTCGAGCAGCCATCGCCCGACCTCGGCCCACGCGCTCGACCCTGCGAGGATCGCCGAGACGAGATGCCAGCTCGCCCAGATGCCGAGCGCGCCGAGGCCCGAGACCAGCGTGAGCAGCACGAGCACGGGAACCGCGGCGTACGGCCAGACGCGCGGGTTTCCGAAGACGAAGCCAAGGCCGCCGAAAAACGACGACGCGCCGTCGAGGATGCGGAGCCGCGGTTGCGCAGGGACCTGCACGTGAACGAGCGGCCCCCCGGGCAGTGGCGCCCGAGCTGCAGTCGCGGCGGGCGCGACGAAAGTCTCCTTCACCACCCCTCCCGAACGATCTCGAACCTCCCGTGATCGAACGGCAGGCCCGGCGCGTCCTCCACTTTGCGCAACGTCTCGCGCACGCCCTCTTCCTTCAGCGTGCTCGCGCGGTGGTAGCAGTACGGATTGTCGCCGATCTGGCCGAGCAGCACGTGCGTCGTCCAGTTGCAGCCGGCCTTGCACTCTTCGGCGTAGTAACAAGTCTTGCAGAAGCCGCGGAGGTCGCTCACTTTCTGATCGCGCGTGAAGCGAAGCGCGGCGGCGCGCTCCCAAATGTCTTTGAGCGACGCGTCGCGCACGTTGCCGCCGACGTATTCTTCGGTCGGCAGCGACGGGCAACCTTTGATGCTCCCGTCGGCCTCGATTCCGAGCGTGCTGCGACCCGCGCCGCACGTGCCGCGATGCTTGCCGGGAAACGACGCGCGCAAAATCGCTTCGTACGGTCCGTAGTAACCGATGTTGTTGCCGGGGAAAAATCGCACCTTCGCGCCGTCGGCTTTTTTCTTCAGCTCGGCGAGCATCGGGATCACGTCGAGCACCTGCCAGGGCTCGAGGAGCATGTTCTTCTCGTCGCCGGCGCGGCCCATCGCGGTCGTCAGCTGGAATTGCCAGCCGTGGATTTTCTTCGACGCGAGCACTTCGAAGACGTCGGGAATTTCGTGCAGATTACACTTGTTGATTTGCGTGTTCGCCGCGACCGGAATGCCCGCTTCGCGCAAGTTGTCGAACGCGGCCATCGCGGCGTCGAAGCTGCCTTTCACGCCGCGTTGCATGTCGTGCGATTCGCGAAGACCGTCGACCGAGACGCTCACGCTCTGGATGCCGGCTTCTTTTGCGATGCGCGCGCGCTCGGGCGTGAGGCCGCGACCGCCGGTGGTCATCGTGCACTGCATGCCTCTTTTTCGGATTTCTCGTGCAATCGTTGCCCAATCGTCGCGGAGGTACGCTTCGCCGCCGATGAGCGTGACCTCGAAGAGGCCGAGCTCCTGCATCTGACGCACGAGGTCGAGGCACTCCTCGGTCGAGAGCTCGTCGGGGCGCGCGCGGCCCGCGCGCGAGCCGCAGTGACGGCACGCGAGATCGCACGCGAGTGTGATTTCCCAAACGGCGTAGATCGGGCGAACGGCGTCTTGCGGGCGCACTTCGTCCGCGAGCGGAAGCCGACGCTTCGCCGGCAGCGCGTTCGGCGCGATCGGAAGCGTGCGCGGTCGATCGCCGAGCGTCATTCGTCGCCGGCGTCGGGCATCACGGCGCCGTACATCGGGCCGGGCGATACGTCGTTTTGCGCGGCGTCGTTCGGCGCGGCGTCATTTTGCGCGGCGTCGGCGGCGTCGTTCGACGCGTCGGGCATCACCGCGCCGTAGAGCGGCTGCGGGCTCATGCTGCCGCACGCCGTCGCGATCGCCGCGGCGCCGCCGAGGAGCACGATGCGCGCTGCGCGCGGGCTCACTGCGCGCGGCGCGTGAACGACCTCACCTCCGCAGAACGGACAACGGGTCTCTTTGACGTGACGTGAACAAGAAGGACATACGCTAAGGCTCATGCCCAAAGCTTATCACTTGCCGCCGCTGATCGCCTTCGCCGCGTTCTCGGCGCACTGAAAGGTCGTGCCGTCGGGCGCGTGGACGAGGCAGCCCTTCTTGCACGGCGTGTCCACGACGAACTTTCCCATCTGACAGACGAGCTTGGATTTCAAATCGTCCGAGCACGCCGGGCCGCCCTCTTTCACGCACGCCTCGCCCGCCTTCGCGAGCGATTGATCGCACTCGGCTTGGTAGTGGCTGAAACCGTCTTTGCCGTACGTGCGGACGTAGCACTTGCCCTCGCCGCCGCATCGCACCGGGTTTCCGAGCTTGCCGCCTTTGCACGTGAGCATCGTGTCGTGCGACGCCTCGCACGCGACCGAGAATTCTTCTTGCGCCGGATCGCAGTCGTCGCCGGCTTGACCCACCGAGCGATCGCACCACGGCCCGGTCGTCAGCGGCACGCAACCTTCTTCGCCGCGGCACGCGCGCACTTTGGTCATCTTGCCGTCTTTGCACCGCATCTCGCCTTTGTTGTCCTCGGTGCACGCGCCGCTCGCGCGCTCGGGCGCGCCGGGCTTCGGTTTGCACGTGTCGCCTTCGTTCGCGAAGGGCCAACCGCAGTGGCCTTCGCCGTTGTCGCCGGTGGTGCAGCCGTCGCGGTTGCAGCGCGAGACCAAGATGAGCTTTCCTTGATCGCAGCGGAGGTGTGATTTCCCGTCGACGCTGCAGACCGACGCGTTCTCCGACGCGCACGGGTCGCCCACGTCGCCCTTGCTCGTGTCGCAGCTCGTCGTCCCCTTCTCTTCTTTGCAGCCGCCGGGACCTTTGCACGTCTGCGCGGCGTACTTGCCGTTCACGCACGCGAAGCGCGACGTCGGCGTGTCGCACGACTTGGCGTTCTCGGTGCAGTCGCCGCCGGCGGATGGTTTGCATTCTGCAAACAAAAGGACGAGCGACGCCGACGCGAGGAGGAACGAGACCGTTCGTTTCATGGGAGGCGCGAGCCTACCATCAGTCTTCCGGCGGCGGCGCTCCGTAGAGCGGGATGCCGCCCGAGTCTGCGTTGGTGCTCGCGTCGCTCGGCGGGCCTGCGTCCGGGAACGGGCCGCCGTAGAAGACGAGCGGCGCGTCGAGCGTCGAGCCCTCCGACGGCGCGTCGAACGATTCGACGTCGACCGACGCGTCTTCGCTCGCGCGCGGGACGCCGAGCTCGGTCCGCGCGCCGCACGCGATTCCGGCGACCGCGACGGCGGCGAACGCTCCCGCGCGCGACGCACGGCGCGCGACCGAGCGCCCTGGGCGAACGAGCGCCGCGCCACAAAAGAAGCAAGCTGCAGCCGGTCGCGCGTGCCGGCCGCATTGCGAGCAAACGACGAGCATCGAGCGTCAGCCGTCGCCGGCGTCGGTCGGCGGGCCGCCGTATGCAGCGACCGGGCTGTCGGGCGCCGCGTCTTTCGTCGCGGAGTCGATCGCCGATGCGTCGACGGGCGCGCCGTAGGCAGGCTGCGCGCCGGTGTCTTGTTGCGCCGCGTCGGTGCCGCCGTCGTCGCCGGGGCTCGTGGAGCTGCACGCGATCACGACCGCCGCCGCGCCGATCATCGCTCCGCGCGAGAGACGACGCGCGACGCGCGGCGTTCCCTCGAGGCTCGTGCCTCCGCAAAACGGACACGCCTTCTCGTCTCGTCGCACGTGCCGCTCGCATGATTTGCAAATCAAAAAGCCCATCGCCGCCTCCCTGCGTTAAGTGGTCTGAAGCTGAATCCCTGCGTTCTTGAACATCATCCCGAGACCGGACTTGTCGACCGATTTCATCCACGCCTCTTTCGGGTCGACGAGCTTCTTCTGAACGAGCGCGAGGAGCGAGTCGTTCATCGTGACCATGCCGGCGCCTCGCGACGTTTGCATGATCGAAGGAAGCTGGAACGTCTTTCCCTCGCGAATGAGGCTCGCGACCGCCGAGTTTCCGAGCAAGATCTCCATCGCCGCGACGCGACCGCCGCCGGCTTTCTTGCAGAGCACCTGCGCGATGACGCCTTTCAGCGACTCGCTCAGCATGACGCGGATTTGTTCCTGCTGGTCCGTCGGGAACTGATCGATGATGCGATCGACCGTCGAGATCGCGGTCGTCGTGTGGAGCGTGCCGAAGACGAGGTGGCCGGTCTCGGCGGTTTCGATGGCGATCGCGATCGTCTCGAGATCGCGCATCTCGCCGACGAGGACGATGTCGGGGTCCTCGCGAAGGGCGGCGCGGAGCGCGTTCTTGAAGCTCTTGGTGTGCTGGCCGACCTCGCGCTGGTTGACGAGGCACTTGATGTTCTTGTGAACGAACTCGACCGGGTCTTCGATCGTGATGATGTGATCGCTTCGGTTCTTGTTGATGAAGTCGATCATGCCGGCGAGCGTCGTCGATTTGCCCGAGCCGGTCGGCCCGGTGACGACGACGAGGCCCTTCGTCAAAAAACAAAGATCGAGGACGGCTTGCGGCAAGCCGAGCTTGTCGGCCGGAATGATTTCGATGGGGATCTGCCGCAAAACGGCGCCGACGCCGTTGCGATCCAAAAAGACGTTCACGCGAAAACGCGCGAGGCCGGGCACTTCGTACGCGAAATCGGCGTCGTGCTTTTCTTCGAAGTCGGCCTTGGCCTTTTCGTTGAAGAGCGGCGTCACGAGCGTAAGGATCGCGTCGGACGTGAGCGTCGGGCGTTCTTTGAGGAAGTGAATCTCGCCGTGGACGCGCAAGACCGGCGCCGCGCCGGACGAGAGGTGCAGGTCGGACGCCTGCTTGCTCATCATCTCTTCGAGGAGCTCGTCGATCGCGTGACCGCCTCCGCGTTTCTTCGCGGGCGCGACGACGGCTTGCATCGCCGGGACGCTCGCGAAGGCGCCCTCGGATTTCGGCGGCGGCGCGGGCGCGGGCTCCGGTGCGGCCGGGCCGGTTCCAGTCAAGGTGGCCGGGGACGCGGGCTTCGGCGCGCGCTTCACGCTGACGGTGAGGACGCCCGCGAGCGTTTGCGCCGTCACCTCGACGCGCTCGCCCGAGCGTTCGACGATCGCCGATTTTTTCTCTTTGGCGATGCCCGCGACGTCTTTCGGATCGAGCACCTCGCCGGCGAGCGCGAGGAGGCTCGCTTGCTGGAGCGGCTCGCGGCCGATCTCGATTCGCCGGCCGCTGCGCATCAAATAAATGCGCTCCCCGGTGACGAGCCGAACTTCGTCGGCTTCGGTCTTCTTCAACGCGTCAACGAGCGGGTCGAGCCTCGACAATGGATCATCCTCACATGCTGATGGAAACGACGTGGCGCTTGTTCACCCAGACGACGCCGCCGGTGTCTTCGACTGCGAAAAAATCGGGCGCGTCGTTGAAGAAATCGGAGAGGCGCGTGCCGGCGTCGTGCCGGACGGCGCCGTCGAGGCTCTTGCCGCTCGCGAGCTCGACCTTCACGAGATCGATCGCGGGCGCGACCTCTTCGGCGTCGCGCGGCGCGATGTCGCTCGTCACGCGTACGGTGACGATCGCTTCGCGCGTGACGAGCTCGCGTTTGTCGCCGACTGCGACCGGCAGGAGACGGCGCGCCGTGTTGAAAAACTCGTCGAGCGTCTCGGGCCCTTCTCGGCGCGACGAGGTGATCGACAAGAAGAGCGTCGCCCGCAAGGTGCGGCCCGACGCGAGGTCGACCTCGACGGTCACTGGAAGCGTGGGGACCTGCCGGGGATCGGCGCTCATCGCGTGGGGAGAATACATGACCTTCGCGTGGGGGGGGGGGGGGGGG
>DASXHD010000114.1:0-6724 GCA_036488725.1 Polyangiaceae bacterium | reverse complement strand
GAGAAACCATCCGGCGCGACGTTCTCGTCGAGGTCGTCCCACGCGAGCGGCATCGCGACCGGCGCGCCGGCGCGCGCGCGCGTCGAGTACGGCGCCACGATCGTCGCGCCCTTCCAGTTGCGGAAAAAATCGATCAAAATTTTGCCGCGGCGCTTGGCCTTGCTCACCGTCGCGACGAACCGGTCCGGATGATCCGCGACGAGCTGCTCCGAGAGGACGCGCGTGAATTCGCGCGCGCGCTCCCACGTGATGCTCCGCTCGATCGCCACGCAGATGTGGACGCCTTTGCCGCCGGTCGTCTTCACGAACGACTCCATCTTCGCATCGCCGAGCCGCTGGCGGATCATGCGCGCGGCTTCGATCGTCTTTCCCCAAGGAACTGCCGTGTCGGGATCGAGATCGAAGACGAGCAAATCAGGTCGATCCACATCGTCGACGTGCGCGCCCCACGCGTGGATCTCGAGCACGTTGAGCTGCACGAGCGCGAGGAGGCCCGCTTCGTCGTCGAGCGTGATGCGATCGCTCGGCCCGCTCGCGTCGACGACCTCGATGCGCCGCAATCCAGGCGGGACCTTGCCTTGCGCGTGCTGCTGGAAAAATCCGCGGTGCCAATTGTGCGGGCAGCGCCGGAGCGTGAGCGGGCGCTTCGCCGTGTGCGGCAGCATCCACTTCGCGACGCGCGCGTAATAGTCGAAGAGCTTTTGCTTCGTCACCCCGTTCTCGGGGTAGAGAATTTTTTCCGGGTGCGTGAGCTTCGGCTGCGTCACTCGCGATACATGTAACATCCCCACGATGGCTTCGTCCGTACCGGATTTGCTGCACCCGTCGGCGCGCGCGCGCATCGACGGCCCGCACACGAAGCTCGCGGTGTCGCTCGCGTTCGCGACGGGCGTGGCCGGCGGTCTCTTCGTCGAGGCGCTCGATCGCGCGACCGTCGCGCCGTCGTCGTGGCTCCCGGCCGCGTTCGCCGGGGATTTGTTCGTGCATCAATTCGCGTCGATGTGCTTCGGGTTCACGGTCGAAGGCGCGCCGGCGACGCTCGCGACCAAGCACCTCGTGAGCGTGCTCTCGCACCCGCCGTCGGATCCGGCGATCGCGCTTCATCGCCGCGCGATCTTGAGCGAGCTCGTGGCGTCGAAAGAGCTGCGCGAATCGCTCGAAAAGCTCTACGCGCTCCTCTGCCGGCTTCGCACGCTCCTCGAGGGCGCGACCGGCATCGGCAAGTGGGACCCGAATCGGCGCCAGCTCGACATCCTGCAAGTCACGAAAGAAATCCTCGACTGCATGGGTGACCGCTTCGCGTCGGCCGAATCGGGATTGAAGGTGCTGCACGCGTTCGCCGAAGAAGTGCGCGCGGGCGAGCCTTACCGTTCGCTCTCCGATTTGCTTCGGTACGACGAGCGGCTTGCGACGCTCAACCTGCAAGTCACCGTCGGCGCCGACGGGCAGCTGCGCGGTTTTCAAATTTTGTCGATCCAAGAAAACGCGGAGAACCCGTTCGTGAACTCCGCGCCGCGGCGTTGGCTCTCGAAGCTCGAGCTCTTCGCGCGCGGGTTTCGGTTCAGCGACGCCGAGGTCATCGCGCGTTTGATCGACGCGGTCTTCGAGGGCGTCGTCGACGAGCTCGTGCGATTCGTGCAGCTCCTCGGCGACGTGGAGCTCTATCTCGGCGCGCTCGCGTTTCGCGATCGTGCGGCCGACGCGGGGCTCGCCGTTTGTTTGCCGAAGCTCGTCGACGCGTCGGAGCCGCGGACGATTACGCAGCTCTTCAATCCGCTCCTCCTTGCGCACGGCATGAAACCCGTGCCGTGCGACATCGCGCTCGACCGGCACGACGCGATCGTGCTCGTGACCGGACCGAACTCGGGCGGCAAGACGCGCCTACTCCAGAGCATGGCGCTCGCGCAGCTCCTCGCGCAGTGCGGCCTCTTCGTCCCGGCGAAAGAAGCGACCATCGCGCCGGCGCCGTCGCTCGTCGTCTCGCTCATTCAAGAGACCAAAGCCGATCAAGCCGAAGGCCGGCTCGGCATGGAGCTCGTTCGCATTCGCGAGCTCTTCGAGCAGCTTCCGCCCGGCGCGATGGTGATCCTCGACGAGCTCTGCTCGGGCACCAACCCGTCGGAGGGCGAGGAGATCTTCGAGCTCGTCATCCGCATGCTCACGCGGCTCGCGCCGCAGACGTTCATCACGACGCACTTTCTCGCCTTCGCCGCGCGGCTCGAAGAGCAAAAGACGATCGACAGCCTCCGATTTTTGCAGGTCGTGCTCGGACCGAATCACGAGCCGACGTATCAGTTCGCGCCGGGCGTCGCGCAGACCTCGCTCGCCGGCCAAACCGCGGCGCGCCTCGGCGTCACCGGCGACCAACTGCTCGCGCTCATCGAAAGAAATATCCGAGCGGCGCGAACGCCGGCGGAGTGATGGCGACCCTCCTCACCAATCGGCGCATGGCGCCCGAGCTCCGCGAGCGCGTCGAGCGGAGCGTCGCCGGCCGGACGACGTCGCACACGAAACCGGCGCGTTTCCGGGCGATTCTGCGCTTCTTATTTTTGATCTCGGTGATCGCGACGATCGTCTGGACGTTCTCGCACAACCGCGTCGCGGCGCGTGAGCTCGAGCGACGGCGCTCGGCGCTCCTCTCCGAGCTCCGCACGCACGGCGGCTCGCTCGACGTGCGCGCGCGCGGCGCGATCGCCGAAGACGAAAAGTTCCTTCACGATCTCGCCGGCCCGTACGAAGGCGACGTCGCGGCGTTCGATTTCCAAGCGCCCGGCGCCCTCGCGCAGCGCATCGTCTACGTGCGCGGGCCGATCGAAGCGTTTACGTCCGGCGCGTCGATTCAAAACGCGGCCGGCGCGTCGCTCGACGAAGCGTTCGTCCGGTGTCTCCTCGACCCGCCGCGCTCGCGCAAAGAGCGCGACGTCCTCTCCAAAGCGCGCGCCGTGTACGCCGCGACCGCGCCGCTCCCGAACGTGTATCGCCTCTACGACGCGTACGCCGCGCACGTCTTCTTGCAACCGGCGTTCGAGGCGCGCGTTCGCGCCGCCGACGAGCACGAGCTCACGACTTTCGAAAAACGCGTCGAGCGCGCGCGTCTCGGCCAGACGAAATCCGCGCTCGCCGCCCAGCTCCTCGTCGCCGTCCTCGACGAGCCGGGCGATCTCAAAGTCCCCGCCGACCTCGATGGCGAACGCCCGCACGACGTGCGCGTCGCCATCGTCGATCTCGCCGGGTCGAAGGTCCTCTTCCGCGCGCGAAGACACGTCGACCCGAGCGGCTGGTCCGAAAAGTCACGCGTCGAATTCGCGAGCGCGATGGATTCGTGTGCGCTCGCGTACGACCTTCATCATCCCTGAGTGTGATGTCCGACGGCGATCGCGCCGCGCGCGTTGAACGTGGCGGGCGCGCTCGCCGCGAGCATGTGCGCGACGTATGCGGCGATTCGGGATATCGAGTCCAAATTCGACGGGACGATGTCGCCGTCGGGGATCGTGATGGAAAATTCTTTCTCCAAAAATGCCACGATCTCGAGGACGCCCGTCGAGTCGACGACGCCGGAGTCGATGAGCGAGGTCACGTCCTCGAGGTGCGCGTCGTCGGGCACGTAGAAATTTTCGGTGATGAACGCTCGAATCGACTGTTGGATGTCCACGAGGCCTCCTTTTGCGGCGCTCACGCGAGCCCCGACTTGTTGATTTTTCCCGTCGTCGTCTTCGGCAGCTCCTCGACGAAGACGACGTGCTTCGGCACCATGAAAGATTCGAGCCGGCTCCTGCATTCGCGTTCGATGTCTTTCGCCTCGATCGAAACGCCGCGTTCGAGCACGACGAATGCTTTCACCGCCTGACCGAGGATCGGATCCGGGACGCCGACCACCGCGGCTTCTTTCACCCCGCGGACGTCGACGATCGCGCCTTCGACTTCTTTCGGTGCGACCTTTTCGCCGCGCGACTTGATGATGTCGTCCATGCGTCCGACGAAATAGAGATAGCCGTCGTCGTCGAGACGGCAGTAGTCGCCGGTGTAGAGGACGCGTTCGCCGGGCACGGGGCCGGCGCGGAGCTTCTTCGCGGTCTCGTCGGGCTTGCCCCAGTAGCCGGCCATGACCGTCGCGCCGCGGATGACGAGCTGCCCGACCTCGTGCGGTCCGAGGCGCCGGTCGCGCTCGTCGACGATCCAAAGCTCGGTGTTCGGGATCGCGACGCCGACGCTCGTCGGCTTGCGCTCGAGATCCTCGGGCGGGAGATGCGTGCAGCGCTTGCACTCGGTGAGTCCGTACATCGAGTGGATGCGCGCATTCGGAAAGAGCTCGCGCAGCATCGTGATGTGCTTGACCGGCAGCGCCGCGGCCGTGTTCGTGACGTAACGAATCTTCGAAAAATCCCACGCGGCGAGGCCGTCCATCTCGGCGAGCATCGCGAACATCGTCGGCACGCCGGGAAATCCAGTGACGCCTTCGCGGACGACGCGCGAGAGAACGTCCGGCGGAAACGCGAACGACTTTTCGAGGACGAGCCGGGCGCCCATCTGGAACGCCATGATCATTTGGTAGAGGCCGTAGTCGAAAGCGAGCGGGAGGACCCCGAGGATCACGTCGTCCTCGCGGTTGTCGAGGTAAGTCGTGATCGACGTCGACGCGGTCATCATGTTGCGGTGCGTGAGCATCACGCCCTTGGGATCGCCGGTGCTGCCGGACGTGTAGACGATCGCCGCGAGGTCGACGTCGATGCACGCGCGCGGCGCCGAGCCGTCGGGATCGCGCGCGATCGCTTCGTCCCAGCCACCGTTCGGATCGCCGGCGACGATCGTGATCGCGAGCTCCGGCGCGCGGGCGGCCGCCGCGCGAAAAACGGGCGCGAGCTTGGCCTGCGTGACGAGCGCTTTCGCGCCGCTGTCGGCGAGCATGTACGCGAGCTTGTCGGCTTTGGTTTGCGGACTGATCATCGACACGACCGCGTTGGCTTCGAGCGCCGCCCAAAACGCGACGACTGCTTCGGGCCCGTTGTCGGCGAAGACGAGCACGCGATCCCCGCGCGAGATGCCGCGCCGGACGAAGGTCGCCGCGAGCGAGCGCACGCGACGCGCGAGCTCGCCGTACGTGAGCCGCACGTCGCCCGCGACGAGCGCGATTTTGTCGGGCAGCCTGCGCGCGGACTCGGCGAGAAAATCTTGGAGCAGCGGCACGGCGCGATTCATGAGCGGCCTCCTTGGATGAAGTGGTGGTGGACGAGCTGAGTCGAGAGCACTGCGGCGATGGCCATCGCGTCGGCGTTCGAGACGCTCGCGCTCGAAGCGCATTTCGCGCGAAGGCGGGCGACCGCGCGCGAGTCGAAGATCCCGGCCGACGCGACGGCGCGCTCCGAGAGCACGTCGGGGACCCAATCCGGCGCGGCAGGTCCCACGAAGACCGCCGCGTCGGGCGCGCGGTACGGCTGCTTCTTGCGCGCGAGGATCTCGTCCGGCACGAGACCGCGCGCGGCGCGCTTGAGCACGTGCTTCTCGTCGAGGATGCGGAGCTTGTACGCGTCGGGCAGCGAGCAGGCGAGCGCCGCGACGTTCGGATCGAGAAACGGAAAGCGTCCTTCGACCGAGTGCGCCATGAGCATGCGATCGCCCTGGGCCGAGAGGATGTACGGCGCGAGCAGCGTCTTCATCTCGAGGAATTGATCGAGCGCGAGCGAAGACCATCCGGCGTGCTCGGGGAGTGACGCGACGAGCTCGCGCGCCGGATCGCGACCGTCGATCGCCGCGAGCACGTCGCGCGAAAAAAGTCGGCGAAGGGCGCGCGCGTTTTCCCATCGCGGCGCATGACCGAACCCAGGCTCGGCGTGACGCGCGAGATCGCGCCCGAAGAACTGCCGCGCGACCGCGCGCCGCGCGACCGGCGAGCGTGCGAGCCACGGATAAAGCCTGTCGAGCAAGAGCGGGCGCCACGTCGACTCGGGGTGGCGCGCCCAAAACCTCCGGACCTTCGCCTCGCGAAAGAGATCGTAGCCGGCGAACATCTCGTCGGCGCCTTCGCCGGTGAGCACGACCTTCATGCCCTCCCGCTGCACGAGACGCGAGAGCAAGAAGAGCGGCGCCGGCGCGGTGCGCAAGAGCGGACGCTCCGCGTGCAGGATCACGTCGGGAAACGCGCGGGCGATCGCCGCCGACGAGACGACGATCTCGCGATGATCGCTCTCGAGGCGCTCGGCGACGAGTCGCTGAAAGCGCGTCTCGTCGTATTCGGCGTCCTCGAAGCGGAGCGAAAACGTCGTGAGCCGCCCGGTGTGCGCGCGGAGCGCGAGCGCCGCGACGAGCGAGCTGTCGAGCCCGCCGGACAAATAACTTCCGACGGGAACGTCGGCGCGCACCATCCGAAGCCGCGTCGACTCTTCGAGCGCGGCGTGCACCGCCTCGGTCGCATCTTCGAGCGAACCGCGAAAGCCGCCGAACGCCGGAGGCCGCGGCGCGCGCGTCGTTCGGCCCGCGCGCGAATGAATGCGCACCGCGCCGGGCTCGAGCTCCTCGACGCCTTCGAACACGGTCCGCGGCGCGAGCGGGCCCCAGAAGGTGAACGTCTCGTCGAGGCCCGCGCGATCGAGCGCGCGCGGGATCGATCGATCCGCCGCGAAAATCGCTTTGACCTCGCTCGCGAAAAAGAGCCGCCCGCCGTGCTCGCACGTGTAGAGCGGCCGCACGCCGAGCGGATCGCGCGCGAGGACGAGCGTCTCGCGCCGCG
>DASXHD010000113.1:0-110863 GCA_036488725.1 Polyangiaceae bacterium | reverse complement strand
TTCTCTCGGGCAGTCGATCGCGCGCGCGCTCGGTCGCACGTTCGTCCATCAGAGCCTCGGCGGCGTGCACGACGAGGCCGAAATTCGCGGGCATCGGCGCACGTACATCGGCGCGATGCCGGGCCGCATCGTGCAAGCGCTCGCGCGCGCCGGCGCCGCGGACCCGGTCTTCATGCTCGACGAGATCGACAAGCTCGGCGCCGGATTCCACGGCGACCCCGCCGCGGCGCTCCTCGAGCTCCTCGACCCGGCGCAGAACCACGCCTTCGTCGACACGTACCTCGGCGTGCCGTTCGATCTCTCGCACGCGCTCTTCATCTGCACGGCGAACACCGCCGATACGATTCCGCCGCCGCTCCTCGACCGCATGGAGGTGCTCGCCCTCGCCGGCTACACCGAGCTCGAGAAGCTCCAAATCGCCAAGCGCTTTCTCCTCCCGCGTCAGCGCGAGGCCAACGGCTTGCGCGCAGAAGAAGTCGAGATCGCAGACGACACGCTCCGCAGCGTGATTCGTCGCTACACGCGCGAGGCGGGCGTGAGAAATCTCGAGCGCGAAATCGGAACCATCCTTCGCAAGGCCGCGCGCCGCGTCACCGAGAAAGTCGCGACGCCGATCGTCGTGCGCGAGGACGCGCTTCACGATTATCTCGGGCCGCGCCGATTTTTCGACGAGCTCGCCGAGCGAATCGATCGTCCGGGGGTCGCGACGGGCCTCGCGTGGACGCCGGCGGGCGGCGACGTGCTCTTCGTCGAAGCTTCGATGGTGCCGACCGGCGAGGAGCGGCTCGTCTTGACCGGCATGCTCGGCAACGTGATGCGCGAGTCGGCGCAGGCGGCGCTCACGTATCTGCGCTCGCACACCGAGGCGCTCGGCATCGATCCGCGCGCGATGCGCGAGCGTCGAACGGTGCACATTCACGTGCCGGCCGGCGCGATCCCGAAGGACGGACCGTCGGCGGGCGTGACGATGCTCGCCGCGCTCGCGTCGAGCGCGCTCGGACGGCCCGTGCGCGACGACGTCGCGATGACCGGCGAAATCACGCTGCGCGGCAAGGTGCTCCCGGTCGGCGGCATCAAAGAAAAAGTTCTCGCCGCGCACCGCGCCGGCATTCGCACCATCATCCTGCCCAAGCGCAACGAAGGCGATCTCGAGGACGTGCCGGCCGAGGTCCGCGCGTCGCTACGGTTCGTGCTCGCCGAGTCGGTCGACGAAGTTTTGGCGGAGGCGCTCGGTGCGCCGCGGCCGGACGGCGTCACGCCCGAGCTTTCGCCACCCGTCCACTGATCCGCCGGCCTTCGCCGCGGCGCGGCGGTTCCTCGGCCTCGAAGCGTCCCCAATCTTCGCCGCGGTGCGGCACACGCCCGCGGACGACCTGCGGCCCCTGTTTTTTCGCCGGCGTCCGGCGGGGCGAGGTCTTGCGCGGCGGACGAGGGGCCATGCAATCAGCATGCGGCTCCGCGCGCCGCGAGGCAAGGTGCGACGTCGCGTGGCGCGAGCGCTCAACGCGAACGGCCCGAGAAGAGCACGGTCGTGTGCGGCGGAAGCATTTGGCCCGGATGGGCTTCGCTGCTCCAGAGCACCGCCCGCGCTCCGTCGAGCTCGGGGATCTCGCGGGGCGAACGCGGCGCGTCGCCGAAATTCACGACGACCCCACGCACGTCTTCGCCCGCGCGATGAATGACGACGAGGAGCTCGCCGTCAGCGCGCGCACGCAGCGCATCGCGGCTCGTCGCACGAAGGAGCGGATCCGACCGGCGAGCGGCGAGCGCGGCGCGATAGAGCTCGTGAACGCGGCGATGATCGCCTTCCCACGGCTCGTTCCAATCGAGCTTCGACGCGCGAAACGTCTCGATCGCCTGCGGATCCGGCACGCGCGACGGATCAGAAAAGCCCGGAAAATCCGCGAATTCGTGACGTCGCCCTTCGGTGACCGCGCGTCCGAGCTCCGGCGCGTGGTCGGTGAAGTACGCGAACGGCGTCGTCGCGCACCACTCTTGGCCCATGAAGATCAGCGGCGTCGCCGGCAAGAGCAAAAGGAGGAGCGAGACGGCGCAATACGTGTCGAGCGACACGGCGCGCGAGAGCCGATCGCCCGCCGGCCGATTGCCGACTTGATCGTGATTCTCGAGACAGTAGACGAGCCGCTCGCGCGCAAGCGTCGTCGCCGGCCGGCCGCGGTGCTTCTTCGTCGGAGCGTAATACTGTCCTTCGTAGAGCCAGCCGCGATCGATCGCCTTGGCGACGTCGGCGACGCCCGGCGTGAACGCGGCGTAGTAACCCTCGCGCTCGCCGGTCAACGTGACGCGAACTTGATGATGAAAATCGTCGGCCCACATCGCGTCGAGCCCCCACGATTCGATGCACGTCGGATCGTTGCGCTCGTCCTCGGCGATGAGCAGACGTTTTGGCGAGAGCGTCGCGACGCGCTGCGCGAGCTCGGCGAGAATCGGCCGCTCCGAGCGATCGTCGATGTGATGAATCGCGTCGAGCCGGAGCGCGTCGAATCGATACGACGCGAGCCACTGCATCGCGTTCGACAAGACGAGCTCGCGGGCGATCGGATGCGACCAATCGAACGACTGCCCCCAAGGCGACTCGCTCTTCGCGAAATATTCGGGGCTGTACGAGGCGAGGTAATTTCCGTCCGGGCCGAGATGGTTGTAAACTACATCTAAACACGTCGCGAGGCCGAGGCGGTGGGCTTCGTCGACGAGCTCTTGGAGATCGCGCGGCGTGCCGTAGGCGGCGTGCGGCGCGAAGAGCGCGACGCCGTCGTAGCCCCACCCTCGCTCGCCCGCGAACGCAGCGACCGGCATGAGCTCGATCATGGTGACGCCGAGATCGGCGAGATACGGAAGGCGCGCCTTCGCCGAAGCGAACGTCCCGCCTGGCGTGAACGTGCCGACGTGGAGCTCGTAGATGACGTGCTCGGCGAGCGGGCGGCTCACGCACGCATGCGCGAACGGATATCGCAAGTCGACGACGCGCGCGCGGCCGTGAACGCCTTCGGGCAGTGCGCGCGCGTAGGGATCCGGCAGCGGCTTGCCGTCGAGGACGAATCGGTAGAGCGTGCCCGCGCCGAGGCCGTCGCGGCGCGCGACGAAGAAACCGCCGACTTCGCGTTTCATCGGCAGGTCCCCGAGCGGCGCGCCGTCGGCCGTGGCGAGCTCGACCGAGCATCGCGACGCGGTCGTCGTGAAGAGCGCGAACGTCACGCCCGAGTCGTCGAGCTCCGCGCCGAGCCGCATGCTCACGTCTCGCGAACGAGGAGCGACACGGGCAAGTCGACGAACGCGTCGCGCAGCGAAAGCTCGCCCGCGTCGGTCTCGAGCCGGTGCTCGCGGTTGGTGAGGACGTCGCGCCAGCGGCCGCGCCCGATTTCGACGCGCGCCGTGCCCCACACGTCGCCCAGCGGAAAGCGCGAGCCTTCTTCGGTGAGCGGATCGGCGAGCGTCGGCGCGAGGACGACGCATCGCTCGTTTTCGAAGCGGCGCGCGAACGCGAAGACGCGCGAGCCCGCGGCGATGGCGTCGTAACGTCCGCGGAGAAAGAGCGCCGGGT
The DNA here is from genome assembly GCA_036488725.1 of Polyangiaceae bacterium. Classification (GTDB taxonomy): domain Bacteria; phylum Myxococcota_A; class Polyangia; order Polyangiales; family Polyangiaceae; genus DASXHD01. Next base: position 107,301 of record DASXHD010000113.1, on the reverse strand, counting down.
GCTCGCGACGGAGGATGAGCGCGCGATGAGCGATCCACATCTTGATCGCGCCGCTCGGATAATCCTCGAGCAGCGAGCGCGCGAAGCCCGCGACGTCCGAGCCCGCTTCGCGAAAACGTCCGAGCACGCGCGTCGCCACGCGAAAATCCACGGGACGTCGGTTGTCGGGATCGACGAGCGACTGATTCCACAGCTCCGAGCCTTGGTAGGTGTCGGGGATGCCCGGCGCGGCCATGCGGATGGCCGTTTGCGAGAGCGCTTTGACGACGCTCGTCCGCCCGATGCGGTCCGTGAAGCGTCGCATGTCTTGCATGAAGTCATCGTGCGCGAAGAGCCCGCGCACGAAGCGCTCGACCGCTTCGTCGTAGGCGGAGCTCGGGTTCGTCCACGACGTGTGCGTCTTGGCCTCCTTCACGCCTTTGAGCATCGCGGCGAGCACGCGCTCGAGCACCGCGCCTCGATTGCTCTTGCCATCCCATCCGAGGGGCCACACGCCGACGAGCATTTGATAGAGCGCGTATTCGTCCGTGCGGCACGGCGCGAGCTCGCCGGCGACGACCGTCTTCAGCTCTTCGGCGAGGTGCGACCATGCGGCGGTCGCGCGGCGCCAGTGCGTCGGCACTTCGGAGATCGACGCGATGCGAACGGCCGCGTCCTCGCCGCGTTTGGTGTCGTGCGTGGAGGTCGTCGTCATCGAGAGCGGCCAGCTGCGCGAGCGCTCGCGGTTGAGCGCGTGCATCTCGGCGATCGACACGGCGAAGCGCGACGGGCTCGTGCCGACGTCGTTGCGACAGATCAAGCGCGCCTGGCGGTAGAACGCGGTGTCCTCGACCGACTTCGCCATCGCGGGCCCGGTGATTTGCTGAAAGCGTGCGGCGAACGCGCGGCACGCCGCGACGTCGACGTCGGGCCCGTCGGCGCGCATCAAGAGAACGTCCTCGATGAAGCGGAGCACGTCCGGCAGGATCGACGTGTCGCTCCGCGCCGCGCCGGCGATCGCGGTCCGCACGTGGTGCACGTCTTCTTCGCTCGCGACGCCGCTCTCTTCTTGGACGTACGTGCGATAAACGGGAAACGCCGCGATGACCTCGGTGAGCGCGCGCGTGAGCGCGGCTTTGGTGAAGTCGCTCCACTTGCGCGACGACGACGCGATGCGCTCGAGCTCGTTCACGAGGATTTGCACCTCGCTCGCCAAAGTGAAGCGGAGGACCCAGTGTTTCGCGTCGCGCACGTGCTCGGCGAAGCTCTTCTTGTCGTGCGTGAACGCGCGGTGCGTTTCGTCGAGCATGCGCTCGGCGCGACTGTCGACGAAGAGCCCGCGCATCGCGCCGAGAAAATCGTAACCGGTCGTACCGTCGACCGGCCACGACGCCGGGAGCTTCTCGTTTCCGACGAGGATCTTCTCGATGAGAATCGGCAGCGGCCGCGCGAGATCGTCGGGAGAGATCCCTTCGGCGCTCGAACGCACCGGAAGCGCCTCGCGCTGGAGACGCTCGAAATAACCTTTGGGGCTGCGGAGGCCGTCGGTGTGATCGAGGCGCAGCGCTTGGATGCGACCGCTTTGAATGAGCTCGAAGAGGAGCGCGTGCGTCGCATCGAAAACCACGGGGTCCTCCATGCGAATCGCGGCGAGATCGTTGATGTCGAAAAATCGGCGGTAGTTGATCTCTTCGACCGCGACCTTCCACGACGCGAGCCGGTAGCGCTGGTTTCGCAAAATCTGATCGAGCGCGTCGGGATCGGCGTTCTGCTGCGCGAGGACTTCGTCGATCGCGCGGCGGATGCGCTCGTCTTTTTCGGCGAGCGTCGCGAGGCGTCGTTTGAAGACCTCGATTTCGCGCGCGCGTTCTTTCTTTTCGGCGGGCGCGGTGACGCTCGGCGGCGGCAAATGTTTGAGCGCCGAGACGATGCTCTCGAGCTCGAGCCGCGCGTCGTCTCCGTCGTCGATCGCCGAACGCTCGATGACCGACTCGAGCACCGGGATGAGGCTCTTGGGCGAGACGGGCAGACGGCGCTCGCCGTAGATCACGTAAAACGCGCGGTCGCTCCACGCGAGACGAACCTCGCGGCGCTCGAGCGCGTCGCCGTACGTGTTCGCCAAGATCGGCAAGAGGACGCGCTCGGCGAGCGCGGGCTTCGGCGGATACCACGCGATGTCGAATCGATCGGCGTGAATCGACGCGGGCCCGCTCTCGAGCACGTCTTGCCACGCGGCGTTTTCCTCGGCGGCGATGCCCATGTGATTGGGCACCCAGTCGACGACGAGTCCCATCCCGCGCGCCTTGAGCGTGTCGGAGAGCGCGTCGAACGCCTCGCGCCCGCCGATTTTCGGATCGATGTGATTGTGATCGACGACGTCGTAGCCGTGCGTGCTCCGCGGCGTCGCCGTCATGATCGGCGAGAGATAGAGATCGGTGAATCCCATGTCCGCGAGATACGGCGCGACGTTCGCCGCGTCGCGCAGCGTGAAATCTTTGGTGAGCTGAAACCGATACGTCGCGCCGAGCGTGTGGAGGAGCCCGCCCTTTCGCACGACGCGCGACGGCGAGCGAAAGAGCTTGAGCGAGTGCGCGACGAGGTTCGTCGTCTCGCCGGGTTTGCGCGTCTCGTCGGCGTCGTCGTCGGCGGTGTCGACGAGGATCTGCCATCCTTCGTTGGCGACGGCGGCTTTCGGAATCGTGAAGGCGACGTCGGCTTCGCTCGCGTTCACGATCCAAAGGAGATCGTCGTCGACGATCGGGCGGCCGAGCTCGTCGACCTCGTCGATGCCGCGGCCCGCGAAAAACAGCGCAAAACAGCGCGAATGAGCGTCGTCGTCGTTGGCCCAGACGCCGCCATCGGGACGAAAAAAGAGAACGTCGCGGAGACCGGCTTCGCCGAGCGGCTTACCTTGGAAAAACTTCGAGCGATGAAGCGCCGGGTGGCGATGCCGCACGTGCACGAGCCGGCGGACGACGTCGAGGAGCGCGCGCTGATCGTCGTCGAGCTCCCACGAGACCCAGCTGAGGTCGTTGTCTTGGCAGTAGGCGTTGTTGTTGCCGCGTTGCGTGCGGCCCATCTCGTCGCCGGCGACGATCATCGGCGTCCCTTGCGAGAAGAGCATCGTCGCGAGGAGGTTTCGCGCTTGCCGCGCGCGGAGCGCTTTGACGTTCGGATCGTTCGTGTCGCCCTCGGCGCCGCAGTTCCACGACTGCTCGTCCGAGGTACCGTCGGCGTTGTTCTCGCCGTTCGCTTCGTTGTGTTTTTGGTCGTAGCTCGTCCAGTCGCGCAGCGTGAAGCCGTCGTGCGCGGTGACGAAGTTGATGCTCGCCGACGGCTTGCGCGCGCTCGGCTGGTAGAGATCGCTCGAGCCCGTCAGGCGATAGCCGACGTCGCCCGCGTTCTCGCCGCTCTTTTTCCAGAGCTTTCGGATCGCGTCGCGGTAGCGCCCGTTCCACTCCGCCCAGCGCACCGGAAAATTGCCGACTTGATAACCGCCTTCGCCGACGTCCCACGGCTCGGCGATGAGCTTCACCGCGCTGAGCTCGGGCGATTGGTGAATCGACGTGAAGAAGCTCGAGAGCCGCGCGACCTCGTGGAGGCCCCGCGCGAGCGCCGACGCGAGGTCGAAGCGAAAGCCGTCGACGTGCATCTCGCGCGCCCAATAACGGAGCGAGTCCATGACGAGCGCGAGCACCTGCGGGTTTCGCACGTCGAGCGTGTTGCCGGTGCCGGTGTAATCGAAGTAGTAGCGGCGATCGCCCTCGACGAGGCGATAGTAAGTCGCGTTGTCGATGCCTTTGAACGAGAGCGTCGGCCCGAGGTGGTTGCCTTCGGCGGTGTGGTTGTAGACGACGTCGAGGATGACCTCGATGCCGGCGCGGTGAAGCGCCTTCACCATCGATTTGAATTCGCGCACCTCGCTGCCGAGCTCGCCGGCGCTCTTGTAGCGGACGTCCGGCGCGAAGAAACCGATCGAGCTGTAGCCCCAATAATTACGGAGACCGCGATCGAGCAGGAGCTTGTCGTCGACGAACGCGTGAATCGGGAGGAGCTCGATCGCGGTCACGCCGAGCGACTTCAAGTGCTCGACGATCGCCGGGTGCGCGATCGCCGAGTACGTTCCGCGAATCGCCTCGGGCACGTCGGGGTGCAGGCGCGTGAGGCCGCGGACGTGCGCTTCGTAGATGACGCTGTGATTCAGTGGGATGGCGAGCGGCTCGTCGCCTTCCCAGTCGAACGTGTCGTCGATGATCACGCCGCGCGGCGCGCCGAGCTGGCTCTCGGTCGTCGGCGAGAGATCGTCTTTGCCGAGCTCGTAGCCGAAGCATCCGCGGTCCCATCGCTCGACGCCGTCGACGGCGCGCGCGTACGGATCCAGCAAGACGACGTGCGGATTGAAGCGATGGCCGCGCGCCGGATCGTATGGACCCGAGACGCGATAGCCGTAGCGTTTCCCGACGCCGACGCCGGGCAAGTACGCGTGCCAGACGTGGCCCGTCTTGAAGGTGATCGGGACGCAGAGCTCTTGCTCGTCGGGCCCGGCGAAGAGACAAACGTCGACGGCCTCGGCGTGCTCCGAGTAGAGCGCGAAGTTGACGCCTTCGCCGTCCCACGTCGCGCCGAGCGGATAAGGGCTGCCGGGTTGTACGAGCACGGTTGGGCCGCGTGGCGCAGTGCAAGCGAAGTGCCGCGCCCACCGCGCGCTGTTTTGCGCCGTCGTCGCGCCTCAAAACGTGGCGACGTGCCGCGACCGTGTCAGCCGGGACAGGGCGTCAGCACTTGAGACCACATGCCGCCGGTGCACTGCAGCGAGACGCCGCCTTGGCAACCGCCGTAATCGCATTGCTGTCCGGGCTCGCTGCAGCTCGAGCCGATGTCGGGACGCGGGCTCGGGCATTGCGCTGTCGCCGGGATGCACGACCACGCCGGCGTGAGCTTCTGCGCGCCGAAGCTCTGCGTGCAGAGACACGTGCCTTCCGGGTACGCGCAGCCGAGGCCGTTCGGGCTGCAGTCGCTGTCGGGCGCGATGGACGCGTACGTCGCCGGACAGTCCGAAGGCGGCGGACAAATTTGGCCGTTCGTTTGATCCTGCCAGCTACCGCTGGCGCACTCGAAGAGCTGATTGCATCCGGGCTCGGGGCTCGTGCCGTACTCGCACTCGAGCTGGTTGGGCGAGCACGCTCCGCCTTGCGACGGCGGCGAGACCGGGCAGCCGCCGCTGGACGCGTCGATCGGCGTCACGTCGGCGCTCGAGTCGGGGCTCGAGTCCTTGTTGGACCCGCCGTCGTTCCCGAGGTCGTCGCCGCCGCCGATGGTGCCGCCGCACGCGGCGAGGAAGACGCAAAGCCCGATTCGAAAGGTAGCCCGCATGCGACTCGGCATCGCAAAGACGATGCCGCGCGAAAAGCCCTGAAAAATAGGCTTTCGCGCTGGGCGCGCTGTGCCACGCACGGCGCCGGCGTCAGGGTTTCTTGCCGCCGAATCCCACCGCCCACGCGATCGCGGCGCCGAGCGACGGCAGGATCACGATGACCATGAGCGCGCCGAAGATGGCGTCGTTTTTCGGCTCGCCGGTTTTGTCGACGCCCGACACGAACAAGAACGCTTTCGCCGCCGTGATGATCCAGTTGCCCCACGTCGCGACGATGAGCGCCCACGCGAGCCGGCGCTTGCCGGTCGAACCGTAGCGAAGCATCGGCAGCGTCCAGGCGACGCCGAGCATGAGAAACGCTCCGAGCAGCGCGTTCAAGTGGCTCGCGAGCATCGCGTGCGCGTCGGCGTGAATTTTCCCGACCATCGCCCACGCGACCGGCGCACCGGTCAAGAGCCCGACGACGACGAGCCACGCGGACGCGCGCGCGAGGAGCGTCGCCGACTCGCAACGTTCGGGCGATGGCGAATCGCGCATGCTCGGATCCTACCATCCCGGCGAATGTGCGCAGAAGAGACGCGTTGTAACGCGCGCCCGCGAGAGCTATCCTCATACGGATATGGCGACGTTCGCACCGGTTCGTCCGCTGAGGCGCGAGGAAAAAACGCTGTGGTCGTCGCACGCGGCCCACGCGTGGACCGACGAAGGATGCGACGTCGTCGTGATCGACGAATTTCCGACGACGCTCAGCGCGTGTGACGAGGTCGAATCGCGCGCGCGGCTGGTGCTCGGGCTGCGTCACCCGAACCTCGCGACCGTGCGCGACGTCGCGCGCAGCGATGAATCGTGCAAGGTCGCAACCGACTGGGTCGACGGCGAGCGCCTCGACACGCTCCTCGCGGCTGGCACCCTCGAGGCCGAGATGGCGATCCGAATCGTCATCGACGTGCTCTCGGGCCTCGGGGGCCTGCACGATCACGACGCGCGCGTCGTTCACGGCCACGTCGAGCCGGCGAACGTGATCGCCGGGCGCGACGGCGTCGCGCGCCTCGTGCGACCTTATCTCGGGCCAGGGCGGCTCGTGGTCATCGAAGCGGGCGCGATGCATCGCGTAGCGCCCGAGGTCATCAAAGAGGCCGAGGTCGATCGTCGGGCCGACGTGTACGGCGTCGGCGTCCTTTTGAAGGAGCTCTTGCCCGAGTCGTTGCCGCGCTGGGGCGCGCGACTCTCGGAGATCGTCGCGACCGCGCTCGCCGCGCAGCCGTGGGATCGTTACCCGACGACGGCGGACATGGCGCGCGAGCTTCGGCTCGTCGCGTCGTCGCACGTCGCGTCGCACGCGAAGATCGCGTCGGCCGTCGATCGCATCGCGGGCGAGCGCATCGATGCGCGACGCGTCGAGCTCGAGCCGCCCGCCGAGCGCCCGCCGGAGCCCGCGCCCGCCACGCCGCGAAAGCCGCCGCTCCTTCCGACGATGCGCATCGCGGTGCGACCGGCGGTCGTGCACGCCGCCAGCCAGACGACGCGAATGCTCCGCGCTTCGCTTCGTCGCGTGTCGCGCATGTGGGCGGTCACGCTCGGCGTCGCGGTCGTGCTGGGCGCGACGCTCGTGTGGATCGGTATGCGCCCGTCCGCGGCGACGCTGGAGCCGCCCGCGAGCCCGCCGCCTCCGCCGACGGTCCTCAGCATGCCGCCCGCGCCGTCCGCGCCGGTCACCGTGACCGAAATCGAGCTCGTCGACGCGCCGCCCGCGGCGACCCACAAAACGCGGACGCCGCGCACGCCGCCGCCGAAGCCGATCGATCGCAGCGCCGTCTTTTGAAATCGATCATCGACGCCGCGCCGCGACGAGCGAGCGGCGCATCGATTTGACGTCGACGAAACCGAGCTTGCGCGCGATCGTCGCGTCGCTCGCGCCGCTGCGCGAGAGCTCCGCGTGCTTTCGACGGCGCACCCCCTGGAGGACGTCGCGATACGACGTGCCGGCCTCGGCGAGGTGACGCTGCAGGCTCCGCGCGGTCGTCGACATCGCGGCGGCGACGGCTTCGACGCTCACGTCGCCCGGAAGGCGCGCGTCGATCGTTCGTGCGACCATCGCGACGTCCGACGGCGTGACGCTCGAGAGCTGCGCGCGCGCCTGCTCGAGCAAGAACCCGAAGAGCACCGGATCGGCCGTCGGCGGCACGCGCTCGAGCGCGGCGCGATCGATGGCGAAGCCGCAGGTCCCCCCGCCGAACGCGACCGGACATCCAAAGCGCGCCGCGACCGCGCGTTCGTGCTCGGCGCGCTCGTGCGCGAGCCACAGCTCCCGCGGCCCCCACGCTTCGCCGAGCACGCGCGAGAACTGCTGGAACATGAGCGCGAACGTGTACTCGTTGAGATGCACGCCGAGCGCGTCGTGCTCACCCGGAACCACGAGATGCACGTCGCCCCGCTCGCGCGAAACGTCGAGGCGAAAGTCGAGCACCGGGTTGATGAGCGGCGCGAATTCGCAGAGCACCTCGAGCCCGCGAAGCACGGTCGGCGCGCTTCGCATGAGAAACTCGGTGAAGCCGAGCGTTCCGCTCGGGACGCGCTCGGCCACGTCGATGCCGATCGCCGGACGACGCGTCGCCTCGCCGGCGATGACGAGCAATCGCGCGACGCGCCTGAGCGGAGCGATGAGTTCCTGCGCGTCGGTCTCGGTCGTGAGCCCGGCGGCGCGAAACGTCCGCCGCGCGTCGCCGCCGAGGAGCCCGACCAAGATCGGGACGGCACGAAATGAAAAGAGCGGACCGTCCATCCGAGCTTCTTATAGCCGTTCGAAGCGCTGTCCCGTCGGATGCCACGGTCGAGGCACGCTTGGCCCGGCCCCTGCTTCATTTTCGGGCAGCGAGACCATCATGCAGACCTCAACCGATCACATCAGGTATCCCGGGCCGGAGCGCCGACATCATCGCGTGCTCGTCACGCGCAACAGCGAGTACCACTGCCGAGACGGCGTGTGTGTGGCAGTCCGCGACCGCAGCACGCATCGCTTCGTCGCAGAGCACCCCGCGCTCGGCAAGCGCATCAGCGGAGGCCTGCGCTTCAACGACAACGGCGGCATCGACTCGATCACGCAGGACTCCGAGGTGAAGCTCGGAGAGCAAGTCTGCTTCACGGCCGACGGCGAAGAGCGAACGATCATCACCTCGCCGCTCAGCGCGATCGAGCGCCCGCCGAAGGACGTCGTCGCGCGCTATCGCCACTGACGATCAATTCGGCGCGGCGATCTCCAGGAGCTCGCGTTCGACGGCGGCGGCGGCTTCCTCCCGAAGCGCTTCGTATCTCGCGGTGCTCGGGACGAAGATCCCTTCGGCGCCAAACACCGTATCGAGCAGCTCGGCGCCGCGCGCGGTCTTGCTCAAGCCGAGGAGACTCGCGCGAACGCGCTCGCGCACGCTCGCGTCGAGACCGTCGCGAGCCGCGAGGACGTCGGGCGGAATTTCGCCGAACATGGCGAAGATGCGGAGCTTGCGCTCGACGTCGGGCTTGCCGATCCACGGCCCGCCGATCACGGCGCCGTTCGGCGCGAGACGAACGAACGTCGCGCAGAAATCCGCCGCGCCGTCGGCGACCGCCTGCACGACCGCCGCGTGCGAGCCGAAAAACCGCTGCGACGAAAATGCCTTTTTCACGTCGAGGCCCGCCTTCGCGAGCTCGATGCGCGGGACCACGAAGCCCGCTGCGCTGTAGCGCTCGACCCACGCGGCACGCTTTCCGACGAGGAGCGACAAATCGCCGACGGGCGCGTCGGCACCGACCACGATCGCGCCGTGATAATGCGTGCCGCCGCGCTGCGGGCACGCGAGCGGGACGACCGACTCGTTGCGGAGCAGCGCGATGAACGGGATGGGCGGGACCCACGCGAGATCGATTTCGCCTTTGTGTACGAGCTGCGCGACGCGGTCGTACGTCGAAAGCGCGCTCAGCGCGATCGTGACGCCCGCTTGGTCGCCGACGAGCTGCATCAGCTCGGTCATCGCGCGGTTCGCTTCGTCGGTCGCGTCCTTGGCCGCGTAGCCGAAGGTGAGGTTCGTGCCCATGACGGGGTGATACGCCGGAGCCGCCCGCCTTCTACCTCACGCCAAGCTCGCGACCCATTCGGACGCGCTCGTGACGTGCGCTTGTCGTGGGAAGACTTTGCCCGTGAGGACGGCGTGGACCTCGGCGTCGGTGTCAGCGCACAGGTCCGCGAGCACGGTGAGGCGGTAGTCTTTGTCGGCGGCCTCGCGCAACGTCGAGAGGACGACGCCGCTCGTCGCGATGCCAGAGAGGACGAGGTGGTCGATCTCGCCGGCGCGCAAGACGACCTCGAGATCGCTTCCCGTGAAGGCGCTGACGCGGCGCTTGGTGACGACGACCTCGCCGTCTTGCGGTGCGATCGCCGGCCGCGCGTCGGACAAAAACGCCGGTCGCTGCTGCTTCGCCATGCCGAAGGAGAGGTTCTTCGCGCTCACCTCCGGCATGCCGGGGCGAAAGCCGACGATGACGTGGATCACCGCAACGCTGCGCGTGCGCGCCGCGCGCACCGCCTCCGTGACGCGCGCGAGGTACGCGGCCCCGTCGGGAACGCGGTCCAGAATCCCGGGCTGGACATCCATCACGAGCAGCGCTGAGGTCATGACGCGAAGCTATATTCTACAAGCCACTTGCGCAAGCGGCTTGTATAAGTCATGTTGAACGAATGGGCGCAAAGCGAGCTCGAAGCGTTGCCGACCCGCTCGCGGTGCGGCTCGCGGTCGCGATCAAGCGGCTCCGCGCGCGCTTCCGCGAGGCGGCTTGGGCCGGCGGGATCGCGCTGCCGATCGCGCACGCGAGCGTGATCAAGCGCCTCCGCAACGAGGGGCCGACCACGGCGTCGGCGCTCGCGGCGGCCGAGCACGTGAGCCATCAGGCGGTGACGCAGACGCTCGCGGCGCTCAAGCGCGCAGGGCTCGTGCGCTCGGCCGCGGACCCGACCGACGGCCGCAAGAGCGTCATCAGCGTCACGCCCGCGGGGAACCGCTTGTACGAGGCGGCGATCGCGTCGCGCGACGCGTGGCTCGCGCGCGCGATCGAGAGCGTCGTATCGCCGCGTGAGCGTGCTGCGCTCGAAAAATCGATCGAGCTTCTCGAACGCATCGCCGACGCCGGTCGCCCGGAGGCGTGAACGCGATGCCCGTTCGCGCCGCGCTCGGCAAGACCTTCCAATCGCTCTCGAGCCGCAATTTCCGGCTCTTCTTCATCGGTCAGCTGATCTCGAACACGGGCAATCAGCTCACGAACCTCGCGCTCATTTTGTTCGTGCTCCGTCTCGGGCACAGCGGGCTCGCGGTCGGCGCGCTCGCGGCGTGCCAGTTCGGACCGCTCGTCGTGCTTTCGGCGTGGGCCGGCGCCGTCGCGGATCGAACCGACAAGCGTCGCGCCCTTCTCGTCACGCAGAGCCTCGAGATGGCGCAGTCCGTCGGGCTCGCGGTGCTCGCGTTCTCGCCGCACCCGTCGCTTTTCCTTTTGTACGCGCTCGGGCTCGCGGGCGGCGTCCTCCTCGCGTTCGACAATCCGCTGCGCCGTTCGTTCGTCCCCGAGATGGTCACCAAGGACGACCTGCCGAACGCCGTCGTCCTCTACGGCACGATCGTCGCCGCGTCGCAGGTGACGGGGCCTGCGCTCGCCGGCGCGCTCGTGACGACGGTCGGCTTCGGTTGGTGCTTCGCGCTCGACGCGCTCACCTACGTCGCCGTGATCGTGTGCCTCGTCATGATGCGCGAGGACGCGCTCTTTCGGCAGCCGCCGCGCGCGCGCACCGGGCGCGAGGTGCGCGAAGGGCTTCGTTACGTCGCGTCGGTCCCGCGGCTTTGGATCAGCTTCGCGATGTTCGCGGTCGTCGGGCTCTTCTCGTTCAACCTGCGCGTCGCGCTGCCGGTGTTCGTCACCCATTCGCTCCGGAGCACCGAGGTCGCGTTCGCCGCGCTCTACACGACGATGAGCTGCGGCGCGGTCGTCGGCTCGCTCGTCGTCGCGCGCCGGCGGCTCGTCGAGCTCCGGCACGTCGTGGGCGCCGCGCTCGCGTTCGGGGTCGCGATGATGCTGCTCTCGGTCATGCCGTCGATTCACTTCGCGTGGGTCGCCGCGTTTTTCGTCGGTGGCGCGAGCATCGTCTACATGACCGCGGCCACCTCGATCGCCCAAGTCGACACGCGGCGCGACATGCACGGCCGCGTGCTCGCGCTCCAGACCGCGCTCATCGGCGCGACCGCGCTCGTCGGCGGACCGCTCGTCGGGCGCCTCGCCGATCTCGCGGGCGGCCGCGCGCCGATCGCGCTCGGCGGCGTCGTGTGCGCCGTCGCGGCCGGCCTGGGAGAGCTCGGACGCCGGCGCTTCACGTCCGCGAAATCGGCGTGATCGACGCCTCTTTCGCGATGTACGGCACGTAGCGAAAATCGCGGATGCGCGTCACGCGACCGCCCTCGATCTCGACGAGGATGAAATACGAAGGCTCGGAGGCGCTCGCTTCGTACGCGCCGAGGGCGACGCGTCCGTCGACGCGCACCACGCGGAGCGACACGTTCGCTTTCTCGTAGTTCGTGAAGTAGAGGCCGACCTGCTTGCCGCGCCGCTGCGATCGCGACACGAGATCCAGCCGGCAATCGTCGGCGACGAGCGCGCGGACGCCGTCCCAATCGCGCGCGTTGAAGAGCGAGACGTAACGATCGAGATCCGCGCGCGCGGCCTCGTCGACCTCTTGCGGTTCGTCCTCGAGCAACTTTTTTCGCCCGCGCACGAGCGCAGCTTTCACGGCCATGACTGTCGTCCCCATCGTCTCGGCCGTCTCGTCGAGCGAGTGGCCGAGGACGTCCTTCAAAATGACCGCGCTCCGCTGGGTCATCGGCAGCGCGAGGAAGCGCGCGAGCGCGGCACGCACGACCGCGGGATCCGGCGCGTCGACGAAATCGCGAACGTCGTCGAAGTCTGCGCGCGGATCGGTCAGCGCGTGGCCGTGGCTCTTCAAGAAGTCCATCGCGGTGTTGTGCGCGATGCGAAAGAGCCACGGCCTGAGCGGCGGCATCTCCGGCGACTGGCTGAGCGCGTAGAGCGCCTTCGCGAGCGTCTCTTGGACGATGTCCTCGCCGTCGATGACCGAGCCCGTCAGCCGCGCGCAGTAACGGTGAAGCTCCGGGCGAATGCCGGAGACGAGCGCGAGAAGCTCTTCGCGCGCGGCAGCCAGCGCGGGCAGGACGTTCGTCATTTCGGCGCGTACGAGCCTACCGTCGTGAGCTCGGAGAATGCGGGCATTTCGGCGCAGCGGCCCTTGAGCTCTTTTTGAAAGGCCTGAAAAGCGGGCAGCGAGCTCAGCGCCTCGGCCGATCCTTCGTGCGTCGCGACGTGGACGAAGGAGACGCCGTCTTCCATGCGGTAGCACGCGTACTGAAAATCGCGCGGCGCGCGCGCGCGAAGCTCTTCGAAGACCGCGCGGACGAGCGCGGCGTTCGTGTCTGCGTTTTCCTTCGAGGACGTCTTGTAACGGACCATCACGGTTTTCATACCGAGACGACGAGCGAGAACGTCGAAAGGATGCGGGCGATGGTATCATCGACGCTGATGGCCTTTCGCTCGGGCTTGTGGGTTGCGGGCACATCGCTCTTGGTTGGATGCTCGCTCGTCACGTCGCTCGCGGACCTCGGCGCGACCGACGCGAGCACCGCGGGCGACGCGAGCAGCGGGAACGACGCGGCCACGAACGACGGCTCGGCCGCCGACGCGGGCGGCAACCTCGTAGAAAACCCGAGCTTCGATGACGGTCAGGGCGGCTGCGGTCCCGGCTGGGGCAACGGTTACGGCATGTCGTTCACGCGCGTCTCGCCCGGTCGCACTGGCCCGTACGCGTGCGAGGTGTGCATCACGCCCGGCTCGCAAGACAGCTTCCAGCTGCAGTCGCTCCCGCTGATTCCGGTTCAGGCGGGCACCTCGTATTACGCCGAGGGTTGGCTGATGACGCCCGAAGGCGGCGTCGCCGTGCAAGCCGGCGTCGGCATCCTCACCCTGTTCGACGCCGACGCGGGCATCACCTGCGTCGGCGGCCCCGGCATTTGCCAGGGCAGCATTCTCAGCGATCCACCGTCGACCTGGCAGAAGACGACGGTCTCGTTCACCACGAGCGGCCCGAGCTCGGTCACGCTCGCGTTCCACGCGTACGACAACACGGCGACGAGCTGCTTCGTGCTCGACGACGTCGCAGTCTACGCGCAGTGAAGCTCACGCGCCGAGCTCGTCGAGCGTGTAGCGCGGCGTGATGTGCTGCGCGCAATTCCAGTCGAGACCTTCGATCGTGAGCTCGAAGAGACGCTCGTCCGCGCGGGTCACGATTTTGGCGCGCGCGAGCATCTTCAAGCGCGCGCGATTCGGGTAGTCGACGAAGATGAGCGCGACGCGGTCGTTGCCTGCGACGTTGCCGAGCGTGACGTATTGGCGATTGCCGCGGAAGTCGGGAAAGGCGATCGTGCGCGCGTCGAGCACGCGCACGAATCCTTTCGGCCCGCCGCGATGTTGAACGTACGGCCAGCCGTCTTCGCCGACGCTCGCGATGTAGAAGCTGTCGCGCTCCGCGAGGAAGGCGATCTCGTCGGGACCGAGCGCGTCGGGGGCGGCGGCGTCGCGCTCGAGGCGCGCGTACGCGGCGCGGCTTCCCAGCCGCGCTTGAACGGCTTTCACGGCCGGCGTGAACGCGATCTTCGCGAAGCCGCGCATGGTCAGCGCGCGCGGTGACGGACGATCGGAAAGTCGATCTCCGTACCGGCGACCTCGTTCAAATAGTTGGTGAAGGTCGTGAGCGCGACGTTCGCGACGAGCTCGACGATCTCGGAGTCGGTCACGCCGGCGCTGCGCGCTTGGTCGAGCGCGCTGGCCGCGACGCGGCCGCGATGGTCGACGATTGCGCGGGTGAGCTCGAGCAGCGCGGCGAGCCGCGCGTCGTCCGAGCGTGCGAGGCGGGCTTCGAGGAGCGCGCCCTCGCCGAGGCCTGCGCGCTTTCCGAGCAGCGTGTGCGCCGAGAGGCAGTAGTCGCACCCGTTGGACTCGGAAACGGCGAGCGCGACGGCCTCTCGCGTGCGGGCGTCGAGGCGCCCCTTGCCGGTCGCCCCGAAGAGCGCGACGAGCGCTTCCAGCGCCGCGGGTGCGCGCGCAGCGACGCGGAACATGTTCGGCAGGACGCCCATCCCTTTCTGGACTGCGTCCAGCAGCGGCTTCACATCAGCGAGGGCAGTTTGCGGGTCGACGGCATCGATTCGGCTCATGGGGGCAAATCTCCTTTGCGCCGATGAATCTGCGGCCTCTCGCAAACGAAGTGAATATGCGTTACGCGCAACTCATTCTTGCATATTCTGCAAGAGTCTTGGATCGCCTCGATTCGCTTCGCGCTTTCGTGCTCGCGGCCGACCGCGGGAGCCTCTCGGCGGCCGCGCGCGCGCTCGGGCGGTCGCCGGCCTCGGTCACGCGCGGGCTTGCCTCGGTGGAGAAGCGCGTCGGCGCGTTGTTGCTGCAGCGGACGACGCGATCGCTCAAGCTCACCGAGGCGGGCGCGCGGTACGTCGCGGTCGCGCGGCGCGTGCTCGCCGAGCTCGACGAAGCCGAAAAAACCGCGGGCGCCGCGACCGCCGAGCCAGGAGGCTTGCTCACGCTGACCGCGCCGCTCGCGTTCGGCGCACGGCACGTCTCGCCGATCGTGGACGCGTATCTCGGCGCGCACGCCGGCGTCCGCGTGCGGCTCTTGCTCCTCGATCGCGTCGTCGATCTCGTGAGCGAAGGCGTCGACGTCGCCGTTCGCATCGCGCACCTTCCGGACTCGGCGCTCGTCGGCGTCGCGCTCGGCACCGTGCAGCGCGTCGTCGTCGCGAGCCCCGCTTACCTCGCGCGCCACGGACGTCCGAAGCGGCCGGCCGATTTGGCGCGTCACCGGTGCATCGCGTCGAGCGCCCTCACGCCGAGCGACGTTTGGGCGTTCTCGGCGCGCAGGCGGGTGCGCGTCACGCCGGTCTTGGCGGTGAACATCGCCGACGCCGCGATTCGCGCCGCACTCGACGGCGGCGGCGTCACGTGCGCGCTCTCGTATCAAGTGTCCGAGCACCTCGCGTCCGGCGCGCTCGTGCGGCTCTTCGCGACCGCAGAGCCGCCGCCGGTGCCGGTGCATCTCGTTTATCCGAGCGCGAGCGCGCGCGCCGCGAAGGTCCGCGCGTTCGTCCAGCTGGCGACGCCGCGCCTCCGCGCGCTTCTCGCCGCGCGCCAATCCCCTCCGAGATCGCGCCATCGCTGATCGATCCGATCAACGACGTCGATCCGATCGATCCACCCGGCGAGCAGCATCGCCCGCAAATACCGCCGATTTCGCGCGGCCCGACGCTTGCTCTACTCACTCCGCCATGAGCCTCTTTCGCACAACCACCTCGTTGATTCTCGGTCTCGCGGCCGTCGGCTGCTCGCTTTCGTCGGACGCGACGGGCTCGTCGGAGCAAGGCGTGTCGAGCTCGACGACGATCGTCGCCTCTCACAGCGGAAAATGCGTCGACGTTCGCGCGCACTCGACGGCGAACGGCGGCGTCATCGAGCAGTGGGCTTGCAACGGCGGCGCGAACCAGAGCTTCTCGCTCGTCGCCACCGACTCGGGCTACTCGATGATCAAAAACGATCTCTCCGGCCTCTGTCTCAACGTCGACGGGCGCTCGCTCGTTCCTGGCGGCACCATCATCCAGTGGACGTGCGGCGTCGCCGCGAAAAATGATCAGTGGAAGCCGATCGCGAACGACGACGGCACCTACTCGCTCGCCGGTCGCGAGAGCGGCCTCTGCCTCGAAGTGCCCGGCAGCAGCACCGCCGACGGCGTGCAGGTCGATCAGTCATCGTGCAGCGGCGCCGCCAATCAGCGCTTCACGATGGAGCTCGACTCCTCGCCGCCTCCCCCGCCGAGCAGCTTCCGCGTCATGCAATGGAACGTCGAGGACGGCGAGCAGGCCGGCGAAATCACCGAGGTCGTCTCGCAAAAGCCGCAAATCGCGTTCCTCGAAGAGGTCGACCGTGTCCAGCACATCGCCGACATCGCGTCCGCGCTCTCGGCCGATCAAGGCGTGACGTTCTACGAGCAGAGCGTGAACCGTGATGGGTCGGCGAGCGGCGCGAGCAACGTCGGCATTCTCTCGCGCTACCCGCTCTCGAACGTCCACACGAAAGTCCTCGCGACCGAAGGCGAAGTGATCTGCGGCGTCTCGACGGCGGCGCGCGCGGCGATCGGCGCGACCATCACGATCGACTCGAAGCCTCTCGCGATCATCGCGGTGCGAACGTACTTCGACTCGACCTCGTGCGTCTCCGAGACGCAGATCGGACGGCTCAAGGCCTGGGCCACCGCGACATACCCGGGGATGACGATGCTGATCGGCGGCGACTTCAACATGTCGCCCGGCTCGAGCGCGTACGTTTCGGCCACGACCGACGCGCCCGCGCTGACCGACTCGTGGTACGAGGCCGTCCTCGCGAAGACCGCGACGGCGCACACGACGGTCTCGTTCACGACGCCGACGCGGAGCTCGCGCCTCGATTATCTCTTTTACGACAACGCCTCCGCGACGACGCTCGCCGTGAAGGACGCGAACATTCCGCCGCTCACGCCGTACTCGGATCACCGCCCGATGATCACGGACTTCACCTCGGAGTGACGACGCCGCTCGCCTTCGTCGGCTCGGCGTAGCTAGTATGAGCCGGGCGTGAACCAAACTTCCGAAAAAGTCGAAGCGCCCGCGACGTCACTGCGCGCCTACTTGATGATCGTCGCGGTCGCCGCGTTCGCGACCACGTTCGCGCAGCAGCGCGTCACGCTCGGCAACTATCCGATCCTCTTTCACCTGAAAAAGGATCTGCACTTCGGCCGCGAACAAGTGAGCGAGTTTTTCTTGTGGGCCACGTTCGCGTGGAACGTGAAGCCGCTCGCGGGCGTCCTCACCGACGCGTTTCCCATCTTCGGCTCGCGGCGCCGTCTCTACTTGGTCCTCGGAGGACTTCTCGCGGGCGGCTCGTGGGCCCTCCTCGACGTCGTGCGCGACGACTATCCGAAGTTCCTCGTCGTCTCGATCGCGCTCAACGCCGGCCTCGTGCTCGCGAGCACCGCGATGGGGGGCCTCCAGGTCGAAGCCGGGCAGGCCTACGGCATCCCCGGTCGCGTGTCGTCGCTCCGCCAAGTCGTCATGTCGGTCTCGCAGATCGGCGCGCCGCTGCTCGGCGGCTGGCTCGCGCAGCGCGCGTTCGGCTACACGGCCGCGGTCGGCGCGTTCGTGATGATCGCGCTCGCCGTCTTCGCGCTCATCAACTTCAAAGAGAAGCCCGTCCCGAAGCCGGGCAAGCTCACCGACGAAGAAATCGCCCGCCCCCGCTACAAGCCGTCGCTCGCGATCGGCCTCGGCATGTTCGCGATCGGCACCGCGGCGACGGTCGGCGTGCTGACGAAGGGCATGCTCAACGTCGGCTTCTCGCTCTTCGCGCTGCTCGGCGTGTTCGTGATGGTCCTCACGCTCGCGATGGCCAAGGTCCACAACCCGGTCCTCTTCAAAGCGCAGGGCCAGCTCACCGAAATCTTGCGCTCGCGCACGCTCTGGCTCGCCGTCGGCATGCTCTTTCTCGTTTACACGGTGCCCGGTTTGAACACCGCGCTCACCTACCGCCAGAGCGACGTCCTCAAGTTTCCCGAGGAGATGATCGGCACGCTCGCGAGCATCGAGGGCGCCGCCGGCGTCGTCTTCGCGATCGTGTACGCCATCATTTGCAGCCGCTTCAACCTGCGGACGCTCCTCATCGGATCGATCGCGCTCAATGCCGCCGCGACGCTCCTCTTCCTTCGTTACAACCACTCGACCGCGTACGTCGTCCACGCCGCCACCGGCGCGATGACGGTCATGTCCGAGCTCTCGCTCATGGACCTCGCAGTGCGCTCGACACCGAAAGGATGCGAGGCGCTCGGCTTCGCGCTCATGATCAGCGTGCGCAACTTCGGAATCGCGCTGAGCGACGTCGTCGGCTCGAAGCTGATGGACCGCTATCACCTCTCGTTCAGCACGCTCGTCCTCGTCAACGCCGGCACGACCGCCGGCATCCTCGTCTTCGTCCCGCTCTTGCCTCATGCCCTGATGAGTCGCAAAGAGGGCGAGAGCGCGTAACGAACGAGGTATAGTGCCGGAATGCGGTGGCTTGCTTGGGGCTTCGCGATCGCGGCGCTCGGTCCTCTGGCTTGCGTCGGCGACGATTCGACGGGCGTCGACAGCGGCGCTCCCGACGCAGCGGCGGAGACCGCCCCGGCCGGGTTCTGCGCGACGCACACGAGCGCGACGACGCTCCTCTGCGCCGACTTCGACGGCCCGTCGCTCGACGCGGGATGGACCGACACGGTCGTCGTCGGTGGCGGCGCGCTCTCGCTCGAGTCGACCGACGCGGTGTCCGCGCCGAACGCGCTCGTCGCCAAGCTGCCTTCGTCCGCGACGCCGACCTCGGCGATGTTGCGGCTCGATCCGGTGGGCGCGCCCGCCGCGTTCTCGGGCGCGCTTCGTCTCGAGGTGAAAGTCCCGGCGTGCTTTCAGGGCAACGATCTTTTGACGATCGCGTCGCTCCAGTTTTTCGCGTCGAGCACGATCACCTACCAGATCGATCTTCAGATCAGCGTGAACGGAAGCGTCGCGATCTTCGTCCAGAACGAGGCGGAGTCGGGCATCAACGGGCAGCAGTTCGGCGCGAATCAGCTCTTGCCGCTCAACGCGTGGACCGACATGGAGCTCGACCTCACGACGAGCGGCACGCCGCACGCGAACTTGGTGCAAGGCGGACAAGTCGTGCTGAGCGCCGACTTGTTGCCGGGAACCGCATCTGGCGCGCCGCGCTTTCTGCTCGGCGCGTCGGCCGACAAGCTCACGAGCGCGACGTGCTCGGTCGAGCTCGACGACGTGACCCTCGACCGACAATGAGGAAACGATGAGCGTGATGCGTTGGACGATTTCGGCGCTCGCCCTGAGCGCGCTCCTCGTGGCGTGCGTGAGCGACGACTCGAACGTCGCCGTCGACAGCGGCGCGTCGGACGTCGACGCCGGCTGCGCGAGCCCGATGACGGTCTGCACGAAGGGCTCGACCTCGACGTGCACCGACACGTCGAGCGACTCCCAAAATTGCGGCCTCTGCAACACCGTCTGCCCCACCGGCACGACGTGCAGCGCCGGCAAGTGCGCGTGCGCCGCGGCCGGACAAACCAACTGCAGCGGCGCCTGCGTCGACACGCAGACCGATCCGAAAAACTGCGGCGTCTGCGGCAACGCGTGCATCGACCAGAACTGCAAAGCCGGCGAGTGCGACCGCGTGGTCTTCGTCACCGACGTCGTTTATGCGGCGAGTCTCACGACCGGCTCCGACCCATTCACGCCCGCCGATGCCGACTGCAACACCGAGGCGCAAGCCAAGCAGCTGCCGGGAAAGTACAAGGCGTGGCTCGCAGCCGGCTCGGTCTCGCCTGCGACGCGCTTCACGCAGAGCAAGGCGCCCTACGTGCTCGTCGACGGCACGCTCGTCGCCGACGACTGGACGTCGCTCACGTCCGGCACGTTGAAGCACGCGATCGATCTCACGCCGCAAAAGATCACGCTCAGCCCGAGCCTCCCGACGCGCCGCGTGATGACGAACGTCGCGCCGGACGGAACGACCGCGAGCCCACCGTCGGACTGCACGGGCTGGACGACGTCGGACTCGAGCCAGCCCGTCGTCGGCGACCCCACCGCGACGACCGCCGACTGGACGCACCTCGCGTCGCCGGACCCCACGTGGACGTGCTCGCTGCAATATCGGCTCTACTGCTTGGAGCAGTGACCGCGTCGTTCAGGGGGCCGGCGTGACGGACGTCACGAACACCAAGAGCTCCGTCGAATAGTGGCCCGAGCCCGAGTGAGGTTGAGCGTGGCTGACTTTCACGCGGACCTTGGTTCCCTTCGGCGGTGGCTTCACCTTTTCGTCGAGGAGGAGCGTGAGACTGTCGACGCCGTCCATGCGATCGTCGCCTCCTCCGCCCCAGTCGTCTTCTCCCGACCGGATGACGCAGATGGGCGAGGTGAGCGTGAGGACCGTCGTCGGCGTCACGGTGTCGTGCCAGATGAACGCGCCGTCGTCGATCGTGCCCGTCAGCGTCGTCTCGTCCGCGCTGTTCATGCATTTCAGATTGGCGTCGGTGACGAGATCGCTCTCTTCCACGATTTTCCAAGCGCCGGCGCTCTGCTCCATGACGAGGTACGCCGGATGCTCGGCCTTGTCGTCTTTCTTTCGGAACGACACCTTGGCCTTCGTTTGCTCCGGCCACTCGACGCGAATCGCGCCGATCGTTTGATGAAACGAGGGATCCTTCGCGAGCGCTGCCTTCATCTTCGCGCAGTACGTCGCGTTGTCGATCGGCAGTCCGTAAAATCGCACGCTGGGCCCATGAAGCGACGCGAGCGTCGACGTCCTCGGTTTCACGCCGGCCGGCAAAGACGGACCCTTCACGGTCCTGCGCGTCGACGAGCACTTGGTGATCCAGCTCGCGCCTTTCGGGACCGCGGGCAACGAGCACTACGCCTACGCGATGTCGCGCGACGAGTTCGAGCGCGCCTTCGAGCGCGTCAAATCGGCGGGCATCCCCTACGGCGACGCGTACGACAAGGTCGGCACGAACGCCGGTCCCGGAAACGAGCCCGGCGCGCGAGGCCCAGGCCCGACGGTTTATTTCTTCGACCCGAGCCACCACCTCGTCGAGATCCGCACCTACGACTGAGGGTCAGGGAACCTCGGTGTCGTCGAGCGCCCTTCGCAGCACCGCGGGGTCGACGCGCACCACATCGGGCGCGACCGTCTTCACGTCGGACGGGATCACATAGCTTCGCTTGTTTCGCGCAGCTTCTTCTTTGGAGGCGCGAATCAGCAAATCCGGATCGATCGTGGTCGCACGGGCCGCGGCGAGCAGAGTCGTGACGTACTCGACGATGCGCTCGTCGACATAGACGGACCCATCGCGTTTCGGTCCAGGCCGCTCGATCGCGGTCGAACAGAAGCGACACGCGCCCGCGTCGATCGAATCGCGCGCGAGCGCCGCACCGCAGTTCGGACAATTCATCGCGGCTTCTTCTTTCCCGCCGACGCCTTCGGCAGCTTCGCCGCCGTCAGCGCGCGAATGAAATGGTGGATCGCCCCGAGCGGCACGCCGGTGAACGACAAGATCCCATCGCGCTCGTGGACGCGCACGCCGCCGAGCGAATCGATCTTCGCGATTTGCTCCGCGAGCGCGCTTTGCGCCGGCGTCTTCGGCTTCTTGTGCCATGACGCCGTGAGCTTCGACGTCGCCGCCGTGATCTCCGGCACGCTCGCCGTCTCGAGGCCTTTGGTCCCCTTCCCCACCGGGATACGCAGCTTGTCGAACGCGACCGGCAACGGCGGATGCGCGAGCGGATGCCCGAGCTTGGCCTCGACGAACCCGAGCGCCGCGTCGAGCTTCGACGTTCCGTACGTCGTCTCCTCCGACGGGCTCGCATATTTCGCGACGCGCATGAACCGCCGCGCGTTCCGCGGCTCCTCTTGCATCACCGCGCGAAAAAACGGGTCGGCATCTTCGTATCCGCCGATCACGTAGAGCTCGTGCTCGACGACCTTCGCGGCCGCCTCCCACCGTCGGTCGAAATCCTCCGCCTCCTTGCGCGAAGAATCGGAGATGACCGCGACGAGCGCGTCGTACTCCTTCTTCAACTTCGGATCGACCTTGACGCGAACGTCGCCCTTCGGCGCGCGAATCTTCTTCCCCATGCGCGGGAGAGTAGCGGCCAACTTTGGCCACTCCAACGGCCAAAGTTGGCCGCAGACTTAAGAGCGACTTAAGAGGCGCGCCCGCGCGCGATCTTTCATTTTCTCTTCGTGCCGACGAGCGATCGACGCCGCTATTACGTCGCTCACTTCGCGCTTCTCGCGGGGCTCGCGCAGCTGACCGCGCTCTGGGCTTGCGCGATGGTGTGGGTCGCCGAGCCCTGGCGACCGGCGGGAGGTTTCGACGCAGTCGGGGCGGCGCTCATGCTGAGCATCGCCATCCTCGGCGTCGGGCTCTTCATCGCCTACGCCCTCGTTACCTCGCTGCTCGCATGGCTCGTCCGCGGCCACTGGAGCGCCCTCGTCCTCGACGTCGCCGCAGCCGTCGCAGTCCTCGTGCTCGCTCGCTCCTGACCCAGCTCACAAAAACAAAAGATGGGTCGGCCCTTCGACCGACCCATCCTTCTCTCACTCGCTTTCCGAGCTGTTAATTGCTCGGCGGCGTCGGTGAAGCCTCCGCCGGTTTCGGCTTCGGCATTTCCTCGAGGGCGGCCTCGAGCACCTGTTCCATCTTCGTGACGAAGACGAACTCGAGATCGCTCTTCACCTCGGCGGGCACCTCGTCGAGGTCCGCCTTGTTGCGGTCGGGGACGATGACGCGCTTGATGCCCGCGCGGTGCGCGGCGAGCACTTTTTCTTTCAAGCCGCCGATCGGGAGGACCCGGCCGCGCAGCGTGATTTCGCCCGTCATCGCGACGTCGTGCCGGATGCGAATGCCTGTGAGCATCGACGTGAGCGCCGTGAACATCGTGACGCCGGCGGACGGTCCGTCTTTCGGCATCGCGCCGGCCGGAATGTGGATGTGCAAATCGCTCTTCTCGAGGAAGTCCTTCGCGATGCCGAGCTTCTCCGCGTTCGCGCGGACGTAGCTGAGCGCCGCTTGGGCCGACTCCTTCATGACGTCGCCGAGCTGCCCCGTGAGCTGCAGCTTGCCGGAGCCGTACATGCGCGTCGCTTCGATGAAGAGGATTTCGCCGCCGACGCTCGTCCATGCGAGGCCGGTCGCGACGCCCGGTTCTTCGGTGCGCTCGGCCACCTCGCTCGAGAACCGCTGTGCGCCGAGAAACTCGCGCACTTGTTCTTCGGTTTCGATTTTGCGCGGCGTCGTGTCGCCCTCGGCGATCTTCACCGCGACGCCACGGATGACGCTCGCCGCTTGACGCTCGAGCGTGCGGACGCCCGCTTCGCGCGTGTAATGATCGATGACGAGGTCGAGCGCCTTGTCGGTGATCTCGAGCTGCTCTTTGGCGATGCCGTGCTCTTCGAGCTGCTTCGGGATGAGGTGTCGCCGCGCGATCGCGAGCTTCTCGTTTCGCGTGTAGCCGGGGATCTCGAGGATCTCCATGCGGTCGCGGAGCGGAGCCGGAATCGGATCGGCGACGTTCGCCGTCGCGATGAACATCACGTTCGAGAGGTCGTACGGGATCTCGAGGTAATGGTCCGCGAAGGAGAAGTTCTGCTCCGGGTCGAGGACCTCGAGCAGCGCGGCCGCGGGATCGCCGCGGAAGTCGTGGCCGATCTTGTCGACCTCGTCGAGCATGAAGACCGGGTTGATCGTCCCGACCTTCTTCATGCCTTGGATGATCTGCCCAGGCAGCGCGCCGACGTACGTGCGGCGGTGACCGCGGATCGCGGCCTCGTCGTGCACGCCGCCGAGCGAGATGCGGTGGAACTTGCGACCGAGCGAGCGCGCGATCGATCGACCGAGCGAAGTCTTACCGACGCCGGGCGGACCAATCAGACAAAGAATCGGGCCTTTCTTGTCCTTCTTCAGCTTGCGGACCGCGAGGTACTCGAGGATGCGTTTCTTCACCTTCTCGAGGCCGTAGTGATCTTCATCGAGGACTTTGCGGACGGCCGCGATCTCGAGGTTGTCCGGCGTCTGCACATGCCACGGCAGATCCAAAATCCAATCGAGGTAGGTGCGGACGACCGTGTACTCCGCCGAGCCGACCTGCATGTTGCGCAGGCGCTTCAGCTGTTTCTTCGCGACGCCTTCGGCTTCGTTCGGAAGGTTCGCCTTCGCGATGCGATCTTCGAGACCGTCGAGGTCGCCTTGATCGCCTTCGTCCTCGCCGAGCTCCTCTTTGATCGCCTTGAGCTGCTGGCGAAGGACGTACTCGCGCTGGTTCTTCCCCATCTCCTCCTTAATCTGGGAGTTGATGCGGTCGCGCATCTTCAAGATCTCGAGCTGACGCGTGAGCAAACGCAGGACTTTGCGGATGCGCTCTTTCACGTCGACCGTCTCGAGGAGCTGCGCTTTTTCGTCGACCGGCGCGTCGAGGTTCGCGGCCACGAGATCCGCGAGCGCGCCCGGCGCTTGGATCGAGTCGATGAGCGAGCCCGCTTCGCGCGGGAGCTCGGGCATCAGCTGGATGACTTGCTTGGCGATGTCGCGCAGGCTCATCGAGAGCGCTTCGGCTTCGTCGTCGCCGACGGTCGGCTCGTCGAGCCGGCGAATCTTTGCCTTCAAATACGGCGCCGCTTGCGTCACGTCCTCGAGCTTGATTCGCGTCAGCCCTTGCAGGATGAGCGAGTAGTTGCCCGAGCTGTGCTTGAGCGCCTTGAGCACGCGCGCCGCGCAGCCGACCAAGTGCAGGTCGTCTTGGCCCGGATCGTCGGTGGACGGATCCTTCTGCGCGAAGATGGCGATGATCGGCGAAGTCAGATTGTCGACGTCTTCGACCAGCGCGACCGACTTCTCGCGCCCCACGTCGAACGGCGCGACTGCCCCGGGGAACAGCACAGCATTGCGGATCGGGAGGACCGGCAGCTCGTCTCCAAAGACGACCGTCTCCTCTTCACGCGGCGGCGGCGGCGGGGGACCCTTCTTTTCAGTCATTGTCTTGGACCTTCCTCGTCTCCAGAACTCAACTAACCTCGAAACTAAACACCGGGCAAGGTTCGCGCCACAGCCCTCCCCTTTTTTCCGGGGTGCCCGTCAAAACGCGAGGCCCGCTCCGATGCCGGCGTTCATGTTGAAATAGACGTTGGGGGCGAACGGGCCGAGGTTGAAATATTGGCCGATGGCCAGCTCGACGGGGCGAACGAGCAAATAGAGGTTGTGGAAGAAAAAGAGCTTCGCCTCGATGCCGACGCTCCAGTGGAGGCCCGCGTTGACGTTCGTGAAGAGGTAATTGAGGCCGAACGTGCCGTAAGGTGCGACCGTCAGCTCGAAGCGCCCATTCCGGAACGGGAACGCGAAGTCATAACCGCCGCGCAAGAGCGTCTCGCCGACGTCGTAACGATCGCGCCCCACGTAGAAGCCTTGGCGGATGCCGATCTCGACGCCGTCGTGGCGCCCAGAGAAGTGGTAGCCGAACTCGAAGTCCGGGTGCCAATACGCGAGCGTGCCGTTCGAGCCGGGAAGATTGGTCCAGAGGCCGAAAGAGCCGAGCGTGCCCTGGATGAAGAAGGGGCGGCGGGTCGACTCGTCTGCGACTGCGGGCGCGCTCGTCAAGATGAGGGCGAGGAGGATCGCCTTTCGCATCTCACCGTTCTATCGCGGAATCGAGCGCGACGGATCGAGCGTGTGAAGGACGATGCCGGTCGGCACCTTCGGGTGGAAGAAGGTCGACTTCTGCGGCATGACCTCGCCCGCTTCGGCGACCGCGCGGACTTGTGCGACGGGCGTGGCGTTCATGAGGAACAACGCTTGCGCGTTGCCTTTGCGCGCGCGGAGCTCGGCGAGCGCGGCGCGCGCATCTTGCGGGTAGCGGATGTTGGTCTTCGCTGCCTGCGCTTCTTTCGAGATGCCGAGGAGATGCTCGAGGACGCCCGAGTGGAGCATCGCGACGTCGGTCGCGCGAAGCGCCGGATGAAGCGCGCCGAGCGTCGGATGCGACGCGAGGTCGACGTTTTTTTTCGCCACGAGGAGGGCCGCGTTTTTTCCGCTCGCGACGACGAAGGCCGTCGGCGCTTCTTTCGCGAGCCACTCGAGGAGAGTCTCGGCGGTCGGCTCGTCGTCGCGCCGCATCACGATGAAAAACGGCTGCGCTTTTTCGAGCAGCGCTTCGTAATCGAATTGCGGCAGCGAGTGGATCAAGCGATGCGTCGGATAGACGACGAGGTTCGGGTCGTCGCCGTTCACGAGGAACGTCATGAAGAAACGGCTCTCGGCGTCCTCGCCGCCGCCGACCTCTTGGCTGTACGCGACCGTCGTCTCGTAGCGATGGTGACCGTCGGCGATGAGCAGCGTCGATTTGCGGAGGCCGTCGACGATCGCCGCGATGGCGTCGCGCGCGGTGACTTTGGCGACCGCGTGATGAATGCCGTCGGGCGTCGCGAACTCGGCGTAGACGCTGCCGGTCTCGAGCGGCGCGTCGAGGGTGCCGCGCGGGTCCGCGTACAGCATGAACCCCGGGGAGACTTGTGCGCGCGTCGCGCGAAAGAGCTTGAGCCGATCTTCTTTCGGCCCAGAGAGCGTGCGTTCGTGCGGCAAGACGATGCGATCCGAAAACGGATGAAGACGCACCGCCGCAAAAAACCCGCGACGCGTGATCGAGCGAAACGACTGGTCGTAACGATAAAACGCGGGCTCGTTGTCGCGCGCGAGGACGCCGCTCTTGGTCCACTCGGCGAGCAGCGCCGCGGCGTTCGCGTATTTTGCGTCGCCCTCGCCTTCCGGAAGCTCGAGCCGCACGACGTTGCGCGGATCGCGCGCGAGGAGCGCTTTGCGCTCGTCCTCCGAGATGACGTCGTAAGGCGGGCAGATCACGCTCTCGAGCGGAGCGTCGAATCGAAGCGGCGTGAGCGGTGCGATTTCAGCCATGAATGCGGGCAGCATCTTGCCATGATTTGGGGCCGGGTTTGTTTGCTTTGGGCTACCTGGGACTGAAGTCCCAGGCAGCGAAGAGATCAGCGAGGCGCTGCTGCGAATTTGAAAGCGCCTCGAGAGAGGTGCAGTAAGCCCGCCTGCAGCGGGCTCAGAATCGCGAGCGGTTCGTTCTCTCCTAGCCCGCCGAAGGCGGGCTTACCGCCGCGCTCGCGAGGCGCTCGCGATCTCGCGACCGAGCTCCGTTGATCGCTTCGCTGCCTGGGGCTTCAGCCCCAGGTAGCCCAAAATCTTCTCCCAAAATTTGCTCCAGAGCAGCGCAAAGCCGAGTCGCCTTAGACGCGCTGTTTGCCAAGTGCGCGCGCGCCGATGTCGGCTCGGTGATGCTCGCCGGCGAAATGGATCTTCGCGACAGCGGCGTATGCGCGATCGTGCGCGACTCGCAAATCGGGGCCAGTGGCGGTCACGCACAAGACGCGGCCGCCGTTCGTGACGACGCGGTCGCCGTCGCGCTTCGTGCCCGCGTGAAAAATCATTTCACCTTCGAGGCCCTCGATGACGTCGCCGGTGCGCGGCTTGGCCGGGTAGCCCTCCGCCGCGAGGATCACGCCGAGCGCGGCTGCGCGCCGGACGGCCACATTTTCGGGCATTTTGCCGATGGTTGCAGAGTGCAACAATTCGTAGAGGCGGCCGCCTATGAGCGGCACGAGCACGCACGCTTCGGGATCGCCGAAGCGGACGTTGAACTCGAGCACTGAAAAATCTCCGTGCTCGATCATCAAACCGACGAAGAGGACGCCGCGGAAGGCGGCGCCTTCGGATTTCATTCCGCGGATCGCGGGCGCGACGACGCGCGCTTCGATCGCGCGCGCGAGCTCCGGCGTCACGACGGGCGCGGGTGCGTACGCGCCCATGCCGCCGGTGTTCGGGCCGCGGTCGCCGTCGAAGACGCGTTTATGATCTTGCGCCGCTGGGAGCGCGAGCCAGCGCTCGCCGTCCGAGATCACGTGGAAGCTCGCTTCTTCGCCCGGCAAGACTTCTTCGATCACGATCGTGCGACCCGCGTCGCCGAAGACGCGATCGCGCATCGCGGCGCGCACGGCGGCGAGCGCATCGTCGGTCGACTTCGCGACGACCACGCCTTTGCCCGCGGCGAGGCCGTCGGTCTTCACGACGAGCGGTCGATTCGCGGCGCGCACGAAAGCTTCGGCGGCGTCGGGATCGTCGAATGCTTCGAACGGCGCGGTCGGAATTCCGTGGCGCTTCAGGAAGCGCTTCATGAAGGCCTTCGAGCCTTCGAGCTCGGCCGCAGCGCGCGACGGACCGAACGCGGCGAAGCCCTCGGCCTCGAGCGCATCCACCACCCCGGCCACGAGCGGAGCCTCCGGGCCGACCACGACGAGGTCCGGCCGAACGCGTTTTGCCGCGGAAATCACGGCCGAAACGTCATCGGCGCGACCGTCGAGGTTGGCGCCGACCGCGGCCGTACCGGCGTTGCCGGGCATCGCCGAGACCTCGTGACCTTCGGCAGAGAGCCGCCAGGCGAGCGCGTGCTCACGCGAACCCGATCCGAGCACCATGACGCGCGCCATGCCTTCCTCTATTCTGAAACCGTGTCGGCCGAAAAGCCCCCCGTCGCGATTCGCATCACGCGGCCCTATCAGAGCGAAGACGAGCTCCTCGCGCGCGAGCTCGACACGATCTCGCGCACGGGCGTCGTGCTCGTCGGCGCGCAGCCGCGACCCGAGGGCGTGATTCTGCGATTCGAGCTCGCGCTCGCGTCCGGCGCGGCGCTCCTTCGCGGCGAAGGACGCGTGATCGGATACAAGCCCGCGGCCGTCGGCCACGAGCCCGGGCTCGCGGTGCGATTCACGCGGCTCGATTCGAAATCGAAGGCGCTCGTCGATCGCGTGACGACGCTCCGCGAGGCGCGTCGATCGGAACCGCCGCAGGCGGGCCGTCGCGATCGGGAACGCTCGGTTCCGCCGCCGGCTGCGTCGGTGCGGCCGCCCGCGCCGTCGATTCCGCCGTCTCCGACTCCGACTTCGTCGGCGGAGATCCCGGTCACGCCCGCGTCGTCCGCCGATGTCCTTCCGGTTTCGTCGCAGCCGGCGCCTCAGCCGTCCGTCGCGCAGACCGCGCCGATCGACATGGATCGCGAGGCGATTCTCGCGCGTTTGCGCGAGCGCGCGGCGCGCATCGATCAAAGCCGAATGGGCGAGATTTTGGCTGCCGGCGCAGCGCGGCGACAGCGCGCGTGAACCGCGGTAGACTTGGCATTGGGTGAACGAACGTCCCGAGCAGAGGCTCGAGCCAGGGCATCGGCTCGATCGCTACGAGCTACTCTGTCCCATCGCGCAGGGCGGGATGGCATCGGTCTGGCTCGCGCGCCAGCACGGTAAGCACGGATTCGAGAAGCTCGTCGCGGTCAAGACGATCCTCCCGCTCTTCGCCAACGATCTGCGCTTTCAGCAGATGTTCCTCGACGAAGCACGCATCGCGTCGGGCATCGAGCATCCGAACGTCGCGCAGATCCTCGACCTCGGCGAAGAGGGCGAAGTTCTTTACCTCGCGATGGAGTGGGTCGACGGCGATTCGCTCTCGAAGCTCTTTCGCGCCGCCGAAAAAAGCGGACAGCAGCTCCCGATCGGCGTCATCTGCCGCATCGTCGCCGACACGTGCGCGGGTCTCCACGCGGCGCACGAGCTCCGCGACAAGAGCGGCGAGCTCTTGAACGTCGTTCACCGCGACGTCTCGCCGCAAAATATTTTGGTCAGCACCAAGGGCCAAGCCAAGCTCATCGACTTCGGCATCGCCAAGGCGCGCGACCGCGTCGCCGGCGACACGAGCACCGGGCTGCTCAAGGGGAAGATCCTCTACATGCCGCCCGAGCAAGCGATGGGAAAACCCGTCGACCGGCGCGCGGACGTCTGGGCGATCGGCGCGGTGCTCTATCATTTGCTCGCGGGCGTGCCGCCGTTCGAAGGATCCAATCAGCTCGCCACGCTGCACGTGCTCACCGGGCCCGACGTGCCGCCGCCGCTTCCGGCGCACGTGCCGCCCCAAGTGGCGCACGTCGTCAAGAGCGCGCTCGTCAAAGATCCGGAGCTTCGCGTGCCGACCGCCGACGCGCTTCATCGCATGCTCGAAGCTGCGATGAGCTCGAGCGGGAACGCGACGCTGCAGGGTGACGTCGCTTCGTTCGTGAACAAGGCGCTCGTCGATCGTGTCGAGGCGCGACGCAAGGCGATGGACCTCGCGCTCGAAGCGGCCAAGCACCGGCAAAAGCTCCAGCAGATGCTCAAGCCTTCCGATCCCGATTCGTCGAGCGGGATGGGGCAGCCGCTGCGGACGCGCGCGACGGTGCCGTCGACGACGCCGACTGATCCGCTTTCGCTCTCTGCGCCCGACGCGCTCGCCGAGATGCCGAGCGCCGCGACGCTCGGTTCCGCCGCCGTCGTCGCGCCGCGGACGAGCATGTACGCCGCGCGGCCGAAGCAGCTCGCGATCGTCGGCGCGGTGCTCGGCGTTTGCGCGCTCGTCGCGGCGATGGCGATCGGCGCTGCGCTCGCGCACACGCGCGATGGCCGTGCGGCCGCGGCTGCGGCGCCCGTCGAGCCTCCGCCGGCGGAGACCAGGACCGTCGCTGCGATACCACCGCCGCCTCCGCCGAGTCCGACGACGACCGCCGCGCCGCCGCCGACCTCGCGCGAGACCGCCGAGGCTTCCGCGACGGCGGAGCCGCACGTCGCGCCTGTCGAAACGACCGAGCACGTCCACACCGCGAGGCCGCACGCGACCGCGCGTCCCGTCCCCACGCACACGAGCAAGCCCATCGACGATGGATTCTGATCGCTTTCGCCGCGTCCTCGTCGCTGCGCTGCTCCTCCCCGGTCTCGCGTGGGCCGAGCCGAGCGCCGCCGATCGCGAGTCGGCGCGCACGTACATGGCCGAGGGGCGAAAGAAGCGCGACGAGAACGATCTCAAAGCGGCGCTCCGTGCGTTCGCTGCGGCCGACGCGATCATGCACGTGCCGACGACCGGGCTCGAGGTCGCCAAGACCGAGGTGATGCTCGGTCAGCTCGTCGAGGCGCGCGACGAAGCGCTGCGTGTGTCGCGCTCGTCGCCGCAGCCGGGCGAGCCCGCGCCGTTCGCCGAAGCGCGCGCGACCGCGCAGAAAATGGGCGACGATCTCGAGGCGCGCATTCCGTCGATTCGCGTCTTGCTGAAGAACGCGCCGCCCGGCACCACGGTGACGATCGACGGCGCCACGATGCCGTCGGTCGCGGTCGGCTTGGGACGCAAGCTCGACCCGGGCAATCACGTCGTCGTGGCCGCGGCCGGCGCGACCGAGCGATCCATCAACGTGCAAGTGCTCGAGCGCGAGCAGAAGGACGTGCCGATCGATCTCGGCGCGCCCGCGGTGGTGCAGGCCCCAGTGAATTCGGAGCCGACGCAGCCGGCGCCGGTGACCGTGATCGAGCCTCCGCCGTCGCCGCACAAACCGTGGACCGCGGTCGGCATCACGACGCTCGCGCTCGGCGGCGCGGGCCTCGCGCTCGGCGCGATCACCGGCGCGATGTCGATCTCGCAGACGAACGAGGTCAAGCCGCAATGCACGGGCACCGTGTGCCCCTCGTCGCTTCAAGGAAAAATCAACAGCGCGGAGACGCTCGCGACCGTCTCGGACATTGGTTTCATCGCCGGCGGCGTGCTCGCGGCGGTGGGGGTCGTGTTCGTCATCATCGGCGCCACCCACGGAAGCCAATCGCACGTGGCGCTCGGCGCGGGGCCCGGCAGCGTGATGCTTTCAGGTTCGTTCTGAGTCACTCGCCGGAATTGCAGCAGCCCACCACCGTGACTCACGGCTTCTCGCTTTTTCTCGGGAGAGCAGCCAAGCACTGGCGAACGACTTCACGCGCTGCCTCCGGCGTGGCAGCGGCTTGGGCGAACACCATGCGCGCGCCGCCGACGAACGGCTTCAGTGCGGCGCGCGCTGCTTCCTTTCGCTCGGGATCCGCCACTTGGATCCCCGACCGGGTCGCGAGCTGCCGACTCCTCGCGACCGACCGTCCCCGATTGAAAGAGGGCGACGATGAGCGACTCGCAGAGCTCGAGCGGAACGGACTGCACGGTGTCAGCGAGCATGCCGGGCGGCGCGGACGAAGCGCTTCGCGAGCACCGAATCCACGGGGCCTCCCGCGCGGCGCGCGCGTTTGATTGCAGTTCCAACGATGACGCCGTCGCATTTGGCGAGCAGACCGGCGACGCTCGCTTCGGTCGCACCGCTCGCGACGAACACTGGAACGCGCGAGGCGCGCATCGCGCGATCGAGATCGCCCTCGTCGACCGGCGCGCCGGTCGCGCTGCCCGTCACGAGGATCGCGTCGGCGAGGGCGCGCTCGGCGAGCTCGTCGATTTCGTCCTCGAAGTCTCGCGCGGCGAGCGGCGCCGAGTGTTTCACCGCGACGTCGGCGAAAATCCGGACGTGCTTGGCGAGCCTCGCGCGCTCGCGCAAGACTTCGGCGGCGCGCCCCTCGACGAGACCCTGATCGGTTACGCGCGCGCCCGAGAGCACGTTGATTCGCACGAACGACGCGCCCGAAGCGACCGCGACCGCGAGCGCCGCGCACCCATCGTTGCGCAAAACGTTGATGCCGAGCGCCAGCGCCGGCGCCACTTCGCGCGCCGCGAGCGCGCACGCGGTCATCGCGGCGACGGTCACGTCCGGCACGTCGTCTTTGAAGAACGGCGCGTCGCCATAGTTCTCGATCACGATCGCGTCGAAGCCCGCTTGCGCGAGCGCCTTCGCGTCGCGCGCCGCACGATCGACGGCATCGCGCATCGCGCGGGCGCCCGCGCGCGGGCTCCCGGGAAGCGGCGGCAGATGACAAACGCCGACGAGCTTCGCGCCCGCCTTCGCCGCGGTCTTCAAGGAGCTTCCGCGCCGCCGCCCATGGCGGCTCCGCGCTCGCGTTCGCGTTCGCGCAGGTGGCGCTCGTGCGCGGGCAGCGGAAACTGCATCCCGCCGCCGCCGGGCGCCGCGCCGCCGGCGAACGAAACGTCGGCGCGCGGCTCGAGCTTGCCGAGCGGGCCCTGCAGCTTGAACGCGTAAAACCCGTCGGGGTGGTGCGCGGCGCGCATCTTCGGGACGATCGCGTCGACGTCGCCGCCGTGCGTCGAGCCCGGCGCTCCGAAGAGCGCGGTCGTGAGCTTGCTCTTGCCGCGGTACGTGTCGTTGATCTTGAACTTGAGCCCGATGTCCGCCGTGCTCTCCATCGCGAGATCGCGCATCTGAATTTTCCCGTCGCCCGAGAGCTCGAGATCTTTTCCGCCGGCGGCGAGCTTCGTGATCTTGAGCACGCCGTCCTTCGCCTCGGCGGTCAGCGTGAGCGGGCCGACGCTCATTTTCGGCCAGTCGAGCGCGTTCTTGAGCTTGGCTTTTCCGTCGCCGATCGCGACGTCGGCGATGTCCACTTGGAGCGTGCCCGTGCCCTTCGACGCTTTCGCTTCGGGCATGTCGAGCTTGAGCGTGCCCTTCGCCGTGCCGAGCACCGGCAGGCCGAGCAAATCGGTGAGCGCGTCGACCTTCGAGAGATCCACGCCGTCGAAGTCGGCCTCGACGTCGCGCTCCTTGTCCGGGTTCTGGAAGAAGCTCCCGTCGATCGAGCCGCCGAACGCGTCGACGTGGAAGCTCAGGTCCGTGTGGCCGACGATCGCCGAGAGCACGCCGAGCTTCGCGCGCACCTCGTCGATCACGAGGACCGTCGGCTTGGCGTCGGCCTCGGCCATCGGGCCCGGCGCGCTCGTCAGGCGGAGGCCCTTGATGCGGATGCCGGTGAGCCACCAGCCGGAGACCTCGTCGATCGCGAGCTGCTGCTGCCCGGGCCCGGGGCGCTGCTGCGAATTGAACGTGCTCACGATCCGCTCTTTCACTTTGTCGTACGGAAAAAAGATGCGGAGAAAGATCACGAACGTGAACAAATAGAAGAGCGGGTAGCCGACCCACTTTCCGTATTTGCGAAGGAGCTCTTTCCAGTTGCTCACGGTTTGGCTCCCGGCGCGCCGCCGTCTTTGCCCGACCCGGCCGCGCTGGTGCTGCGATCGTAGGCCGAAATGCCGAGCTCGACGTCGTAGGAATCTTGCTCGCCCATGCGCCGCCGCAAGTTGAGACGCGTGATCGCGACCGGCGTGTTCGACTGCTCGACCGATTCCATGAAGCGCGAGATCGCGAGCAAACCGGCTTTTCGCAGGTGGATCGTCGTCGCGCGCTCGGTGAAGCGTTTGCCGGCGGGGATCGGCGGGCGGTCGACCGAGTCGGTGACCTCGAGCTTTTGTTTTCGGGCGAGCTGCTCGATCCATCCGGCGAGTGGATCGGCCGCTTTGTGCGCGTAACGAGCGTCGGTCGCTTCGCGCTTGGCTTGGTTCGCGCGCGCTTCGGCGCGGCTCGCTTGGACTGCGTCGAGCGCGTCGCGGAGGTCGGCGTTGCCCGACCGTTTCGCGGCGACGTACGACTCGAGCCCGATCGGCAAACCGAGCAAGAGGATCACGGCGGCGACGACGGCGGCGATCTGCGCGAGCCGCTGCTCGCGCGCCGAGAGACCGAACCGGTCGAAGAAGGATTTTTGAGAAGCCATCACTTGCCTCCCGTCGAGCCGGCGCCGGCCGCGCTGCTGGACGACGCGGCGTCCGTTTTCTTCTTCTTCGTCGGCTTCACGTCCTCGGGGCACTTGAGGTCGAACTCGAGGACGTATTTCTGCCGCTCGCCGCCGACGACCTGACTGATGCGCGTCGTCTTGACGTCCGAGAAGCACTTCTCGGTCGCGAGCGAGGTGACGATCGACTGCGCCTCGGTGATCGTTCCGACGATGCCGTGAATGACGACGTGACCTTTTTGGACGTCGAGCTCTTCGACGTCGTGGGTCATCGACTGCGGGATGTGCTCGCTCAATCGCACCATGACGTCGAACGCGTCGGCGTGCGGCAGCGGGTCTTCTTCGGTCGCGCTCTGCGCGGCGAGGAGCTCGTTGGCGCGGTCGGCGCTCGTCGTCTCTTCGCCGAAGACCTCGCCGGTCACCGTGCCGAGCGACGCTTCGAGCGTCGTGCGTTCCTTCGACGCGGCGTAAATCGCGGTGCACGACGAAAAGACGAAGCTCACCGCGATGACCGCGCCGAGACCGACGAGCACCGGGATGCGGTCGCGCAGCCAGCCCCAGCCGCGCTCGTACGCGAGCGGTCCTTTGCGCAAGTCGACGTCGCGCTCGCCGCCGCCGAGACCGAGCGCGAGCCCGAGCGCGCCTGCGTAGAGCGGAAGCTCCTGCGCGCGCGGCGACGCGAGCTCGCCCATTTCGATCATCACGGCGGGCAAGCGGCGCACGGGACGCTCCAGCTCCGCCGAGAGAAACGACTCGGCGCCGGAGACGAACGCGCCGCCACCGCAGAGGAGAACTTCGTCCGGCGGCTTGCCGCCTTGCGCGCGAAACGCCGCGAGCGAAAGACGGATCTCGCGCGCGAGCTTCGGCGCGCTCTGCGGAAGCCCGTCGGTGCCGAGCGAGAGCGTTCGCGCGAAGACCGGCTCGCCGGCCTCGAGGAAGAGGAGGTCGCTCGTCTTCGTCCCGAGATCGAGGATGGCAATCGTGCGCGCGTCGCCGAGCACGGAGCAAAACGGCGCGAGGTTCGCGATCGGAAAAGCGCCGGTGCCGAGGCGCTCCGGCTCCTGGTTCAGCGCCGTCTTGACGAGATCGATCCGCCGCTGCGCGTCCTCGACACGCGCGACCGCCGCGAAGACCGCGATGCCCTCTTCGTTCGTGTGACCCTCGAGGACGCGCCAGTCGAGCACGGCGCCGTCGAGATCGAACGGCAGCTGCGACTCGAGCTCGAACGGTAGAACCTCGGCGAGCTGACGCGCGGCCGCCTCCGGAATGCGAACGGTGCGAAGCGTCGTCTGCGTACCTGGAATCGAGGTCGCGACCGCGTCGGCCGAGCCCGACCCGAGCGCGGCGAGCGCGGCCTCGCGAATGGCGGCCGTCCGATCGCCGTCGGACGGCACGGGAGCGCTCGCGAGCCCTTCGAGCACGAGCTTGCGATACGCGCTACGCACCACCGCCGCTTTCACGCTCGTCGTGCCTATGTCGATTCCGAGATAACGAGGCATGTCAATCAATCCTGAAATAGATCATGTTGCCGCCCGTCGCGGGCTGGACGACGGCCTGGTTTTGTGCGCCCGTCGCGGTCGGCGGCGGGGGCGTCGCGGTGCCTTGTGGGCTCGTCGGCAGAAGGCTCTGCCCGAGCGGCGCCGCGTTGCGAAAGTCGACGACGCTCGTGATGCGAAGCCGCGTGTTGCGTTTGTAACCCTTCACGACGCCGACCGCGATGATCGAAAAAACTTTGCTCTCGGTCGTGATCGTCTTCGCGAAGTCGGCCTCCGAGAGGAACTTGACGGGCGTCATGCCCATTCCCTTGATGATGCCGCCGAGCGGGCCCTCGCCCTTCATCATCGAAATGAAATCCTGCGCCGAGCCGAAGAGCGGCGCGCCCATCGTCATGCCGCGCGCCATCGTGACGCCCATCAAGAAGACGCTCGCCTGCTGCGCGTTGGTGCAGATGTCGGCTTGCGGCGCGCCCGAGCAAACGACGCCGAGCAGCGTCTGCGCGTTCGCGCTGTTCACGTTGACCGCGCCTTGGCCCCACACGGTCATCACGCGCTTGTCGGGGTTCGTCGGATCCGGGTCGACGAACGTCGCCCAGAAATCGTCGGTGATGCCGCGCACCATGTGGAGCTCTTCGAGCGAGTCGTAGGGCGCGTTCTTGCGGTAGTACGGTTTGGTGCGGAGGAGCCGATAGTACGCGTCCTCGACGCCTTGGCTCGTCGGCGCGTTCTGCGATTGCGTGTCGCAGTTCATCGCGGTCTCGTCGACGTCGGCCCAGTCGATGATCGCCGCGCACGTCGTGAGGGCGTCGTTGGTGTTGCCGTTGTCGTCGCGACGCTCGAAGAGCGGCATGTACTGCGGCTGCCCGATGAGGCCCATCAGCTCTTTCGCGAGCCGGATGTGCGCGATGTCGTTCGACGCGCCGAGGTTGACGTTGATCTTCGCGTCCTCGTCGACGATTTTTATTTCGAAGCTGCCGGCGGGGAGGCCGAGGTTCTTGCCGCTCCCGAAGTCGACGCCGAGCGAATTGGCGAAGCTCTGGTTCGAGTCTTTGTCGTTGAACGGCGCGAGCAGCCGATCGGCGAACTCCCAAACCGGTAGCTGCGGCGGCGAGCGCTTCATGAACGCGAAGAGCGGCGCGATGGCTTGGCGGATCGTCGGCTCCATCGCGATGAGAAGTCTCGAGAGATTGACCGCCGAGCGCGCGTTGTATTCCGCTTGGACGCCGTCGCGATCGGCGATGGCGCTCGCGACCGTGGCGCTCGTGTCGGCTTGGAACTCGGCGAGCATGACGGTGAGGATGGCGAGCGAGCCGAGCACCATGATGAGCGCGACGCCCCGCTTTTTTCCTCTGCGTTTTCTCCGTCGTTTCATTGCGGGATCCCAAAGCTCAAAGGTTGCTGCATCGGGATCATGAATTTCGTCATGTACGTCGCGTCCACGCCGACGGGGACGTGCTTCAGGACGAGCGAGATCTTCACCTCCATCGGCAATCGATTCTGCTGGCCGAGGGCTTGCGTCGTGTCCCACGTCTCGACCCACTGGCTCGTCTGCGGGTCGAAGTAGTGGATGTCGAAGCTGTCGATGTCCTCGCAGAGCACGTCGACGACCCCGCCTTTCTTGGGATCCATGTCGGCGGGCGTCTGCTCGCGGCGCACGAGATCCATCTTGCCTTCGACGTCCGGGTCGGCCGACGCGAAGTAGCCGATTTCGGCCTGGTCGGACTCGTGGCTGTTGGCGACGATGCGCCGGTGCGAGAAGCCCTGGAAATCGAGGCGATCGTAGGGCTGCGAATTTTGGCCGATGAACGCGACGACGCGCGTTTGAAGGGCAACGTTAGCCGGATTGTGCATCGAGAGAAACGCGGTTTGAATTTCGCGCGTCATGCGCACGAGCGCTTGACGTCCTTGCCGCGCGCGGTCGCCGCGGAGCGCCTCCGCCTTGCGCTGATGGTTGAGCGAATCGAACGTGCCGTACAGGAGGACGCCGATCATCGCGAGGACGGCGAGCGCGACGAGGACCTCGACCAAGGTCAAGCCGCGCTGAAGAGATCGGCGGGAACGGCGGCTCACGGCGTCGCTCCTGGCGCGCGGAAGGTGGATCCCGGCACGCCGGTCGTCGTCGGCGCGGGGCTCGTTCCGGTCGCGCCCGGAAGCGGAGCGCCGGCGTCGCCGCCGAACAGGCCGCCCGCGAACCCGCCGCTCTGCGGATTCGTCACGTACTGCGCGAGCACGAAGTCGACCGGTTTCGGTCCTTCCTTCCAATGAACGGTGACCGTGATCTTGCGGATCGACGCCTCCATCATCGGCTTCATCATCGGGTAGACGATGCCCATCGCCATGTCGATGAGGCCCGCGGCGCCGCCGGTTTGGCCGTTGCCGCCGCCGGGCCCGAGAAGATTTCCGATGGCGCCGAGGCCGCCGTCGAAATTCAGCTCGGCGCTCGGCGAGCCGCCGTCCTCGGAGAGTCCCATGAGCTTCGCCGCGGCGCCGCCGTCGTCGAGCCCGGAGCTCGACGGCGGATCCGGCATCGTCACCTTCTCGACTTTGTAGTCGCACGTGAACGGGTCGAGGCCCGCGCCATCGCAACATTCGACGCCGTTGTCGACGTCGTCGATCGCCGGGTAGCCGAGCCTGAGGAGCTTCTCTTCGAGCTCGGTCATCTTGCAGCGCGCGAGCGTCGTGGCCTCGCCCATGTTGGCGGCCTTCTTGTTGCTCGCCGCGAGATCGGCCTGCGCCGCCAAGATCCCCGAGATCATCAACCCGAAGATGGCGAGCGCCACCATGACCTCGAGGAGCGAAAATCCGCGCTGCCTCACGGGCTCCCTCCGTTGTCCTGGCGCTCGGAGAGATCTTTTTCTTCGGTGACCGTTGGCAGCGACTGGTTGCCGTTCTTGATCACGGCGGTGCCGGTCAGCGGCTTCACGATCAAGGTCATCGCGTCGTCGTCGGCGAGCGAGTTTCCTTTGCGCAGCACGATGCTCGCGCGCTCGGTGAGGCCGCCCGGCCAGAAATAGAGGTACGCGCGGCCGGTCGTGCGTGGCTCGTCGTCGTGCCCCGTCTGCACGTTGCGGAACTTGATGCCGAACGGCAGCGACTCCTCGGAGCCGCCTTGATTGTCGCTCGCGGCGTAGAGGCCGGGCTTCACGCGGCGGAACCCGGGCTTGGGCGCCTCGGGGCCCTTGAGCAGCCGGTCGCTCTCGGCGGTCGCCGCTTTTTCGGCGTCGGTCACGGGATCGGCGCCGCCCGTGCCGCTCTTGTCGTGCTCTTGCACGAGCATCGGCTGATCCGATTCTTCGAGCCAGAATTTGCCTTCGTCGAGATCGAACACGATTCGCTCGCTCCGCGCGGTCACCGTCGCGCGCACGTAGGCGACGCGAATCAACCCGGTGAGCGCCGTCGCGGTTTTGTGGAGCTTGACGGTCCCGAGCTGGCCCGAGCCCATGATCACGCCCGCGAGCATCAGCGTGACGATGAGGAGCACCACGAGCATCTCGACGAGGGTCAACCCTCGCTGAGTCGCGCGCGAAGAAAAAACAGGAAGATCACTCCTTCCTAGTCCTCTGACCTTCCTGTTCATTTTCTTCTCACTACTTGGCGGTCGTGTCGGCCGGGAATTTGATGTCGTCTTGCGTGCCCTCTTTCTTGTCGGGGCCGAAGCTGATGACGGTCGTGTTGTCGTCGTCGCACTGGATCTTGTACGGGTCGCCCCACGGGTCGTTCGTGTCGGACGACGCGGAGAGCTCCTTCTGCTCTTTGAGCAGCTGCGGCGTCGGGCAGTCGGTGCCGTGGTTCGCGCGCCATGCTTCGGCGACCGCGTGGAGCGCCTTGAGCGAGTTCTTCGCGCTGTCCTTTTGCGCCTGCTGGAACTTCGGCACGGCGTAGACCGCGATGCCGCCGGCGATGAGACCGACGATCGCGAGCACGATCAGGATCTCGACGAGGGTCACGCCGCGCTGCAGGGCTTTGTTGACGAAGGGGGCTACTCGCCCCCTCGCGCGCTTCGCGCGCACACCCGTCGGGGGTTCGCCCATCGCGATCGTCGGCTCGGTTTCCGTTTGCGTGTTCATCTTGTCGTCCTTTTCATTCCACTCGATCTAGACCGCCCATGAGGCCGTCGGGGCCGTCACTTTCCAAGTCGAAGCCTGCTTTGTCTCGGCGCCCGGGGCACGTCAGCCGAATCGGGCGACCCCAAGCGTCGAGCGGCACGTCGCGGAGGTAATTCTGCGCGACGACCTCGCCCCAATCGCGCGGGCAGCTCCCGGCGTGATCGGCGCGGTAATGAATCATCGCGTGAAACGCGGTGTCGATCGTCGCGCGCGTCGCACGCACCGCGGCCGCATGCTCTTCGCGCCGGCGCAGCACGACCACGACCACCACGATCGCGATCGCCCCGAGAATGAACCGCGCGCGCGCCCGCCCGATCGCGCCCCAAAGGCCGCGCCGCCGTTCCCACGGAAAAAAAACTCGTTCGCGCTTCATTGGACGAAATCGTTCATCTGGATGAGGGGCATCAAAATCGAAAATGCGATGAAGCCCACCGCGCCGCCGAGGAGCACGATGATGAGCGGCTCGAGCAAGCTCGTCAGCGCTTGGACGCGCGTGTCGACTTGCGTGTCGTAGGCCTTCGCGACGTTCTCGAGCATCGTCTCGAGCTCGCCGCTCTTTTCGCCGACGGCGATCATGTGCGTCACGATCGGCGGGAACTCGCCGCTTCGCTTGAGCGGAACGGCGATCGACTCGCCCTCGCGGATCGATCCGGTCGCCGTCTCGACGACTTTTTCGAGGCGCGCGTTGTCGAGGACGTTCTTGACGATCTCCATCGCCTTGAGCAGCGGCACGCCGCTCTGAAGCAGCGTCGCGAGCGTGCGCGAGAAGCGCGCGACCGAGAGCATGCGCGCGAGCGGCCCGATGAGCGGAGCGCGGAGCATCATCGTGTCGCGCCAGAGCCGTCCCTCGGGCTTGCCGAGGAACGCGACGAAGCGCGCGAGGAAGAAACCGAAGACGATGCCGAGCCCGACGCCGATGAAGTACGCGACGAGCGAAGAGACCGCGAAAGCAGCCAAAATCAGCGTGATCGCGAACACCGCGGCGACCACGACCCAAACCAGGCTCGCGGTGTTGTGCGCCGTGTCCTCGGCGCCGCTCTTTTGCGCGTTCTGCGGCTTGGTCATCGCTTTGCGAATCGAAGCGAGCGTGCCCATCGTGAGGACGAGGCCGACCGTCTCGTTCGAGCTCACGACGTCGGACACGAAAATGAGCAGCGACGTGTACCAAGGCAAGGCCTGTCCGAGGCTCGCGAAGATCGACGTCACCTTCGGCACGACCGCGACCATCATGACGCTGATGAGCGCGGTGCCGATGATGATCATCAGCACCGGGTACGCGAGCGCGGCCGAAACTTTTCCGCGGAGCTTGGCTTGGTTCTCTTGGAAATCGGCGAGGCGCATCAAGACCGTCTCGAGCGTGCCCGAGGCCTCGCCGGCGGCGACCATGTTCACGTAGAGCGGCGGAAAAACTTTCGGGTGCTGCTCGAGCGCCTTGGCGAGCGACGAGCCTTCGTTCAATCGATCGCGCACCTGCGTGAGCACGCGCTGGAGCTCGGGCTTCTCCATTTGATCGACGAGCGCGGTCACCGCCTCGACGAGCGGAATGCCCGCGCCGACGAGCGTCGCGAGCTGCCGCGTCATCATCGCGACGTCGGTCACGCTGACGCGCCGAAAAAACCCGAGCAAATCGATGTTGCGGCTCGACTTCTGTCCGTGCGCTTTGGTGTCTTCTTGGGCGCTCGTCAGGAGCACGCCCTCGCGCTTCAGGGCCGAGCGCAGCGCCTTCAAATTGTCGGCGTCACGGAACGCGTGAACTTGTTTCCCGCTCGCGGCGAGGACGCCTCGATATTCGAAGACGGCCATCGGTCATTCCCTGGCTGTCACCGGTGCGGCGGCCGTTTTGATCGACGCCGGAGGTTGCGACGGAATGATGACCGGCTCGGCGTCCTCGCCCTTCGCGGCGAGCACTTCTTCGACCGTCGTGAGACCCGCGAGCACTTTGCGCGCGCCGTCGTCGCGAAGACCGTCCATGCCTTGCTCGGTCGCGGCGCGTTTGATGGTCTGCGCGTCGGCGCTCTTCAAGACGAGCGGCCCCACGATGTCGTCGATCAAGAGCAGCTCGTAGATGCCGCGTCGCCCGGAAAACCCGGTGCTCCCGCATTTGTCGCAGCCGCGCGCGCGGAAGAACATCGGCCGCACGCCCGGCTCGAGATCGAGCACGTCGCGGTCCGGCGAGCCGCGCGGGTAATAACGCGTGCCCTCGATGTTGCGGCGGCGCGCGCGCCACGCGATGCGCTGCGGCGTGAGGCCGAGCTCCTCGAGCTCCGAGTCCTGCGCCGCGTAAGGCTCCTTGCAATGCGGACACAAAACGCGAACGAGCCGTTGCGCCAAAATTCCGATGACCGACGATCGAATCAAGAACGGCTCGACGCCCATGTCGATCATGCGGGTGATCGCGCCGGCCGCGTCGTTCGTGTGAATCGTCGAGAGCACGAGGTGACCGGTGAGCGACGCGTTGATCGCGATGTCGACCGTCTCCTTGTCGCGGATCTCGCCGACCATGACGACGTCCGGGTCTTGACGCAAGAACGCGCGGAGCGCGCCCGCGAACGTGAGCCCGATCTTCGCCTGCACCGGCACTTGGTGGATGCCCGCGATCTCGTATTCGACCGGGTCCTCCGCCGTGAGGATGTTGATGTTGGGATCGTTGATGCGGTTGATGCACGCGTAGAGCGTGGTCGTCTTGCCCGAGCCGGTCGGCCCGGTGACGAGGATGATTCCGTCCGGCCGGCGAATGAGCGTGTCCATCAGCGCGTAATCGCGCGGCGAAAAGCCGAGATCCGCGAGGTCGAGCAAAACGCTCGACTTGTTCAAGAGACGCATGACGACACGCTCGTATCCGCGCGACGTCGGGATGGTCGAGACGCGGATGTCGAATCCCTTGCCGGCGATCTTCTTCGTGATGCGTCCGTCTTGCGGCAGACGTTTCTCGGCGATGTTGAGCGCGCTCTCGATCTTGATGCGCGAGATGATCGCGTTCATGAAATTTCGCGGCGCGCGACGTGCGACGTAGAGCTCGCCGTCGATGCGGTAGCGGACGATGACTTCTTTTTCTTCGGGCTCGATGTGAATGTCGCTCGCGCGCTCCTTCATCGCTTGCAAAAAGAGCGAGTTCACCCAGCGAATGACCGGCGCTTCGTCGTCCGAGTCGAGGATGTCGCTCGCGGCTTCTTCTTCGTGGACCTCGCCGGCCTCGGTCTCGAGCTCTCCGCCGCCCGCTTCGCGCTCGAAGACGCGGTTGATCGCCTCGACGATTTTTTCGGCGGGCGCCACGGTGCACTCGACCGGTTTGTCGAAGAGGAGGCGCAAGTCGTCGAGCGGCGCGGTGTCGAACGGATCGGCGCAATAAACGAACACGTTGTGCTCGTCCTCGGCGTACGCGATCACGCGGTGGCTCTTGGCGAACGTGATCGGCGTGCGCGCCGCGATCGCGTTCGGGATGCGCTCGGGGTCGATCGTGTCGACCACGGGGAGCTGCGCTTCGTCGGCGATCGCGCGCGCGACCGCGACGGGCTCGACGAGCTGCTGGTTCACGAGCAAATCGACGAGCTCGACGCCGCGCTCTTTTTGAATCGCGTAGAGCGGCTCGAGCCGCTCCTCGGCGACGAGGCCGCGCCGCGAAAGAAGCTCTCCGAGAAATCGCTGCTCTCTCGTCGTCGCCATCGCTACCTCTCGATGCGCTCCACGTTACGGACCGGCGGGGTCACGGTGATGTTCGCCGGCTGACGCTCGCGACGCTCGATCGGCCGCGCCGCCGCCGCGTTGCCCGCCGGGTTCGCCTCGTTCTGCGTCGTCGTCGTCTGAATGCCGCCCGATCGCATCTGCTGCGGAAGATCGATGGGCTCGCTCGGCGAGTGCCCGAGCACGTCCTTCGGTCGCAAGAGCTCCTCGATGCGCTCTTTCTCGTCGAGCGAGCGATACGACGACTTGATGTCCTCGAGGAGCCCGTTCGTGCGCGAGTAGTCCTTCGGCGGTTTGTAGTCGTGGTCTTCGGAGAAGACGAAATACCGGTCGAGGAACTCCTGCCGCTCTTGCATCTTGCGCTCGAAGATGGCGCGCAGATCCGCCTGCTCG
Organism: Polyangiaceae bacterium; assembly: GCA_036488725.1. Classification (GTDB taxonomy): domain Bacteria; phylum Myxococcota_A; class Polyangia; order Polyangiales; family Polyangiaceae; genus DASXHD01. Next base: position 62,947 of record DASXHD010000113.1, on the reverse strand, counting down.
CGAATGATGTATGGCGTGAGCACGAGCAAGAGGTTCGACTTCTGAACCGTGTTGGTCGTCTGCCGGAAAAGCACGCCGAGCAGCGGAATGTCGCCGAGCACCGGGATTTTCGTCTCTTGGTGCGCGATGCGGTTTCGCATCAAGCCGCCGATGACGACCGTCTGCTGGTCTTTGACGACGAGCTGCGTCGTCGCGGTGCGCTTGGTGATCGGAACGACGCCGAGCTGACCGACCGCGTCGCCGGCCTCGCTGATCTCTTCGGCGAGCTCGAGGCGAACCTCGTTCGACTCGTTCAAGTGCGGCGTGATCGTGATCTTCGTGCCGACGTCCTGACGGGCCGGCGAAGCGCCGAAGCCGAACGGCAAGAACGACGACGTCGAGCCCGCCGCGCCGGTCGCGCCGCTCGAAGGCAGGCCGCCGATGTTCGTCTGCAGCGGGATGTTCTGACCGACGTTGATCTCGGCCTTGATGTTGTCGGTCGCGAGGATGTGCGGCGTCGAGAGGACGTCGGTGTCGCCCGCGGTCGTGAGCGCCTGGAGGATGACGCCGAACGCCGGAATCGTCTGACCGGTGACCGAGAAGCTCTCGGTGCCGGGAATGCCGGGTCCGCGAAGCCCGAGCGCCAATCCTTGCAGAAGCGAAGGATCGGACCCGAGCGGCGAGACCGTCTCGAGCGGGTTGAGTCCGCCGAAGAGGAGCGACTGTCCGGCGCCGAGCCCGAGGTCCGAGAGGCCGCCGCCGTGGAAGTTGAGTCCGAGCTGCGTCGAGCGGCTCACCGACAAATCCATGATGACCGCTTCGATGAAGACTTGGCGTCGCGGCTGGTCGAGCCGATCGACGACCGCGCGGAGCGACGCGAAGTCGCGAAGCGACGACGTGACGACGATCGAGTTGGTCGCCTTGTCGGCGCTGATCTTGATCGCGCCCTCGAAGACTTGCGTGTCCGCCGGCGCGCCGCCCTTGGCTCCCGGTGCGCCGCCGCCCGCGTGACCCGCGCCGCCCTCGACGAGCTCCTTGAGCGTCTTGGTGAGCTCGATCGCGTCCGCGTGCTGGAGCGGCAGCACGTGAATCTCGCCCTCGCCCGTCTGCGGCACGTCGAGCCGCTTGATGAACTCGAGGATGCGCGTGTACGCCGGCTCGGTCGCGACGATGATGACCGAGTTGGAGCGATCGTCGGCGACGACCTTCGTGACGTGGAGCGCGCCCACGCCGACGCCCGCGGCCGCGCCGCCCTTCTCGCCGCCTTTTCCGCCGCCGATGCCGAAGAGCTCGTTGATGCGCGACGCGATGTCCGCGGCCGACGCGTAGTGAATCGGCTCGATCCACATTTGATCGCCCGCCGCGCCGACGTCGACCTCTTCGACGATCTGCATCATGCGGCGAATGTTCGACCCGGTGTCGGTGATGATGAGAAGGTTGCCCGAGCTCGCGACGGTGATGTCGCCGTCCTTCGACTTGAAGTGGCCGAGCACGTTGGCGACCTCGTCGGCCGGCGCGTGCTGCAAACGGAGCATGCGCGTGACGTAGCGGTCCTCGGCCGGCGTCGATTGATCGCTGCCGTAAGTCGGCGTCGCTTGCGACGCGATGCCGCCCGTCTCGACGATCTTCAAGAAGCGCCCGTGCGGAACGACGGTGAGCCCGTTGGTCTCGAGGATCGAGAGGAACGCCTGATACGCCTCTGCGACGGTGACTTTCTGCGGCGCGAAGATGGACGCCTTGATGTTGCGGACCTTGCCGCCGAAGATGAATCGCTTGCCCGTGAGCTGACCGATGACGCGAACGAGCTCGGCGAGATCCGCGTCCTCGAGCGAGAGCGAGACTTTGTAGTTCGGGCTGCGCGGCGTGTACTCGACGCCTTGCTCGAACTGCGGAAGGCTGCTCGTGTCGGCTTGCGTCTTTCCGGCTGCGCCCGGCGCGCCGGTCCCCGTCCCGGTTCCGGCCGTTCCCGTCCCCGTTCCACCGGTCCCCGTTCCGGTCGCGCCGGTGCCGGTGCTGCCCGCGGTCCCTCCGGTCGCGCCCGTCGCGTTCGGCGCGCCCGGACCGCCCATCGGCGGCGTTCGCGTCGTCACGCCCGGACGCTGAATGAGCCGCTGCGCCTGCTGCGCGCCTGCGGTCGGCGCGAGCGCGACCACGCCCGTCGCGAAGATGATCGAAATCGTCGAAGCGCGCATCGTCAGGTGCCGTCCCGGCGCGTCTCGACGCGCGCCGCGCCATGCGCGTTCGTTTTGTCTCCCGGCAGAACCACGCGCTGCTCCTTCGGCGACGGGCTCGACGACGGCACCGCGAAGAGCGCGACCGCGCTCAAAATCGCGAGCAGCGCGATGACCGGCACCACCATCAGCGCGGTCATGCGCAAAGTCCGTTTGAGGAGCGGAGTCTCTTCGGGATTCATGCCTGCCCTCGCTTCGCCCATCGCGGCAACGCCGCGGACCAGGCTCGGTTGGCATGGGCATTCACTCGCCGCTGCGCGGCTCGCTGCGAAAGTTTCATTTGATGTTGTAATCCAGGTTCATGTTGGAGCCCCTGCGGTTGAGCGACACGGTCATGTGATCGGCCGTGCGCAGGCGCGCGTACGCTTCGAGAGCTTTTTCGGGGCTCGTCATGTCGAAGCCGTTGATCGATTGGAGGCGGTCGCCGTTCTCCATGCCGAGCACGCCGAGCAGCGTGTCGGGACGAACGCCGAAGAGCCGAATGCCGACGACCTTGCCGTTCTCTTGCTCGGGCACGATGCGCGCTTGCTTCATGAGCTCGGCTTGGTTCTCGAGAATCTTGTCGACGATGCTGCGGTCGACGTTGAACTCGGTCGCGCTCACGCGCGCGATGCCTTTCTTGATGTCGTCGGGCACGGCGCCCGCACCGCCGCGCGTAGGCGGCGCCGACGCAACCGGAGCCGGCGTCGTCGAAGGCGGCTGCTCCGGCGTGAAGAGCTTCGCTTGGCAGAGCGGCTGCCCGTCGCTCCCGCCGAGCCACACGCGATCCCAACCGACGAACGTGAGCTTTTTGCCGTTGAAGTCACCGCCGCGCCGTCGCAGGACGCTCTTCTGATCGCCCGGGGCCTGCAGCGCGGCGAACGACCAATCCGGATCCGAAGACGCCGCGATGATGAGCACCTTCACGCCGTCGCACATCGCGGCGTTCATCGGATCGCTCATGTCGACTTGCGGTCCGTCGCCGGTTGGGAGCTCGATGCCCGTGCCGATGAGCGGCCCGGTCGTCGAGTCGAACGGGTTGCGCGCGAGGATTGGCTCGGCGCTCGTCGCCTTCTGCGTGCCCGCGGACGCGGCGGGCGCGGCCTTCAGCGAAACCGGCGCGGCCGAGAGCTGCTGCTCGTCGGCGCCGAGGCTCGCACCGAACAAGTTGCCGACGCCGCGCGCGCCGAAGAACGACGCGATCGACGTGAGCGCCAGCGTGGGCACCCAGAAGTGACGTTTGAGGAGCTGATCGATCTGGATGGCCATGGCTCAGGCTGGGGCGGGTAGTAGCGAGGTACGTGCCATACAAAAACAGTCGTATTTTTGCGGCATTCCCTTACGGAAGTCCGACAGGATGTCCGCCCGCGAGGCCCCCGCGGCCGGTGCTTGCCAAAGTGACAATGCCTCGGTCAGCTCTCTTCGGGGACGCCGTCGAGCTTGCGGTAGATGGTCCGCGTCGAGATGCCGAGCAGCTGAGCGGCGAGGCTCTTGTCGCCTTTGGTGTGGCGGAGCGTTTCGCGGATGACCCGGAGCTCGAGCTCGTCGAGCGTCGTCCCGACCTCGAACGTGAGCGAGCTCCGCACCTCGGGTCGCGCTTTGGCGATTGCGTCGGGCAGGTCTTGCTCGGCGAGCGTGTCGCTCCGCGAGAGGACGACGGCGCGCTCGATGACGTTCTCGAGCTCGCGCACGTTGCCGGGCCAGCCGTAGTCGAGCATGCGCTCCATCGCGCCGCGCGTCGGCGTGATGCGGGCCTTGCCGTTCTTCGCACAATACAAACCGAGGAAGTGATCGACGAGCAGCGGGATGTCCTCGCGCCGCGCCCGCAGCGGCGGCGCGGTCACCGCGATGACGTTGAGCCGGTAGTAGAGATCTTCGCGGAAGCGTCCGGCTTGCACCTCGGCGAGCAAGTCGCGGTTGGTCGCGGCGACCACGCGCACGTCGGCGCGCGACGTGTTGCCGCCGACCGGCTCGTACTCGCCTTCTTGCAAAACGCGGAGGAGCTTCACCTGCACTTGCGGCGAGAGCTCGCCGATCTCGTCGAGGAAGAGCGTGCCGCCCGCGGCCTTCGCGAAGCGCCCGTCGCGTCGCGCGATGGCGCCGGTGAACGCGCCCTTCTCGTGGCCGAAGAGCTCGCTCTCCAAAATGGTCTCGGGGATCGCCGCGCAGTTCACCGCGACAAAAGGCCCTTTTTGTCGCTGGCTCCGCTCGTGGATGTATCTTGCAAGTAATTCTTTTCCGGTGCCGCTCTCGCCGAGGACGAGCACGGTCGCCATGCTCGGCGCCGCCTGCGTCGCGACGTCGATGACCCGGCGCCACGCCGGGGAGCTGCCGACGATTTCGCGCGTCGTGAGGAGCTTGAGCTCTTGGCGGAGCGACTTGTTTTCGGCGACGAGCTTTTGTTTTTCGGCGGCCTTGCGGACGCTCTTCACGATCGAGTGACGCTTGAGCGGCTTCTCGACGAAGTCGTACGCGCCCTCGCGCATCGCCGAGACCGCCGACTCGACCGAGCCGTACGCGGTCATCAAAACGACCTCGACCTCGGGGGCGACTTGCTTGATCGCGCGCAACAGATCGAGACCGGTCGTGCCGGGCATCATCAGATCGGTGAGCACGACGTGGACGCGATGCGTTCGCACGATCTCGAGCGCTTGCTTCGCGTCGACCGCGGTGAGCACGCGCATGCTCTCGCGCTGGAAGATTTTTTCGAGCGACTCGAGGTTCGAACGTTCGTCGTCGACGACGAGCACCGTCACCGCGTCGGCGGACTCGGGCTGGGGCTGAGGTTGCGGAACCGAAGCGTTGGAAGCGGACGAGCTGTCAAACACGCTGGCATCCTGTCACGGCTCGACAACATGTCAAGGTCGATGACGAAATGGCGTGGTATTTTCAAAATGGCGAAGCTCGGACCGAACGGACCAGCGCGCGGAGACTGTCGCGGCCGACGTCGAAACGCATCGTTCCGCGGGCGATTTCGGTCCAGAGCCCGTCTTGGTCGACGCCGATCGTGAACGGGAGCGCCACCAGCGTCTCGACGGGCGCGAGCCAGCTCAGATCTTTTTCGCCGCGGAGACGGTAACGTCGGCCGTCTCGGCCGACGAAGGCGAGGTCGTAGGCGATGCGGCGCTCGGTCAAACCGCGGAGCGTGACCGTGCCTTGCACCGGCGCTTCGGCGAGATCTTCCGCGCGGAGGTGACCCGTCGCGGTCGCGACGCGCGTGCGGAGGTTTCGGAGGCTCGCTTCGATCTCGAGCGCGATCGTCTGCTCGCGCAGCGGCTCGGCGAGCCGATAGAACGTGCCGCTGAGGCGCTCGACGTACGCGACGCCGGCCATCACTCCTCTGTTTTCTTTTGGCCGACGACCAGACGCTCGACGACGCGACCCTCGGCGGCGGCGCGCGCGATCTCTTCGACGTCCTCCGGCTTCACGCCGCCGTAGATGACGTGGTCGGGCTCGAGCAAAATCGAGACGCCGGTTTCGCACATGTCGAGGCAGCTCGACTTGCACGCGCGCACGCGTTTGTGCGCGCCGAGCTTGTTCAGCGCGGCCTTGAGGTCGTCGGCGATTTTCTCCGAGCCCTTCGCGGCGCACGAGCCGCGCGGGTCGTCGTCCTTGCGCCGATTCGTGCAGATGAAGAGGTAGCGTTCTCTTTGAGGCATTGGAGAGAGAGAGAGTTAACAGGAAGATCAGAAGATCAGAAGGGATCGGCTCGCAAAGGGCGAGCCGATCCTATGTTTTTGTGGGCGGGGGCGTTTCAAATCGCCGACGCCCTGCATTCATCCAGGCGCCATTCCAAAATCTCTTCTGACCTTCTGATCTTCCTGTTCAATCTCTCTTGGGCACGTGGGGAATGGGAATGTCGTGGGTGCGCGCGAAGTCGATCGCTTCTTCGTAACCTGCGTCGGCGTGGCGGAGGATGCCCATGCCGGGGTCGCTCGTGAGGACGCGCTCGAGGCGAAGCGCGGCTTCTTTCGTGCCGTCGGCGACGACCACCATGCCCGCGTGGAGCGACATGCCGATGCCGACGCCGCCGCCGTGGTGGAAGCTCACCCAGCTCGCGCCGGCCGCGGTGTTCACGAGCGCGTTCAGGATGGGCCAGTCGGCGATCGCGTCCGAGCCATCTTTCATCGACTCGGTTTCGCGGTTCGGCGACGCGACCGAGCCGCAGTCGAGGTGGTCGCGGCCGATGACGATCGGCGCTTTCACTTTTCCGGTGCGCACGAGCTCGTTGAACGCGAGGCCGACCTTCGCGCGGTCGCCGTAGCCGAGCCAGCAGATGCGCGACGGCAGCCCCTGGAACTTCACGCGCTCGCGCGCCATTTCGATCCATCGGCGAAGGTCGGGGTCGTCGACCGTCTCGAGCACGGTCTCGTCGGTGCGCGCGATGTCCTCCGGGTCGCCCGAGAGCGCGGCCCAACGAAACGGCCCTTTTCCCGTGCAAAAAAGCGGGCGCACGTAGAGCGGGACGAAGCCCTCGATGTCGAACGCCTTGGGCTCGCCGCCTTCTTTCGCGCACGCGCGGATGTTGTTGCCGTAGTCGAAGACCTCGGCGCCGGCGCGCTTCATCGCGAGCATCGCGGTGACCTCTTCGGCCATGCTCGCTTTCGCGCGCTCGATGTAACCCTCGGCGTCCTCGCGGCGAAGGTCCGCCGCTTCTTCGAGCGTGAGGCCGAGCGGGATGTAACCGTTCAGCGGGTCGTGCGCGGCGGTTTGCTCGGTGACGAGCGGCGGCACGACGTGGCGCGCGACGAGCTCGGGATAAATTTCGGCGGCGTTGCCCAAGAGCGCGAGGCTGATCGGCTTGCCCGCGTTGCGCGCGCCCTCGATGCGCGAGAGCGCCTCGTCGAGATCGCGCGCTTGTGCGTCGACGTATCGTGTGGCGAGACGCTTCTCGATGCGCGACGGGTCCACCTCGATCGCGAGGCACGAGAGGCCGCACATCGTCGCGGCGAGCGGCTGCGCGCCGCCCATTCCGCCGAGGCCGGCCGTCAGCACCCACGCGCCGCCGGGGTTCAGCGCCGCTTCTTTTCCGGTGCGCTTCGCGTACGCCCTTCGCGCCGCGACGAACGTCTCGTAGGTGCCCTGCAAGATTCCTTGCGTGCCGATGTAGATCCACGAGCCGGCGGTCATCTGGCCGAACATCGTGAGGCCCATCGCTTCGAGACGGCGGAACTCGTCCCACGTCGCCCACTTCGGAACGAGGTTCGAGTTCGCGATGAGCACGCGCGGCGCCATCTCGTGCGTTTTGAATTTTCCGACGGCTTTGCCCGATTGAACGAGCAGCGTCTCGTCGTTTCCGAGATCGCGGAGCTCGCGCACGATGACGTCGAACGCTTCCCACGATCGCGCGGCTTTGCCCGTGCCGCCGTAGACGACGAGGTCCTCGGGACGCTCGGCCACTTCGGCGTCGAGGTTGTTGTGCAGCATGCGGAGCGCGGCTTCTTGCACCCAGCCTTTGCAGGTGAGCTCGGTGCCGCGCGGCGCGCGAATCGAACGACTCATGCGGCCGTTCTTAGCATCAGCTCGCGACCAATTCGATGCGCGTGATCTCCGCGGGCGCGGCGACGCGCATCGGCGGGCCCCAGTAGCCGGTGCCGCGGCTCACGTAGATCGCGGTGCCTTCGTGATCGTGGAGGCCCGCGACGTGCGGTTGATCGAGACGCACGGCGTAGCCCCACGGCCAGATTTGTCCGCCGTGCGTGTGCCCCGAGAGCTGGAGATCGACGCCGAGCTTGCACGCGTCGAGCACGGCCTTCGGTTGGTGCGCCAAGAGGACCATCGCGCGCGACGCGTCGCGGCCGGCCATCGCGCGCGGCACGTCTTGGCCGTGCCCGTGACCGAAGTTGTGCGCGCTCGTGTCGTCGACGCCCGCGAGATCGAGCCCTTCGCGCAGCGCGACGCGTTCGTTGCGTAATACACGTATTCCGAGCGTGCGGAGATGCGCGATCCACGCATCGGCGCCCGAGTAATACTCGTGATTGCCGGTGACGAAGAAGACGCCGTCTTTCGCGCGCAGATCTTTGAGCGGCTCGACGAGCGCGCCGAGGTCGGCGACCGAGCCGTCGACGAGATCGCCGGTGATGGCGACCATGTCCGGCGAGAGCGCGTTCACCGTGCGCACGATTTCATCGATGAAGGCGCGCCCGATCGTGGGGCCGACGTGGATGTCCGAGATTTGAACGATCGTGTAGCCGGAGAGATTCTTCGGGAGCTTCGCGAGCGGCACGCGCACGCGCTCGACGCCCACGCGGCCGAGAACGGACGCGAGACCGACGCCGCTCTCGGCGAGGCCGATGAACGCCGCCGCGCCCGCGAGGATGCGCGCGAGCATCACGCGTCGCTCGGGATCGAGACCGGCGACGCGCGCGCCGGCGCGCACGAGCTCCATCGGAAGGAGCGTCAAGAAGAGGACGAACATGACGCCCATCCAGCCGTACGCGAGCCACGCGAGCGGAGCGGCGGTGTCTCGCGGGAGCGAGCGCGACGCGAAGAGCCCGAGCGGTATCGACGCGGCGAGCACGGCGATCACCCAAGCGGCCCCGCGCGCGACGCCCGCCGGCCACTGCGGATCGCGCGCGAGGCGAATCCACAAGAAATAATGGATGCCGGCGGTGATCGAGAGGACGACCGCTAAAACGACGAGGATGCGCCCGACGCTCATCGCCCGATTGGATGCCACGGCGCGGGCGGCGGCGCATGAAGAAGTGTTACGCGCAGCGCTTTTACGGTCGCGGTCACGTGGAACGGTGCGTTCGGCGGGCGCGGAGACGGCCGGCCGCGGCGAGGAGCGCGTCGAGCGTCGTGAGCTCGCCTTCGTCCGGGGCTTTCGGCTCGTCGCTCTCGGGGAGCGCGTGCTCGCTCGCGGCGGCCGACGGCGTCTTCGCTGCGGCTTCCCAGCGCGACGCGAGCTCGGTCGCGATGCGCTCGATGAGCGGTCGCATCGTCTCGCGCTGCGTGGCCGTCACGAACACCGCGTCCGGCGCGCGCGGAAGCGCTTTGCCGGCGAGATCGACCTTGTTGTAGACGAGCACGCGCGGCACCGCTTCGAGGTCGAGCTCCTCGAGGACCTCGAGCGTCGTCCGAATGTGATCGTCCTTCGCCGGATCGCTCGCGTCGACGACGTGGAGCAAGAGGTCCGCGTCGGCCGCTTCCTCGAACGTCGCGCGGAACGCGGCGAACAAATCCTTCGGCAGGTCCCGGATGAATCCGACGGTGTCGGTCACGACGACCTCGCGATCGCCGTACCCGGCCCAGCCGACTTTGAGCACGCGCGAGCGCGTGTCGAGCGTCGCGAAGAGCTTGTCCTCGGCGAGGACGTCGGCGCCGGTGAGGGTGTTGAGGAGGGTCGATTTCCCGGCGTTCGTGTAGCCGACGATCGCGACCGTCGGCACGCCCTCGCGCGTGCGCTTTCGGCGGCGCTGCTCGCGCTGTTTGCCGAGCTTCTTCAATTGCGCCTCGAGGTGCGAGACGCGTTCTTTCGCGCGGCGACGGCCGATCTCGAGCTTCGTCTCGCCGGGACCGCGACCGCCGATGCCGCCGGTGAGACGCGAGAGCGAGTCGTCTTTTTGCTGCAAACGCGGCATCGAATATTTGAGCTGCGCGAGCTCGACTTGGAGCTTGCCGTCGCGGCTCTCGGCGCGCTGCGCGAAGATGTCGAGGATGAGCTGGCTCCGGTCGATGATTTTGAGATCGCTCTTTTTGGCGATCGCGCTCGACTGCGACGGGCTCAAGTTGCGATCGAAGACGAGGACGTCGGCGTCGAGCTCGGCGGCGCGCAAGATGACTTCGTCGAGCTTGCCTTTGCCCATGACCGTCTTCGGATCGATTTTTTCGCGGGTCTGCACGATCGTGTCGACCGCGTCGACGCCGGCGGTACGCGCGAGCTCGCGGAGCTCTTGCTGGCGGATGTTGCCGCCGCGGTCGTCGCTCTTTTCGGAGACGAAGACCAAGATGGCGCGGCCGTCTTTCGCGCGGACCTCGCGGGCGCGGGACTGCCGGCCGAACTCGCCTTCGAGATCCGAGACGAGGCGGCCGACGTCGAGCTCGGCGCGGCCCGGCAAGAGCGGTCCGACGACGCGATACGGCGGCGTGCCCGGGACATTGTGCGCGTAGGTCAGCGCGCGCAGCTCGCCGTTCGGCGCGAGTTGGAGCGCGCACACGAGGTCGAGCCGCAGGCGCACGAGGTCGACGAGATCGTCTTGCGTCAGCGTCTCGCCGCGCACGTGCGTGTGAATCAAACGGAGACCGCGGAGACGTCCCTCGGCGGCGCGAAGACGCCCGACGTCCGGCAGGTCGAGCTTGCCCGCGTCGCCGACGATGACGTAGTCGACCTGACCCGAGCGATGCACGAGCACGCCGACTTGGCGGCCCGTCTCCATCGACGCGTCGCCGAGCGATTTCTGGAGCTCGGGCGTGACGAGCTTGTCGATTGGCAAGCGCCGCCGATAAAGGCGCTCGAGCGTCTTCTTCGCAGAAGGCGCGAGGCCGGAGGTGTTGCCGTAGAGCTCCATTCAGGTTGCGTGGGCGCGGACGAACTTGCCGATGCGCGCGATGGCGTCGTCGGACTCCGGCGCGATTCCGGCTAAAAAGTGCCACACGTGGAAGACGCCGTCGAACGCGTCGAGCGTGACGTCGACGCCCGCGGCGCGCGCCTTGTCGGCGAAGCGCGCTGCGTCGTCGTAGAGCACCTCGTCCTTGCCGACTTGGACGTAAATCGGCGGGAGGCCGTGCACGTCGGCGAAGAGCGGCGACGGACGCGGATCGCTCGGCGACGCGCTCTTCAAATAGAGCGACGCGTAAGCGCGGCTGTCGCCCTCGCGAACGAGCGGATCTTTTTCGGCGTTGGTCTTCACCGACGCGCCGGAGAGCGTGAGGTCGAGCATCGGCGAGACGAAGACGGCCGCAGCGGGCAAAGGCTGACCGGCATCTCGCGCCGCGACCATCGTCGCGAGCGCGAGGTTCGCGCCCGCCGAGTCGCCCATGAGGACCCAAGATTTTTTCGTTTGCGACAAATGCTTCCACGCCGCGAGCGCGTCGTCGTGCGCCGCGGGATACGGATTTTCCGGCGCGAGCCGATATTCGAGCACGTCGACCGGCGCGCGACACGCGGCTGCGAGGTGCGACACCATCGAGCGATATCCCTCGAGCGTGCCGCAAATGAACGCGCCGCCGTGGAAGTAGAGGACCTCGCGCTTGTCGTCGCACAAATCCGGTTTGATCTTCTCGAGCACCGGGACGTGCTTCGCCGCGGCGTCGACCACCGCGAAGCGCTCGAACAGCGTCCCGCCGAAGATCGTCGGAATGCGGCCCATCGCGTCGAACGAGGCGCGGCTCGCCTTCACGTCGACGTCGCCGTCGGCCCGCGAGCGCACGTTCGCCCGAATTTTGGCGGCAAACCCGTCGAGCACCGAGCGAGTCATCGAGTGATTATGGCGCTTACTTGTTCACGCGCTCGAGATAGTTGCCCGTGCTCGTGTCGACTTTGATCCACTCGCCCTCTTTGATGAAGAGCGGGACGTTGACGATCGCGCCGGTCGAGAGCGTCGCGGGCTTGGTCGCGCCGCTCGCGGTGTCGCCCTTGATGCCGGGCTCGCTGTTCGTGATTTGCAAAACGACCGTCGGCGGGAGGTCCACGCCGATCGGGTTACCGTTGTACAAAGTTACCTCGAGGTCCATGCCCTCGCTGATCCAGCGGATGTCGTCGCCGATCTTCGCCTTGTCGACGTGGATCTGATCGCCGGTCGACGAGTCCATGAACACGAGCGCGTCGCCCTCGGCCCACGAATAAGTCATCTTGCGGTCTTCGACGTCGGCGACCTCGACCGACTCGCCCGACTTCCACGTGCGCTCGATGACGTTGCCCGTGAGGAGGTTGCGAATCTTCGCGCGCGTGAACGCTTGGCCTTTGCCCGGCTTCACGAATTGGTGCTCGATGACGTGGTACGGCACGCCGTCGATTTCGATGCGCAGGCCTTTGCGGATGTCGGTGGTCGAGGACATTTTCGGAGCGGGTCAGCTAGCACGGCGCGAGCGCCGGCGGCAAGCGAGGCCCAAGAAAACCGCGAGGATCGCGATTTCCGAAGCGGGCGCCTCGCCGCCCGGGACGTCGCATCCGCAGCCGCTTCCGCCGCCTGCGCCTGCGCCTGCGTCGCTGCCGTCTCCGATTCCGCCGCTGTCTCCGGCTCCGCCTCCGTCTCCGGCGCCGCCGCCGTCTCCGGTTCCGGCGTCGAGCGTGGGCTGCGTGTCGTACGGTCCGATGCCCGGGCCGGTCGTCGTCGACTCGAACGCGCCGAGGTCTTTCACCGACGCGCGCACGCGGTACATCCGCGTCGTCTTGTCGTCGAGATAGTACTCGGTGATGGGTGCATCCTGCACGGATGCCGCGGCGCCGATGACCGGGCTCCCCGCCTTCGGGCGGTACGTCGCGTCGAGCATCGGATCGCTTCCGAAGACCGAGCCGGTCAGCGGCCCGACTTGCGTGCCGGTCAGAAACCAGTTGTTCGCGCCGCTCACCGTGCCGTTCGCCGTGTCCTCGATGTTGAACGCGGTCGTCGAGACCTCGAGCACGTTGTTCGAGATGACCGCGCTCATCTTCGTGCCGTCGGCGTTCGAGAGGTGCACGAGCGCGCCTTGCGTCGCGGCGGCGACGACCGTGTTGTTCAGAGCCTCGACCGAGAGCGTCAGGTTGGGCGTGCCGGTATCGTTGTAGACTGCAATGATTTGTCCGTGGTTGTCGGGGTTGCCCTCGACCACCACGTTTCCGCGAAAAATCATCGACTGCGAGAACGCGCTGCTCCCGTCGGCGTCGTCGTCGGTCATCAAGTCGGCTTCGTAGCTCTTGCCGTGGGCGAACCAGTTCGACTCGATGAGCGATTGTTTCGCGCGGCAGTGGAGGTTTTGCGCTTGCGTCGGGTCGTGGATGTACGAGTAGCGGAGCGTGAAGGTGCCGCCGTAGATGTAGAGGTTGTGCGTGGGCGAGCTCGCGGTCGTGTTGCCGTTCGAGTCGAACTCGGAGAACTCGACCGTCGCTTCGCTGTCTTGTGAGCCGCCGGTGAAGCCGTTGTCGTTCTCGCGAAAGAGACAATCGCGGACGACGATGCCGGTCGAGCCGTTGTAGTAACGGATGCCTGCGGCGTTCTCGCTGCCGTTGCGGCAGCCGGTGAAGACGATGCTCTCGATCGTGATGTTGGTCGCGCCGGAGAGCTGCCAGCAGCCGCGGCCGCGATCGCCGGCGGTGTAGCTGCCGGGCGCCGTGTCGGCCGACATGCCGCTGAGATCCCAAACGGGCGGGTTTTTCGGGTCGGCTGCGCGGATGACGATGGGGTTGTTCGCCGGCGCCTTCTGCGTGAGATAGACGAGGAACTTGTACGTGCCCGGCGCGATGACGACTTCGTCGCCCGGTTGAGCCGCTTCGATCTTGGTGTAGTCGTCGGTGGGGCCGATGTTGATGGTCGCCGCGCGCGCGAGACGCGGCAGACCGAGCGCGAGGATGAAAGCAACGAAGAGGGCGAGCCGTCGCAGTTCCATGATATTTGCGACGGTATCATGCACGAGCTCGACGACGAGCTTCGCGACATCAAGCGCGAAATCATCGAGTCACGCGGGCTCGTGATCAAAACGAACAACCTCACGAACGCGCTCAGCGCGGACGTGAAGTCGATCGCCAAGCGACAAGGCGGCTACGAGCGCCGCATCTCGTGGAACAGCGCGGTCGCGTACATCGTGTTCGTGCTCGTCGTGTTCGTGGCGCTGAAGTTCGCGTGGGACGCGCGCGTCGACGCCATCCGCGCCGAGACGGATCAAAAGACGTTCGAGAACGATCGCCTTCGCAAGGAGTCGCACGAAAACGAAAAGCGCGAAGAGGACCGCGGCCGCGCCGAGCAGAAAGCGGCGCAGTTCTACGATTTGATTCGGCAGGGAAAGCGCGTCGAAATCGTCGACGGCTACGAAGGCATCAAGAAAGAGCCGCTCACGAAAGCCGAGCAAGCGATGTTCGCCGATGCCGTGGAGCGCGCGCGTAACGAGCTCGCCGAGGCGAGCTACCTGCAAGGCCTCGACAAGGCGCGCGTCCAGCGGTGGCAAGAAGCGGCGAGCGCCTACGAGGATTCGCTCAAGTACAAAGACTCGTCGACGATCTCGCCGAACGTGCGGCTCGCGCTCGCCGACGCGTATCGACATCTCGGGCGGCCGCGCGACGCGATTCCGCTCCTCATGCCGCTGTCGGACCCGGCGCAAGACCGCGAGGTCCAAGACGACGCGCTTCATTTGCTCGCGCTTTGCCAGATGGACATCGAGGCGTGGAACGAAGCGAAAAATACGTGGCGCGGCCTCATTCGGCGGTTTCCCGATTCGCACTTCACGCCGGAAGCCAAGCTCCAGCTCATGGGGCTCAACGCGTTACACTGAGCGGGCGCGGCGTCGCAGGACGACGCCGAGGAGCCCGAGCGGGACGCACGAGAGCGAGCCGCCGCCGGAAGGCGTGGGCGCGGTGCTGCACGCGCATCCGGATGCCGAGCCGGGGGTGTCGGCTCCGCCCGCGCCGGCGTCGCCGGGTTGCGTCGCGCCGCCATCGGCGCTCGGCGCGCTCGCGCCGCAGTCCGCGGAGCAGCTCGCCGACGTCTCCGCGCCGTCGCAGACGCCGTCGCCGCAGTGCGGAAACGGCGAGTCGTCGAACGTGCCCTCTTGATAGAGGCTCACGCCGTCGGTCCACGCGATCGACCCGATCCACGTCCCTTGAGTATCGCCTTCGGGGCCGTACCATCCGAGGTTGGTGAGCTCGACGTTCGTGTCGTTCGTGCTGACCATCCCCGCGTGGGTGCTGCGCGGCGACCAGTCCCCGCCGACGCCCGCGACGAGCACGTTGGCCGAATCGTGGACGTTCGCCCACGTCGACCGGCACTCGGTCTTGGTCTCGAACATCCGGACGTTGGCGGCGTGCGAAATCTCGACGTACGAATCGCCGAGCGCGTGCTCGAAGTTCGGGCCGTAGAGGCTGAGCGGCGCGGTCGTCGCGTCGACGAGGAGAAAGCGAAAGCCCGGATCCGAGGTGCGCGAGTTCGAAAACGCGGCGGACTGCTGCCTGCCGTACCATCGGCCGCCGCCGTCGCCGCTCACGTGGATCGCGCTGCGCGTCGCGGTGGAGGTCTGCTCGGCGCCCCAATCGGGCATGAGCTGCACGACGGCTTGGTAGAGCGTCGAGCTCCGGCCCGCTTGCCACTCGAGCGCATAGAGATAGCTCTGCGCGTATCCGAGGCCGGCCGCGTCGTTGTCGGGCAGGAGGATCTGCACGTCCCCGACGAAGGTCGCGCCGGTCGACGTGTTGGCCGTGCGGATGAACGGCGTGAGCGTCGCTTTCGGATCCCACGTGCTCGCCCAGAGCGTCGACTTGGGTCCAGGCACGCCGAAGAGACGCGTCGCCGGATGAAGGCTCAGCGTGCCCGACACGAGGTAGTTGCCGCGCGGAAGGAAGACTTCGTCGCCGTGATCCGCGCTTTGATCGATCGCCTTCTGGATGGCGGCCGTCGAGTCCTTTGCGCCGGTGGGATCGGCGCCGACGGTCGTCACGTCGACGACGCCCGGATCGGTGAGCCACGGAAGCGTCGGCGGAAGATGCCGCAGGACGAGATCGCTCGGCGCGTCGCCCGAGCCGAGCGCGACGCGCGACACGCCGTCTTGGCCCTTCACGCCGTCGACTTCGTCGTAGCTCGCGTCCGGCGCGTAATTCCCATCCGTGACCGCCGTGTCCGTGTACGCGTATTCTGTGATCGCGTCCGTCTTCCCGCTGCCCGCGAGCGTCTTCGCGCCGCTTTGCACGAGCGGTCCGGGCGTCGAGACGTAGACGTTTTGCACGACGAGATCGAGGCCGTCCACATTGGCGATCGCGGGCGCGCTGCCCGACGACTGACGAATGACGCCGTCGAAGAGCGCGAGGCTCGCGATTTGCGGCACGCCGTTGTACTTCGCGACGCGGACAGCCGCCGCGCCATTCGGCTCTTCGATGTCGAAGCCGACGACGGTCGATGCGCCGAGCGCTTGCACGACGAGCCCCGCGACGGTCTGGTTCGAGAGGGTGATGCCCGCGATGCTACTCGTGCCGCCGCCGTCGACGAGGATGCCGTACTGCCCGCCGTCGACGGCGAGGTTCACCCAGTCGGAGGTCGCGGGCGCGCCCTCGATCCCCGCGTAGGCGCCCGACGCGTGCACGGTCACGTTGGCCATGTAGCTGTACTGCGCGGAAAAAAACTGAACGCCGATCGCGCCAGGATTCGCGCCGAGATCGAAGTCCACGTCGCGCACGACCGAGTACATCATGCAGTCGAACGCGCCGACCGTGTCGTTGACGTAGTCGCTCGCGGGACCTTGATCGAGGAAGTGGAGCGCCGCCTTCGGATGCGTCGGATCGCCGAAGCCCGCGGTGCCGTCGGCGAGCTTCAAGACCGCGCGTCCGCCGCTCGGCGGGCCCACGAGCGTCGGCGCCTGCGCCGCGACGAACTCGTCCGAGTACGCCGAGCCGTTCGCCGATTGCGATTGATAACAGTACCCTCCTCCGCTGGACCCGTGCCCATCCTCGGCGCCGAGGAGCGTGTCGGAGACGAGATACGTCCCCGCCGGGAGATAGGTCGTCATGAGGTAGTCGCGGCCGTCGGTGATGGCCGCTTGGATCGCTTTCGTCGAATCCTTCGTGCCCGTCGGATCCGCTCCATAGAGCGTCGCGTCGAGGAGCCCGGCGCGGACGAGCGCGTCGCCCGCGTGTCCTCCTTGAGCAATCGTCGGCGGCACGATGAGGTCCGCCGAAGCGACGCGGGCGACGGCCACGAGAGCGAGCACGGTGAATGGAGCGATCGTTCGCATGCGCCTCACGAGAGCAACGCACGTACCCGCAGGGCGCCGCGGATTTTCCGGGCTTTGCGAACGCTCCTGCGATCTTCGTGGTGCGCGCCTGCGATCCCCGGGATCGCAGGGCGTCGTCAGGAGCGCCGGGCGCGCAGGATCTGGAAATAACGACGCGCGACGCCCGCCGCGTGCGCGGCGCGCGAAACGTTTCCGCCGTGCGCGCCGAGCATCGCCTCGACGTACCTTCGCTCGAACGCTTCGACCACGCGCGCGCGCGCACGCGCGAGCGGGAGCCCTTCGCCGATCACGCGCTCGATGACGTCGCGACCCGGATCGTCCTTGGCGGACTCGAGCGCCGCCATGTCGCCGAGCGCGAGCTCACGCGCGACGGCGTTGCGGAGCTCTCGCACGTTGCCGGGCCACGGCTGCCGCTCCCATTGCGCGATGCGCGCGGCGGGGATCGCGTCCTCGGCCGCGCCGAGCCGCACCGAAAGCGCGCGCGCGAGCGGCCCGATGTCGCCCTTGCGCGCGCGGAGCGGCGGGAGCGCGATGCGACCGACCGCGAGCCGGTGATAAAGATCGTCCCGGAAGCGACCGGCTTCCACCTCCGCGTCGAGATCGCGGCGCGTCGCGGCGATGATGCGAACGTCGACTTTGATCCACGCGTCTCCGCCGACGCGGCGGATCTCCGAGCGTTCGAGCGCGCGGAGCAACTTCGGCTGGAGCGTCACGTCGAGCTCGCCGAGCTCGTCGATGAAGAGCGTGCCGCCGTCGGCCTGCTCGAAGACGCCGAGTCGCTGCTTCACCGCGCCCGTGAACGCGCCGCGCTCGTGCCCGAAGAGCTCGGCCTCGACGAGACTCGGCGTGACCGCGGTGCAATCGAAGACGACGAACGGCGCGCGCGCACGCGGGCTTCGTTCGTGGAGGCTCTCGGCGAGCGCTTCTTTTCCGGTTCCGGTTTCGCCTTCGATGACGATGGGCACGTTCGAAACGGCGAGACGCTCGCAGAGCGGATAAATGCGGCGCATCTCGCGCGAGGCGCCGAGGACGCGTCCGAACGACGTCGCAGTCGTGAGCGGCGCCGCGCTCGCGCCGCGCTGCTCCACCGCGACGTCGGTCGTGCCGAAGCGCAAGAGCTCGCCGCCGCGGAGGAACGCGACGCCGACGCGAAGCGATCCGACGAACGTCCCGTTCGTCGACGCGAGATCGGTGATGCGAAGCGTCGCGCCTTCGATCTCGAGCGCGGCGTGCCGTCGCGACACTTCACGGTCTTCGAGCTGAAGCGCGCACGCTTCGCTCGAGCCGACGAGCACCGCGGTCGGCTCCGCGCCGTCGATCGCGAGCGAGCGACCCTTGCCGGGACCCGAAACCACGGTGAGCGTGAACGACGCGCGCGGAGGCTCCGAAGGATCGAAGCGCGCTTGCACGAACGTCGACAGCTCCTCGCCTTTCATTCGCTCGTGAGCTTACACGGTGATACGATTTCGACGTGGGAAACGTGGGCTTCCGCGTCGGTCGCTACGTGGTCTACGACGAGCTCGCGGCGGGCGGAATGGCGACGGTCCATTACGGGCGGATGCTCGGCTCGGACGGCTTCGCGCGCACGGTCGCCATCAAACGTCTCCACGGGCAGTACGCGAAGGACCCGGACTTCATCGCGATGTTCGTCGACGAAGCGCGCCTCGCCGCGCGCATCCGGCACCCGAACGTCGTCGCGATGCTCGACATCGCGCGCGAGGATCCCGAGCTCCTGCTCGTCATGGAGTACGTCGCGGGCGCGACGCTCTCGATGTTGCTGCGCGCGCAGCGCGAGCGAAACGAGCCCGCGCCGATCGCCGTCGTCTCGACCATCGTCGCTTCCGCGCTCCTCGGGCTCCACGCGGCTCACGAGGCGCTCGACGATCAGGGACAGCCCATCGGGCTCGTGCATCGCGACGTCTCGCCGCAAAACATCCTCGTCGGCGTCGATGGCACCGCGCGCATCGCCGACTTCGGGATCGCGAAGGCGGCCGGTCGCCTTCAAACGACGCGCGACGGCGTCGTGAAGGGCAAAGCCGCGTACATGGCGCCGGAGCAAATCCGCGGTCACGCGGTCGATCGGCGCGCCGACGTTTATGCCGCGGGCGTCGTCTTGTGGGAGGCGCTCACCGGCGAGCGGCTCTTCGACGGCGACAGTCCGCTCGCGATCATGAACGCCGTGCTCGACGGCGTCGCGCGGACGCCGCGCTCGATACGCGCGGACATCCCGGCGGAGCTCGAGGCGGTCGTCGTCCGTGCGATCGCGCGCGATCCGAAGGACCGATACGCGACCGCGCGCGAGATGGCGGTCGCGATCGAGGCGAGCGCGCGGTCTGCCTCGACGCGCGAGATCGGCGATTGGGTGGAGAGCGTCGGCGCGGCGACGCTCGCGAAGCGCGCTGCGCGCGTGCGCGACATCGAGACGGGGTCCGACGATGCGCTCGCGCGTCCACTCGGGCCGACCGAGCTCGGCGAGATGGGGACGGCGAACGCGCAAGTGAGCGAGGTCGTCGCGTCGCGTCGCGCGCGCTGGGTCACGCCGCTCGCGGTCGGCGCCGCCGTGGCCATCTTGGGCGGAGCGCTCGCGCTCTGGGCGCGTCCGAAGCCGGCGGTCGTGCCGGCCGCGCCCGTGACGTCGCAGATCGCAGCGCCCGTTCCGAAGCCCGAGGCGACGGTTTCTCCAATCGTCCAAACCGCGCCGCCGCCGAGCGCGAGCGCGACGCAGCCCGCGCCCGCGAGGCCCGCGCACCGGCCGAGCGCGAGCTCGCCGAAGCGGTGCGATCCGCCGTTCACCGTCGACAGCCACGGCGTCCAGCATTGGAAGGACGGATGTTGATTGGACGGCGGCTCGGCGCGCTCGCCTTTTTGACCGTCGCGTCGGCGGCCCACGCGACGCCGTGCACGGCGGCGTTCGCGACCGCGTCGCAACGCGCGGTCGAGGGACGCTTGGTCGAGGCGCGCGAGGCGCTCATCGCGTGCTCGTCGGAGTCCTGCCCGCCGGCGATGCGCCCGATCTGCACCGCCAATCTCGTCAAGCTCGAAGCGCGTGTTCCGTCGATCGTCGTGGCCGCGGTCGGCGAGGATGGAACCGACGTCGTCGGAGCGACGCTCGCCATCGACGGCAAGAGCGCAGGCGCCGTCGACGGAAAGGCGCGCGAGGTCGACCCCGGGCCGCATGCGATCCGCGTGCAAGCGGGAGACGCGTCGGCGACGGTTTCGATCGTCGCGCGCGAAGGAGAGCGCGACCGCGTCGTGCGCGTCGTGATGGCGCGGCCACTGCGCGCGACACCTCCGGTCGCGAGCTCGCGCAGGCCCGTTCCGGCGAGCGTCTGGATTACGTCGGGCGTCGCCCTCGTCAGCGCAGGGATCTGGGCGGGCTTCGGCATCACCGGCCTCGCCAAGAAGAGCGATCTCGACGCGTGCAAAGGTCACTGCGCGCCGTCCGACGTGGCTTCGACCGTGACCGCCTTCAACGTCGCGGACGTCGCGGGCGCGATCGCGGTCGTCGCGCTCGCCGTCGACTTGATCCTCTTTTGGACGCGACCCGCGGTGACGCAACCCAGCCGCGGCGAAAGCATGGGCGCGAGATGGTTCTTTTGAAACCGCGCTGGGCGTCGCTCTTCGTCCTCGTCGCGCCCTTGGCTGGATGCTCGCTCCTCTTCGACTTCGATGGCTACGCGGGCGACGCCGGCGACGCGGGCGAAGCCGACGGTCCCGCGATCGACGCGACGTCGGAGCCTTCACCCGTCGACGCGTCGTCGGAATCGATCGCCGACGCAGGTCCCGACGTGCACTTTTGCGCGACGCAGTCGCCGCCACCGAATGCGAACTTTTTTTCTGCGCCGACTACGACGAGCCCGACAGCGCGCCGCCGCAGACGCAGCACGTGACCTGCAACCTGTGCGACGCGTCGCCGGCGATCGCCCTCGGCGCGAGCGACGACTCACCGCCGAACGCGCTCGTCGTCAGCATCCCGCCGCTCCCGGCGTACCCCGGCAACGCGTCCGCGGAGGGCTGGATCGCGACCGGCCTCGGCGCGAGCAAGGTCTCGTTGGCGTTCGATTTCAAAGTCGACCAAGCCAGCGGTGCGCTCCTCTCGCTCTTCACGGTCGCGGGCTTCTACGTGCGTCTCGACATCGCGGCGAGCTCGATCACGATCACCGAGCAAGATTTGAACGACGGCGGCGGCTCGTACGGGCACATGGCCGACGCCGGCGTCGTCGACCTCACGAAGTGGCACCGCTTTTCGATGACCTACGATCTCGACACACGCGCCGCGCGGGTCACGCTCGATGGCATCACCATTCTTTCGGAGACGTTCGACTACACTGGCTTCGGGTCGATCCTCTATCAGCTCGGCGTCGAGTACGTGCAGGGGCCGAGCAGCGCGCAGGGTTATCACTACGACAACGTCGTGCTCGCCACGACACCGTGACGCTCGCGCGCTTCAAGCCACGAGCGCTTGGTAGGCGGCGGCGACTTGGGCGAACTTGACGGCGAGCGCGCGGCGCTCGGGCTCGCTCGCGTGCGGGTGGCGATCGGGGTGGAGCTCGCGCGCGAGACGGCGGAAGGCGCGGCGGATTTCGGTCGCGTCGGCGTCGCGGTCGACGCCGAGAAGAGCGTAGGCGCCATCGGATTCGCCGCACGCGACACGCGGAGAACGATGATGCGCATCGCCGCTCGCGGGGGCCCGCACGCGATCGCGCGCGCGGCGGCGGCTGTGCAGGAACTCGCTCGGCTCGAGCGGGCGATCGTGGAGCGCTTCGCGCGGCGGGCGCACGGCGACGCGAAAGCTGACGCGCGCGTCCTCGAGCGTTTCGAGGACGCGAAGGCGCAGCGCGAGCTGAGCGCGGAGCGCGCCGTCGATGACGTCGGGCGAGACGCGGAAGTCGCGCGCGAGCACTTCGCCGACGAGGCGTCGCGACGCGAGCGATCGAAGCAGGGCGCGGCGAAGCGTGGCTTCGTCGAGGCCCGCGCTCTTGAGGAGCTCGGAGAGCGTCGGGCTCGCGCCGTCGATTTCGACCGACGTGACGAGACCGCTCGAAACGTGAACGCGGTGCGCGCGCCCGCGATCTTCGACGAGCTCGAGGGTGCCCGACGCGCCGGCGCGATGGAGCGTGCCGAGCAAATCGCCGAGCGTCGTCAAACGAAGTCGGCCGGGGAGCTGCATGCTTCGAGGGCTAACGCGCGCGCCCGCGGCGGGCCAACTTCCTAGAGCTCGGGAATGCGCGCGGCCGCGGACGCGATGCAGAGCCTGTCGTCGTGTCGGCCGAGCGTCGCCGAGACCTCCAGCAGCGTGTGAGATTCGTTGCTCAGCGCGAACAGCATTCCGACGGAGTCTTCGATCGCGACCGCGCGCGCGCGCTTGGCCAAGACGCAGCCTGCGCGCTCGAGGGTCATCGACTGCGTCCAGCGATCGAACGGTGCCTTGGGGTTCGGCGGTTTCGGCCGCGCGCCCGATAACGCGCACGCTGCGACCGCGCGACCGAGGCGTGGCCCGAGCGACTCGACGAGCGACGGCGCCTCCACGTCGGCGCGACCAAGATCGCCGCTCCGGACGGCGCCCAGCGACGGAGCCCACGTCGCGGGCAAGAGCACCGAGCCCGTCGCGACGACGCGCGCGCCATCGCGCCACGCGACCGGCAGGATCATCCCGACGAAGGTGACCGCCGGCACCGGCCCGTCCCACGCGAGTCTCACGGGCGTGATGCCCGGGCAAAACGCGCTGCCCGAAGCGTCGCCACGAAAGACGATCTGCGGGACGGCGGCGGCGATCTCGCCGAGCTCTAGGTACGGTGCAGGCGGCGCCGCGACGATGACCTGAATGGGCGGCCCGACGACCGCGGTTTCGGGCTCGGTCGAGTCCGGAACCGGCGCCGACGCGACCGGCGGCGCGGACGCGGACGCGGCGGGTGGCGGCGGCGCGACACGCGCGGGGGCGGGCGCGCCGCACGCGGCGAGCATCATGCTGGCCACGACACGCCAATGCATGGAAGCAAGAACGCGCGCGCTCATGGTCTCATTCGCCGACGACGAGCGGCGCGGTGACCTCGCGCTGCCACGCGCCGCACGCGCCATGATCGCAGACGACCGCGCGCACGCGCACCGTGACGTCGCCGCGACCGCGCGTGCGAGCCGCGAGCGCGAACTCCCAGCGCCAGCGGTCGCTCGCTTGATCGAGCGCGTCGCCCGGCGCGAGGCGCCCACGGAGCGGCGTCGCGAAAGGCGGCGTTCGCACGACGACGACGTCCGCCCAGGAGATCGTCCGGCCGCCCTCGGGGATCGCTTCGACCATGCATCGCACGCGGCCGATCCCTTGCGACCCCGGGCAGCGAAGCTCCACGGCGACGTCGGGCCGCGCGCCGGCGTCGTCCGCGAGCGCGCCCGTCGCCGCGAAGATTCCTGCCGTCACGATCGCCCACCGCACGGACGCCATGGTAATGCGATGTCGATGCACACTGCACGGATCCTGTGCCTCATCGTCGCGCTATTCGTGCTCGGGTGCGCGGGGCCGGCGGTCGTCGGGCGGGCGCCGCTCGTGGGCGGCGGGAGCGCCGAGATCGTGCAGATCCCGCTGCGGCTCTCGAACGTTTTTTTGATTCGTGCGCGGCGACCGATCCTCGTCGACTCGGGAACGATCGGCGACATGGACGATCTCGACGCGGCGCTCGCCGAGTACGGCGTCGCGACGAGCTCGGTCGCGCTCGTCGTCTTGACGCACGGTCACGCCGATCACGCCGGGCTCGCGTCCGACATCCAGAAGCTCGCGCGCGCGAAAGTGATCCTTGGCGCGGGGGACCTGCCGCTCGCCACGGCCGGCCACAACGACGAGCTCAGGCCGACGGGTTTCGCCGGCGCTTTATTGAAGCCCTTCATTACGAGCATCTACCCGCAGCTCCAGCCCGACGTGCTCGTCGCCCCGGGTGAGAGCCTCGACCTCGCGCCGTGGGGCCTCGCCGGAAAAATCGTGGCGATGCCCGGCCACACGCCCGGCTCGATCGTCGTCCTGCTCGCCGATCACGGCGCGTTCGTCGGCGACATGATCGCCGGCGGCGATCTCGGCGGCCTCTTTTTTCCGCACAGCCCGCGCGAGCACCTCTACCAGGCCGACCCGGTGAAGAACCGCGCGAACGTTCGCGCGCTGCTCGGCCTCGGCGTGGAGACGTTCTATCTCGGGCACGGCGGGCCGGTGCGGCGCGCCGCGGTCGTGAAATGGTTGGAATCCCAACCATTGTCCCCTTGACGAGCGAACGCGACGGGACCAAAACCCCGGCCATGAACAAGCTCTTTGCATTCTCGGCGGCGTTTGCGATCGCCGCTTCGACCGCAGCGTGCCACAAGACCGCGGAGCTGAACCTCGGCACCGTCGGCGACACGATGGCGTACGACACGACCGCCTTCACCGTGAAGACGGGCCAGACCGTCCACGTCGTGCTCACCAACCACGCGACGAGCGCGGTCATGAAGCACAACTGGGTGCTCGTGAAGCCGGGCACCGAGGCGAAGGTCGCGACCGCGGGCATGACCGCGGGCGAAGCGGCGGGTTACGTTCCGGCCGGCGACGCGGACGTCCTCGCGCACACGCCGCTCAGCCAACCGGGCACGCAAGTCGAGACGTCGTTCACCGCGCCGGCGCCCGGCAGCTACCCGTTCATGTGCACGTTCCCCGGTCACTACCAGACGATGCACGGCACGCTCACCGTCACGCCGTGAAAATCAGCCTCGAAACGTGATACGCATTCGAGCGCATGCTTCCGCAGCGCGCGCTCGAAAAACGCGACGGCCGCCGTGAGCGGTCCGCGCGTACGCACAAAGCCATCGTCGCCTCGCTGATCGATTTGATCGAAGAGGGCAACCCCGCGCCGACCGCGCCGCAAATCGCGCGGCGCGCGAACGTCGCGGTGCGCTCGATTCGCCAGCACTTCCCTTCGCGCGAAGATTTGTTCGTCGCGGCGGTCGAGGAGCACGCGCGTCGCGTCGAGCCGATGAAGGCCTACGTCGACGCGCGGACGCCGCTCTCGAAGCGCGTCGCCGCGTTCGCCGACGCGCGCGGGCGCGAGCTCGAGTTTTGCTCGCCGGTGCGGCGGGCCGCGTCGGTGACGCTCGCCGCGGCCAACGCGGGGTCGACTGCGATCGGCCGAGCGAGCGACGAGGCGTGGCAGCGCCGTCGCCGCGAGGTCGAGCAGGTCTTCGCCGCCGAGCTCGAGGCGCGTCCCGATCGCCAGAAGCTTCTCGACGCGCTCGATCTCCTGTCGCACGGCCGCACGTGGGACACGATGCGTTACGCGATGCAGCTCTCGGCGTCCGCCGCGACCGAGCTTCTGCGCGCGTCGATCGACGCCGTGCTCAAGGCGCGAGCGTAGCGACCCACGCCTTGCCGGCGCGCACGCACGCGACGTGCGTCGCGTCGTTCGACACGGTGCAGCCGCGCTGCTCGGCGTACGTGCCGTCGAGATCGGTCGCGCGAACCAAGCGCGACTTCGTCTCGCCTTGCACGAGGATCCCGAGCGACGTCGCGAACGCAAACGTCCTGGCGTCGGGCGAGCGTGCCGAGCCGTGCGGGCTGAGCGGCGCGATCGCGGCTTTGAGCAGCGACGCGCGATCGCCGAGCACGAGGAGCTTTTGTCCTTCGACGATCGTCTCGAGCCCACCCACGGTCCACGCGAGCGGCACGGTCGCGACCGGAACGCCCTTCGCCGACGTGCAGCGCGCGCCGAGACGGGGCGCGATCGGCAAGCGAACGTCGGTCACGTCACCGGCGTCGGTCTTCATGAGCGTCGCGTGGAGCGAAATGCCGTCGCACGCGTCGTACGCTTCGACGAAACGCTGCGTGCCGTCGGGCGACGTGACGCTCGTCGGCCACGCCGGGACGTCGCTCGCGTCGTTCTCGTCGCCTTGATCCGGATCGACGCGCACGACGCCGGCGACGGTGCGTACGAGCAACTTGCCCGACGGCTCGAACGCGAGCGCGCCCCACGCCGGCGTCGTTCCGCGCGACGCGAGCGGCACCGCGGCGATCGCGCGAACTTGTGACGCTTGGACGATCGGCGCGACTTGCGTGATCCAATTCTCCGCGTCTTTCGTCCGTGACGCGGTCTTGGTCGCCGGGGGGAGCTGCGCGCGATCGAGCGCGGCGACGGCCGCCAGCGGATCGCCGAGCACCGCGTCCGCGCGCGCCTCGGCGAGGCCCGCCTCTTCGAGCGCGCGGCTCGAACCGCACGCGAGCGGACCGCCGCCGAAGAAATGCGTGATGCGCGCGTCCGCGCCGCCGCACAGCGCCGACCAGAGGACGTGCACCGCGCGCGCTTGCGCGAGGACCGTCGGCGCGTCCTTCACTTTCGCCGCGCGCACCGCGAGCATCGACGCGAAGTAGCGGAGCGAGCCGTCGGGCCCATCGGGATCGCGGCTCATCCCCGCAGGGCGATCGAACCAGCGGACGCTCGCCTCGGCGCGCGGCAGCGGCTCGAACGGCGCGTCGCCGCCCTCGGCGCGCACGCGCAAACGCACGTCGTCGAGGCCGTCCCCGTCCGCATCCGACGCGTCGACCAAAAATGTGAGCTTCGGCGCGCCCGGCGGATCGATCACCAGCGCCGAGAGATGCTCTCGCGGCTGCGGCGCGCGAAACGACCAAACCGAAATCTGCCGCATCGGATCGCGAAGCGTCGAAGGACACTGCGCCGCGAGCTCGAGCCAGAGCGAATGACGGCCGACGGCGGACATCGTTCGCTTCGGCGTGCAGGCGACGCCTTTCGGTCCGAGCGCGGGCGGCACGGCGACCGTCAGCGGCGCGGCGAGGCCGCCGTTTTCGCCGTGATAATAGAGGAGCGTTCCGAAATCGTTCTCTTCGGTTTTGTTGCGCGCGATCGCGACCGCGTCCGGTTTGCCGTCGCCGTCGAAGTCGCGCACGACGCCGAGCTCGAACACCATCGCGGGCGGCGCGACGAGCGCGAGGCCCGAGAGCGTCCAGCTCGACGCGTGAGCGGGCGCCGTCGTCGCCGAGATTTCGACAGCGGCCTCGGCCGCGTCGTCGCCCGCGTCGAGCACTTCGGCGCTCTCGGTCTCGCCCGCGTCGCTCGCGATCGAGTACGGCACGTAGGGATGATCGTTCTTGCAGCCTTTGCAGCCCGCGAGCGAGAGCGCCACCGCGCCCACCATGCATGCCTTCGCGCGGCGCACGCGGAACGAGTAGCAGAGCTTCGCGGCGGGCGACAACGTTTCGGCTGTACAACGCCGCGCGCGTGGATCACCTTCCGAGCGTGATTTCGCTCGTGGTCGCCCTCGCCGTGACCGAACCCGCCGCGCGCGCGACGGCCGAGCGGCTCTACGAGTCGGCCGAGCGAGAGGAGAAAGCGCTCGATCTGAAGGACGCGCTCGCCGACTACGAAGCGTCGGTCGCGGCCGATCCGTCGAATCGCTACGTGCTCCGCGCGAACGCGCGCGCGGGTTGGCTCCGCGATCGGTCGGAGGGCGATTTCGCGCCGCTCGTTCGGCTCGAGCGCGTGCGGCGGCAAGAAGGCTCGCAGCGCGACGCGGCCGAGGTCGACGCGCTCGCGGGCGATCTCGAAAAGTTTCCGGCGGGCGAGGTGCGCGTCGAGGCGCGCATGTTCGTGGCGGAGGCGTACGCGACGAAGCTCGCGCGCCCGCGCGATGCCGAGCGCGAGCTCGACGCGCTGCTCGACGAGCCGCGCGCGAAGTCGACGGCCGACGGACCGATTCGCTCGCAAGCAGCGACGAGGCTCGCGGACATCGCGATGGCGCGCGCCGACGTCGCGAGCGCGAAGGGCGCGGCCGCGCGCGTCGCGTCGATCGACCCGGAGCTCGTCGTGCGCGTCGCGCACTGGGCGCGCCGGCGAATCCTCGAGCGTGTCGCCGTCGCGGCGCTCGCGCTCTTCGCGATCCTCGCGGGGCAAGCCGCGGCGCGACGCCTCCGCGGGGCGCGCGCGCGCGAGCTCGTTCGGTTCGTGCCGCGGGCGGCGGCGATTTGCGTGTATCTTACAATCGTCGCGACAGCGCTCGCGAACGCGTTCGAGCGCGGCAACGCGACGCCGTTCGTCATGCTGCCGGCGAGCGTTCTCGCCATCGCCGTCGCGGCGCGCGCGTGGTCGCTCGCCGGAAGCTCGTCACCCGCGGCGCGCGCCGCGCGAGCCACGTTCGGCGCAGTCGCGGTCGCCTCGGCGGCGCTCCTCGTCCTCGCGGGCATCGACGTACGCTATTTGGAGAGCTTCGGGTTATGACGGACGAAGAAAAGTTGGCGGAGCACGTGCGCGTCGTGCGCGAAGGCCACGGCGCGAATTGCTCAAGCATCGGCAGCGTCATCGACACGCTCTTCGTCGCCCAGGTCGCCGCCGGCGCGATCTTCGTCGCGGTCGCCGCCGCGCTCGCGAAATCGGAGTCGGAGACGGAGACGGCCACGAAGACGGAGTCGGCGTCAGAGACGGAGACGGAGGACCCATGAGGCATCGCGTCGAGACATGGGGCGCGTGGGTGAGGCTCGACGATCCTCCGGCGCTCGTCGCGCTCGATCGCGCGGGGGCGCGGGCGCTCGGCATCGATCTCGATCGCGCGCCGCACGACGGGCCGCTCGAAGCGCACGTCGCGGTCACGTCGCAGTGCGGCGTCGGCTGCGAAGGCTGTTACCTCGACGCGCGACCCGACGGCGCGCACGTGCCGCGCGACGTGCTCGAAAAAACGCTCGACGATCTCGCCGCGCGCGGCGTCTTCACCGTCGCGTTCGGCGGCGGCGAGCCGATCCTGCGCGACGATCTCGGCGAGCTCGCCGAATGCGCGCGCGCGCGCGGCCTCACCGCCGTCCTCACGACGAGCGGCATCGGCATGACCAAGGCCAAGGCCGATTCACTTCGCGCGTTCGCCCAAGTGAACGTCAGCTACGACGGCGAAGGCGACGTCTACCGCGCCGTACGCGCCTTCCCGGGCGCGAGCGCCGCGGAGCGCGCGATGACGCTCCTCCGCGACGCTGGCGTTCCGTTCGGCGTGAACGTCGTCCTCACCAAACAAAGCTTTCCCTCGCTCGACGCGACGCTCGCGCGCGCACGCGAGCTCGGCGCACGCGAAGCTCAGCTCCTGCGCTACAAGCCCGCCGGCCGCGCCGCAAAGCTCGATTACGTCGACAAGCGTCTATCGCGCGAACAAGTCGCCGCGCTCGGCGAGACGCTGCGCGAGCTCAGTTGCAAACTGCAACCATTTGGATTCCGCATTCGCATCGACTGCGCGATGGTCGCGCTTCTGGCCGACGCGCTCTACGATCGCGCAGACGATCTCGAGCGGCTCGGCGTCTTCGGATGCGAGGCCGGCGCGAAGCTCGCGGCCGTGCGCGCCGACGGACGCGTCGCGCCTTGCAGCTTTCTCGAGCCGTCCGCGCAAGCCGCGCCGCACGGAACGACCGCGCCGTGCGACACGTGCGCGCTCGCCCGCGTTTGCCGCGGCGGGTGCAAAGCGGTCGCGCGATTTCTCGTCGGCCACGACGCGCCCGATCCCGAGTGCCCGCGCGTCGTCCGCGCCGAGGCCGCCCGGGGCGCATGACACCTCGTCCTCGCGCGGCGCGCGTCCTCGCCGCGATCGCGTGCGGGCTCGAAGCCGCGGTGATCGTCTACGCGCTGACGCGCGTGCTCCAAGCGCTCCTCGTGCCCGAGCCGAACCCGGCGACGCTGATGCAGAGCATTCACGCGGGTTACTTTTGGCGCGCATGGACCGCCGCGTACGCGGGCGGGTTCGTCGCGCTCACCGCGGCGCTCCTCGCCAAACGCGCGGCGCCTCTCGCGCACGTCGCGGTCGCGGCGCTCCCGTGGACCGCGCTCGTCGCCGTGCTGCAAGCGCTCTTCGTTCCTTAAAGAGCAGAGCCCACGAGCACCGGCTCGGGCACGAGCGTGACGCCGAACCGCGCGAAGACGCCGCCCTGAATTTCGCGCGCGAGCGCGAGAAGCTCGCCCGCCGTCGCCCCGCCGCGGTTGGTCAGCGCGAGCGCGTGCTTGCTCGAAATCGCGACGCGCCCGCGCGCCGTCCCTTTCGCGAACCCCGCGTGCTCGATGAGCCACGCCGCCGGAACCTTCACGCGCCCGTCGTCCGACGGAAATCGCGGAACGCTCTCGCCCGCGCGCGCCGCGAGCGCCGCGTACGCCGCTTCGTCCATCGTCGGGTTCACGAAAAAGGATCCGGCGCTCCGCGTGTCGGCGTCGTTCGGATCGAGCACCATCCCCTTCCCTTTGCGCAGCGCGATCACCGCCTCGCGCACGCGCGCGAGCGGCGCAGTCTCGCCTCCGACCGCGCGCGCGAGCTCGGCGTAGCGAATGCGTGTACTCTGCACGGACTTCGCGAGCGCGAACCGCACGCGCAAGACGACCCATCGCGGCGACTCTTTGAGCATGCTGTGCCGGTAAGAAAATCGACACGCTTCGTTCGAGAGCGAAACGATCTGCGACGTCTCGCGATCCCACACGCGCACGCTCGCGATCGTGTCCTTCACTTCTTGACCGTAGGCGCCCACGTTTTGAATCGGCGTCGCGCCGACGAGCCCGGGAATGCCCGAGAGACACTCGACTCCGGCGAGACCGCTCCGCACCGACCACGCGACGAAGTCGTCCCACGGCTCGCCGGCCGCGATCTCGAGCTCGTCGCCCGTCACGATTCCGCGCGTCGCGACGTGCACCACCGTGCCGTCGAATCCCGCATCGGCGAAGACGACGTTGCTCCCGCCTCCGAGCACGAACACCGGCTCGCCGCGCGCGTCGCAGTCGGAAATGATCGCGACGAGATCGCTCTCGCGCGTCGCCGAAACGAAGCGGCGGGCGGCTCCGCCGAGCTCGAGCGTGGTGTAGCGCGACAATTCCATATTCGTTTTCCATAGCGTTTTTGGCTCAATTTCGCTCGTTTCTCGCCCTTTCGTTTCTGACGGAAGTCTGCGATGCTTTCCGGCGCAAAGGAGAATCGCCCCGTGAACAACAACAACCCGTATGGTGGAGGGCCGCCGGGATATCCGCCGGGTGCGCCGCAGCAGGGTTACCCGCAACAGCCCCAACAAGGTTTCCCGCAGCAGCAAGGATTCCCGCAGCAGCCGCAATACGGGCAGCCGCAGCAGCCGCAATACCAGCAGCAGCCGCAGCAGCCGCAGTACCAGCAGCAGCCGCAACAGCCCCAGTACCAGCAGCAGCCGCAGCAGCAGCAGCCGCAATACGGGCAGCCGCAGCAGCAGCAGTACGGACAGCCCCAGCAGCAGCAAGCGCCGCAGGGTTACGGGCAGCAGCCGCAACAAGGCTACGGACAACCGCAGCAAGGTTACGGGCAGCAGCAGCAGGCCTACGGCCAGCAGCAGACCGACGTGCCGCAGAACGCGGCGCAGTTCAATCAAGCGCTCGCGGGATTCCAGTCGTCGGTGCAGGGCGGCGGCGGCAAGCCTCGCCAACGCAATCCGGTGATGACGCTCCTCATCCCGTACGGCCTCATGGTCGGCGGCAACATCGTCGGCGCGATCCTCAGCCACATCATCGGCATCCTCGGGCTCGTCGGGTCGCTCGTGTCGCTCGTCGGCACGGTGCTCTACTTCCTCGTCTGCTACCAGATGTGGAACGAGCTGAAGAACACGACGAAGAATCCGCAGTTCGCGATCTGGCCGATCATCGTGCCGGTTTGGGGCGCGCTCTACGTCAACCAGGAGATGGCGCGGGCCAAGCAGATGATGGGTCTGCCGCCGCCGAAGTCGCCGATCCTCTACATCATCCTCGAGCCGTGGGCGCTCGCGGCTGACATGAACGAAATCGCGGCGCGTTTGCCTCCGGGCTGAGCTGCAGCCGAAACCGCTTCCAATCGACGAAGTGCTCGAGCCCGTTCGCGCGGCGATCGCGCGGGCGGGCTCTTGCGTTTTGGAAGCACCGCCCGGCGCGGGGAAGACGACGCGCGTTCCGCCGATGCTCCTCGAGCGCGCGGGCGACGTCATCGTCCTCGAGCCGCGGCGCATGGCGGCGCGCATGGCCGCGCGGCGCGTCGCCGAAGAGCGCGGTGAGAAAGTCGGCGAGACCGTCGGCTACGCGGTGCGCTTCGAGGAAGCGCGCAGCGAAAAAACGCGGCTGCTGTTCGTCACCGAAGGCGTGCTGACGCGACGGCTCGCGAGCGATCCCGAGCTCGCGGGCGTGTCGGCGGTCGTGCTCGACGAGCTTCACGAGCGGCACGTGCACACCGACGTCGCGCTCGCGCTCTTGCGGCGGCTGCGCGAAACGAAACGGAAGGACCTCGCGCTCGTCGCGATGTCGGCGACGCTCGACGCCGAGCCGGTCGCGGCGTTTCTCGGCGCGCCGATCGTCCGCGCGGAGGGACGTCCCTACCCCGTCACGATTTTTCACGAGGACGCCGTCGACGATCGCGCGCTCGAGCTCCGCGTCGCGTCGGCGGTGCGGCGCGCGCTCGGCGAGACGCCCGACGGCCACGTGCTCGTCTTCTTGCCCGGCGCCGCGGAGATTCGTCGCGCGATGGACGCTTGCGCGAGCGCTGCGCAGAAATACGACGCGCTGGTGCTCGCGCTTCACGGGGACCTGCCGCCCGACGAGCAAGATCGCGCCGTCGGGTCGAGCACGCGTCGCAAAGTGATCGTGTCGACCAACGTCGCCGAGTCGAGCGTGACGATCGAGGGCGTCGCGGCGGTCGTCGACAGTGGCCTCGTGCGACGCGCCGAGCACTCGCCGTACACGGGGTTGCCCTCGCTGCGCGTCGAAAAAGCGAGCCGCGCGTCGTGCACGCAGCGCGCGGGTCGCGCCGGTCGAACGCGCGAGGGCCGCGCGTATCGTCTTTATGCGCGCTCGGATTTCGAAGCGCGCCCGGAGCACGAGACGCCGGAGCTCTTGCGCGTCGACCTCGCGCAGACGCTCCTCGAGCTTCGCGCGAGCGGCGTGCGCGATCTGGCTTGGCTCGACGAGCCGCCGGCGAAAGCGCTCGGCGCCGCCGAAGCATTGCTCGCGCGCCTCGGCGCCACCGACGCGCGCGGCGACGTCACCGAGACCGGACGCGCGATGCTCCGCTTGCCGCTCCACCCGCGCGTCGCGCGCATGGTCGTCGAAGCCGAGCGCCGCGGCGTCGCAGACGACGGCGTGACCGCGGCCGCGCTCCTCGGCGAGCGGGACATCCGATTGGCGACGCGCGCGCGCGTCGGCTCGTCGATCCGAACGAGCGACTTGCCCACTGATCGCTCCGACGTGCTCGCGATGATGGACGCGCTCTACGAGGGCGGCGACGTCGACCGCGGCGCGGTTCGTCGCGTCGAGCTCGCGCGAAAGCAACTGAAGCGCCTCGTGCGCACGCCGCAACGTCTGAGAGAGAAAGCGGCGGAAGACGCGCTCCTCACGTCGATACTTGCAGGATACACAGATCGAGTCGCCAGGCGGCTGTCGTCGGATCCGCCGCAGGCGGGACGACGCGAGCACGGGCGCGGGCGCGCGCTCGCCCTCGCCGGCGGAAAAGCCGAGCTCGCCGAGACGAGCGTCGTGCGCGACGCGCCGCTCGTGATCGCAGTCGACGCCGAAGCCCGCGGCGCGAGCGTGCTCGTCCGCATCGCGAGCGAGGTCACGCCCGAGCAGCTCGTCGAGATCGCGCCGGACCTTCTCGACGAACGCGCGACCGTCGAGTGGAACGCGTCCGCCGAACGCGCCGAGCGCGTCTCGCGTCTCGTCTACGACGGACTTCCGATCGAGGAGACGCGCGCGCCGGCGAGCGGCCCGGAGGCGAGCGAGCTTTTGTATCGCGCGGCCGAGAGCGCTGGGCTCGCGGGCTCCGATTTCGACACGCTCCGGCTCCGCGCCGCGTTCGCGAAAGTGCCGCTCGACGACGCCGCGATCGCGCGCGCGCTCCGCGAGTGTTGCGAGGGACGCTCGAGCATGGCGGAGCTGCGCGAGGCGGGCCTCTTCGATCTCGTGCGCGCGTCGCTGCCGATGGCGCAAATCGAACGGCTCGCGCCCGAGCGCATCACGCTCCCGAGCGGCCGCAGCGCGCGCGTCACGTACGAGCCCGGAAACCCGCCGTGGATCGCGTCACGGCTCCAAGATTTTTTCGGCCTGCGCGACTCGCCGCGCGTCGGCGACACGCCGCTCGTGCTCCATTTGCTCGCGCCCAACCAACGCGCCGTGCAAGTGACGAGCGATCTCGGCGGCTTCTGGGAGCGTCACTATCCGAAGATCCGCCGCGAGCTCATGCGAAAATATCCGCGCCACGCGTGGCCGGAGGACCCGCTTCAGAAAGCGTGACTCACGCCCCGCACGTGCGGTTTCGTCCGCCGCGTTTGGCTTGATAGAGCCGCGCGTCGGCGCGCGCGATCACGACGGGGCCGTCGGCTTCTTTGCCGCACTCGTCGAGCGACGCGACGCCGAGGCTGATGGTGACCTCGATGATGCGCGGGCCGTGCGCGATGCGAAGCTCCTCGACGCCCGAGCGCAATCGTTCGGCGAGACGGACGACGTTCTTGTGCTTGATGCCGCGCACGATCACCGCGAACTCTTCGCCGCCGTAACGACCGAAGACGTCCTCGGTGCGAACGAGCTCGGCGATTTTGGCCGCGAGCGCGCGTAGCACGCGGTCGCCGCCGGGGTGGCCGTGCGTGTCGTTGATGCCTTTGAAATGATCGATGTCGATCATGATCACGCTGAGCGGCGACTTGTGCCGCCGCGCGTATGCGACCTCGGCTTGGAGGCGCTCGTCGACGAACCTGCGCGAGTAACATTGCGTGAGCGGATCGCGCGTCGAGGCTTCGTAGAGCTTTCGCGCGAGCGCTTCTTCGGTCTCGTCGCCGAACGCGAAACGAAAAATGACGTCCGGGCCGAGCTGGATGCGCTCGCCGCCGCGGAGCTTCATTTTCATCACGCGGTGACCGTCGACGAAGGTGCCGTTGGTCGACTTCAAATCTTCGATCATGTACGGGCCGCCCGCGACGCCGACGAGCCGAGCGTGACGGCGGCTGATGCCTTGATCGGCGAGGCGCACGCCGCAGTCGGCGTTGCGCCCGATGACGATTTCACGCTCTTTGACGATGCGAACCGCCCCCGCGCTAAGCCCGGTGAGCTGCGTCAGCATCGCGCTGTTCGGCGCGCCGGCGGGCGAGATCTTGATCGCCGTCTGCGACGTCTGCGTCCACTCTTCTTCCGGAGGTGGCTCCGACGGGCTCGCGTCGCCCGACACGTCGCGCATCGTTGGCGGCTCGGGCGGAAAGTTCGCCTTCGTCTCGCTCTCGTCGGCGTCTTCGTCCTCCGCCGACACCTTCTTCGCCACGGGAATTCGCCCGCGAGTTCGCGGTGCGCGCGAAGGCGGGGGCATCGATTTCGGCATGGCTCGCCGATGATACCCAAGAAGCTTCAAAAGGCGTGAGTCACCTCGGCGACGCCGTCGACCGCCTTGACCGCTTGCGGCGAACCATCGTGTCCGCCTTTGCCCGCGGTCCCCGCGAGCACGGTGCTGAACGCGTCGATGTCCGGCGTCGTCGCGACGGTTGCAATTGCAACCGAGCTGCCGCCTGCACCGCCGCCGCCGGGTCCTCCCGCACCGCCGGTGCCTCCGGCGCCGCCGTGACAAACGCCATTGAGTGCAGGTGAGCCGATGCCACCGCTTCCGCCAGGCTGACCGGCCTGGCCGATTGCGCCTCCATCGCCGCCCTGACCTCCGCTGCCGGCATGAATGCTCGATGCCTGAATACGTAACGTCGCGTTGAGGACCACAATCGCGAGACTCGCTCCGCCCGCAGCCCCACCGGGTGCGCCCTCCCCGCCGCAGCCGCCGCATGCGCCACTACCGCCCGCGTTCGGAGGACCCCCGACGCGGAAGCCACCGCCCGCTCCGCCTTGCCCGGTCGCGCCGATCACGCCGGCAGCGCCGCCGCCCGGCTGCCATCCGCTGGCGGTGAGCACGCCGATCGATGTCGCGCTCGCGCCAACGCCGCCGTCAGCCCCGTCCGCCCCGATCGGACCGGTGCACGGTCCGGGCGCACCCGCCTCGGGATCCGCGGGTTCGATCGGCAGACCTCCCATCGGATCGATCGCCGAGCTGCCGTTATAAGCCCCGCCGGCACCTCCCGTAGTCGTATCGGTCGCGCAAGGACATGACCTGGATGCGCCTCCCTGCGTGTCGGAAACCGCTGGATTACCATCGGCGTTTGCAGGAAGCGCAGCAGGGGGCAAGCCGACGGGCACCGCGTCGGCGCCGTGGCCCGACGTGACCGCTGCGCGGCGGAACGTCATGCCCGGTGATCCGTTCACGAACGCTGCGATGCTCGACGCGCCCGGGTCGGTCGCGTCCGGCGCGGTGAGCGTCATGCTTTCGACGAGCGCGGCTGCGCCGATCACGTCGAGGACGTATTGCGGCTCGGCGTCGCCGGTCATCCACTTCGGCGCGACGGTCGTCGGTGCGCTCGTTTGCGTCCAGCCCGTGCAGTCGAAGCCGCCGTGGAGCGCGACGCCCGCGGGCGCCGTTTGAATGACGAGGTTCTCGGCGTACGTGCCCTGACAGATGTAGACGTTCGGCTTCGTGACGTTTCCGGCCGCCGCGAGAATTCCGCGACCGATGGTTTGAAACGGCGCGGCCTTCGATCCGACGCCGGTATCGCTCCCGGCCGGCGAAACGAAAAACCCGTCGGTGTCGTCGACTGCGCAGCCGCCTTGCGACGGTGGTTTGCTCGAGTCGCAGCCGCCGCCGGAAACGGGCGGAACGCTCGACGCATCTGCGCATCCGGCGTCGACGTCACATTCCGGCGTCGTCCCGCATTCGAACGAGAGCGCCGCGACGATCGCACACGCCCCGAGCCCGATGATTTCAATCTTCGTCATGACCCTCAAAATGCGTGAACGGGTGTGGCGAGCCCGTCGACCGCTTTGTTCGCGCCGGCGCCGTCCACGCCGCCCTTCCCGGGTGTGCCCGCGAGAACCGAGCTCGACGAATCGATGTCCGGCGCAGGCGCGCCAGAATTGGTTGCAACTGCAACCGAAATCCCGCCGGCCCCTCCGCCGCCGTTGCCGCCGCTGCCGCCCGTGCCGCCGTTGCCGCCGGCGCCAGTGGGCCCGGTTCCACCGGTTCCACCCGGCTGTCCCGGCTGACCTCCTGCGCCGTTTCCACCGTTGCCGGCCTTGGCCGCTTTCACCGCCGACGCTTGCACGCGAACGACCGAGTTGATCGCCGCAATTGCGATGCTCGCACCGCCGCCGTCGCCGCCTTTTCCAGCAGCACCGCCGCAACCACCGCACGCACCTCCGGCCCCC
The DNA here is from genome assembly GCA_036488725.1 of Polyangiaceae bacterium. Lineage (GTDB taxonomy): Bacteria > Myxococcota_A > Polyangia > Polyangiales > Polyangiaceae > DASXHD01. The sequence continues at coordinate 25,674 of DASXHD010000113.1, read as the reverse complement.
GCGCCTTGCGGGAGTCCGGGGTCACCACCGATCCCGCCGCCGCCTTGCGCCGTATCGCCGGCGACGCCTGCGCCCCCCGGCGACGCAACCCAGCCTCCGCTCGTGAGCTCGCCGAGCGACCCGGTGCTCGCGCCTGCTTTTCCGCCGGCGCCGCTCGCTCCGTTCCCCGGCGGACCGCTCGAGCCCGCGTGACCTGCATCCAAGTCTCCACCGATTACGGGAAGGCCGGAGGTCGGCTGGATGTACGTACCCGCATCGAAGTAACCGCCACCTGCGCCACCAGTTGACGTATCCGTCGCACACTTACAGATCACCGCCGGACACGCATTGCCCGCGGTGTTCGAGTTGCCCGCCTGCGCCGGCGCAAGCATCGGTGTCGACTGCGGCGTCGCCCCGTCCCCTCCCGCTCCGGCGGTGACCGCCGCTCGACGGAACGTCATCCCCGGCGAACCGTCGACGAACGCGGCGATGCTCGACGCGCCCGGGGCGGTCGCGTCCGGCGCGGTGAGCGTCATGCTCTCGACGAGCGCGGCTGCGCCGAGAACGTGGAGCGCATAACCCGACTTGGGTGCGACGGCCGTCGGCGCGCTCGTTTGCGTCCAGCTCGCGCAATCGAATCCGCCATGAAGCGCGACGCCCGCGGGCGCCGTTTGGATCACGAGGTTCTCGGCGTACGTGCCCTGGCAAACGTAGACGTTCGGTCGCGTCGGGTCGGCCGCGGCGGCGGTGATGCCCTTGCCGATCGTTTGGAACGGCGCGAGCTTCGATCCCGCCGACGCGTCGCTTCCGGTCGGCGCGACGAAAAATCCGTCGGTCTCGGCGACGGCGCAGCCGCCCTGCGACGCGGGTTTGCTCGAGTCGCAGCCGCCGCCCGAAACCGGCGGAACCGACGTGCCGGAGTCTCCGCACGCTCCGGCGTCGGCGTCGCAAAACTGATCGTTGCTGCATTCCAGCGTCGCGAGCGCGACGAGCAAAAGCAAAAGCCGGCCCCTCATGAGACCGCAAACATACCGCGTCTAAAAATCGTAGGCGACGTCGAACGAAGCGACGGCGCTCTCGTGATGCTGACCGCGAAACGCTTCGACGATCGGAACGAACGCGCCGAATGTCAGAACCAAGTCAGGAACGGGAGACACGAGCGCTTCGGCGGTAACGTACGCAATGAAGCCGCCCGAGTTCGGATCGTCGACGTTCTGCGCGAGCTGGCCGCTCGCGTCGATCCGCGCGAACGCACCGAGGCGACCGGCGATCCACGGCTTCGGCTGATATTGCACGTGCGCGAAGAAGCGCGTCGAGTCGCTCGAGCACGGTCCGTCGCGGACAGGCAGCGGCAAGAAGATCGACCCGCTGACGAACGTCGACCACGCGCCGCGGCCCGCCGCGTAGTACGCGCCGACCGTCGGCGCAATCGCGCCGCATCCGGGCTGCAACGCCGAAGGGAGCACCGCGCCGTGCTCGTCGTACTCGATCGGCGACGTCGGCAGCTTGAGCGCGCCGAGGATGCCGAAGCGTCGTCGCCCGAACGAGCCGCGCGCTTCGTACGCGAGCGCTTGCGCGCGGATCTCGACGTCGCCCATCGTCCGCTCGTCGAACGCGCCGTCGACGCGCCGAAAAAGAAATGGAATCGCGAGACCGATTTCGAACGCACGCGACGGCGCCCACGAGAACGAAGTCTCCACACGTCGATCGTCGAGCGACGCATCACCGGCCGCCACGTGTCCGACGCGCGCGTCGAGATCCACGCGCACGCGATTGCGATAAGGCTGCTCCTCGGTCGCCGCGACGAGCGTCGGGTCCGCCGTCGCGCAGACGGCGCATGCGACCAAGAAGCTCAGCACATTCCATCGTTGCGCGACGCGCTGCGCGCATTCGAGGTCGTCTCGGCGGCGATCAACGATGGAGCTTCGCGCGCGCGGCGGACGGCGCCTCGCCGGTGATGTCGCGGAAGATTCGCGAAAAGCGCTCGGGCGACGAGAAACCCGCCTCGAATGCGATCGCGCCGAGCGACGCGTCGGTTGCGAGGAGGCGCTCGGCGACGCGAACGCGCGCGCGGTTCGCGAGCGCTTCGAACGACGTGTCGCGCTCGCGCAGCCGCCGCTGGAGCGTGCGGCGCGACACGCCGACACCCGCGGCGCAGCGTTCGATGTTCGCCGTCTTGGCGTTGGCTTCGACCCACGCGGAGACGACGTCGTCGAACGCGTCGGCGAGGAGCGCGGCGCTCTCCTCTTCGAGCGCGCGCAGGCACGCCTCGCGCGGCGCGCCGAGCCAATCGAGCGCCGCGGAAGCGTCGGTGAACGCGCGCGCGGGATACGGCGGCTCGAGAAACGAAAACATGCCCGCCGCGGCCGCACGAAGCGGACCTTTGGACGGCGCGAGCACCGCGACGCGCACGATCGGAAGCGGCTCGCGGAAATGCGCGGCGAAATAATCCTGAAGCCCGGTGAACGCGTCAGGCTCCACGTCACCGACGCGCGAGACGTCCCAGAGCGACGCGTGCCGCGGAAACGATCGCAGCGCGACGAGAAGCGGAACGAGCGAGCGCAAGTCGCCTGCGTCGAAGCGTCCCGCCGCGACCGCCACGGCGAATCCTTCGCGCGGCATCGCATACGTGAACCGCCGGCGCGCGAAAGCGAGCGCCGACGGGCTCCGCACGAAACGCGTCGAGGCTGACGCAAGTCCTCAAGGTAGAGACGGCCATGGCTGACCCTGCGCCGAAGATACTCTGCTACGCTGACCGCGTGGCGACTCCGGGGGAAACCTCGCGCTCGGAAACGGATTGGGTTCCGCGCGTCGGCGACTTGGTGGCCGGGCGTTACCGCGTCGAACGCGTGCTCGGAGCCGGCGGGATGGGCGCCGTCGTCGCCGCGCGTCACACCGAGCTCGACGACGTGGTCGCGATCAAGTTCCTCCATCCGCGGCTCGTCGCGGACCCGTCGTTCAGCGCGCGCTTCCTGCGAGAGGCGCGCGTCACGGCGCGCGTGAAAGACGATCACGTCGTGCGAGTCTTCGACGTCGGCACGACCGAGTCGGGGCTTCCTTTTCTCGCGATGGAGCTGCTCGAGGGCGAGGATCTCGCCGCCGTGTGCGCGCGCGGTCCGATGCCGCTCGCGACGGCCGTCGACTGTTTCCTCCAAGCATGCGTCGGGCTCTTGCACGCGCATGGAGTCGGCGTCGTTCATCGCGACGTGAAGCCATCCAACTTGTGGCTCACGCGCCGCGCCGACGGCGCTCCGCTCGTGAAGGTCCTCGACTTCGGCATCTCCAAGCTCGTCGAGCCCGCCGCGGGCGACAAGCGCCTCACCGAGACGAATTCCACGTTCGGGTCGCCGACGTACATGTCGCCCGAGCAGGTGCGGAGCGCGCGCAACGTGGACGCGCGTACCGACGCGTGGGCGCTCGGCGTCGTGTTGTTCGAGCTGCTCACGGCGAAGCTTCCGTTCGACGCCGAGACGACGTCCGGGGTGCTCGCGGCGATCATGACCGACCCGCCGCCCGCGCTGCGCTCGATCGCGCCGGACGCGCCGGCCGAGGTCGAGGACGTGATCGCGCGGCTGCTCGAAAAAGACGTGGAGAAGCGGGCGACGCTCGTGGACAGCGCGCGTCGACTTCGGCCGTTCGCGTCACCCGTCGGCGCGGCGTGCGTCGACCTGATCGAGGCGCGGTACGCCGAGAACGCGCCGGCACCGGCGACTTCGTCGCCTGCGATCTCCGCGCGATCGGGCGCCACCGTGCTCGGCGATACGCTGCCGCAGCTCTCGGTTTCGACCGCGACGACGACGCGCAAGAGCGGCGGCGCGCGTGTCGCGATCGCGACGGCGGTGCTGGGCGCGATCGCGACTCTCGCGATTGCAGCGCGGCTCCTGACGGCGCACGCCGCTCCGAGCTCTCGCGTCTCTGCGCCTGCGCCGACGCTCGCCTCGCATCCGAGCGCCTCGATCGTCGCAACGACGAGCGCTGCGGCTCCGCCGGTCGCGATCACGAGCGAGCCGACGTCCGCGCCGCTGCGGCCGCGGACGGTCGCTCGTGGCGGCGCGCGTCCGCCCGTCGCGACCGCCGCGCCATCTGCATCTGCATCGACCGCACCAGCTGTGAGCGCGTCGCCGCCTCCCACCGCGACGCCGGCGACGACGCCACGCGCCGCGACCACGGAAATGTGATGCGACTCGCCGGTGCGGTCTTCGCCGCGACGTTGCTTCTCGGTTCCGCGGCGCGCGCCGACGGCGAGCACGACGCCGCGGTCGCGAGCTTTCAAGAGGGCCTCCGTCTCGTCGACGCGCAAGACTGGACCGGCGCCGCGGCCAAATTCCGCGAGAGCCTCGCGCACGAGAGCAGCATCGGCGCGCGCCTCGATCTCGCCGATTGCGAGGACAAGCTCGGCGATCCGCTCGCGGCGTGGAGAGACTTTCGCGCGGCGTCGCGTCTGGCGGCGGACCGCGGCGACGCGCGACGCAGGCTTGCCGCCGATCGCGCGGTGGTCATTCAGCGCAAGCTCTTGGTCGTGACGCTGCCTTCGATCCCGCGTCTCGACGTGCGCGTCGACGGCGCGCCAGTCGACGCGATGTTCGTCCAAGACGGCGCGTACGCGGTCGCACCCGGCGCGCACGATCTCGAGGCGACCGCGCCGCAGTACCACCCGAAAAAAGAACACTTCGTCGGCGCCGCGGGCGAAGTGCACCGCCTCGAGCTCGCGCCGATCGAGAGACCGAAGCCCGTCCTCGTGACGCGCGGCGGAACGCAGCGCACGGCGGGCCTCGCGATCGCCGCGGTGGGTCTCGCGGGCCTCGCGGCAGGCGGCATCTTCGGCGGCCTCACCTTCGCTGCGCACGGCGACGCGGTCAACGCGTGCGCCGGAACGTATCCGAGCTGCACGAACACCGACCCCGCTGCGCAGCGCTCGATCACGCAGTCGAACTCGAACGCGCAGACTTTCGCGACGCTCTCCGACGTCACGTTCGCGGTCGGCGGCGCGGCGCTCGTCGCGGGCGCGCTTCTCTTTTTGCTCGCGCCCTCGAGCCGCGCGAAGAGCGCGCTCGCATTCTCGTTCGTCACTTCGCCGAGCTCGATCGGCGCTTCGCTGGAGGGAGAATTTTGATGGCGCCGCGTCGGAGAGCCGCGATCGCGACGATGTCGTTCGCGGCGCTCTCGGTGCTCGTGGTCTGCTGCGCGGAAATCGCCGGCGTGAAGCCGATCGATTTCGTCGTCGCCGACGCCGCGACCGAAGCGTCGAACGACGCATCGACCGACGCGGGATGCCAGCACGTGCTCGTCCCGACGGCGCCCGCCAACCCGACCATCGGCGGCAGCATGACCATCCTCGACGCCGTGCAGACGATCGACTTCAATCCCGACGGCGGCGTGATCGCGAGCCTCGGATTCGATCTCGACGGCGTCTGCACGTGCGGCGGCGGGCCGGCGTCGTGCACCTCGCTCGTCCCGAACGTGACCCAGTGCGATCCATCGGGCGGGCGCGACATCAACGGCACCACGCAGGTCGGGCACTATCTCGAGCAGCTGCTCAACGCCGAGCCCTCCGGCGACGTCAACGCGCGCATCGCAGCCGGAAAGCTCACCTACTTCATCCAGGTCTCCAACTACGGCGGGGGACAAAACGAATCCGAGCTCGTCGTCGGCTTTTACGACGGGAGCGGCCATCCCGCGTTCGACGCCGACGGCGGTTACGTCATCGCGCCGCCCGCGTGGGATGGCGGCGACGTTTGGGCGATCGATTGCATCATGAGCCAATCGTCGTGCCCGGATGCGGCCATCCTCGACGGCGGCTTCGCGCCAACGTTCGTCGACCCGGCCGCTTACGTGACCGACGGCACGCTCGTCGCGCACTTCAACTCGCTCGTCGTCGGAATCGGCATCACGACGATCCGGATCACGTCTCCGATCATGGTGGCGCAGATCGAGCCGCTCGCAGGCGGCGGCTACGGCCTCGACGGACAGTTCACGGGACGCGTCGCCGTGGACGACATCTTCCGCTCGATTGCCGTCCTGCCGTCGATCAGTGGCGGGAAGCTCTGCGGCGACGACCAGGAGTTCCAGGCGCTCAAGCCGGAGGTCTGCGGGGCCGCGGACATTCGCGCCGCCGCGGCGACCGACAACACGAACCAGCCGTGCGACGCGCTCTCTTTCTCGCTTCCCTTCGTCGCGCGCCCGGCGCGGATCGGATTCCGCTCGGACGGCCCCGTGCTCGTACCGGGTTGCGACGGCGCCGTCGACGAGTGCACGCCTTGACGTCGACGATTCGGCTAGGTTGGCGCGCATGCGCAAGCTGCTGATCGCCTCCTGCCTCTTCGTCGCCGCCGCGTCCGTCGCCTCGGCGTGCGGCTCGCCGCCGCCGCCCGCGACGACCACGACACTTCCGCCCGCTGCGAAGACCGCGTCCGCGCCGCCGCCTCCGCCGCTCAAGCTCGCCGACACCGGCATCGAGCCGACCTGGATGGACACGACCGTCGACCCTTGCCAGAGTTTTTTCGCGTACGCGTGCGGCGGCTTCGTGAGGACCGCCGAGATCCCGGCGGACCGCGCGTCGTGGGGCACGACCGAGCTGATTCAAAAAGAGAACGAGCTGTTCCTCCGCGACGTCCTCGAGCACGCCGCCGCCGACTCGGGCGGCGACCCGCTGAAGAAAAAAATCGGCGACTACTACGTCGCGTGCATGGACGAGACCGCGATCGAAAAGTCAGGCCTCACGCCGCTCCGCCCGCTGCTCGACGTCATCGGCAAAGTCCACGACGTGCCGTCGCTCGCCGCCGCCATCACGCACCTTCATGCCGCGAGCGTTTTTCCGCTCTTCGACATCGGCGCACAACAAGACTTCGCCGACGCCACGCAAATGATCGCGGGCCTCGACCAAGACGGTCTCGGCCTGCCCGATCGCGATTACTACTTGAAGGACGAAGGCAATATGAAGGACGTGCGCGCCTTCTACGAAGGCCACGTCGCGCGCATCCTCGCGCTCCTCGGGGCCGTGCCGGCCGAAGCGAAGCGCGAAGCCGCCGACGTGATGCGCGTCGAGACGGCGATCGCGAAGCTCCAGCAAGACAAGGTCGTGCGGCGCGATCCGCACAAGGTCTATCACCGCGTCGATCGCGTGGGGCTGCCTCTGATCGCGAAGACGTTTCCGTGGAACACGTATTTCAACGAGCTCGGTCTTCCGTCGGTGCAAGCGATCTCGGTGAACGATCCGGCGTATTTCACGGGCATCGACGCGCTCATGCATCAAGAGAGCCCGCGCGCGTGGCGCGCGTATCTCGATTGGCAGCTCGTTCATTCGAAATCGCGCATGCTGCCGAAGGCGTTCGTCGACGAAGCGTTCGCGTTCCAAAAGAAGCTGGTCGGTCAAAAAGAGCTCGAGCCTCGCTGGAAGCGTTGCGTGCGCTCGGTCGACGCCGGCCTCGGCGAGCTCCTCGCGCAGCCGTACGTCGCCGCGAAGTTCGCCGGCGACTCGCGCGATCGTGCGCGGGCGCTCGTCGGATCCATCCACGACGCGATGAAGGCGGATCTCAAAGTGCTCGCGTGGATGGACGACGCGACGCGCGCCGCGGCGCTCACGAAAATCGGCGAGCTTGGCTACGACAAAGTCGGCTACCCCGATCACTTTCGCACCTACGACTTCGACGTCACGCGCGTCTCGTACGCGGTGAACGCCCTCGCCGCCGAAAAGTTCGAGCTCCATCGCCAGCTCGCCAAAATCGGGAAGCCGGTCGACCGCACGCAATGGGACATCACCCCGCCGACGGTGAACGCTTATTACGATCCGTCGATGAACGAGATCGTCGTTCCCGCGGGCGAGCTCCAGCCGCCGTTCTTCTCGAAGGACTTTTACGCGCCGGTGAACATCGGCGACGAGGGCGCGAACACAGTCGGCCACGAAATTACGCACGGCTTCGACGACGAGGGCAGCCAATTCGACGGCCACGGCAACCTGCGCGACTGGTGGACGCCCGCGACGAAAACGAAATTCGAAGCGGCGACGAAGTGCGTCGAGAATCAATACTCGCAATACGACGCGGTTCCGGGCGTGAAGCTCAACGGCGAGCTCACCGCCGGCGAGAACATCGCCGACATCGGCGGCGTGAAGCTCGGGTACGCCGCGCTCGCCGCGTGGAAGATGTCGCATCCCAATGAATCCCGGTCAGTCGAAGGCTTCAGCGACGAGAAGCTCTTCTTTCTCGCGTACGCGCAGGGCTGGTGCTCGAAAGAGACGCCGGAGTTCGACGAAATGCTCGCGCGCAGCAACCCGCACTCGCCGCCGCGCTGGCGCGTCGACGGCCCGATGATCGACAACCCGACGTTCGCGTCGGCCTACGCGTGCAAAGCGGGCGCGCCGATGAACCCGGGCAAGTCGTGCGCGGTCTGGTGAGCTAAGGAACGCACGACGCGCCGCCCGCGGTCCATGCCGTGGTTCCGCCCGCGAGCGAGATCGTCGTCATCGCAGCCGGCACTGACGGATCGAGATCACCGCTCGCGACCAGATCGGCGAGCTGCGCCGGGTCGAGCGCCGCGATGCGAACGCGCGCCGTGACGTCGTCGACCCCGGCGGGGAGCGTGAACGATCGCGTGACCGAGTGCGCCGCGCCGGTCCCGACGAGGGCCGTCGCGGCAGGCAGCGCGTTCGTGGTGCCGACCGACGTCGCTTGCCACAAGAACGAGACCTCGCTGCCGCCGTCGTCGAGCATCGGCTCGCGAAACACCCACAAATTGGGGTCATTGATCGAGAGCACCGATTGTCCGTCGGCGACCACGCCCGACTGAAAGACGACCTGCCCGGCCGACTTCGCGACGAGCTCGAGCCACGCGCGCCGATCTTGAATCGCCCCGCTCGGCCACGAATGCCCGACGCCCTCCGATTCGAGCGTCACGTTCGCGGTGTCGCTCGCGACGCACAGCTTGATCGTCACCGCCGCGTCGAGCTGCTGCTGCACGAGCGTCCGCTGCGCGTCCACCCCAGGAAATGAAATGAGCGCGAGATCGACCCCGGCCATCGAGTGATCGTGGATCTCGCGCACCGGCGACGTCGGCGGCTGCGTCGCGGCCTGCCCCTGGCTGCTCGGCATGTGACACGATGGGCAGGAGCGCGTGTTGTCGTTCGCGCTGAGCTGGTGCGAGTACTCCGATTGGCTCCACTCGGCGAACGTGCGCTCGATCGAAACGCCGTGCTGATTGGTGACGTCGTGACAGCTGCCGCATAGCTGCGACGAAGCGAGCACGTGACCATCGTGCAAGAGCGAGTAGTCGCCGGCGTGCGGCGCGCCCGGCGCCGGGTCCGCGATCGCCGCGTGCATCACCCCGTCGGTGCCGAGCGTGAGCGGATCGTCGTCGGCGCCGCCCGCGCCGCTCACCGCGTGACAGAAAAAACACGTGACGCCTTTCGACGACGCCGGCAGCGACGCGAGGTTCTGTCCGTCGGTCGTGAGGCCCGCGCGGACCGCGAGCGGCGCGTGACACTGCACACAAAACGTTCCGAGCGCGCCGCCCGTGTCGCGCTGCCCGCGCGCGTTCATCGCGATGAAGATCGGATCCTCGCCGGCGTACGCGTGCATGCTCGAAGCCCACTGGTCGTACTGCGCTTCGTGGCACTCTTTGCAAATCGTCGGGTCCTGGAGCTGCTCCTGCGTGAGCATCGTGGGCGGCGGCGGAGGCGGAGCACTCGACGAGCACGCCACCGCCAGCGCGAGCGCGCACGCAATGGCCAACCCGACGAAGGGAGTCCTCATCGTACGGGCGATTCTCGGCCCTCGGACGCGCGGCTGCAATCACGCAGTTTCGTCCGCCACTCTCCTACGTGTGCGCCGCGACGCGCGCTTGCTCGAGGCGACGCAGTGAGTGACGATGGCGCGAGATGGCGTTCATCGACGAGCCGGCGCGGCAGACGACGGTCATCGCGCGCGCGCAAGTCGTCGTCCTCGGCGGAGGCCCGTCGGGCATCGCCGCAGCCGTGAGCGCCGCACGCGCCGGCGCGACCGTCGCGCTCGTCGAGCGCTACGGTTTCCTCGGCGGCATGGGCACCGCCGCGATGGTCACGAGCTTCTGCGGTCTCCACGCCAACGTGCACGGCGAAATCCAACGCGTCGTCCACGGCCTCGCCGACGAGATCGTCGATCGGCTCTCCTCGCTCGGCGGACTGAACCGTACGCACTCGGTGCTCGGCCGTACCGTCGCGCAGTCGTACGATGTCGGCGCATACAAATGCGTCGCCGACGATCTCGTCGTCGGCTCGGGCGTCGATCTGCATCTCCACGCATTCGCCGCCGGCGTGCGCATGTCCGAGCGCACGATCGAAGCCCTCTTCATCGAAACGAAATCCGGCCGAGGCGCGATCGTGGGCGACGTTTTCATCGACTGCTCGGGCGACGCCGACCTCGCCGCGTGGGCCGGCGCGCCGTACGAAAAAGGCGATCTCGCGTTCCCGACGCTCATGTTCCGTCTCGGCAACGTCGACGACGCGGTCGCGCTCGCCGAAGGCAAGCCGAAGCTCCGCGCGCTCATCGAAGCGGAAGAAAAGGAGAGCGGAGAACCGTTCCCGCGGCGCGCCGCCTACGTGAACCCGCAAGCGCACGCGCGCGAGTGGCGCGTCAACGCGACCCAAATCGCACGCGATGGCCGCGCAGTCGATGGCACCTCACACGACGATCTCCGCCACGGCGAGGTCGACGGTCGCCGCCAAATCCGCCGCTTCCACGATTTTCTGCGCCGCCGCGTCCCCGGTTTTTCCGACTCGTACTTGCTCGAGATCGCGCCTCAGCTCGGCATCCGCGAAACGCGCCGCGTCGTCGGCGCCTACGTGCTCACGGGTGACGACGTCCTCGCGTGCCGCGATTTCCCAGACGCGATCGGCGTCAACGGCTGGCCCGTCGAGGAGCACGTGCGCGGCGACGTCGTCTGGCGTTGGCCCGCCGAGCGCGGCTACCACCAAATCCCATTTCGCTGCCTCGTGCCCCGCGACGTGACGAACCTCTTGGTCGCAGGCCGATGCGCATCCGCGACGCACGAGGGTCAAGCCTCGCTCCGCGTGAGCGGCCCGTGCTTCGCGATGGGCCAAGCCGCCGGCACTGCCGCGGCCCTCTCCGCCCAATCGCGTACGGCGATATCGCAAATCAACATATCGCAATTACAAGAACGACTGCGCGCCGCCGGCGCGTTTTTGGGTGATCCGAAATGAAAATAGACGCAATCGATCTCTACGAAGTACGAATGAGCCTCAAAGTGAAGTTTCAGGCGAGCACCCACGCCGCCGACGAGCTGCGACATCTCTTGATTCGCATCCGCTCGAGCGACGGAGTCGGGTGGGGCGAGTGCTCCGCGCCGAACGATCCGTACTATCTCGGCGAGACCGCCGATAGCTCGTGGCACATGCTCGAAACATTTTTGATCCCCTCGGTGCTCGGAAAGGAATTCTCCGACGTCGAGTCGTTCGTCGCCGCGTATCACCACGTGAAAGGCAACACATTCGCGCGCGCAGGCCTCGAAATGGCCGTCTGGGACCTCTTTGCCCGCGCGCGCGGCGTCTCCCTCGCGTCGATGCTCGGCGGAACGCGCAAAGAAATTTTCTCGGGCGTCAGCCTCGGCATGGAAGCCTTCGACTCGCTCTGCGACCGCATCGCCCAGCACGTCGCGGAGGGTTATCGCCGCGTGAAGCTGAAAATTTCCCCCAGTCACGACGCCGAGCTCTTCGAAAAGCTCCGCCCGCGCTTCCCCAAAGTCGCTTTCATGGCCGACGCCAACTCGACCTACACGCTCGCCGATACCGAGCGCCTTCGCCGACTCGACGGATTCGACCTCATGATGATCGAGCAGCCCCTCGCGTGGGACGATCTCGTCGATCACGCGAAGCTGCAAAAAGAAATCAAAACGCCTGTCTGTCTCGACGAGAGCGTGAAGTCCGAGGCGCAAGCCAAGAACGCCCTCGAGCTCGGAAGCTGCCGCGTGCTCAACCTGAAGGCGGGACGCGTCGGCGGCCTCCTCGAAGCCAAACGCATCCACGACGCCTATGTCACCCACAGAATCCCAATGTGGTGCGGCGGCATGCACGACTACGGCATCGGCCGCGCCGCCAACGTCGCCCTCGCGAGCCTCCCCGGCTTCACCCTCCCCGGCGACGTCTCCGGCTCGGACAAATATTTCGACGAAGATCTGGTCGAGCCCCCCATCCGCGCGAACAACGGCGCCATCGAAGTCCCGACGGGACCCGGCCTCGGCTACGAAGTCATCGAAGAGCGCGTCCGCAAACGCACGGCGCGCACGCGAACCTTCGGTTGATCACGCGATGTAGCTGGACCCACCGTCGACGACGATTTCGCTCATCGTGATGTGCCCCGCGTCGTCGGACAGCAGAAACACGACCGCGCCCGCGACGTCGTCGGCCGTCCCGACCTTCCCAAGCGGTATCGGCGCGCGGAAGCTCTCGAGCGCGCCGCGAATGTGGACGTCGGCCGAGCCCTTTCCCTGGTCCCAAAGATTGCGCGCGAGGGGCGTGTCGGTCGTGCCCGGCTGCACGACGTTCACGCGGACGCCGAGCGGCGCGAGCTCGAGCCCGATCGCTTTGGTCGCATACGTGAGAGCGGCCTTCGACGCGCCGTACGCGGCTTGCCGAACGCGAACGACTTTGGCCGACTGCGATGCAACGACGACGATGCTCCCGCGCTTGCGCACTTTCATGCGACCGCCCACTGCGCGCAGGACCGACAGCGCACCAAACAAATTCACCGCGAAGAGCTCGCCCCAGATCTCGGGCGGCGTGTCGAAGAACGGCTCAGCCCGAAATACGCCCGAGCTGACGACGAGGTGATCAAGCGGTCCCATCGACGATTCGATCCGTTCGATCGTCTTCGCGACCGCAACCTCGTCGCGCACGTCGAGCTCGAAAGCGCCGGAGCCTTCGATTTTCGCGGCAGCGGCCACGAGCCGCTCGCCGTCGCGATCGCAAATCGCAACGCGCGCCCCCTCCGCGGCGAGCCGCGTCGCGCAGGCATACCCCATTCCCCCCGCCGCGCCGACGACGCACGCGACGCGCTCGCGAAACCGGGTCACCCGCCGATGCGACCACGCGCCAAAAGCCGTGTCAACGCGCTCCGCCCTTCACGTATGATACGGGCGCTCACCTCCATGAAGCATCCCTCGGTTCCCCCCGGCGTGGACGAAACGAAGGTCCAAGAGTTTGGCCTCACGACGTCCAAGCAGCTCGGCCACGCAACGCTTCGATGGAAGGACTACACCGGACCTCGCACGTTTGTGTTGAAGGAGCGTGCGACAGTTGGGTCCGCGCCGAGCTCGGACATCGCGCTCAACGATCGTTCGGTGTCCCGCATTCACGCCGAATTCGTGCCGCGTGAAGACGGCGCATGGGTTCGTGACCTCGGGAGCAAAAACGGTACGTTCCTCGACGGACTACTCGTCTGGGGTGCGCGCATTCCCGACGGCGGAAAAGTCCGTATGGGCGCGACCGAAATCGTGGTCGACTATTCCCCGGGTGAAGAACCCGTCGAGCTTTGGCCGCATACGAGCTTCGGTCCGCTGCTCGGCGCTAGCCCGCCGATGCGCCGACTGTTCGCAAGCCTCGCTCGCATCGCTGCGAACGACTCGCCGGTCCTCATCGAAGGCGAGACCGGAACCGGCAAAGAGCTCGTCGCCCAGGCCATTCACGGCGCATCGGCGCGCGCCTCCGAGCCTTTCGTTATCGTCGACTGCGCGGCGCTTCCGGAGCATCTCATCGAGAGCGAGCTCTTCGGCCACGTCAAAGGCGCTTTCACAGGCGCCGATCGCGCTCGCACCGGCGCGATCGAAGCTGCCGACGGCGGTACGATCTTCCTCGACGAGATCGGCGAGCTGCCGTTGAGCCTGCAGCCGCACCTGCTCCGCGTGCTCGAAACGAGCACGATCCGGTTGGTGGGCGAGACCTCGCGGAAGAAAGTCGACGTTCGTTTCATCTCGGCAACGCACAGAGACCTTCGCACGATGGTCAATGTCGGAGCCTTCCGCGAAGACCTGTACTTCAGACTTTCGGTTCTGCCAGTGAGCGTGCCGCCGCTGCGCGAGCGGCTCGACGATCTGCCGATACTCGTTCAGGCGTTCTTGCCCAAGGGTGTTTTCCCTAACCCGGAAACGATGCGCGAGCTGATGAAGCGGCCGTGGCTCGGTAACGTCCGAGAGCTGCGAAACTTCGTCCACCGCGCTGCCGCGTTCGGGACCGAGGAGGCGTTGCAGATGAGCGCCTCCCGCCAAGCCGCGAGCGGCGACGAGCCGCCGAAGAGCACGCCGCCGAGCGACGCGGTGCTGGAAGCGCTCTCCGCGTCGGCGATCTTCGCCGCGGACTTCAAGACGTTCCGCGACGAGTGGACTGCCCTCGGCGAACGCGAGTACCTCAAACGTCTACTCGCAAAACACGATCGCAACGTTGCCGCCGCCGCGCGTGAAGCCGGTGTGGACCGGACCTACATCTACCGGCTTATGCGAAATCACTCCCTCTAATAAGCAAAACGATTTTCCGCGAGACCGCAGAGCTGTCCGGGTACCGCTTGCCGCGCCCGCGGCACCCTGTTAGTTTCAAATGCGGATATGGGCGACCACGGGCTACCGAAAAAGACGCGCGAGATCCGAAATCGCATGATCGACTCGACACTCTGGAATGGGTTCGAGATTCGGGACGACGACGTCATCATCGCCGCGCCGCCCAAAGGCGGCACCACATGGATACAGCAGATCGTCGGGCAGCTTCTGTCCGGCGGGCGCGAAGGTTACGTTGCCGGCGAGAGCGATTGGCTCGAAATGGTGTCGCAGCACGACTCACGCCCCGAGCTACGCGCTCAGAAGTCCCGGAGGTCTTTGAAGACCCATCTCCCTGTGGACGCTCTCGCATTCCACGGGAACGCAAGTTACATTTACGTCGCCCGCGACATACGTGACATGGTGTGGAGCGCGCACAATCATTTCAGCAGCTTTACGGAGGCGAAGCTGGCGGCTATCAACCGGCCCGACCTCGATTATCCTCGGTTTGCGCCGATTACCGTCGACGTCCGTACGTATTACAACGAATTCATGGCTGGCGATGGGACGTATTTCCCTGGCAATTTCTCGATTTGGGATCAAGTCGGCAGCTGGTGGCACATTCGCCATCTGCCAAACGTTCTTTTTGTACATTACAACACTCTGAAGGCAGACCTACCAAGGCAGATCCGGCGCATCGCGCGGCATATCCGAACTCCAATCGACGATGCGATGTTGCCGCGGCTCGTCGAGCATTGCCATATCGATTACATGCGCAAGGCGGCTGGCGATAGTGAGTTTAGTCGCATCTTCGAACGTGCGTTCACTAACGGCGTCGGGACGTTCTTCAACAAAGGGACGAACGGGCGTTGGAAGGACATGCTGTCCGCCGAGGAGATCGCAAAAGCCGACGAGGTCGCCGGGCGGCAGCTGCCCGCTGCGTGCGCACATTGGCTACGGACCGGCGAGATGCCGGATGGAGAGCGCGATGCTGCAGACGCATAACGTGCTCATTCGAGACGCGGCCGAGCCCGACTCCGAAGCGATTCGCGAGATGACGCTCGCGGCTTACGCACAATACGAAAAAGCTATGCCCGAAGCCGTTTGGGCCGGATTCAGCAAGCAGCTGCTGACGACTCTGACCACGGATACGCCGGCTCAACGGATTGTTGCCGAGCAAGAAGGCGCGCTCGTGGGCAGCGTCTACCTATTTCCTGCCGACACCAACGCACACGCGCGTGCCGCCCTGAGTATGGGCTGCCCGGAGGTTCGGCTTCTGGCGGTGCCACCGGAAATGCGCGGGCGCGGCATCGCGCGCGCCCTGATGGAGGAATGCGCCGTCCGCGCGCGACGCGCCGGCGCCAACGCACTCGGCCTACACACCACCGCCGTGATGCGGGACGCGATTCGCTTGTACGAACGGATGCAATACGCGCGCGCACCGGAGTTCGACTTTACACCGCCCGTGAAGGGCGTGGTCGTAACCGCGTATCGTTTGGATTTGCGATAGCGATTGTGGACCCGTTGTCCACTCGTCCACAACGCCGGCCATGAACTGTAGATGGGAAGGCCACAGTCTGTCGTAATTCGGCCGAAAACCCGCTGGCACCGCACTTGCTCGAGGGTGGAGCATGGCAAACTCGTTCCGCGGGCGGGAGTCACTCATCGCTGTTCTTGGTGTCGTCGGGAGCGCGCTCGTCGCCGCATGCTCCTCGGGTTCGATCGGCAGCAGCGACCAGGCTCTCGGGCTCGGACAGCTTTGCGGAAACCAGCCGTGTGACGCAGTCGCCCACGGCGCACACGATTTCTTCGATAGGACGCCGAACGGTCTGAATGGCAACGGGCGCGCGTGCTCCGACTGCCATATGGCGACGGACTCTTTCCAGCTCTCGCCTGCCGACGTGGAGGCGCGCTACGAGGCGCTTCAGGCAAAGCAAAAGCACGACAAGAACGCCGACGATCCGCTCTTCCGCCCGATCGATGCCGACGACTTCCGCACAAATGGAAACAACGCGTCGGATTACTCGAACCTCCGCGAGAACGGCCTGATCCGCATCACCTTCCCGTTACCGTCGACGATGCAGCTGGTCGACCCGGACACGATGCAGGTGTTGCCAGACACCGAAGTCGACGTCTGGCGATCGGTTCCGACCGTCTTGAACGTCAAGCTCACGGGGCCGGACCAGGGCGGGCAGAGCTGGTTCCGCGGCCCCAACCTCACTGGCGGCTATCAGCTCGACGCCCGCAAAGCCACCTTGCAGGATCAGGCCCTCGGTGCGTTCCAGGATCATGCGCAGGTCGAGAACACGCCGAGCCAGGGGATGCTCGACGACATCGCCGCTTTCGAAAATTCGCTATTCAGCTCCGACGCCGTTCGCGACATGTCGCTCGCCATCGACAATGGGCTTCCCGCGCCTGACCCCGATCCCGAGCTCACCCCGCTTGAGCAGGCCGGTAAGGCCGTATTCGCTCGTTCGTGCGCCCAGTGCCACGGCGGACCGAGCCAGTCCAACGCGGTGGCGCCCGTCACGCGGTACAGCGACATCGATACGCAATGCCCGCGTCCGGTCGACACACAGAATCCGGCGCGGTGGAGCTTCAAACCGTGCCCGCCTCGTTTGGCGCGCAACGCACGGCTCTATCGGGTCACGCGCCCCAACGGGCAGCAGGTGCTCGTCTACAGCTCCGACCCCGGTCGCTCTCTGCTAACTGGCTTCGCCTCCATCAGCCCTGGCGCGCCGCCGCTCGTGCCAGCCGCCAAGGACGACTGGCAAGCGCTCGACGTGCCGCAGCTCCGCGACCTGAAGAACACGGCCCCGTACTTTCACAACAACAGCGCCGACACGCTCGACGACGTGCTCGATCATTACGATGCGTTCTTCAAATTCGTAGCCGCGAATTTTCCGAAGAATGGGCCGATTCCTCCGGTCCTAACGACGACTGGCGCCAGCATCGATCGGCCGTTTACTCCGGCGGAGCGGCCCGCCTTGATGGCCTACCTCCTCAAGTTGTAAGCATCCGCGTGCCCGGCTGGCGTTTCCGAATTGCGTTTCCCAATTGCGTCGGGTCAGATGCTGGGAACCGGAGCGAGACATTCGCATGGACGCTGAAACGCCGCATCGTGCACGCAACATGGCCGAGTTCGGCCAGCTGATCGAGCGCTGGTTTCTCGACGAGGAGCTGGCAGCTTCGCTCGCTGCGTATCGTCCAGAGCCCAACGATGTCATCATCTCGCCCTTCGGCCAGTGCGGCACGACCTGGCTGCAGCAGACGTTTCACACGCTGCGGACGCGCGGCGACATGGATTTCGACGACATCTCGGCGGTCGTCCCGTGGATCGAAACTGCCAGCGCGTTGAAGATCGACATCAACGCGCCGCAGCGCGCGCTGCCTCGCGGGTTCAAGAGCCATCTGCCCTACGACCAGATTCCGAAGGGCGCGCGCTACGTCATTTCCTTCCGCGATCCGAAGGACGCCATCGTCTCCACGCATCGTTTCATGGAAGGTTGGTTCCTCGAGCCCGGCGCGGTGCCGATCTCCGATTTCGCCGAAGGATGGAACAGCAACCCCCGCGCGCAAACGGGGATTTGGTGGCATCTGCTGACCTGGTGGGAACAGCGGAAAAACCCCAGAGTCTTGCTGTTTTCTTATGAGGAAATGATCGACGACCCCGAAGCGACCGTCGTCCGCCTCGCCCGCTTTTGCGGGATCCCGCTCGACGACGCTCTGTTGAGGCTGACGCTCGAACATTCGTCGATCAATTTCATGCTCGAGCACAAGGATAAATTCGCGGACGGGATGATGCGAGCGCTGGCGGAGCGGCAATGCAATTTGCCGCCGGGGGGCGACTCGGCCAAAGTGCGCAAAGGCGGCGTCGGCGGCCATCGCGACCGGATCTCTGCGGAGACGACGGCGATGCTCGACGCGGCGTGGAACGAGGTGGTTCGACCGGCGACGGGCTTTGCGGACTATGCGGCCTTCGAGGCGGCGGTTCGAGCTGAGCGATAGAGTGTGCTGCGGCGCCGGCCCTCGCTGGCAGATCCGCTCGACATTCGTCGGAAACCTGAGATCATCATCGGCGCAGCTTCGAGTGGTGACGAGCAGCATGGCGCGGTGTCGGGCAGGAAGCGCTGAGACTGTCGTTGGTGTTCGGGCCCCCCGATGCCGGACGTGACGCCGCCGTCGAGCGATCTCGGCGCGAGGCCGCCGACGATGGGACGGCTATTTCGCCGTCATCTGTTCGCATACATTCTGGGCGGGGCGTGCTTGCTCGCGTCCGCCGCCGCGCTGAATCGTATCGATTGGCTCTCCAAGGCCGCCATCGATTCTGCCTTCGGCGGTAACACCGGGCGCGCGGTTCGCGCTTCGATCGGAATGGTCGCCTTGACGGTTCTCGCATTTGTCGCAGCCGTCGGCAGTCGGTATTTCATATTCAGCGCGGTCGCCGATGTCGAATACGATCTGCGACGCGGCATTCTCGCGAAGTTGCACCAGTTGGGTGGCTCGTTCCATCGGACGATGTCCGCGGGGGATCTGATGAGCCGCATGACGAACGATGTCGTCGGAGTTCGTGCGACGTTCGGATTCGGCGCTTCTCAGTCATTGAACGTCGTCTTCGCGTTTGCCAGCTCGCTACAGGTGATGTTCGGCATCTCTTGGCGTCTCACCCTCGCCGCGTCGCTGACGATGCCGCTCGTCGCGGTCACGATGCGCTACTTTTCGCGGCACCTTCTGAACTTCACGCGCACGAACCAACAGATGCTCGGCCAGCTCGCGTCGCTCGTGGAAGGCAGTCTGACCGGCATGCGCGTGATCCGCAGCTTCGGACTGGAGGAGCGCGAGCTCGAGCGGTTCGATCTTAAGAACGTCGATTATTTTCAGGCCAATCTTTCGCTCGCGCGCTTGCGCGCACTTCTCGGACCGATACTTGGGCTCGCCAGCGCGGCCAGCATGCTCGCCTTCTTCTGGTACGGCGGAATCCTTCTGTGCCGCCCCGCGAGCGTTCCCGGAGCGATCACGAAGGGAGACTTTTTCGCGTTCGACCTCGCGCTTACGCGCATGACCTGGCCTCTGATGGCCATTGGCTCGATCTATTCGGTGATCCAGCGGGGCAGAGCGTGCTTCGGACGGATCAGGGAAATCTTCGACAGCGTCAGCGAGGTCCGCGACTCGGGAACGACCATTCCGAACGGAACTGGCCTCGAAGTGGAAGGTCTTTCGTTTTCGTACGCCGACCGGGACGTCCTGCGAGACGTTTCCTTCCGGGTTATGCCAGGCCGATCGCTCGCGATCGTCGGGCGCACGGGGTCGGGCAAATCGACGCTCGCTCAGCTCCTTGTGCGAATGCTGCCGACGCCGCGCGGGAGGGTCCGCCTGGGTGGCGTGGATGTCTGCGACATGCCGATCCGCGAGCTGCGGCGAAGGGTTGGCTATGCGCAGCAGAGCGCATTTCTCTTCTCGACCACCGTCTCGCGAAACGTCGCATTCTCGATGGATGATCCGGATAGCGCCGAGTCGATGGCCCGCATTCGCGACGCCATGGGCGCGGCCCAAGTGTTGCGCGAAGCGCTCGAGCTGCCCAACGCTCTCGACACCGTCGTCGGCGAACGAGGCATCCAGCTTTCTGGCGGGCAGCGTCAACGGGTCGCGCTGGCTCGCGCGCTCGCGTGGGCGCCGCCCATTCTGCTCCTCGACGACCCGTTGAGTGCCGTGGATTCGAAGACCGAAACTGCGATCCTTGAGGGTCTCCGGGGCAAGATGAAGGCGCACTCTCTGGTCTTGGTCACACATCGCGTGGCGGCGGCGGCGGCATGCGACGAGATCGCGGTCCTCGAGGACGGCCGCATCGTGGCGCGTGGGACGCACGCCGCGCTTATTTCTGCAGGCGGCCTGTACGCGACATTCGCCAAGCAGCAACAGCTAGAGCAAGAGACGCCCGAGGTGGGGCCATGAAATCGTCGTCGCCCGGCACAGGCTCGTCCCCGAGCGTGGCCGATAGCCTGAAGGCATTTCACGAGGAGAAAGCGCCTCGGCCGTCGTCGGACATCGCGGTCTGGCTACGGCTCTGGGGGTTCGTGCGGCCTCACTCACGCCGCCTAGTCATCGCGCTCTTGCTCGTGTTCGTGGGCGCGGGCTTCAACCTCGCCGCTCCGCTCGTGATGGGAGCCATGGTTCGACACGCTACGATGCGGGACCGTTCCGGAGTGTTCCGCGACGGCCTGCTGTTCATGGCCATCCTCGTCGCGCGGAAGGTCAGCGAATTCGCGCAACGCTACCTGACGGAGGTTGCCGGAGCCCGAGCCATGGTGGACATCCGTAAGGCAGTCTTCCAGGTGCTCCAACGCGCGACGATGCGGTTCTTGGACACGACACCGATCGGCCGGCTCGTGACACGCGCGACGAACGACGTGGACGCGATCGCCGAAATCTTCCGGATTGGCGTCGTCAGCTCCGCGGGGGACGTCGTCTCGCTCGTCGCGTACGTCGTCGCGATGCTCGTGCTCGACTGGCGGATGTCGCTGGTCGCTTTCCTCATGATGCCGCCGGTGCTCGTCGTCGCAGAGGTCGTTAGGGCTCGTGGACGGCGCGCCAACGTCGATCTCCGCGTCAGGCTGGCGCAGGTGAATGCTTTTCTGGGCGAGCAAGTGAATGGCACCTCCGTCGTCCAGGCCTATGGCCGTGTGGATGCCGTGATGCGCGAGTTTGATGTCATCAACCGCTCGTACCGCGGAGCGTTCGTGCGTTTCATCAACTACCTCCTGGCCATGGACTCGTTGCTACAGATGCTCGGAACACTCTGCATCGCCAGCGTGCTGCTCTGGGCGACGCTATCGCACGGCGTGAGCGGCGCGCAGAATCCGGCCGCGGCATTTGCGCTCGTGGTGACGTTCACGATGTACATCAACCAGTTTTTCGAACCGATTAGCGTGCTCGCCGAGCGTTACCCCGTGTTGCAAACCGGATTAGTCGCGGCCGAGCGTGTCCTTCAAGTCCTCGACGAGACCGAGCTGGAAAGCGACACGCCTCCCCCCGCGTGCGGTGAGGATCGAGCCAACGAGGCGTTCTCGTTGGACCATGTCACGTTCGAATACAAGCCCGGAGTGCCGGCCTTGCGAGACGTGTCTTTCGTGGCTGCCCCTGGCGAGAAGATCGCGCTCGTCGGTCCAACCGGCTCCGGCAAGAGCACGATCGCGAGCCTACTGCTGCGCCTTTACGAGATCTCCGAAGGCGTGGCACGCGTGGAGGGGCACGACGTTCGACGTTTTGGCCGCAGGGAGCTGCGGGAGAAGTTCGCGGTCGTCCCGCAGGACGTCTACCTCTTTCCGGGCAGCCTGCTGTCCAACGTCGCGATGACCGATCCGCGTCCGGACCGGGCCCGGGCGCTCGCGGCGCTCGAGCGCGTCGGAGCGGCAGTGCTGTTCCGCGAGCGCGTCAACGGAACGCTCGCTGACGACGCGTGGCTCGACGCGCCCGTGGACCGCGGCGGCGCGAACTTCAGCGCCGGCGAGCGACAACTCGTCGCGCTCGCCCGCGCGCTGTACCGCGACGCGCCGATCGTCGTCCTCGACGAAGCGACGGCGAGCGTCGACTCGGTGACGGAGGCTCGGCTGCAACGTTCGATCGCGGCCGTGCTCGAAAAGCGCACGGCGCTCATCATCGCGCATCGACTATCAACCATCCGATCTGCGGATCACATCGTCGTTATGGACGAAGGTGCCGTGGTCGAACAAGGGACGCACGAAGAGCTTCTCGTGCGGAACGGTCTCTATGCACGACTGCACAAGCTGGGCTTTCGTGGGGGCTCGGCGGATACCTCATGAATGTTGCGCCACGTCGTTCAGCGAAACGACGCGATTTGGGAGCCCAGTTTTACTGGCACGCCGCCCGCCATCAGCTCAGGAGGTCCCTTCCGGCGAAGCGAATCGCTCGGCTCGACGCCGCGCTCGAACACGACGGCGACATACGAGCCGCCATAGGCGAAGTGCCCAAGATCGTCCCCTTTGCGAATCGTATCTCCGGGGTGCGCGGTGAGGTTCACCGACTCGACGACGCTCATGCCGAACGCGACCAGAGCCACGAGACCGTGCTGCGGCGTTTCAATGACGTAGTGGGCTCGATATTGCTCGACCGCGAATGCCGGCGCGAGCCAGACACTTAAGTAGTTACCGGCAGCGTCTTTCCGCTCGACGATTTTACCGCCGACCGGCGCGTGGAAATGATGATAATTGTTTATGTCGAGAAGGAAGCCGAATACGGCACCATCTCGGAAGCGGTCGGCATAGCTACTGCCCGTCAACATCTTTGCGACGTCGAGCGTCGCGCCGTCCTTCACCGTAATGTCATTTGTCCCCGCACGCATGGCGAGCAGTTTGGCCTTTCCGTCGACCGGAGCTGCCGCAATCGTGTCGTCATCGGGGCTTGCGATTGGCCGCGCACCTGGACGCAGCGTCCGTGTGAAGAATGCATTTAGGCTCTGAAAGCCACCCGGAGGAGTCACGTAGTCGGGCGGCCCCTCCCAGGACAGGTTTTGCAAGAACGGAACGAGGGACGCGCTTTCACGACTGTCCATGAACTCCTTGCGCGCCACGAGAAAATCGTGAAACCACGCGTGGACCTCGGGCGAGCCGAGGACGCGTCGACCCTCTGGGCTATGCGACAACGGGAGGAGCATGAACCGCGCAGACACTAGATCTGCGAATGCGATGTCTCTCGGTTGAAAGGACCGCTGGATAGCCCCCGCCATCTCGCGGAGGTCTACTGGCCCAGCAGCGGAGAAGCGCTGTTGGAGAAGCATCTCCACGTCCGCACGCAATTGTGGGTTGCGGTTGATGCTCGCCACGAGCCTCTCGACGGACGGTGTCACCGAAACGGGTTCCGCCAAAATGGGCTGCGTGGATCCCGCCTGCTGCGGCGTCGGACGCACACATCCGAGCAGCGCTGCCGCCAGGAAGGCTGCAACGGCGAGCGCGGCCATCAAGAATTGCCTCATCGCCCCAGTCTATCCGTTCCGTCCTTCGGCGTCACGAGCGCGCCGACGCGCATCGATGACCGAACACCTGCTTGCCAGTGGCAGTCCATTGCGCTCTTCTATGAGCTACGATGACTACATCCGACGTGCGTGTTGCGCGAAAGCGCATTTTCGAGCGGATACACGGGTTCTACGACGTCAAGGTGATCGCGGCCGCAATCAGGACCGGCTTGACCGACCTCTTGCTCGCGGGCACAGGTGACGTGGCGACGCTTGCGGCGAAGTCGTCGCTGCAAGAACGAGGAGTCGAAGCCCTCTTGATTGGCCTGCAGGCGCTCGGCCTCGTTACGCATCACCGCGATGGCTACGCCGTCACGGATGTCGGTTCGGCTCTCTTCGATACGAGCTCCGAGATGTACATCGGCGATCTCGTCCAATTCGTCGAGTGGCAATCCGATGCGTTGCCGCGACTCCTGGACACTTTGAAGACCGATCGCCCGTGCTGGGAGGGCTTCGGCCACTACATCGAGGGCGCAAAGGAAGCGACTTCCACGGACGTCAACCAGGAGCGGTTCAACCGCGCACTCGACGCAGGCGCGAGGTCGACCGCGCAAGCCGTACTTCGCTTGCGCGATTTCAGCCACGTAAAAAGTCTTTTGGACGTCGGCGGAAACCTCGGGGGTTTTGCGTCGGTATTTTTACAAGCTTTCCCGGACTTGAAAGCCACCGTTTTCGATTTGCCACAAGTGGCTTCGCAGCTTGGGGCCATTCATGCAAACGAACCTTATGCGAAACGCTTGGCGGCCGTGGGCGGCGACTTTACCCGCGATAAGCTGCCGCGCGGCCATGACCTCATCACCTACATTCGTATATTCAATTCTCGCACGGACGAGCTTTGTGTCTCTCTGCTCAAAAATGCATACGAGGCCCTCAGGCCGGGGGGAGAATGCCTCTTTTACGATGAGCACGTCCTTGCCGACGACTACGCCAACGTGGATACGGCGATGCTCTGGGGCGCCATGTTCATGCTCATTTCATCGCCAGGCCGAATCAGAACCGTCAGTCAATGGAAGACCCTTTTCGAACGAGCCGGTTTCACGCAGGTCGAAGCGGCGGTGCAGAAGCATTACGGAGCAGTTTGGGGCAAGAAGCCGTGAAAGCACGGCCGGGTAGAGAGCTGCGGTGATGGGCGTCGAAGCGTTCGACCCGTTCTCGGCGAGCGTCATGCTCGAGCCGTTCGAGCATTACCGATGGCTCCGCGAGAACGCGCCCGTCTATCACGTTCCCGACACGGACATCTGGGTCGTCAGTCGTTACGACGACGCCGACCACGTCTTGCGCAATCATCAGATCTTCTCGTCCGCTGGTGGAATCGGCCCCGAGTGGGATCCGCATCCGATGCTGTCGATGTATGATCCGCCCGAACACACGCGGTTGAGGCGCCTCATCGCCGCCCGCTTCACTCCGAAGTTCGTTGCGGCATTCGCGGACGGCCTGCGAGACACCACGGACCGCCTTCTGGAGCCCGTCCTTGCCGCGGGCGGCGGCGACCTCGTGACGCAGATCGCCCAGCCGCTGGCGGGCGCACTAATTGCGGATTTGCTGGGCATTCCAGAAGACCGTCGGGAGGATTTCCGCCGCTGGTCAACCGGTATCGTCGCAACGTTATCCGCGCGCCACTCTCCCGATGCCGCAAGGGAGGCAGAGGCCACGCGTGTTGCATTCGTCTCCTACTTGCGCGAACTGGTGGCACGTAGAACCAAAGCGACTGCGGGAAGCGACATCATCAGCCTATTGCTGCGAGCGCACGAAGAGGAGGTACTCACCCCCAAAGAAGTCATTGCGTTTTGCGTATTGCTACTCGTCGCCGGTTACGAAACTACGATCAACGGCCTCGCGAACGTTATCAATGTATTCGCTCAATCGCCTGGCGCGTGGGACCGCCTCAAGGCCGACACGAATCTCCTGCGTCCGGCCATTGAGGAGGCGCTGCGGTACGACTCGCCGGACCAAGCATTTTTTCGGAACACGGTGTCGAATGCCGACCTGCGCGCGGGCAACATCCCATCGCATTCCAAGGTCATGGTTCTTCTCGGGTCAGCCAATCGCGATGAATCGAAATATCCGGACGGGGCTCGATTCGAACTCACGAGGAATCCATCGGATCATCTCGCATTTGGCTCCGGTGTCCACTACTGCCTTGGTGCGCCGCTCGC
>DASXHD010000103.1:0-49857 GCA_036488725.1 Polyangiaceae bacterium | reverse complement strand
CGAAAGCTCGAAGTGGACGTCGTGCGCGTCCGGCCTCACGAGCTTCTTCGGCGACGCGAAATCCGCGGGCATGTCGGCTTCGCTGCAGTTCTTTCCGCAGTCGAATGAATGCAGCACGAACGTTTATGCGGCGCCGCAGGTGTCGCTCCGCGCGCTCCCCGACGCGACCACGTTCTCGAACGCGATCGCCGCGAACAGCCCGAACGGCGGCACGCCAACGGTGCCCGCGCTGAGCGGCGCGGTCGCGTACGCGCAGTCGATCGCGAGCTCCAAGCCCGGCGACAAAGTCGCGATCGTCCTCGTCACCGACGGCGAGCCGAACGACTGCAACAGCTCGGTTCAAGGCGTCGCGAACGTCGCGGCGTCGGTCTCGGCGACGATTCCGACGTTCGTCATCGGCATCGGCAACACCGGAAACCTCGACGCTATCGCGCAAGCCGGCGGCTCGGGTAAAGCGACGATCGTCTCGACGAACAGCCCGCAGCAGACCGAGCAAGATTTCCAAACGGCGCTCAACGCCATCCGCGGCATCACGCTCGCTTGCGAGTACCAGCTGCCGCCGCCTCCGCAGGGGCAGACCTTCGACGAGAGCAAAGTGAACGTCGTCTACACGCCGGCCAACGGCGGGCCGCAGACGCTCACGTACAACCAAAGCTGCAGCGGCGGCACCGGGTGGCATTACGACAACCCGCAGAACCCGAAAAAGATCGAGCTCTGCGCGACCTCGTGCAGCTCGGCTCAGGCGGCGTCGGGCAGCATTTCGATCGTGATGGGCTGCGCCACGAACGGCGTCATCCCGCACTGAGGTCCGCGCCGCAGGCGCGGCCGACGGCCCGAAGGGCACCTCAACTGAGGTTGGGGCGCCACGCGCGGCCGGTTTCGCAGTCGATGTGACGGACGGAGACGCCGGTCCGCGCGACATCGATGACGCCGAAGAGGATCGGCAGATGGAAACGCCTGGGGCCTGCCGATCCGGGGTTGAAGACGGTGACGCCGCGGTCGTGCGTCGCGAAGGGGACGTGCGAGTGGCCGCAGACGACGAGCGACGCGCCTTCGGCTTTGGCGGAGCGAAGCGCGTCGGCGCGAAGACGCGGGCCGTTCACCGCGATGTGCGTGAGCAAAATTTTGAGCAGCCCGCCGACGTCGATGACGACGACGTCCGGCTCGCCGAGCTCGTCGATGTTGCCGCGGACCGCGGTGACCGGCGCGTGGCGCGCGAGATCGCTGAGCACTTTGCGATCGCCGATGTCGCCGGCGTGAACGATTCGATCCGGCGCGAGCGCGTCGATGTGGCGGCCGAGCTCGGGATGCGGACGCGAGTGCGTGTCGGCGACCGCGACGATGCGGAGGGCGCCCGCCTCGAGCGGAAACGTCTCGCGGCTCACACGCGAAGAATGGCCGGGTGCTCGCGAAGGATGTGATCGAGCCACGCGCTCGACAGCTTCTCTTGCATCGAGTTGAGCCGCAAGCGCTGCCGCAGATGTCCGAAGTCGACCCAGTCGAGCGGCTGATCTTGGTTGAAGCAGGTGAAGACGACCGTCTCTTTTCCGGTCTTCGGGTCGACGTGCTTCTGCAGGCACTGCGCGCAGACCTCTTTCATCATGCATTGCATCGGCGAGTTGATGCTGCCGATGGCGATGTGACGCGGGTCGAGGTGCGGGAGCAAGACGCCGTGACGCGCTTCGCGCACCGCGTTCATCATGCGATCGCTTCCGATCGCGATGATGCGATTGACCTCCGAGAGCTTCGCGATGGGTTTGGTCAGCTTGCCTTCGGCGTAGGCGAGCATCGCTTCGACGATGTTGCCGCGGAAGTGCGCGTCTTGCGGGCGGTGCGCTTCGATGGGCGCGCCGCCGTCGGTCGACCAGACGATTTGATCCGTGTAGCGCTCGATTTCGTCGCGCTTGAAGAGATCGCGTCCGTCTTTGTAGCCGGCGAAGTACACGACCTTGCTGCCCATCGCGCGGAATGCGCGCGCGATCGAAAAGAGAACCGCGTTGCCGAGGCCGCCGCCGCAGAGGAGCACGGTTTCTTTGCCGCTGATTTCGGTCGGCGCGCCGGTCGGGCCCATCAAGACGACCGGCTCGCCGGGCTCGAGCGCGGCGCAGAGACGCGAGCTCGCGCCCATCTCGAGCACGATGGTGCCCATGAGGCCGCGCTCTTGATCGACCCACGCGCCGGTGAGCGCGAGGCCCTCCATCACGAGGCGCGTGCCGTCGACGATGCGCGCGTGCGACTCGTAATTTTGCAAACGATAGAACTGGCCGGGATGGAATTTGCGCGCGGCCATCGGCGCGTGAACGACGACCTCGACGATCGTGGCCGTGAGGCGATTGACCTCGCGCACGGTCGCGAGGAGCTCGTCGTCGAGCCGCGCGAAGAGCGCGGCGAGCTTCGCGGGGTCGGTCGCGCGCGCGTTTGGAAAGAGCGCGGCGACCTTTTTGTAACCGTCTTTCGCGCTCGCCATCGCTTTGACGACGCTGCCTGCGTAATACGGATGATTGTCGCCGTAGAAAGAGACCGTCTTGCCGTCGGCGGTTTGGTAGCTCGTGAAAAATCCGGACGCGGTCGAGTCGGCGGGCCGCAAGATGATTTTGCCGCCGTCTTCGATCGCTTCGAACGCTTTGAAATATTGCCCGCGCTTGTCGAGCTCGAACGTGCCCGGGTGCTCGCGCTCGTAGGTCACGTTCGGGCTCGTGCCGGCGGCGACGCACACCGTTTTCGCCGGCAGCTCCACGCTCGATCCGTCGCGGCGTCCGAAGCGCATCGCCGTCACGCGGCCGCGCTCGTCGACGACCGCTTCGGTCGGCGCGAGGTTTTCGACGTAGCGCACGCCCTCTTCGAGGCTCTTGACGACCTCTTCGTGGTTGAGGCGATACGCGGGCGACTCCTGGAGGCTCTTGCGATAAACGAGCGTGACGCCGCCCCACTTCGCGAGGAGGCCCTGCACGTTCGGCTCGCGGTCTTCGCGCTTCGCCGCTTCCCTTTCGGCGGCGAGCTCGCGGCCGTGCGCGACGTGCTCTTTCATCTGGCGCATCTCTTCGTCGTCGAAGAGGCGCGCGAGATCTTCTTTCGTCAGCGCTTTTTCGAGCGCCTCCCAGCGAAGCGCCGTCTTCTCGATTTGAACGAGGTAATACGCGAGGAGCTCGGTCGCCGTGTCGATCGCCGTGAGCCCGCCGCCGATGACGACCGCCGGCAAGCTGATTTGGAGGTTCGCGATCGACGTGTGCTTGTAAGCGCCGGTCAGCTGCAGCGCCATGAGGAAGTCGCTCGCTTTGCGGATGCCGCGCGCGAGGTTGTTCTTGATGTCGATGAGCGTCGGCCGGCCGGCGCCCGCGGCGATCGCGACGTGATCGAAGCCGAGCTCCCACGCGTCCTCGAGGAGCATCGTGCCGCCGAAACGAATGCCGCCGTACATGCGCACGTGTCGATTGCGCGCGAGCGCCATGTACGTGAGCGTCAAAAAGTTTTTGTCCCAGCGAACGGTGATGCCGTATTCGCTGACGCCGCCGAAGCCGAGGAGGATGCGCTCGTCGAGCTTCGAATAAATCGTCTTCGCGTCGCGGATGGGCTCGCTCATCAGGCTCTCGGGGAGCGGCTCGAGCTTGAGCCCGTCGATCGCGACGACGCCGAATCCTTCGCACGCGAGGTGGTGCGCGAGCGTGTAGCCCGCCGGGCCGAGGCCGACGACGAGCACGTTCTTGCCGTTGTACGGACGCGCGTGCGGCCGGACCACGTTGAGCGGGTTGAACCGCTGCAAAAAAAGATAAATCTCGACGCCCCACGGCAGCCCGAGCACCTCGGTGAGCACGCGCGTTTCGATCTGCGGGATGTTGACCGGCTCCTGCTTTTGGAAGACGCATGCCTTCATGCAGTCGTTGCAGATGCGATGACCGGTGCCGGCGCACATCGGGTTGTCGACCGTGACGAGCGCGAGCGCGGCGATCGAGTCGCCGCCGCGTCGCATGACGTGCATCTCGGAGATTTTTTCTTCGAGCGGGCAGCCGCGCAGGTCGACGCCGAGCGGGTTCTTTTTGATCGCTCCGTCTTTTTCGCGGAGGCCCTTGCTGCACGAGTCTTTGTCGCGCTCGTGGCAGTAGAGGCAGTAGTCGACCTCTTGCTCGACCTCGCGCGCTGTTCCTCGCGGATCGGTGAGACGGAAATCGCCGCGCTGGCGGCGCTCCTCTTCGGGTCCGACGAAGAGCTCGGGGAGCGCGGGCTCCGGCCGGCGCAGCTGAACCAAGTTTTGGAAATCGAGATTGTGCGGTTGGCGCAGCGACGGCCAGCGACGTGTCGCGTCGTGGTGGTCTCTGCGGCGCTCGGCGAGCACGGCTTCGATCGCGTCGAGCGCGCGCGCGACGGCGGCCTCCTCGTCGCCTGGAACCCCGCTCTTGGTGCGGTCGTCGGCGCGCAGCGCTTCGACGATGCGGCGCGAGCGTTCGCGTAGCGCGTCGGTCCAGGTGGCGCCGCCGTGCTTCTTCGCTTTGCGCGCGACGTCGTCGACCTCGAACAGCAGCGCCGTGCCGCGCGCGACGTAGAGCTCTTCGTCGGCGTCGGCGGTCGTCGCAGCGCTCAGCGCGACCTCGGCGTACGCACGGGCAAGATCGTGCGAGAGTCCCGAATCGCGCCAAGCTTTGCCCGGGTCTTTTCCGAAGAGCCTCTTTTTCGCGAACTCGTGACGAAACGTCCAGAGCACGGCGCGCGACTCGACGTCGGCGCGGATCGCCGCGGCTTCCTTCTCGACGCCGAAGAGCTTCTGCACGAACGCGCTGAGCTCGGGCGCACCCGCGAGGAGCGCGTCGCTCTGCGCCTCGGGGGTCATCCCCTCGCCTGCGCACTTTCGATACGTGTCGAAACGCGCGAACGCTTCGGGCGCGCGCTCACGGAAGAACCGGTCGAACGCGGCCGCGAGCTCCTCGAGCTTCGCGGGTGAAAACAAGTCGGCCCAGGCGAACCCCGGGATCCCAAGCTCGATCATTTTTTTTCTTCGGACGCCGGCGTGTACGCCGTCTGCGCCAAGTCACCCTCTTTGAGGCCGAAGTAGATGGCGCACTGTTCGAACATGAACTTCTGGCCCTCCGCCGAGGCGAGGTCCACGCGATACGTGTTGATGTACTTCACCGAATCCTTGAGCCACATGTCCCAAGCTTCGCGCGACACCTCTTCGTAGATGCGCTTTCCGAGCTCGTTTTTGTAGGGCGGGCGCTCGAGTCCGGGGAGGTCTTTGTCGAGCTTTTTGCAGTGGACGATTCGGCTCATGGCGAATCGCTTTGTACTCATCAAACGGCTCGTGCGCCAGGTCCGTGCGTCGGCAGTTCGTCGCGCTGGCATCCATCCTGCTCGGTGAGGGCGAGTCTCGAAAGGAGGCATCATGTTCAGCAATTTCATCAAGACGTCCGTCATCGCCGCAGCGCTCGCGCTCGGTGGCGCGGCCGTCGCCGGCAACAACGACGTCGGCAACACGCAAGCGCAGCCCACCCAACAGCAACAAGGCATGAGCGACCAACAGGGCGTTCAGGGCTCGCAAGCGTCGATGCAGAGCCTGAAATCGGTGCGTCTCGCGTCGCTCGATCAACAGCAGATCAAGGACGTTCAGACGCAGCTGAGGGACCTCGGGTTCTACAAGGCCAACATCGACGGCGTCCTCGGCAGTCGAACGCGCGGCGCGCTGCAGGCGTACTTCCAGCAGCAGCTCTCGCTCGTCGGCCAAGGCCGCATCGCCGATCAAGCTTTGACCGGGTTCGGCTTCGCCAAGACCGACATCGAGAAGGTCCGCGGCGTCGACGAGTCGAACGGCAACAACGTTCGTCAGAACACCAACGGCCAAGAGACGCCGTCCACGTCGCCGTCGACCGACAAGATCAACAACAACAACAGCGGCAACATGAATCAGACGACGCCGAGCAACGGCACGCAACGGCAGCAGCCGGTGCAGCCGCAGCAGCAAAACCAGCCGCAGCAGCCGTAGCGCCAGCCGTACCGATTCGCTACGTCTTGGACGGTACCGCTCGCGACTGCGCGTCGAGCCATTCGTGGAATCGACGGCCGTCGCGAGCGGCGCCCCGCCCGAGCTCGGGGGCGAAGCGCTCGAACGCGTAATCGATGGGGACGGCGAAGGTGAGACCTTCGCTGTTGTGGAAGATGAAAGACGAGAGGCCGACGAGCCGGCCGTGCTCGTTCATGACTGGGCCGCCGGAGCTTCCGCCGTTCGCGGCGAGGTCGGTCTGCACGTAGTAGGTGCCGTCGAAAGAACGGCCGGTGTACGAGACGATGCCGTGGCTGAGCGAGAAGCGCATCTTGCGCGGGGCGCCCATGGCCCAGAGGTTGTCGCCCATCGCGAGGTCGGCGACCGACGCGGCGGCGATCGGCGCGCGATGCGCGGGGACCGGCCGCTCGAGCTCGAGGAGCGCGAGGTCGACGTCCGACGCGCGCGCGACGACGCGAACCGGAATCGGATTCGGATCGCCGTCGAACGACGCGTCGATGCGATCGAGGCCGTCGATGACGTGATCGCACGTGAGCACGTGGCCCGCGTCGTCGAGCAAGACGCCGGCGCCGTAGACGGAGCCGCCGTGCAAGTAGACGGTGGACGCGAGGGCACGCGCTGCGATCGCGCGCGGCGAGAGCGCGGCGGACGCGATCGGTTGCGGAGCTGCGCTCGCGACGGGCATCGGCAGCGACTGCACTTTCGGCAGCCACAAGATCCCGGCGAGCACGCCTCCAACGAAGATGACCAAGGTGCGGAGCGCGTGGAGCGCATTCCGTACGGCGGGTGAAAACATCGGCTTCGTTTTCTTAACACGCGGCGCGCGTCTGCCGAGGACGAACTCTGCTCGAGCTCGGTGCTGTCGCGCTCGGCGGCGCATCCGTTTACGCTCTCGTCGCCATGTCAGAAGAAAACCTCAGCGAAGAAACCCGAATCAAGCACCTGCTCGAGGCGTGGGCGGACGCGGTCCGCCGGCACGACCTTCCCGCGATCCTCGCGCATCACGAGCGTGACATCGTCATGTTCGACGTGCCCCCGCCGCTCCAGTGCAGAGGCATCGAGGCATACGAGCGAACGTGGGAGTTGCTCTTTCGCTATCACAAGCCCGGGACCGCGTTCGACATCGAAGAGCTCGAGGTCGTGGCTGGGCGTGACGTCGCCTTCGCGATCGCGATCATGCGCTGCGGCCCCGACTCGTCGAGCAACCCGGCGGACAAGGATGGGTTTCAATTTCGTTTGACCGTCGGGCTGCGCAAAGTGGACGGCGCGTGGCGCATCGCGCACGAGCATCATTCGGTGCCGGCGGCCGACTGAGGCGTCACTCGTAGCGGACGAGCGAAGCCGTTCCGTCGCCGGTCGCGATGAACGCCTTCGCGTGCCCCGCGAGCGGCACGACGACCGTCGGCGTGCCTGTGACGAGCGCGTAGGTCTCGTCGATCACGTCGACGAGCGCGATGGAGTCGTCGCCTTCGATCGCGACAGTGCGCCCGTCGCCGAGCGCGTTCGGTAGACCGCGGAGCGGCGGGTCGTACGACGCGTGATTCGTTCCGTCGACGTCCATCACGTCGAGGTGCCCGACCAATCCGGTCACGACGCGCGCGCCCGCAGCGCCGACGTACATCCCGCCGCCTTCGTGGACGAAGATCGATTTCATCGCGGTCCACGGCGGCGCGGCGCACTCGAGCGTCGCGTTCACGGGCTCGTCGCCGCGCGAATACGGCATCTCGTAGGTGCACCACGCGCCGGTCGAGAGGAGCGTGCCGCCGAGAAACGCGGTCGTCTTCGAAGCCGCGACGAGCGGCGCCGCCGCGCCCGTCATCGGATCGAGCACGAAGAGATCGTCGCCTTGCACGAACGCGTTGCTCCTGCGCGACACGAGGATCTTCGTCGCGCCCGCGGTCGCCGCGATCGGAAACGTTCGCGTCTTGCACGTGCGCTCGAGACAGAGCTCGGTCTGGACGCCGCCGAGCGCGCGACTGCCGTCGCCGGCGTAAATGCGGTTCTGCGACACGTAGAGAAAATCGCCGTCTTGCCCGAAGAACGCCGCGTCCGCGACGTGCGAGACGAGCTTTTTTCCCGCCTCGTCGAAGAGGACGAACGCCGTCGCGGTCGACGCGTTCACGCCGACGATCGCGAAGCGCTTCGAGGTCGGCGACGTCTCGAGGTGCGCGTGAGTCCAGCCGCGCGTCGCGGCGAGGATCGACGCGAGGAGCGCCGCGTCGTGGTCGCCGCGAAGCTCGACGTCGAACGGGACCGTCGTCGACGGAAGCTTCTCGACGGAATACTTGCACTCTACACGTTTCAGCTCGTGCTTCGCCGCGGGCGTCGCGGCGATGACCGGCTTCGGCGGTGTCGCCGAGGACGACGGCTGCGGAGGGAGCGTCGCGGTCGGTGGATGCGACGACCCGCACGCGACGAAGACGACGAGAGCAAACGCGGCGAATCGCACGCATCGAGCCTACACGAACGAGCTTCGAACGCGCGTCGCGTCGCGCGCATCACAAACAGCGCATGCGGGCAGTCGCCTGGATTTTGTTGCTCACGTCGTGTTCGGCGATGCGGGGCGCGCTCCGCGACGCGCCGGCTTGCAAAGACGCCGAGTGCCCGCGCGGAAGCCGCACCGTCGAAGTCGGCACCGATCGCTACTGCATCGTCACGTGCGCTGGAGCCCTCGAGGACCGCGTGCACGTGGACGGCGCTTGGGGAGGCGGCGCGTACGACGGCGCGCTCGTCGCGCTCGTCCAACATCACGATCCGAGCACGTCGAGCTGCGTCGTCGTCAACCGACCGCCGCCTTTCCTTCCGCCCGAGGTCTGCGCGCTCTTGCCGCACGGGTGCGTGTGCCAAGACGCCGCTTGCACGTGGAGCGGACGCGAGCGCTGCGCAGCATCCGATCCGCAATGCGGTCCGGAAGCGTTTTCGAACGAGTGCGTCGATCGAGTCGGGTATCGCGCGACGGCCCCGCGGCGCGTCGTGCGGCGCGCGCAACGCGACAACGCATGCAGCTACGACGGCGAGTGCGTGAGCTCGGGGTGCGGTTACAGCTGCGACTCGACGCGTGGAAATGGCGGCATGAGCTACACGTGCGAGGGCCACGGCGATCTCGACGAAGCGCTGGCCGACGCGTATTGCGGTTGCGTCGCGGGCATTTGTTCGTGGTTCAAGCAGTAGGTGAGCGCGAGCATTCGTCCGATTGACGGCGGTCGGCGTCGAACGTTACGTTGCCCCGCAGGTGGAGGTCGTCGCAGTTTGGATCGCGGGAGCGCTCGGGATCGCCGCGCTCCTCGTCCTCTGGCGCTCGGGCGCGACGCTCCGCGCGCGCTTCGCGACGACCGCCGCGATGATCGCCGCGATCGCGCTTTTTCCGCGAGCCGCGGCCCCGCGGACCGAGCGCGGTCCGACCATCACACGCGAGAGCGGCTACGTCGGCTCGGGCGCGTGCCGCGCGTGTCATCCGAGCGAGCACGCGTCCTGGTCGCGCACGTTCCATCGCACGATGACCCAGCGCGGCGAAGCGCCGGTCGCGATCACGACCGGCTCGCACCACATGAAAGGATATTGGAT
This sequence comes from Polyangiaceae bacterium, assembly GCA_036488725.1. Lineage (GTDB taxonomy): Bacteria > Myxococcota_A > Polyangia > Polyangiales > Polyangiaceae > DASXHD01. Next base: position 40,307 of record DASXHD010000103.1, on the reverse strand, counting down.
CGAAGACGACGGCGTGCTCCACATGCGGCCGGTGGTCTGGTCGTACGACGAGAAGCGTTTTCTCCCGCGGCGCGAGGCGTTCCTCGAGCCGGAGGGCGAGCCGCAGCACGACGTTCGTTGGAGCTCCAACTGCATCGCCTGCCACGCGACCGCCGGGCGACCGAACCTCGACGCGCCGGGCAAACGGCCCGCGGTCGCCGAGCTCGGCATCGCGTGCGAGGCGTGCCACGGCCCGGGCGGCGAGCACGCGGCGCGCGAGCGCGATCCGTTCACGCGTTACCGCGGCGAGGCCGTCGCGATCGTGAACCCGGCGAAGCTCCCCTCGGCGCGAACGAGCGCGGTCTGCGGACAGTGTCACGCGTACGCGTTTCCGCGCGACGAAGAGGGCTTCTTCAAGAGCGGCTACGCCGACGCGTTTCGCCCGGGCGACGCGCTCGAGCCTTCGCGCATCTTGCTCACGCCGCAAAACATCGGCACCGAGGTCCAGCTCGACACCGACACGCGCAATTTATTTTGGCCCGACGGCACCGTGCGCGTCGGCGGCCGCGAGTACAACGCGATGATCCTCTCGGCTTGTTACCTCCGCGGCGTCCGCTCGAAGAAAATCACGTGCCTCTCCTGCCACTCGATGCACGCGAGCGATCCGAACCAGCAGCTGCGCCGCGATCGAAGCGTGCAAAATGCATGTATTTCGTGCCATGAAATGCCTGAAACTCACGCGCATCACGCGCCGGGCACGCCGGGAAGCGCGTGCGTCGACTGCCACATGCCGAAGACGAGCTACGCCCTCCGGCGCGCGACGCGATCGCATCGCATCGATTCGCCGTCGGCGAGCTCCGCGCGGCCGAACGCGTGCAACCTGTGTCACCTCGATCGATCGCTCGCGTGGACCGCGTCGAAGCTCGCCGAGCTTTGGGGCGCGACGAGCGCCGCGTCCTCCAGCACCGAGCCGGCGGCCGCGCGCGGGCTCCTCGCCGCCGACGCGACCGAGCGCGTGATTTGGGCGGATGCGTTCGGCGAGCCGGGCGCCATCGCCGCGTCGGGATCCGATTGGGAGTCGCCGCTGCTCGAGGCGGCCACGCGCGATCCCTACGCGGTGATCCGTTTCATCGCGTCGCGAAGCCTCGCGCGTTACCCGCGGGCCAAGCGGACGGTGGTCGACGCGGCCGCCATCGACGCGCTCGTCTCCGCGCGCGACAATCGGGAGGTCCATGTCGCCGAGTGAGCGCATCTTCGAGCGTCACCTTCGCATCGGCTGGGGTGCGCTCGCGATCTTCGTCGTCCTCGGGCTCGCGCTCGAGACGCTGCACGCGTTCAAAGTCGGCGCGTACCTCGACGTCGAGAACGAAACGCGACGCCTCATGTGGCGGCTCGCACACGCTCACGGGACGCTGCTCGCGCTCGTGCACGTCGCGTATGCGCTCACCGTGCGCGCCCGACCCAGCGTCGCGCGTCCGCTCGCGAGCGCCGGGCTCACCGCCGCGCTCGTTCTCATTCCGGGCGGATTTTTCGCGGGCGGCGTGGCCGTTCACGGCGGCGACCCGAGCCCCGCGGTCCTCGCGGTGCCGGCCGGTTTCGTCGCCCTCGTCGTCGCGCTCGCGGTCATTTTTCGATCTCTGAAGACGCGCGGCGCTTTCGAAACAAAAGAAGATAGTTGAACCCGCGCAAGAAGAAGTTCCCCTCTTCGGCGGCGCGCCGGTAGTTGCCCATCTCGAGCGTCTTGTTGTGCCGAACGACCGAGACGACGTCGATCGGGATGAAATCTTTTTGCGCCATCTCGAAGATCTCGAAACCCAGCGGGTGAAATCCTCGCTTGCTCCAAACGTCGCAGACGTAAATCGCGAGCACGCGCTCCTCGCGCAGCACGCGCGCGCACTCTTGAATCACGAGGCGCATCGCGCGCTGGAAGCGCCCGTCGGCTTTGAGCTTGCCGAGGCACCGCGGGTCGTCCGAATAATCCAAGTTGTCCGCGTAGGGCGGATCGAAAAAGACGAGATCGACGCTCTTGTGCTTCAGCGGAATCGATCGCGCGTCGGCGTTGCCGATGTCCGCGCGCGCGGGCGCGACGTCGAAGCCGATGCCGCGCCGATTGGTGTCCTTGCAGACGTCGAGCGTCGTGCCGCTGCCGGCGAACGGGTCGAGGACCGTTTCGCCGTCGCGCGTGAAGCGCTGGACGACGTTCCAAATCACGTACGACGGCGTCGCGCCGCGAAACGCGCTCGAGCCTTGCTCACCTTCCCCGTAATGCTGGGATGGATAATCCCAGAGCGTGGTCGGTTGCAGAACGAGAGCGGGTTTTCGCGGCGCGCGCACGCCGCCAGCATACCGGGATTACGGGTTCGTGCTGCCGCCGCCGAGATGCGACTGAATCGCCTGGGCGCGCTCGAGGTGGTGCTGGAGCTCGGGGCGGAGGCCCGTCAGCTGCTGCTTCAGCTGGCTGTCGTGCGCCGCCGAGAGGAGCTGGTTGTCGAGCGTGTTGAGCACCTGCTGATGCTCTTGGATCTGCAGATCGATGTAAGCGCGATCGAAATCGCTCCCCGTCTTCTGCTGCAGGTTCGAGAGCTTGCTCTGCGCGTCGCTTTCGAGCTGGCTCACTTGCGGCGTCGTCTCGGGCGTGATGCTCGAGAGCGAGCGGTGCATGTTCTGCTGCGCCTGCCCGTGCTGGTTGATCATCATCTGCGCGTAGGCTTTGACTTGCGGGTCCTTCGCCTTCTGCAGCGCGACGTGCGCCTGCTCGATTTCCGCCTTGTTGACGGCGTCGACGAAGCCGACGATCTGACCGTCGCTCGTGAACGAGCCGCCGACGTTGCCTTGCGGCGCCGGGTTTTGATCGAGCTGACCTTGCGGCTGCATCGAGCCGTTCGGCGTCGTGTTGTTCATGTTGCCTTGGGGCGTGCCGTTTTGATCGACGGCGTTGTTGTTACCCGTCGACACGTTGCCGGTGTTGCCGCTGTTGTCGTACGGCGCGGTCGCGCCGGTCGTCGTCGGCTGCTGCGCCGGCGGATTCTGGCTGCAACCAAACGCGCCGAGCGTCACCGCCGCGAGCGCCACACCACAAACATGACGAAACTTCATGAGGTCCTCCTGGACTTTTGGTTCGGGCCGCGGCTCAGTGCACGGCTCGTGCCGTCTCGCAGCGCGGCTCTGCGGCCGAATTTCGTGACAACTTCCGACACGCGAGCGCAGGTGACACGTGCCGCGCGTGATGCACGGCGCGCGGCCCATCGATTGCAAACGGTCCCGCCATGAGCACCGCGACCTCGCATCCGTTCGCCATCGATCGCGACGATCGTCCGACGCGCCCGATCGTGCGCTCGCACGACGCGACGCGCGTCCTGCCGCTCCTCGGGCGAATTTGTTATGCGGCGATCTTCATCCTCGCCGCGCCGAAACATTTCACGCCGGCGCTCGTGCAGGTCGCGGCCGCGCACGGCGTCCCGTTCGCAGACCTCGCGGTGCCGCTCTCGGGCGTTTTCGCGGCTGCCGGCGGGCTGAGCGTCCTCTTCGGTTACAAAGCGAAGACCGGCGCGCTCCTCCTCGTCCTCTTTCTCGTGCCGGTGACGCTCTTCATTCATCCGCCGTGGGTGGCGTCGCAGATGGAGAACTTCATGAAGAACGTCGGGCTCCTCGGCGGCGCGCTCCTCTTCGGATATTTCGGCGCCGGCCCGCTCAGCGCCGACGCGCACATCGCGCGAACGCACGTAGAAATGCGGCAAATCGACGAAGACGACGCTTTCTAGTCCGCCCAGGCGCGCGCGTTTCGAAACATCTGCATCCAGGGGCTGTCGTCGTGCGCGTCCCATGCGCGCGGTCGCCACGAGAGCTGCACGTTGCGAAAGACGCGCTCGGGGTGAGGCATGATGATCGTGGCGCGCCCGTCGGGGGTCGTGAACGCGGTGGTGCCGCCCGGCGAGCCGTTCGGGTTGAACGGGAAGCGCTCGGTCGGCTGGTGACGGTGATCGACGAAGCGCGCCGCGACGAGGCGATCGCGCTCGAGCAGACGCAGCGCGGCCGTGTCGATTTCGGCGCGGCCCTCGCCGTGCGAGACCGCGATGGGCAAGACCGAGCCGGCCATGCCGGCGAAAAAGATCGACGGGCTCTCCTCGATGCGCACGAGCGAGAGGCGCGCCTCGAAGCGTTCCGAGCGATTGAGCACGAAGCGCGGCCAGCGTTCCGCGCCCTCGATGAGCGCGCCGAGCTGCGACAGCATTTGGCAGCCGTTGCAGACGCCGAGCGAAAACGTCTCGCCGCGCGCGAAAAACCGTGCGAACGCGTCACGAAGGCGGTCGACGAACAAAATCGATTTCGCCCAGCCGCCGCCGGCGCCCAGCACGTCGCCGAAAGAAAATCCGCCGCACGCGACGACGCCGCGAAAATCATCGAGCGACGCGCGGCCCTCGGCGACGTCGGACATGTGGACGTCGACCGCTTCGAAGCCGGCGCGATCGAGCGCGGCGGCCATCTCGACCTGCCCGTTCACGCCTTGCTCGCGCAAGACGGCGACGCGCGGACGCGCGCCACGAACCGCAACCGGCGCCCACGGATCGAACCCGAGCTTCGCGCTTCGGCCCGCGTCGCTCGCGTCGAGCCGCGCTTCGTGCTCTTCGCGCGCGCACGCTTCGTCGTCGCGGAGACGCTGCATCGCGTGCGTCGTCTCGGACCACGCCGCGCGTAAATCGCGAATGGGCTCGTCGAGGAGGCGGCCAATGACGAGACGATCGCCGTTCGGCGCGCCGAGACGATGCGTGCATTCTGCAAGCTCGCCCAGGGCTGATTTCATGGCGTTTTCGTCGCCGGCGCGAATTTGGACGACAGCGCCGAGCTCCTCGGCGAAGAGCGCTTCGAACGACCCGACGTCGACCTCGGCGCCGCATCCGCTCGCGAAGCACATCTCGGCGAGCGTCGCGAGGAGCCCTCCGTCGGAGCGATCGTGGTACGCGAGGAGCGTTCCTTTCGCCGCGAGCGATTGAATCGCTTCGAAGAATTTCGCGAGCCGCGACGGATGATCCAAATCGGGCGGAACGTCGCCGAGCTCGCCGAAGACTTGCGCGACCGCGCTCCCGCCGAGTCGATTCTTTCCCGCGCCGAGATCGATCAGCCAGAGCTCGGTCGGACCTTCATCGAGACGCATCTCGGGCGTGAGCGTGCCGCGGACGTCGACGACCGGCGCGAACGCGCTGACGACGAGCGAGACCGGCGAGAACACTTCGTGGCCGTCCCAGCGCGTGCGCATCGAGAGCGAGTCTTTGCCGACCGGGATCGCGAGACCGAGCACGGGGGCGAGCTCGGCGGCCGCGGCGCGCACGGCATCGTAGAGCGCCGCGTCTTCGCCGGGTCGGCCGGCGGCGGCCATCCAGTTCGCGGAGAGACGCACGTCGGACAATTTCGCGACGCGCGCGGCGGCGAGGTTCGTGATCGCTTCGCCGACCGCGAGACGCGCGGACGCGGGCGCGTCGAGCACAGCGACCGGCGGCCGCTCGCCGATCGCCATCGCTTCGCCGGTGAACCCTTCGAACGAGGTCGTCGTGACCGCGACGTCGGACACCGGGACTTGCCACGGCCCGACCATCGGATCGCGCGCGACGAGACCGCCGACGGTGCGATCGCCGATCGTGACGAGAAATGATTTGTCGGCGACCGCGGGAAATCGAAGCACGCGATACGCCGCTTCGCGCGAGTCGATCTTGGAGACGTCGAACGCGGCGCGCGGCGCGGGCTCGTGCTTCACGTCGCGGCGCATTTTGGGCGGCTTGCCGAGGATCACCTCGAGCGGCACGTCGACCGGCGCGTTTCCGAAATGCGAATCGGCGACGACGAGCTTGCCGTCGGTCGTCGCGTTTCCCAGCACGGCGAACGGGCAGCGCTCGCGGTCGCATATTGCACGGAATTTTTCGAGCGCCGGTCCCTCGGGGATCGCGAGCACGTAGCGCTCCTGCGCCTCGTTGCACCAGAGCTCGAGCGGCGTCATCTGCGACTCGCCGCTCGGGATCGCCCGGAGGTCGAGCCTTGCTCCGCGGCCGCTCTCGTAGACGAGCTCGGGGAGCGCGTTGGACAATCCGCCTGCGCCGACGTCGTGAATCGAAGCGATGGGGTTGTCGTCGCCGAGCGCGCAGCACGCGTCGATCACTTCTTGGCAGCGGCGCTCCATCTCGGCGTTGTCGCGTTGCACCGACGCGAAATCCAAGTCTTCGTGCGACGCGCCTTGCGCGAGCGACGACGCCGCGCCGCCGCCGAGCCCGATGAGGAGCGCGGGGCCGCCGAGGACGATGAGCGCCGCGCCGTCGGGGATTTCGCCCTTTTTCACGTGGGCGGCGCGGATGTTTCCGAGGCCGCCGGCGAGCATGATCGGTTTGTGAAAGCCGCGATCGCCGTTTTCGAACGTGCGGAAGAAACCGGTGATCGCGGGCCGGCCGAACTCGTTGTTGAACGCGGCGGCGCCGAGCGGACCGTCGGTCATGATCGCGAGCGGCGACGCGATGCGCGCCGGGCGCCCGATCGTCTGCTCCCAAGGCTGCTCCGCGCCCGGGATGCGCAAGTGGGATACGATGAATCCCACGAGGCCGGCCTTCGGTTTCCCGCCGCGTCCGGTCGCGCCCTCGTCACGGATCTCGCCGCCCGAACCGGTCGACGCGCCCGGATAAGGCGAAATCGCGGTCGGATGGTTGTGCGTCTCGACCTTCATGAGGACGTGCACCGGCTCGCGGTGCGCGCGGTACACGCCGTCGGGATCCGCGAAGAATCGCGCCGACTCGAAGCCCTCGATGACCGCGGCGTTGTCGCGATAGGCCGAGAGCACGCCCTCGGGCGCCGCCTCGGTCGAGCGCCGCACCATGCGAAAGAGCGAGTCGTCTTTGCGCGCGCCGTCGACGACGAACTCGGCGTTGAAAATTTTGTGCCTGCAGTGCTCGCTGTTCGCTTGCGCGAACATCATGAGCTCGACGTCGGTCGGCGCTCGCCCGAGCGACGCGAACGCGCGCTCGAGGTACGCGATCTCGTCGGGCGCGAGCGCGAGCCCCATCTCGACGTTGGCGCGCTCGATCGACGCGATCGATTTCATCGGCCGCGGCTCGCTCCGCTCGAAGAGTTTTTCCGCCTCGGCCATCTCGACGAGCACGATCTCGGTCATGCGATCGTGGATCGCGGCGCGAAGCGCTTTTTCGTCGTCGACCTCGCCGAGCACGGTCCACGCGACGCCGCGCTCGATGCGCCGAACGCGCGAGAGGCCCGCGGCGCGGCAAATGTCGGTCGCCTTCGACGACCACGGCGAGATCGTGCCAAAGCGCGGCACGACGATTCGTCCGCCCGATTCGAGCGTCTGCTCGTCGTCGCCGCGGCCGGCGCGCGGACCGTACGTGAGCAGCGCGTCGAGCTTGCGACGCTCGTCGGGCGAGAGGGTCTCCTCGACATCGAGCAAGTGGAGGAACTGCGCGTGCAGCGATCTCACGCGCGGGTTCGTCCGGCGCACGCTTTCGCTCGCCTTCGCGAGCCGCGCCGCCGAGAGCGCGTCCGGACCGAGCAGCGAGAGGATCAAGACGCCGACTGATGTAGCATGCCGGCCATGAAAATCGGAGTGCTCGGAACCGGGATGGTCGGCCAGACGATCGCCACGAAGCTCGTGTCGCTCGGGCACGACGTGAAGATGGGCGCGCGCGACGCGAAGAACGAAAAGGCCGCGGCGTGGGTCGCAAAGTCCGGCGCGAAGGCGTCGCACGGCACGTTCGCCGACGCGGCTGCGTCCGCCGAAATTCTCTTCGTGTGCACGAACGGCAACGGCACGCTCGCCGCGCTTCGCTCGGCCGGCTCGCTCGGCGGCAAGATCTTGATCGACCTCTCCAACTCGCTCGATTTCTCGAAAGGGATGCCGCCGACGCTCACGACCGGCAACACCGACTCGCTCGGCGAACAGATCCAGCGCGAATTTCCGGACGCGAAGGTCGTCAAGACGCTCAACACGATCAACTGCAGCGTCATGGTCGACGCCGGTCGCGTCGCGGGCGGCGATCACACCGTCTTCATGAGCGGCAACGACGCCAGCGCGAAGGCTCGCGTCGCCGAGATCCTCAAAGCGTGGTTCGGCTGGAAAGACGTGCTCGACCTCGGCGACATCACGACCGCGCGCGGCCCCGAGAGCTACCTCCACCTCTGGCTCCGCACGTATCAGGCGCTCGGCACCGCCGACTTCAACATCAAGGTCGTGCGGTGACGTGCGTGGCGGCGTCGAGGACGAGCCCGGTCGCCTCTTGAACGCTCGCCACGGCCGACGTCACGAGCTCGGGCGCGAGCGGCACGCGCACGACGCGCAGCGCGTTCGGCGGAAGCATCGCCTCGATGAACGGCAGGCCCGGCACGTACGCGAACGTGCCGCCCGGCGCGAGCGACTTGACGATGCGCATGTACGCGCGCGCGTATTCGAACGCGACCTCGCTCGACTTCATCTCTTGATGCATGAAGTGGAGCGAAAACCCGAGGTGCGAGACGATCGTTCCCCAGCGCGCCGCGCCGTAGTCGAACGTCAGCCAATCGGTTCCGTCGATTTGAAAATCGATTCCGCGCGCGCTTTTTCCGGCGGCGCGAAGATGCTCGACGAGGAGCGCGTCCGGACCGCAGCCGACGTCGAGGATGGGCTCGCGCAGCGAATCGATCGAAAGGCCGAGCACCGCGAGCTGGAGCTCGGGCGAATACGAAGCCGACGCGACCTCGCGTGGAGCATCGCCGAGCACCGCGCGAAACGCAGCGCGAAGCTTCTCGGCGGCGAGCTTCATCGATTCTTCACGCGGCTCGCCTCGCGCGATGGCGTCGAACATGGCGCACGTCGCGTCATGAATGACGCCCCTCAGCGCAGGCTCGGAGGCCGCGAACTGATTTTTCCGCGCGAGCGCTCGCTCGAGCGCACGCACGACGCGCTCGGGGTCCTCCCGATCCGCGGGCGCATCGTCGAGCGCCAGAAACGCGACGGCCGCGAGCTCGGCGAACGACGCGGCCTCGATTCGTTCGATGATTCGTTCCCCGAGCGTCGTCACCCGGCGAGCATACTCGTCATTGCGCGCGGAGCGCACCGGCCGCGCACGCGGCCTCGACCCATTCGGCGGTCCGCTCGATCGTCTCGGCGCGCGTCGCAGCCGGAAGCGGCGGCGCAGGCACCACGCGAACGCGGCTGTGCGGCGGCGGCGGGACGCCGGTCGTGAGACGCGCGGCCTGCTCGGCCATCGCCGCGAGCGCGCGACGTCCCATCTCGAGCACGCGCGGCTCCGGCGCGTCGTTCACCGCGAGGAGCTCGACGAGCTCGCGCACCGTCCGCTCGCCGTCCTTCACGCTCGCGAGCGCGCGGTCCACCTCGTCGCGGAGCATCGCCGACTGCACCGGCGCGGCCGAGTGCTCGTACATCAAGCGAACGAGATCGGCGATGAGCGAGAGCTGCTCCTGCATCACCTCGAGGTCGTCGTAGCTGCAGTCCCAGCGCGCCGCGCGCATCCGCGCGATGCGAAGGCGCTGCATCGCGACCGAGCGAATGGACTCGGTGCGTCCTTGCGTGGCGCTCTGCGCGAGCGAATTGATGTCGTTGTCGATCGCCTTGCGATCCGTCCCCATCAAACAAGTTTTGCCGGCGCAATACGCGATCGCCCCGCCGACGTAGGTCGCGAGCAGCCTGCCCGTGCCGAGGCAATCCTCCATGTTCCGAGCCATCTCGCCACCCGCGGGCATCAGGCGTTCGCGAATCGCGTCGGCCAGCACCTCGAGGCGCTGAAGCTCGGCGCGGTGCGCGTCGGTGATGCGCATGAGGAGCTGCGTCCGGGTCCGCGCCGCCGCCGCCGCCTCGATGGCGCGAACTTTTTCGTCGACCCAGCGCTGAAAACCCGGGACTCGCGAGACGATGCAGACGAGCGCGATTTCGGTGAGCACGAACGCCGCGACGGCGGAGAGCGACCAAACGAAGAACAACGTGAACGGCAGGCACAACACCACGAGCACGTGAATGGGATGAGTCACTGCGTGGCGCAGGTAGAACGCGCCGTTGTGGCGAGGCTGTTCGTGCACGGACATTTGTGCGCTCCTTGCTGCTGAAATCCTGCGGGATGACGTGCAGAAAGAGTGCCTATCGGAGCGCGCGAAGCTGAACCATTCTGCTACGTGATTTCAGGCCACGGGCAGCGCTTCGAGGGCCGCGTCGTAGCTCTCGAGATCGAAGCGCGCCATCCTCGCGCGGTACTCGATCGTCAGGCCCGGCCAGAGCGTCGTGTTCTTTCCGGCCTCGGTTTTGTACCAGCTCGTACAACCGCCGCCGTTCCAGACGCTCTTGGCGAGCCGCGCCTGGAGACGCTCGTTGTAACGCCGCTGCACGTCGGCGCGGACGTCGAGGCGCTTCAGCTTTTTTTTCTGCATCGCGCGAAGCGCGCCGAGGATGTAGCCGATTTGCGCTTCCATCATGACGACCATCGAGGTGTGCCCGAGGCCGGTGTTCGGGCCGATGATCATGAAGAAGTTCGGAAACCCCGCGAACGTGGTGCCGAGGTACGCGTCGGCGCCGTCGGGGAGCACGCGTCCGCCGCTGCCGCGAATGGGAAACGGCGCCTTCACGTCGGCCGCGTCGAAGCCGGTCGCGAGCACGATCGCGTCGACCTCGCGCTCGCGCCCGTCGCGCGTGACGATCGATCGCTCGCGCACCTCGGCGATGGCGTCGGTGACGAGCTCGACGTTCTCGCGCTGGATCGCGGCGTAATAGTCGTTCGAGAAGAGAATGCGTTTGCAGCCCATCGCGTAACGCGGCGTGAGCTCGGCGCGCAGCGCGGGGTCGGCGACGCTTTTTTCGAGATATTTCCGCGACGCGATTTCGCCGAGCTTCATCACCGATCGCACGTGCGTGAAGCCGAGCCCCCAAAATTCGGTGATGCCATAGAGACTCTTGCGGAGCGCCGCCTGGAGCGCGGGGCGCCTCGCGAAGCGGGCCTGAGCGGCCTCGTCGATCGTCCCGTTTTGCTTCGGGAGGATCCAAGGCGCCGTGCGCTGATGCACGAAGACGCGCGCCGCGCCCGGCGCGATCGCCGGAACGATTTGAATCGCGCTCGCGCCGGTGCCGACGACCGCGACGCGTTTGCCGTCGATCGAAAACGAATCGTCCCAAGCGGCCGAGTGAAATTTCGCGCCGCGAAAACCTTCGAGCCCCGGGATGGCCGGCATCGACCACCGGTTGAGCGGCCCGGTCCCGACGACGAGCGCACGCGCTCGAAAAGTTTTTCCTCGGCTGGTCTCGACGGTCCAGAGCCCGAGCTCTTCGTCGAACGTCGCGTCCGTCGCCGCGTTCCCGAGGTGCAGCCGATCGCGAAGCCCATATTTGTCGACGCACCGCTCGAGGTACGCGAGGATCTCTTTCTGCGGCGCGTACGGCAGCGACCAATTCGGATTCGGCTCGAACGAAAACGAATAAAGATGCGCCGGCACGTCGCACGCGCACCCGGGATACCGATTGTCGCGCCACGTTCCGCCGACCCGCTCGGCGCGCTCGAGAATCACGAACCGCGAAAACCCCGCCGCGTCGAGCTTGATCGCCATCCCGAGCCCGGCGAAGCCCGCACCTACGATCACAGCGTCGAGGACGTCGGAACGAGCGACCATTGTGGCACCGTAATCGCTATTGACCAATAGTCAATAGCCACCCCGCGCCCGAAGCGTAATGTGGAATGTGGAATGCCGCGCGGCGCTTTCTTTTCATTCCACATTCCCCGTTCCACATTCCACATTTTCTCGGTGAACGCGCGATTGGCCATCGAGTAACTTGTGCCGGTGCCCCCGAAGTGGCTCCCCCGCGCGCTCTCCCTCCTCGCGTGGGCTCTCCTCGCTTCGATGCTCGTCGAAGCGCTCCACGACGTCTCTCAGGCGTGGGACGTCTGGTATTACCACCTGCCCTTCGCCGCGCGCATCGCGGGGATCGTGCCGGCGAAAGAGTTCGCGTACGACCCGATGAACCAAGCGCGGTTCGATGGGTTTCCGCTGCTGGGCGAGGCGATCCAAGGGCTCCTCTGGAAAATCACCGGGCGCGCCGAGTCGGCGAACCTCGTCGCGTTCTCGGCGGTGCCGGTCTTCGCGTGGTTCGTGAAGCGGCGGCTCGGCGTTCCGATGTACGCGACGATCCTGGCGCTGCTCGCGGTGCCGCTCGTGCAGATCCACGCGACGTCGTGTTACGTCGATTTACCCGCGAACGCGGCGGCGAGCGCGCTCGTCTTGGTCGCCGTCGTCGCGTGGACCGAAGAGGCGCCGCCGAGCGATCGGACGCTCATCGTCGCGTGCGTTTGCGCGGCGATCGCCGCGAACACCAAAGCGCTCATGCATCCGATCGTCGGGGTCGCGCTCGGCGCGCTCGCGTGGCGCCTGAAGGACAAGAAACGCCTCGCGGCGCTCGCGCTCGCGCTGCCGATCATTTTTCTGACGCCGCTCAAGAATCTCGCGCTTCACCACAACCCTTATTATCCGGTCGATTTTCACTTTTTCGGGCTACACATGCCGGGGCCGGACGAGCCGTATTCGTCGTCGCCCGTTTGGCTCGAGCACGCGCCGCGGCCGGTGCGGTTCTTGTGCTCGGTGCTCGAGATCGGCGTGCGGCCGATGACCGACACGCGGCGCTGGACGGTGGACGAGTGGACGCCGCCAGACGCGCCCGGGTATCGCATGGGCGGCTTCTTCGGCGCGTACGTCGCCGTGAACCTCGCGATTTTCGTTTGGCGCGCCGTGCGCGATCGCAAAGACCGCGCAGTGCGCGTCGCGACGGTCGCGTTCGGGATGCTCACCGCGGTCGTCTCGATGCTGCCGCAGTCGCACGAGCTTCGTTACTACATGTGCTGGATGATCGTGCTCGTCGTCCTCAACCTCTGGCTCTTCGGGCGAAGCGCGCCGGCAGTCGCGCCGCAGCGGATGGCGCTCGGCGCCGTCGCGGCGCTCGCGGCGGTGCTCTTCGTGACGCACGGCGCCTACGCGTATCCATCGGGCGAGTCGTTCGATCAGCTCGTGCGCGCCGAGGTCGACCCGCACGCGCTCCGAAAAGTTCGCGACGGCGAGCACGTCTGCGTGCATCGCGCGCCGTGGAATTTTTTGTGGGCGTCGCGCTTCCACGCGCCACGCGACTACGCGGTGACCGAAGCCGTCGAGCCCGCCGACTGCGGCGGCGCCCCGGCGCTTTGAATCGAGCGCGCCTGAACGATCGCGAGCGCGCGAACGACCTCGGTCATGCGCTCGGCGTCCTCGATGCGACGGCGACGCGAGAGGAGCGACTCGCGCACGAGCCAGATGACCGTCGGGTACAAAAGAAAATCGACGCCGCGGCCGATGCCGACGAGGTGCGCGAGCCGCGTCGCGCGATCCGGAAAAATGATGAAGACCGCGCCCGCGAGGAGCACGGCGATTTCCAAAAAGAGCGCGCGCCGATTTTTTCCGCGGAGCGTCGCCCAATCGAACGCGACGAGACCGAACACGAGCGCGAGCAACGCGAAAGCGGCGATGGTCATTTCGAATCTCCGAACAAATACTGGAGCATCAGATCGCGAAGGATGAGCGCGGCGCCCGAATTTTTCTGACCCGCCGCCATCGTCTCGCGCGTGTAGCGCACCGAAACGGGGACCTCGACGACGCGGAGCGGCGCGCGCGAGACGAGCATCTTGATTTCGGTCGCGTGGGCCATTCGATTTTGGCGGATGCGAACCTGCTCGAGGGCCGCGCGGCCGAACGCGCGCAAACCGTTGTGCGCGTCCGCGAGACGAAGACCGGTGATGGCGCGCTCGAACCATCGCGCGAGGAAGAGAATCGCGCGGCGCCCGCGCGGAACGTTCGAGTCGCCGAGGAATCGATTGCCGAACGCGACGTCGGCGCCGTCCTCGATCGCCCGCGCGAGCGCGAGCGCGTCGTCCGCGCGGTGCTGCCCGTCGGCGTCCATCGTCACGTACGCCGCGAACGCGATCGGGTGCGCGAGCGCGAGCTGACGCGCGGTCTCGAGCGCCGCGCCTTGACCGAGGTTCACGACGTGGCGCGCGAGCACGATCGAAAAAATCGGCGTCGGAGACGGCAGGTCCCCCTCCGAAACGGCGGGCTCGCTTCCGTCGTCGACGAGAAAGATCGTGAGCGATCCGAACGACTCGGCGCGCGCGCGGAGGGTCGCGAGCGTCGCCGCGAGCGCCGCGATGCCGTCACGCACCGGCATCAAGACGGCGACGTCAGGGCGCGACTGCGCATCGGACGCCACGTCCGTCGGAGCCGCAGATGTCGGATCGACCGTCGCCATTGATGTCTCCGAGCCATTGTCGACGAAACGCGGTGCCCTCGTCGAGCACCCACTGCGTCGGCTTGGTCAGCGCGCGGCCGTTCGAGAGCGCGCACCAGCCGCTCGCGCAGACGTCGGCGCGACCGTCGCCGTTGAGATCGCCGAGCTCGAGCGGTCCCTGCATTTTTTCGGACGACCAGCGCGAGAGACGCCCGAACGACGTTTTCGTGGAGAGCGCGCAGAAGACGCCGCCCGGCGCGCGCGCGCAAACGTCGGCGCGACCGTCGCCGTCGAGATCGCCGAGCGCCATCGAGGTCGCGTAGTCGGCCTGCGCGAACGCCGAGCGATCCGACATCGCCGGAAGCCAGAGCCGCGCGCGCTCGAAACCGGCGCCGGTGCTTCGCGCGCAAACGACGCCGGCCGGCGAACGCGCGCACACGTCGGCGCGGTGATCGCCGTCGACGTCCGCAAAGCGGAGCGTGCCGTCATACGCCGGATCGCTCCCCCACCCTTCGGCGTCGGAAAAATCATCCGACCACGGCGTCATCGGACCGAAGCCGCCCCCCGCGCGCGCGAGCGCGCACGAGATCCCCTCGGGCACGCGCACGCAAACGTCCGCGCGTCCGTCGCCGTTCACGTCGGCGAGCTCGAAGCTCCGCGCGCGCGCCGGAAGCGCGAGCGTGACAAGCGCCGTGTCGTCGAAGAACGCGCGCTCGAGCCCGCGTTCGACGTGCGCGGCGGACGTCGCGCAAACCAAGCCGTCCCCCTCGCGCACGCATGCATCCGCGCGGCCGTCACCGTCGACGTCGGCAAGACGCATCTCGCTCGCCGGCGCGGCCCAGCGCGTCTCGCT
Source organism: Polyangiaceae bacterium (assembly GCA_036488725.1). Lineage (GTDB taxonomy): Bacteria > Myxococcota_A > Polyangia > Polyangiales > Polyangiaceae > DASXHD01. Next base: position 25,212 of record DASXHD010000103.1, on the reverse strand, counting down.
CGGTCCGAACCCGAGCACCGGCGCGGCGAAGACGTAACCGCGCGCGACGAGCCACGGCACGAGCCGTTCGGCCATGTCGAGCGCGTAACGCGAGCCCACGTCGCCGACGCGATCGTGCATCAAGACGATCCCGCGTCCCGCCGATGCGATCGCGCGCTCGTAGCGCTCGGCCATCACGTCGGCGCGAACGCGCCATCGCCCGTCTTTTTGCTCGCAATCGCGCGCAGGGCTCGCTGCGTGTCCGCGACGTCCCGCCTGCGGCGGATCCGTCGACTCGCACCAAACCGCGCCTTCCCAATCTTTCGCGTCGACGTCCCAGCGAATCGGCCCGACGAGATCGGCGAGGTACGGATCCGAGTCGACCGCGTGCGACGCCGCCGCCGTCCAATATCCGCCCGGTACGCGGAAGAAGCGCGTCTCGTCGCGCACGAACGGATCGATCATCCGCTGCGCGTCGCCGAGCTCGCGATCGACCGTGTCGGGCGTCGCGCCGCCGATGAGCGCGTGATGAAGCGTGTGATTGCCGATGCGATGCCCGAGCGCGACGAGATCGCCCAAGAGCGGAAGCCGCGTGTAACCCGTCTCGCCGACGCTCGGCCCGAACCCCGGATCCGACGACACGCCGGCCTCCCAAGCGCCGACCACGAAAAACGTCGCAGAGACGTGCTCGCGTTGCAGATATTCGGCGAGCTCGAGCGTACCGAGGTCGGGTCCGTCGTCCCACGTGAGCGCGAGGACACCGTCGGGGAACGCGCGCCCGTTTCGCGCGGCGCGCACCGGGGCGACCGGGGCCGGCGCGCTCGGGCTCTCGATCGGCGCCGAGGCGCTCGCGATCGGCGCGATCTCGCCGTCATCGGCGTGATGCGCGCACGCGGAAACCGCCAAAAGCGGCAAGAACCAAGGCTGGCGAAGGCTCACCCTCTTTCGAGCACTACCGATCTTCGGTCCTTGGGGCAAATCCGCGTCCTTTCGCGCGCGTCTGAAACGAGCCCCTCGCGCGTCGGTGCTTGACGATCCGGAGGCCTAAAAGTATCAACTCGCCTCCGTTACCAACATTCCGGCTTAGCTCAGTTGGTAGAGCAGGCGGCTGTTAACCGCCGGGTCGCTGGTTCGAGTCCAGCAGCCGGAGCTCATCTTCCGAGGGGTTTTCCAGCGTTTCGTTTCGAACCGCTGCAACTTGGCCCGTACTTGGCCCATTCCCACCGGCAGCCGGAGCGAACGGGAGCGGTCCGAACGGCACGCCGATCTTGCCCGTGAGGTCCTCCGCCATCTTCACGTAGCCGAGGGTCGTGTCGAACTTCTCGTGACCCGCGCGGCTCTGGATGCGCATCGGCTCGACGCGCGCGAGCGCGAGCCACGTGATGCCCGAGTCCCGCAGCGTTCGGAAGTTCACCATGAGCGTCGTCGCGGTGTTTTTGAAGAGCCCCGACCGCGAGAGCTTCGCTGTGCGTAGGTGCTCGCGGAAGAGCGGCGCGCGCTTGGACTCGCTCGAGAGCGTCGAGAGGACGGGCACGACGGCTGCGGTCGCGTCCTTGCCGTTCTTCATCCACGCGAGGAGCGCCGCGAGCGCCGGCTCGATCGGAACGTCGCGGATCCCGCTCTCGGTCTTTGGCGCCTTGTCGCGCTGCGCCTCTTCGTCGAAAGCCTTCGTGATGTGGACGATGCCCGCGTCGAGGTCGACGTCGCCCCACGTGAGCGCGCGGAGCTCGCCCGGCCGCAGGTACAGATACGCGGCGATCGCATAGACCTGGCGCCACTCGACGGGAACGGCGGCACACGCCATGAGCTGCGCGAACTCCGTCGGATAAAAAAACGTCTTCTTGCGCTTCGCCGACTTGAGCGGCGGCTTGATTCCGATGCTCGGATCGTCGGCGCGAACGCGCATCGATCGATCGCGGCAGTTTACGGCCTCGTCGAGCGCGCTCCGGAGCAGCGACCAGATCGTGAGCGCGCTCTTGCCAGCGAGCCCATGCCCGTCGCCGTGTTTGATGTGCTCGCGCACTTCGCCGTCGAGGTAGTCGCGAAAGTTCTCGACGTCGTCGCGCGTGAGCGACGCAATCGTGCGCCGACCCAGTTTCGGCGAGACGCGAGCATTCCAGGTGCGCTGCTCCCTCGCTACGCTCGCGATGCCTTCCGCGACCCGGAGCTCCGCGAGCTTGTCGCGGTAGTCGTCGAGCGTCATGCCACCGCGCGGCGCGGGCTTCAGCGCTTCGGCGTCGCGCCGCTTCTTTTTGAGGATCGCCCCCGCGTGCTTCGCGAACTTCGGATCGGGATGCTTCCCGTCCTCGATGAGTTGGCGATCGCGCGCGTACGTCGCGCGGCTCTCTTCGTCGACCGCTGCCTTCGCGGGAATGTCGACGCGCACGCGCGAGCCGTCGGCGAGACGGATGCGCGCCTTGTGGTACGGCGATCCGTCCGCCGCGGTGAAGGTTTCGACCGAGCCCGTGCGTGCGCGCGCCATGGTCTACTCCGCTCCCGCGGGCCACCGCGCGGCGATCTCGGCGCGCGCGATTGCCTCGATGTGAGCGGCGACTTCCTCGACGTCGAACGTCGGCCGTGCGCCCTCGGTCGACGTGAAGGTTCTGGCCGCGCGACCGTCGCGGCCGGCGATCATGACCGTCCAGACATGCGCGTCGCTGCGCTTGAGCGTGACGGTGATGGGCACGCGCACGCCTTTCGGATCGAGGATCCAACGGCCGCCCGTAGCTGCCTCGATGACGCCGACGTAGCCCCCCAGTGTGGGCGCAACGAGACGGTGTAACCGATCCAGGCCCTCGGTGACCGTCTCCCGATATTTGGCGTCGGCGTTCTTGCGCGCCTTCGCCTCTCGCCTCAAATCGTCGATCTTGCTCATGGCACTACTCCGCCGCCGCTTCCGCGCCGTGAGCCGACTCGAGCGCGGCGCGGTGTTCGAAGATGAAGGCGCAAAGCTCCTCGTGCGCGTCGTCGAGCATCTCCGCGGCGCGCTCAAGCGCGAGATCGACATCGCCGATCTCGTTCTTGTCGAGCGGGTGCACGCTGCCGGACATTGCCTCGGTTTGGGCCTGGACCACGCGGAGCACCGCGAGCACGACGAGGATCTCGTGTGCGATGCCGTCGGCCGCGTTGCGCGCGCTCACTGCGTCACCGCCGGCTTCGCACGCTGCAGCCGCTCGAACATGTCGCCCGCTGCGCGATCGATCGCATCGAATTCGCGGCAGACCTTTATGTGCTTCGCCTCGCACTTGCCATACAGGTCGTCCGCCTCTTCGAGCAGCGCGCGCACGCCGTCGATCGCGTAGCTCAGCTCGTTCGCGTCGTCGTCGGAGAGTTGCTCGACGCGCGACTTGACGGAGGCGAGCAGGTGATACGCCTCCATCGCCTTGATGCGCGCAGCGTTGAACGGGTCGGCCTTCGAGGCGCTCACGACGCCACCGCCGTGGCTTCGAGCGCCGACGCGTTCAGCACGGCGAACGTCTGCTCCTCGAGGTCGCGGAGACACGCCCGCACGTTCGCGATCGTCGCCTGGGCCGACGCCGTGTGCATGAGGAGCTCCGTCTCCTTATGCGTCATCGCGACAACATCGGGAAACACGCCGTCTTCGTCGGCGACGGTGTGCCCTGCGGCCTCGGCGATCTCGTCGGCCGCCTCGGCGAGCCGCTCGCGCAAGATGCCCAGCATTCGGTGGACGTGTCGGATTTCTTCGGTCGTGGTCATGGTCGTCTTCTCCGGTTTGGAGTCGCGCTCCGTGCGCGGCCCCCGTCGACGTCCCGGCCGAAACCGAGGCGCCGACGGCGAGCGCGCTGCTCGCCCCAGGTCACTCGCACCCGTTGTCGTTGCGCGGCGCTTCGCGCGACAGGTCGAGTGCCTCGGGCATCCCGATGTACGGGCAGAGCCCGTCCGTCTCGTGGGCGAGGTCGACGACGTATGCGTCGTGCTCGTCGCTCCAACGTGCGGTGCCGGTCGTCGCACACGCTGGGCAGCGGACGCGAAGAAGGTCGGGGCGAACGCTCACGGAACCGCCCCGTCGTCGCCGCATGACGCGAGACACACGTCGAGCTCGCTGTAGATTTTCCCGTCCAGCTCGCCCGGCTGCGGCCAATTGAGGCGCCCGCCGACCTCGAGGCAATTCGCATCGAGGTAGCAGCGCGCGTCGCACTCGTCGCACGTCGCCGGCTCGTACGTCGCGCCGCACTCGGTGACGTGGGCGTGGGCTTCCGCGCAGACGTCGATCGCTGGCGAGCACGCGACGAGCACGAGGGCCAGGAGGGCGCCCCTCACGACGCCTCCGACCGCGGCGGCGTCTTGATCAGTCCGCGGGTCACGAGGTCCGCAAAGGTGCCCCCGTGGCGGATCATGAGCTCGCGCGCCGTGTCGGCGCCGTTGCGCTCGATCTCTCCTGCAAGAAAGCGCAGCTCGCGGGCGTGGGCGGGGGCGGATTTCTCGCGCTCTACGGCGAGGCCGCGCAACTCCGCGAGTGTGAGGTCCTCGGTCGCAACCAAGACCTTGCCGGCGCGCCTCACGATGCCCTCTTTGCTTGCGCCAAGCTCCACGCGTCGAGCGCTTCGGTCACCGCAGCGGCCATCGTGATGCCGCGCATGTCCGCCGCTTGCTTCGCTGCCGCTCGCACGCGCCGCGGGATCGCCACGTTTACGTTCACCGTCTCTGAAACATCGTTCGGTTTCTTCATTGTCGAACCTCTCGTATCTTTCTTATACGGATCGATAGATCACAAAACAAGGGGATCTGGATTATTGTTCGTGGGTACAGTAGGGCGGTACGGTTTGGGCGTGACGACACCGAAACGCCGCCAAGGCAGGCCGCCGAATGACCCCGGCACGCAGACCACGCGTGCGAGTTTTCACATCGGGATGCGGTTCTCAGACGACAAGCGCGACGCCGTGCTGAGGCTCGTCGAGGAGGCGAACGAGCGAGCGCGCGAAGCTAACGTGCCGACGACGGTCACGCCATCGAGCATGATTCACCGCTGGATTTTGGAACGCCTCGAGGCTGAGATCGCGAAGAGCAACGCAAACGCTAAACGGAGGCGCTGAATGTCAAAACCCCGCGTGGATGTGGCCAAGGTGCTTCGCACCTACTCCCAAGATCTTCTTCGCGACTACGAGCAGGAAAACGGAATTTCCTCGATTGCGTTCGATCGCGGTCCGCCGCGCGAAAACGCGGTTCGCAAGCTCCTGCGCGAGCGCTTGCCCGGCCGCTACGGCGTGGGCGAGGGCCTCGTAATCGACGGCCACGACGGGCAGAGCCTTCAAAACGACGTGGTCATCTACGACCGGCAGCGGTGCCCGTGGATTGCCACGGAGAAGGCGCAGACGATCTGGCCCTACGAGTTCGTCTACGGCGTCGCTGAAGTGAAGTCGGCGCTGACTGAAGTAGCCCTAGGCGAAGCGATCGACAAAGCGGCGGCGTTCAAGAGTTTGAAGCGCCAAGCGAATGAGTACGCGCGGATGCCGGGCTTCGTCAGCCGCACGAAGCCACGCAATCCGCCGTTTGCGATGGTCGTCGCTCACACGACCGACCTCGACACGAGGCGAATCTTGGAGCTCATTCACCAGCGACCGCGCGAGCAGCAGCTCGACGTGTTTGGCATCATTGGTGGGCGCGTAGGGATGCGGTGCGAGAAAAAGCCAGGTCCGCAGATCCACATCGGTGTCGACCACGACGCGTTCGCGGTATTGGACTTCGGGGATGGCGCGATGGCCGCCCTTCTGTTGATCACGACCGCGTATCTCAACGGGCTGCACCTCGACGAGACAGCTGATGGGCTCGAGTATTTGCGATACCTGCCGTTCAGTGCCGGATGATTCGCGGCCGCGAACAAATCGCGGATGCTCATCGTCGCCGCTCGCCGCGCCATGCGAGCTCGACCGCCACCTCGCGGCGGCCGCGATCGTCGAGCTGCAGGACAGGAACGGGCTTGCCCTCAGCGTCAACGAGCCGCGGCGCATCGTGGCGAGCTTCGATCGGTCGGATCACGCCGCGCGCGATGAGGCGCTCCCTCTCCGCGGCGGCGTCGATCGTGTTGCTCTCGTCGTACACGCTCACGCGTCCTCGTGCTGCGCGCTCGCCTGGAGCAAGATCCAGATTCTCCCGTTGACGCTCGGGCTTGTGGTGAACGCGAGATAGAGCTTCCCGTCGGTTTGATCGACGACGAGATCGAAGCCCGAGGAGTTGGGCATCGAGCCGTAGACCGTCGAGCCGACTTGCTTCGCCGTGACGATCGTGGAGTGCGACGGCGAGTAGAGCGTCGAGTTGGTGTCGGCGTAGACGCTTGCCGCGAAGTGCCGCGCGTAGATCCCCGACGCATCGCCGACGGGCTTGCCGCTGAGCATCCCGTTGCCGCTCCCAAGCGAGTCGTCGGGCAGCAGCGCCGAAGCGTGATAGACGACGTCGCAACGGAAGGTCCGCTTTCGCCAGTCGCGCGAGGCGTCGATCAGCGTGGGCGACGCGAGCGCGACGGTGTTCGCGTTCGCGGGCGAAGAGAGGTCGATCGGGATCTCGAGCATCACGCCGCCACGCTTCGTCGACGGAAGAAACGCCGACGCGCGCCACGTCGCGTACGCCTGGAACGCGGCGCCGTGCGTGTAGTCGGCGGGCGCCATCGTCATCGCGCCCGTCGCGCGCGGCTCGAGGCCGATGCACGGCGCGTCGATGAAGATGTTCGACGAAGTGACCGTCGAGCCCGACCCGAAGCCGTTGGGAACGATGAGCAGACCGAGCTCGACGTAGTACGTGGACCCGCTGTCCGCGGTGATCGCGGGCGGCGTCGGTGAAGCCGCTGGCGTGCCCGCGATGACTTGCACCACGACGGACGTGTTCGTCGTTTCGACGACAGTCTCCGGCGTCACGTCGGCGTCGGTCGTGTCCTTCACCCACCGCGTCGTCGTCTCGAGCGGGTTGTCGATCGTCACCTGTGCGACGACGCGATCGATTCGCGGATTGCCGCTCGCGTTCGGCGCGATCGTGATCGACTGCGCGAGCGCGGTGCTGCCGGCGATGACGGACAGGCCCGAGCGAATGTCGCGCCAATTCAACAAGCCGTCTGTCGCCGCGAGCGTTCGCGAGCCGATGAAGGCGCGGAAGGGCGCGACGAGGATCTTTCCCGTCGCGCCGTCGGGAGCGATGAGACCGGCCGGCAGTTGGCCCGTGGCGCCCACGCCGGAGACGCCGAAGGGCATCACGCCGCGAGCGACGAGACCGCTGATCGGCGTCGCCGGGAGCATCCGAAAGAGCTCCGCGAAGACGTGGTCGTCGGCGAAGGCGGCATTGTCCCAGCCTTGCTGCAAGTCGCCCTGCTCGACCTCTTGCCCGTCGAATGAAAATTGGTTTCTCGGCTCCATGAATCACGATCCTTTCGCGTTGCGCGCGTACATCCCGTCGCCGACCTGGCGGCGCTCGGGCTCGGGTTTCGCCGGCGCGACGAGCGCGGCTTCGACGGCGGCGAGCTCGCGCTCGAAGAGGTCGGCTTGCTCGCGCAGCTGCGCGAATGCCGCGCGCGCCTTGCCGACGTAGAGGACACGGAGGTTTTCGTCTGACGTCGACGACGCGGCGCCGAGGAGCGCGCGCGCGTCGCCGAGGAGATCGCGCATGGTCATCAGAACCCGCTCCACGCGACGCTGCTGACCTGGTTGCCGATCGCGGTGCCGGCGGCCGCCGGCACGAACTTGAACGTGCCCGGGGCGTTCGGGTTGTCGATCAGCGAGCCCGTGTTCACGCTGCAGAGGTAGAGGCCCTGCTGATATAGCGTCGCGATCTGCTGCGCGGCCGTCGCCGCGTCGGTGTCGTTGTTTGCTTGGAAGTGCGGCCAGCTTTGGCCAGGGCCGCTGCCCGCGTTGGGGTTCATTCGAACTGCGTAACTTTTCGGAATGCTCATGGTGTCTCCGTTTCAGTGAGAAGTTTCTTCATCGGTCTCGGACCTGATCGAGCATGTCGAGGAGCGACTGCCGATCACCCGTGACGGCTTCGCGCGAGCGGACGTCGTCGAGGAGCGAGCGGCCGGTGAAGATCCGGCCCTCGTCCGTCTGCGACCACCATTTGATCCCGCTTGCGAGGTCCGTCGGCTTCCCGTCGATCACGAACTGGGTCTCCCCGTTGTCGTCGATCGTGACGTTGCCTTCGAAGACGAGGCACGTCGCGGCCTGGCGCGCGCGCTGCTCGTCGAGCCCGTGTTTCTTGAGTTCGGTCGTCGTGGCGAGCTCGAGGATCTGCTTCTTGAGGTCTTCGATCGTGCTCATGACTTCCTCGCTGCTTCGTGGAGCGCATGCTCGTCGTGCGCGCGCTGATATTCGATTGACTGCGCCCAGCCGAGCGGAGCGCCGTCGCTGCACGGCGGCGCGGAAGGCTTCGAAAGGCCGAGCGTCGCGAGCGCATCATCGAAAATGGCGCGCGTCGGGTCCTGCCAATACGGGACGCCGCTCGCGACCCAGCGCGCGGCGACGTCCGGCGGCAAGTCGGCGAGGCGCGCGCGCACGAGCGCTCGAGCGAATTGCACCGTGGGCACGCGGCCGAACTGCGGATGCGTTCCGAGCTCGCTCGCGATGTACTTCGCGGAGCTCGCCGCGTCCTGCGCGAGCTCGACGATCTTCTCCGCGCGCTGGGAGAGCTCGACGATCGCGCGCGCGTGCTTCGCGATCTCGTCGGAGATGTCGACGATCACCGGCCACGCTTGGTCGACGCACTTCGATTCCGCGGCGAGCTCGTCGAGCTGCGCACGGCGCTTGGCGTCTGCGGCGTTCTTCTCCTCGCGGACTGCTGCCTCGCGAGCGTGCTTGGCCGAAAGTTCCGCACGCTTGTGGGCCTCGCGCGCGGCCTTCACGGCGGACCACGCCGCGTCCGTCGGACTGTTGCGGTACAGCGTGTCGGCGCGCTGCACTTCTGCGAGCATGTCGCGCACCGCGACGTCGGTCTCGGCGATCTTCTCGGCGGCGCTCATCGTTTGAGCTCCTGCGCTTCGATGTCGCGTCGACGCGCGGCTTCGATCTCGCGCGGGTCGAGCGCGACGCACGGCGTCGCGTTGAGCGCGCGATTGACCGGTCGAAGCTGTGGCGCGCCCCCGCCGACGATCTTGCCGTCGCGGATGTCCAGGATCGCTACGTCTTGTGACCGCGGCAGCTCGATCTCGCCCCCCGCGGCGATCTCGATGTCGCACCACACCGACGGCACCACGTCCATATCGCTGATGCGCTTGCGCACGCGACCACCGTGCTCGTCGCTCCCGGATCGGGCGACGACGAGCTGCTCGTCGATCTGCGGGATGTACATGTACTCGCCGTGCCCGCGGACGGTGAGACCGCGAACCAGCAGGTGCAGACGCACGGGCTTCGTGGTCGGGTTCTTCCAGCGCGTGAGCTTCTCGTGGCGCGGGATTAGCGCGATCCACTCGGCGAGCGCGATCGCGTGCTTCATCGCCGGCGGCTTGTGTGCGGGCTCGCGCGCGCGCACTTCCTCGAGCGGGTCGTCGTCGACGAGGTCGACGTGCTCGGCCTCGAGGTCGGTGGATTTCTTCAGATTCGATTGCATGATGGTCCTCGATTCACCGGGTCCAGCGATTGCGCGCCATGACTCGGATGGTTTGTTGAGCGCCCGCCGTCGTGCCGGATCCGGCGACGAAGAGGACGCGCAAGGCTTGGCCGGGATGACTGCCGACGCCGACGCCCGCGGCGAGCAGCGGCGACGCGTTGCGACCGACCGTGACGATCGACGTCGCCGTCGGCTTCTGCGGGACGTACACGAACGACGCGCCGGCGTGCCCGGCGGTCACCGTCGCGAAGTGCAGCCAGTCGACCCAGTCGACGCCGTCCCACGACTGCAAGAAAACGTCGAGCGTGCCGCCCGTCGCGCCGAACAAATCGGCGTCGATGAAAACATCCTCGTACTCGGAGAGGTTCGCGAGCACGGCGGGAGAGTCGCTCGCGTTCGGCGAGACGATCCTCGAGACGACCGTGCCCTGCGTGGAGGGCGAGAGGGCGGAGAGGTCAGCTACCAAAAACATCGTCAGTTCCTTTCGGCAATCTCGAGCGCGAGCTCGGCTGCGTTTCGTGATTCCTCGACGGCGGCCGCGTTCTCGGCGAGCGCGTCGCGCGTCCACGGCTGCGCGAGCCGCAGTTCGTGGCGCTCCGCCGCCCATTCGGCACCGGCCGGGCCGTTCAACAGATCGAAGTGCGCGTTCATCGACGCGATGCGAGCGCGCTGCGCCTCGATCGCGATTCGGTCGTGCCGATCCGGCCAGACCGTGATCCCGAGCATGAGCACAGGGACGAAATCGCCGTGGCGCCCGTCGGGCGTCTCCGGCAAGTGGAAGTTGAAGCCGACCGGCGTCACGCGACGCTTCACTCCGAGGAGATCCGCTCGAAGCACCTTGTGTGGCGGGAGCTCGATCGTCCGCGTCGCGAGGACCGCCTTGAACTCTTCGAAGAGCTGCGTGCGATTGCGGCGTCGCGGGTTTTGCCCGTCGATCTCCGCCGCTGCTCGCCCGCCGACGCCGCCGACGACGTCCATGCGCACCCATTTCAGCCCGACGTGCGCGGCGAGGTCCGCGAGAGCATCGCTGCTGTGTTGGTCGGCGTAGCAGCGCGTGATCTTGAACCGTCGCGCGATCGGCGCGACCTCTGCGAGCACCATGCCCGGCGAAAGCGGCCGCTGCTGCGAGCCGCGCCACTCGCGCACGAGGGCCACCTTGAAGCGCAGCGTGCGATCTTTCTGCCGCTGCGCGCCGATGACGCCGAACGTCCAGCCGTTGCCGCGCGTCGCGGGGTCGCTCGTCATCACGTACGACCAATTCGGTTCGGGCCCGAGCTCGAGCGGTTCCTTCCGCGTGCAGTCGTCGATCTCGGTTTGCGTGTAGTACGTCGACTCCGCGTCAACCCAAGCCGCGTCGTACTCGCGAGCGGCCGCGTCGGGATCGCGTTCGCGCAGCGCCTCGATCTCGGCAGCATCGATCCGCGGGTTCATCGCGATCGTCGGCGCGTGCACGACGAGCACACGGCCCGGTCGCCCGAAGTGCCGCTTGTGCAGGTCGTACAGCAATCCTTCGGGCCCGCGCGGCGAGCCGATGATCCAACCGCGGCCGCCCGGCACGAGGCGCGGTTCGGCAGCGCGCAGGAGCTCTTCGGCGCTGATCTTGTACCCGCTGACCTCGCTGTAAAAGCTCGCGGTCTCCTCGAGCATGAAAAAACACAGCCACGCGCCGCGGAGCGTGACGCCCGATGCGTGCGCCGCGACGGCGATGATCTCGACCTCGCGCCCATCCTTCGGTCGCCGTACGACGAGCTCGCGATCGCGGCGCTCGACGATGGTCTTTTTCAGCACCGGGCTCCGCTCGAACATCGAGACGAGCATCGCGAAAGTGTGATCGGTCGGTTTGGAGTGCGGCCCGACGATGACCGCCCGCGCGCGCTCGCCCGGCCTCAGCGCCGAGAGGTCCGATTCAAAAACGCACACTACGCAGTCGGAGATCCCGAGGGTCGTCTTCGCAGAGCGCACCCCGCACACCGCGGCGACGAGCCGAGGCGCGCCCGTGAGCACCGTTTCCGCCTCGATCCCGAAGTACTCGTGGAGCGCGTTCGCGTCGAGCACACCGTCGAGCGGCCGGCCCTCCGCTGCGCGACAGATCGCGGTCTGCAACGGGCTCGGGGCCTCGATCTCGGCGTACTTCGTGAACGCGTGCTCGAGCGAAAGGCGGCTCATTCGGCGAGCTCCTCGTGCGTCGGTGCGTCGTCGCCCTTCGGCTCGGCTTCGAACGCGGCCAAGCTCCACGCGTCTTTGCTCAGCGCCCGCGCGCACTCGAAGGCCGCCGTCATGGCTGCGATGTCCTCGCGCGCACCGGTCTCCGCGGCTCGTAACGCTGCACGGTTGCCCGCGAGCCAGGCACACGCCTCGCCGTCGAGCATCGCGCCCACGCCCTTGCTCAGACGCCCGTGCTTTCGCTCGAGCTCCACGGCTCGCGACGAGCGGTAGGCGCGGGCTTCCTTGGGTAACTTGCGCGTCGGACGCGGCAAGCTCGCGAGGCGGGCCGCTTCCTCGCTCGAGCGGACCTGGCCCTGGCCGTTCCGGCCGATCGGCGGTGCCGCGTTTGCCGCTACGGGCTGCTCGGCCCATGGCTTCGACTCGACGACGGCCGTGCGGCCGCCGCGCTTCGCGTTTCCGTGCGCCGTGCGGGCGAAGGTGGCGCGCTTCATCGCCGACCTCGTTGGAGACGCCGGGAGCACCCCTCCGCCGCGATGGAGGCGCAGCGGAGGGGCTCGGCCGGGGCTTCGGCCAACGCGGCTGGAGCGGCCGCTGCCCTGCGCGTCGGGAAAGAAAGAACCGACGCGACGTTTTGGCGGGCCAAGAAGGCGTCCGAGGCCCGCAAGTCATTGGAAAGAGCCGGCCTGCGTGCGGGACCATGACCCGCAGTTGGCCCAAACGAACGCGTGAGCGCCCTGCTCGTCGAGTCTCGACGCCGATCGCGATGTTCCGGGGCCTCGCCGCTCCACGCTCCGCGTCGATCACCCGACGTGGGGGTTCCTCTAGAACCCCCCACTTCGTCGGGCGTGACGGGTCGGGTTACGTCGGGCGTCACACGTCGGGCGTCAACCATCGGAAAACAAGCCTCCGTCTTGGTCGGGCGTTGTTTCGTCGGGCGTACGTCGGGCGTGCGTCGGGCGATCGGCACGTCGGGCGTCAAGTCGGGCGTCGTTTCGGAGCTCGAAAGCCTTGTAGCCCCGGCCTCGGATCGTGACCGTCGTGCTCGCGATGCGCCTCGTCTCGAAGAGCGACGTGATCGCGTCCTCGAGATCGGCGGCGTTGCGGCCGAGGTCCTTCTCCAGCGCGTTCTTCGTCTTCGGTCCGAGCTTGAGCCGTTCGAGGATGCGCTCCTCGAGAGGCCGCTCGTCGGTTGCGGGTGAGCTCGTCGACGCGATGCCCTGCGGCGTGATCGCGAACTCGACCGGCGCCGGGTATTCGTCGGGGTCCTCCCGGAGCTTGGCGAAAACGACCTTGCTCGAAATGACGCGCCCGTCGCGACGCTCCGCTTTGACCAAAAGCACGGTGTCGGCCTGTCCGGTGCGCTGCGCCGAGCCAGCGACGTCCTCGAGCGCGTCACCGACCGCATCCTTCTTCGTGTGCGCGGCGACCCAGACGACCGGCTGCGGCACGTGCGCGGGCGCGCGTTCGATCGCCTGCGCGACACGGTCGAAGATCGCGACCTGCTCGCCCTCGGCGTTTGCATCCGACGGCGCCACGCGCGCGAGCGTGTCGAGCAGCACATCGGAGACGAGGCCGGCGGCGATGAGGCGCTCGATATCGAGCCACGCCGGCGACCCGATGCGCACGGCGCGGCGCGCGATGAGGATCACGCGATCGAGCGCGCTCTCGTCGATGCCGAGCAGCTTGCAGCTGCGCGCGAGCTTGCGGGCAGCGCTCGAATCGCCGTGCTCGGCCTCGAGGAGCACGACGTACATCCTGCTCGGCGCCGGCGTGACCTCGCGCCCGAGAACCTTCACCGGCGCGGCCAGGTTCGCGCGCGCCGCCATCACAAGGAACAGCAGCGTGGTCTTGCCACAACCGACGCCGCCCGCGACGACGACGACGATCCCGGCGATTGCGATGTCCTGCCAAAGGTAGTGCACGGGCCGCGACGCGAGCGCGAGAAGAGCGGCGCGGCCGGTGATCGCGACCCGCGCGAGCTCCGGCACGCCGCGAAGCGGTTCATCGGCGGTCGGCTGCTCTTGCGTCGCCTCCACGGGCAGGTCCGGCGGCGGCTCCGGCGTGCCTTCGAAATAATCCTCCGCTGGCGGCTCGGCGTTGTCGGTCACCTCGCGCTCGAAGTCTTGCGGGCGCGCGCGCATGCGAGCGAAGAGCTCGGGATCCTGCACGGCGAGATCGTTCAGGTCGCGCGCGGCGCTCAAGCGGCCCTCCGCAATGGAAGCACCTGCGCGGTCGCCTCTGCGCGCTGCGCGAACACCGCGTTCCACGCGTCCATGGCCGAGGCGAGCAGGCGGTACGCCGAGATTCGGCGCGCGCGCCATCGCGCGTGGTCGGCGGCGACGTGCGCGGCGACCTCGACTTGTGCGGCCGTCAAGCGTTTGCCGTCGCGCAAGTCGAACGCCTTGTCGAGACGGCGTTTCACGCGAGCTTCCGCGAACTGCGCGACTTGAAAGAGCACGGCGCAGCGCGCGAGCTGCTCGACGGCTTCGTCCTGCGCGTCGAGCTGCGCGACGAGGTCGGCGACGTACGGATCCGTCACGCGTGGCCCATCATCGCGTCGATGGCGCGGTCGACATCGCCTTCGGTGACTTCGACGCAGACCCCGGCGTTATCGGTCGTGTCGATCTCGCGCTTCACCGGACGTGCCGGCTGCGCGGCGATCCAAGCGTCGAGGTCGGAGGCCGCGATCATGATCACGCGCCCGCGGCCGACGGCGCGAAGGCGACCCTCGCTGATCTGGTCGCGCAGGTAGCGCGTCGAGCGGCCGATCTTCTTCGCGGCGCCTTTGACCGTGAACATGGCGCCGGCGTCGGCGCGCCGTCGCTCGGCCGCGGCGATTGCACGGAGAGTGCGCGCTTGCGCATCGAGGGAGTCGGCCTGCGCGTCGAGCGCGTCGGCGAGCGCGCTCACGGCGTCGGCTCCGGTTTCGGATCGACGTGCACGCGGTCGAAGCCCGTGTCCGTGTGGAAGTGCGCGTAGACGTCGAGGCCTCGCGCTTCGTCGAGGCGCAACCACCGGCGCGACGGGTCGCCAGGCGGAACATCGATGTGGCGCGCGTCACCGTCGCGCTCTTCGGCGGGCGTGCAGAGGACGTGAGCGGGGAGCTCGAGGCTGTCACCCCCCTCGGCGGTGACGAAGCCGACCATCGCCGGAGGTTGCGGCACGGCGAGCCCGAGCTCGGCGGCCGCCTCGGCAAGGTGCGATGCGATGCCGGGCCGGATCGAGCTCGGGTCGCGCCACCACGAGCGAATCGTCTTTTCGGCGCGGAAGGTCTTCGCCTGGAGCTTGAGGAGGGCGCCGCGCGGAATGACGGCGTTGCTTGAGCGCTGCATGATGCCGTGAGATTGCGGCATCAAGCGCCGGTTTCAGATCCAGGTTTGTCCGATCAGGGTTGCTCGTCTGGATCGCGCATCAGCGCGTCGGCGACTTTCTCGCGCCCGCGGCGATCGTTGCCGACGTCCAGCGCGTTACCCGCGAGGCGGCAAAGCTCGGTCACGGCGTCGACGAGCGCGCTCAGGCGCTCGCTCGGCCTCGTCGACGCTGACGCCCGCTGATAATCGGAGACGACTCGCAAGAATTGTTCGTGCGAGAGCCGCGCGAATTTGCGATCGATGAGGCGGAGCTCGTATCGACCCCAATCGAGGTGCTTGCGCCGTCCTTCAAGACCGAGATGGTGCAGTACTTGGTATCCGGCGGAGTTCTGTAGGACGTCGGCGACCTCCTTGCGACGGACGCCGACGTCATCGCCGCGCTCACCGTCGGGCCCCTTTCGGGTCGCGTTGCCGCCGCGAACCATCTTGAGGGCGAACCGGATGTTCTCGGGCGTGACGTGCCGATTTGCGAGCAATGAGTGATCGACGCGGTGCGCGAGATAGCCGATCGCGAGCTGCGCGAGGCGGTGCGCGGCCGCCGTCGTCTCGTCGGGCTCGACGATGTTGTCGTAAAGCGCGTCGAGTTGGCGGTGCAGCTCGTCGACGGCGGCGAGGAGCACCCCGAACGCGATGGTCTCGTGCGAATCGTCCACGGCTCGATGCTACGCCTCGCCGCCGCGAGCGGTGATCGTTCGGGCCAACCAAAGGGCCAAGTCGTATTTTGGTTCCGCAAGTGCAACGGCCTCGCTCGCGCCACGAGGGATTTTATGCGGCGATGAGGAGTCCAGCGGAGCGCTCGGCTCGTTCGAGTCCAGCAGCCGGAGCCAATGGACGCCGATTGGACGTCCAAACGCGCGTCGCCGGGCGCCCTCGACGGGGCGGCCGGCGGGCCGTGGGCGCCGTGGGGGGGAACGGGGCTCGCTGGCCGCGTCGGCGGCGACCGCTCGAAAAGCTCCGCGCGCGTGACGCTCGCCGTGCGGAGGTCGCCGCGTCGATTCGTGGTCGTGTCAGCCTTGCTCGGATCGTAATGCGCATCGCGCGAAGCCACCACGCGCCGTCCGCGAGCGAGATTCTGAGCACGAGATCATGATCCGCGTGCGTGGGTGCTTGGCCTCGACGTCTCGCGAGTCGTCCGTCTTGTTTTCATCGAGACGGATGCGCCCGTGGTCGAGGTCGAGATCTCGCCAGCGAAGCGCCTGGAGCTCGCCCGCTCGCATGCCTTCGCGTACGAGGATTCCGTAGGCCAAGCGGCGCTCAAGCAGCCGACGGACGTAGATGGCCGAGCGTCGTGGGAAGCGCGGGTGCGATCGGGCGTAAATGGAGAGGTCGTCCATGCCCGAAGCGAGCAACCCTTGGCCCGAGATCGATGCGTGGCTCGCGCGGAACGCGCCGCGCGTCTTGCGAGCGCTCCGTGCACCGGCAAACGACGCAGCGCTCGCCCGCGTCGGACGCGCGCTCGGGCGAGCGCTTCCGGTCGCCATCGCAGACGCGTACCGCGCGCACGACGGAGTCCGAGACGAGCAGAACGCATGGCTCGGTGCAGTCCGAGTGCCCGACGACGCGAGGTGGGTGCGCTACATGTGGCTGCTTTCGGCGAACGAAGCGCTCGCTCGATGGCATTTCATGCGGGACTTGGGCATCTCGTGGGCTGAAGCGTTGCTGCCGATCGCAGCGGACGCCGGCGGAAACGTCGTCGTCGTGAACCTCGACGACGGCCGCTGCGGCGCGTGGGACCATGAGACTGCGGAGGTGATTCAGCTGGCGTCCGATTTCGGAGCGTGGATGGGTGCACTCGCGGAGGACATGAGCACAGGGCTCGTCGTCGCAGGCAGCGAGGATGACGATGAAGAAGCGACGCTCACGCTCCTCGCCGCACCGGCGCCCGCGCGGGCGAGACGCCCGGTCGTCGCGCCCGATCGTCCCGCGCGCGTTCTCCTCGAACTCCTTCTCGAGCGCCGCTTCATCGCATTGGCTGCCGGGGCAAACGTAGAGCCGCTCGTCGCGCACCTGACGAACGCCCTCTCGAAAAGAACGGCGAAGAGCCGTGCGTCCGCGGTCATGTCGCTGCTCGAAGAGAGCGACGCCGTCGAAGAGATCTTCGCCGAGGACGATTGGATCGAGGTCCTCGTCAGCGAGCTCGGTTAGGGAGCGGCCGGGTCGCCGAGGTGAAGCACGAGCGTGAGCCTACGGGCAGCCGCGCCCGTGCGCGTCGCTCACGCGGGACGGGCGGCCTCGCTCGCGTGCCGCCCCGATCGCGCGACGGCCGCTAATCCGGCGCGCGCCGCGGCAACCTCAACGAGACGTTCGTGCGCGTGGAGATCTCGACCGACGCGAGGAGCTCTGCTCATCAGGCGCGGCGCATCGCTCGAATCGCAATGGACGGCAGAAGTGCGAGTGTCGCCGCAGTCGCAGTCACGAGCCCGCCGATGACTGCGATGGCGAGTGGCCGCTGGAGCTCCGCGCCAGCGCCAATACCGAGTGCAAGAGGGAACAGGCCCGCCACCGTCGCGAGCGTCGTCATCAGGACGGGGCGCACGCGTCGTTGACTCGCCATCGCGATGGCGTCTTCGCTGGGCGCGCCCGCGTCGCGCTGGCGTTCGGCTTCTTCGAGCAAAAGAATCCCGTTCTTGACGACGAGACCGATCAAAAGCACGCAGCCCATGAGCGACGAAGCATTCAGAGCAGTGCCGGTCACGAGCAACGCGGCGAGCGCGCCGACGATCGCCACAGGCACCGAAGCGACGACGACGAACGGAAGCCCGAAACGGCGAAACTGCGCGGCGAGCACGGTGATGACGAGCAAAATCGCAGCCGCGCCGACTTCGATGAGATCCCGCAACGTCGCGCGCTGACTCGCGGCCTGCCCGCCGAGCGCGAGGCGATAGCCGCGCGGGAGCGGCGTTCGCGCGGTCGCGGCGAGCGCGTCCTTCGCGACCGAGCCGAGATCGCGGCCCTCGACGTCCCCAGTGAGATCGACCATCGGCTGGAGAGACTCGTGGAGACGCTCGGCCGGCGTCGCGTCCCACGTCGGCCTCGCGACGGCACCGAGCTTCGTCACCACGCCGCGGGTCGCGAAAGGAAGATCGAGCACTCGCTTCGGATCGAATCGGACGAGATCGCCGTAACGGACGCGCACGCCGAGGAGACGATCGTTGCGTCGAATCGCGCCCGCGACGTCGCCGAGCAGCGTCGTCGAGATATCGGACGCGACCGCGTCTGGCGTCGTCCCGAGGCGCGCGACCTCGGCGCGGTCCGCGACGAACCGGAGCTCGGGCGCGGCGCCGGCGTCGCCATCGTAGTAATCGACGAGGCCGTCGACTTTGCGCAAATCGACCGACATCTTCTTCGCGATGCGGTGGAGCTCGTCGTAATCCGGCCCAAAGAGCTTGAGCTCGACGGGCCGCGGGCTGCCGGCGAGATCCCCGAGCATGTCTTGGAGCACTTGCACGAACTCGACGCGCGCCTCGGGCACGTGCTGCTCGACGCGCGCGCGAACGTCGGCGATGACGTCGTCGATCGGGCGGCGATGTCCCGAGACGAGCCGAACCATGATGTCGCCTCGGTTGAGCTCCGTCGCAGCCGCGGGCCCGAGCTCCGCGCCCGTGCGGCGCGTGAAGGTCTCGACGTCGGGCGTCGTGACGAGCTCGTGCTCGATCTCGCGCGCGTAGGACTCCGTCGCCGCGAGCGACGTACCGGCGGGAAGAAAATAGTCGAGGACGAACGTGCCTTCGTCCATGGTCGGCAGAAAGCCGGTGGAAACGTGCGGCGCGACGAGCGCTCCAATCGCGATGACGAGCGCGTAGGCGACGAGCGAGACGCGCGGGTGAGCGATGAGGCGCCTGACGAGCGCGTCGTAGCGCGTCGTCTTCCCCTCGGGCGCGGGCGTCTTCGGCGGCGGCAAATAGCTCGCGGCCAGCGGAACGAGGAAGAGCGCGATCGCGAGCGACACGATGACGGCAGTCGTGAGCGTGAACGCAAGCGCACCGAAGAATGCGCCCACCACGCCTTTGAGGAGCGCGAGCGGCGCGAACACGACCACCGTCGTGACCGTCGTGCCGATGATCGGCGACGCGAGCGACTTGGCACCTTCGGTCGCCGCAGCGAGCGGGTCGAGTCCCTCCTGCCGCTTGCGCGCGATGGCCTCGATCATCACGATGGCGTCGTCCACGACGAGCCCGATGGCGACGGCCATCCCGCCGAGTGACATCAGGTTGAGCGTCTGCGAGGCGAGTCGCATCGCGATGAAGCTGATCGCGAGCGTTATCGGCACCGTCATTCCCGCGATGAGGCCCGCGCGCACGTCCCGCAAAAATAGGGCGATCGTGAGCGCGCAGAGCGCGATGCCGATGACGATCGCGTCGCGCACGCTGGCCATCGATTCGCGGACGAGCGCCGCTTGATCATAGACGGGCTCCAAGCTGACGCCGGCGGGCAGTGACGGGCCGAGCGCGCGCGCTTCGGCGATGGCTCGGTCGACGACGTCGGGCGTCGAAGCGCCCGGCAGTCGCGCGACGCTGATGGCGACGGTCTCGCCGCGAGGACCGCCGACGCGCGCGAGCCGATCTTCGTGCCCTTCGATGACCTCCGCGACGGACGAGAGCGGTATCGCGATGCCGCGTGGCGAGACGGCGACGGGGATGTCCTCGATTCCTCGCAACGCCGTCGGGAGGGCGTCCGCCATGACGGTGACGACTTGGCCGGAGCGGTCGACGCGGCCGACGGCGCGCAGACCGAGCGCCGTGTGGATGCGGTCCGCGACGTCGGCGGCCGTGAGGTGCAACGCGGCCGCTCGATCGTCGTCGAGCACGACCTCGACCTCGCGCACCTCGCCGCCGAGGACCTCGACGCGCGCCGCGCCCGGCACGTTCGCGAGCGCCGGCCGAACGACCCAATCGGCGGTCTCGCGCAGCACGCGCGGATCGACGTGCCCGGACACGTTGAAGGTCACGACCGGAAAGGATCCGGTCGTCACGCGATCGACCACGATGTCCGTGTCCGCCGGAAGCGTCCCGCGCGTCTCGCTCACGCGCGCTTGGACGAGCGTGAAGGCGCGCCACATGTCCGTGTCCGGCGCGAAGAGGAGCGAGATCTCGGTCGCACCGCGGATGGTCTTCGACCGAATGCGCTGCACGCCGACGACCGTCGCGAGACCTTGCTCGAGCGGACGCGTGACCGACGTCATGAAAACGTCAGGCGGCGCGCCGCCCGTGCGAGCGACGACGACGATGCGCGGAAACTCGACTTCGGGGTAGATCCCGCTCGGCATGCCGAACGCGCATGCGACGCCGATCGCGACGAGCACCGCCGTCGCGAGCCAGACGAAGGTCGCGCGCCGTCGAAGCCCAGCGAGCAGCCACGTCACGGCTTTGCCTTCGCGATCGGCGTGCCGTCCTGGAGCCCGAGGACGTGCTCGGTCGCGACGCGATCGCCAGCGGCCAGACCTTTCGTGATCTCGACGAACTGATCATCGCGCCAGCCGACGTCCACGGAAGCTACTTCGGCCTTGTCGTCCGCCGTGCAGCGCACGAGCTCGGCGCCGTCCGCGAGCGCGTTGCGAAGCGCGGCCGCCGGCACGACCAGCACGCCGTCGCGGTGACCGATGGCGAGGAGCGCGTGTCCGAACGATCCGAGGGGAGCGTCGGTGGGCTCGATTCCGATTCGCACGACGCCCAGACCCGTGGACGCCTCGAGCGCGGCGGCTCGCGTGCGCACGACGCCCGTCGTGGCCTTCGCGCCGAATGGAAACGTGATGGTCGCCGTTTGTCCGGGTGCAATCCGAAGGAGATCGACCTCCGTCACGTCGGCGACGAGCTCGACGCCTCCTTCCGCTGCGAGCTGCACCAGCGGCGTCGCCGCCGTTCCGTCGACGAGCGCGCCGGGGCCGCGGAACACTCGCGTGATGATTCCGGGAAAGGTGGAGCGCACCTCCACGCGGCCGAGCATCCGATGCGCTTGATCGGCCGAAGCGAGCGCCGCGTTGAGGCTCGCCTTCGCCGCGTCGGCGCGCGCCCGCGCGTCATCGAGCTCTTGCTTCGCAGCGATACCTTTCGTGACGAGGATCTGCGTTCGAGCGAGCGTGGAGTTGGCGTTCGCCGCGCCGGCTCTCGCCTGAGCGACCGCGGCGTCCGCTTGCTGCGCGACGTCTCGCGACGGCGCGCTCTCGACTCGGCCGACGACGTCGCCCGCCGCGACGTGCTGGCCTTCGCGAACGTCGATGCGTTCGACGCGTCCGGCCACTTGGGACGCAACGGGCAAGTCCCCTCCAGGCGGCGGCTCGACACGTCCGCGAACGAGTAGCGTCTCGTCGATCGAGCGCGTCGCCGCGGCCACGCAGCGCGCTTCGACCGGCTGATCTTTCTCCGGCGGACTCGCGGCGCCGTGACAAGCGATCACGAGCATCGCAAAGATGAACGGGGCCTTCGTCATAGCTCTCCCACCGCATGCTCGACGTCGATCCACGCGTTGGCGCGCTCGGCCCGTGCAGCGACGAGCTCGAGAGCGCCCTCGAGACGCGCACGCTCGGCGTCGAGCACCGCAAGAAGCGGCGAATGCCCGAGCGCGTAAGCCTCGCGGCTCGCTCGCGCGCTCGCGATCATCGCAGGAGCGACGCCGGCTTCGAGCGCGTGGGTCCTCTGGGTCGCGGCGGTGAACAACTGGTACGCCGCTGCGAGATCGGCCGCTGCGCGCGTACGATCTGCGCTGCGCTGTGCTTCCGCCGCCGCGGCCGAAGCGCGTTCGCGATCCACCATGGGCTGGCGCCAGCTCACGATCGGGACCTCGACGCCGAGCGTGGCGTGAAAATCCGGGCCCGGCAGCGTCGGATCGAGCGCGTTCACGCCGACGTCGAAGACGAGCGCAGGTCTCGCGAGCGCGCGTTCGTGATGGGCGCGCGCAAGCGCCGCGAGCGCATCGAAGTGATCGCGATCGATGATCGGGTTTCGTTCGACCCGCCCGGCAAGGCTCGCGTACGACGGGACCGAAGCAGGCACGGCGGGGTCACCGCGCGCGCGCAGGCCGATCCCGTCGAGGCCGATGAAGACCCCGAGCGCGGCTCCCGCGGCGTCCATCCGCGCTTCCGCGTCCGCGACGTCGGCGTCGGCGCGAAGTCGTTCGGCGTGTACGCGCAGCCTGTCGAGCTCGGGTGCCGTGCCCGCGTCGACGCGAGCTTGCACGACTTGCTCAATCTGCGCGGCGATCGTCGCGGATTCGCGTCGGGCGTCGGCGAAACGCTCCGCCGTCCACAGCGCGACGAAAGCGCGAGCGGCCGCGGCGCGGATCTCGCTCTCGGTCACGCGTGTGTCGGCGCGCGTGACGCGCAGCTCGGCACGCGCCGCGTCCATCGCGGCCCCGCGTTGACCGAAGAGCAAGACCGGAAGCGAAACGTCGACGGCGACCTTTGCGGTCTGCGAGAACGTTCCGACCGAGACCGTCGGGTTCGGAAGCTCGCCCGCGACGCGCACTCCGGCTCGGCTGACGCCCTCTTTCGCGCGCGCCGCGATGACGTCGGGCGAGCCGAGGCGCACGCGCGACAGGACTTCGGCGTAGTCGATGTCGCGCGCGTCGGCGGTGGACGCCGTCGCCAGGACGACAAGACAAACGGCGAGCCGTCGCATGCCGCAAAGCTACGTCTCGAAGCTGAACGGCAGCTGAACGGCGCTCAGGCTTCGGCCCACGCGAGCAGCGGACCGAGCGTGAATGCCACCTCGAGGCCGCGGCCGCTCGGCCGCAAGCGCGCGCGAGCCGTTCCGCCGTAGCGCTCTGCCACGGCGCGCACGAACGCGAGCCCGATGCCGCTCCCGCGCTCGCCGGCCGCGCCGCGCCAATAGCGCTCGAACATTTTCTCGAGCTCGCTCTCGGCGACGCCTGCGCCTTCGTCGAGCACGGCGAGCGTCACGACGTCTCCTTCGCGCCGCACTTCGATCGTGCGCGGCCCGCCTCCGTGCTTCTCGGCGTTCTCGAGCAAGTTCGCGAGCGCGAGATCGACGAGACGCGCGTCGGCCGCGACGAGCGCCTCGTCCGGAGCGTGGATCTCGACGCCTCGCCGTGCCGCCGCACGCGCGAGGTCCGCCACGTTGACGATGTCGGCCGTTCGCGCGCCCGCGGCTGGCGCCGCCAAGACGAGAATCGCTTCGATCACACGATCGAGCCTATCGACGTCGCCGCGCATTCGGTCCGCAGCCCCTGCCCCGCCGAGATCGAGGTCCGCGCGAAGGGCTGCGAGCGGCGTTCGAAGCTCGTGCGCGAGATGACCGCTTTGCGCTTGTTCGCGCGCGAGCGCGTCGTGCAGTCGATCGACGACCGCATCGAACGCGCGAGCGAGCCGGTCGATCTCGTCGTGCGACGCCGAAGGCGCGGCGTGCCGCGGTCCAGAGAGACGGGCGAGCTCGCCGGCCCACGCGGTGAGGCTCGAGACCTCGCGCAAAGGCGGTTTCAATGCCGCCCGCACGGCGGCCGCCGTAGCGAGCAGCGCGAGCAGTACGACCAACGCCATCGAAGCGGCGAGACGCACGACCGCGTCGCGATGATCGTCCACACGAATCGCGGCGACCGTCTCGACGCCGGCCGCGCGCGCGCCACACGCGGTCCACGTACCCGCTGCGTTCTGTGAAGTCGCGCATCGACCGGGGGCGAGCGTGCTGACCAGAGCCGTCACATTGCGCGAGCCACGCTCGCTTCCGCGCAGGCGGACGACGCCACGAGCGCCCTCGTGCTCCAGGGGCGCGAGCACCTCGCCGGCGGCTTTGTCGAAATCGTCGCCTTCGGCGAGCTCGTCATTCATCGCGACGGCGAGCTGCTCGGCGCGGTGCTGCGCGATCGCGCGATCGGACGACGCGAGAATGCGCGACGTGATGAGCACCCCCGCCGCCCCGACGAGGACCAGCGCCGGCAGGACGAACGCGGCGACGCGCCGCCTCAATCGCGATTCGAGCGTGAGGCCCATGCGTATCCTGCGCTTCGAACGGTCCGCACGCGGTGTTCGCCGATCTTGCGTCGAATTCGCCGAACGAGCACCTCGAGACTCGCCGCGTTGCGCTCGTCGGTGTCGCCCCAAACGATCTCGAAAATATCAGTGCGCGTGACGACGCGACCATCGCGCCACGCAAGCAGAAGGACGAGATCGAGCTCGCGTGGCGTGAGCGGCACCGCGTTGCCAGCTTTCGTGACCGTGCGCCGCTCTCGGTCGATCACGAGATCGCCGAAGGTGCGGCGCGCTTCGGCCAAGCGCGGGCCGCGACGGCCGAGCGCCCGGACGCGGGCGAGCAACTCCTCGACGGCGAAGGGCTTGCCGAGGTAGTCGTCGCCGCCGGCGTCGAGCCCGGCGACGCGATCGGCGACGCCGTTTCGCGCCGTGAGAACGAGCACCGGAACATCGACGCCCCCGGCGCGCGCGGCGCGACAAAGATCGAGACCCGACCCATCCGGCAGGCCTACGTCGACGATGGCGAGCTCGAAGTGCGCGAGCTGGGAGCGTGCTTCGGCGCACGTGGATGCGAGCGCGACCGTGTGCCCGACTTGTCGAAGGGCGCGCGCGATCAGCGAGGAGAGCCGTTCATTGTCCTCGACCAGCAGCGTGCGCACACACCGAGCTTAGTGTCTCGCAGCGCAGCGCGCACGTCGCCCAGACGGTCGTCGAATTCAGCGTAGCGCAAGCAATCTCGCCGTCGTCGGATCGACGACGTACGCCACGCCGTTCGAGTCCACGACGGCGTTGCGCGCGCCGTGCGCCGTCTCTCCCGTCGCGACCACCGACGGGACGCCCGCGTCGCTCAACGCCGCGACCGTCAGACGAGCGTCCTTCGCTGCGGCGACATAAAGTCTCTTGGCGTCATCCACGTATTCGATGGCGTCCACGCCCGCTCCCGCGTCGAGCTTTCCGAGCAGCGCGCCGTTGTGATTACCGTCGAGCACCTCGATGTGATCCGCACACGCGACGAATACGAAATTGCGAACGTGGTCCACGGCGACGCCTCTCGGTCCGTGCGCGTCGCAGCCAAGCTGCCAGCTCGTCTTCACGACGTGGGCGTTCATGTCGATCGCGACGACGCGGTTCTTGTCCTCGAGGTTCGTGTAGAAGAGCGCGCGCTCGGAATCGATCGCATAACACTCGGGCGAGCCGTCGGTCTTCACCGAGAGCTTGATCTTGGGTTGGTCCGGC
>DASXHD010000011.1:0-119641 GCA_036488725.1 Polyangiaceae bacterium | reverse complement strand
CGGCAACGGCAACGGCAACGGCAACGGCAACGGCTGTGCTAATCGTCGCCTCGCGTGACTGAGCCCGCCGAAAAAAAGATCGCCGCGCGCGCCGGCATCGGCGGCATCGCCGTCCTCGGCGCGAAGGTCTTCTTCATCTTGGCGGGCTTCGTCCAGCAAGCCCTCCTCCCGCGCTTCATCGGGCGCGCCGGGTGGGGCGCGCTCTCGCTCGTGATGGCGCCGGCGAACATCGTGAACAACGTCGTCGTCGCGGGCTCGACGCAATCGGCGTCGCGCGCGGTCGCGGGCGCACCCGGGCGCGAGAACGAAGCGCAGCGCGCCGCGATGCGCGTGCACGTTCCGATCGCGCTCGGCGCGGGCGTACTCTTCGGGGCCGCCGCGATTCCGATCGCGACGTTCGAGCACGCGCCGTACATCGCCGCGCCGCTCGCGATGATGAGCGCGGTGCTTTTTTTCTACGGCCTCTACGCGCCGCTCATCGGCGTCCTCAACGGGCGCGGGCTCTTCGTCAAACAAGCGACGCTCGACGTGCTCTTCGCGACGATGCGCACGATCGGCTTGCTCGGCGTCGGGTGGCTCTTCGTGAGGCGCGGGCTCTCGGGCGAGCTCGGGTCGACGGTCGGCTTCGCGCTCGCGGCCGCCGCGATCGCCGTCGTCGCGGGTGGCATGGTGCGCGGGGCGTCTCGCGCGAGCTCCAGCGGCGCGGGCGACGTGCTCCGCGGCATGGGTTACGTCGCGGTTTTATTTCCGCTCGCGCTCGCGCAGCTCTTCACGAACGCGCTGATGCAAATCGACATCATGCTGCTCGGGCGATTCCTCCACACGACCGGGCCCAGCGCGAGCGCGGCGGACGAGTGGGTCGCGACGTATCGCGCGTGTCAGCTCTTCGCGTTCCTTCCGTATCAGCTGCTCCTCAGCCTGACGCAGATTCTCTTTCCGATGCTCGCGCGCGCGAAGGCCGAAGGGAGCGCGAGCGAAGTGCGCGATTACGTCGCGCGCGGGTCGCGGCTCGGCGCGATCGCGATGGGCGCGATGGTCGCCGTCATCGCCGGCATGCCCGAGACCGCGATTCGATTCGCGTACGATCCCGACACCGCGGCGCGCGGCGCGAGCACGCTGCGCATCTTGGCGCTCGGGCAAGGCGCGTTCGCGATGCTCGGCATCGGGTGCACGGTGCTCTCGAGCCTCGGGCGCGAGCGGACTTCGGCGACGCTCACCGCGGCGTCGGCCGCGCTCGCTGCGGGCGCGTGTGCGATCGTCGTTCCGGCGCAGCGCTTCGGCGGCGATCAACTTCGCGCGACGGCGTTGTGCGTCGCGATCGTCCTCGTGCTCGCGCTCGCGGCGTGCGCGGTCGCCGTCGTGCGCGTCGCTGGATCGTTCGTGCCGCTCGCGTCGACGGCGCGCGTCGGCGTCGCGCTCGCGATCGCGGTCGCGCTCGGAACGCGAATCCCACCGGTTTCGCGCTTGCTCGCGCCGGCGGTCGGCATCGCGCTGGCTCTTGCATATCTCGCCGTGCTCGCGATTTCGCGCGAGATCGGCACGGCCGATCTCCGCTGGGTCGCCGGCGCCATGCGGCGTGGCAAGCCCCGCTGAAACTCGTGTATCTTCGCAGCTTGTTCGCCGGTCGCCTCGAAAGTCGGGATCTCGAGCCGACGTCGCAAACCGCTCGTGGCAGCGAGAACCTCGCGGCGGGGCCGCCGCTGGGCACTGCCTGCGCGCGAGTGGCGCGCCGAGGTCGGGGCCACATCTTCCAAATGATGCGACGGCTGGCGAGTCACGTTGCCGTCGCTCCACGCGGGTTGGGAATCTGATGCGAGCTCGCCTCGTCGCAGCACTGTGCGTGTTTTGGCTCGTCGCGCTGCTCGCTGCGGTCGCGGGCGCGGCGACGCGGGACGCGGGGCTCGATGCGGGCGCCTTCGATGCGTCGAGCGATGCACAAGCTCAAAACGACGCCGCAACCGACGCGGCGAGCGAGGCCGAGCCCGAGGCCGAGCCCGAAGCGGTGGCCTCCGCCGTCGCGAGCGCCGCGCCGAGCGCGACTCCGAGCGCCGCGCCGTCCGCCGAGCCCGCGCCGGCTGCTCACGAGATCGCCGAGGGCTCGCCCGTTCGCCTCCACGATCGTCGCGTCTTCGCGATTCGCACGGCGCGATCCGGCGTCGCCGCGGCCGAGCGCGCCCGCCGCGCCGGGGCCGCGCTCGATCAAGCCTTCGAAGACAGCGAGAGCGACGACGTTCACGTCGACTCGTCGCACCCGGGCCTCGCGATCGTCCTCGTCGGCCATCGGCCGATCGTCGAGCTCACGCAAGAAGACGCCGACGCCGCGGGCGACGCGACGCTCGAAGCGCACGCCGCGGGCGTCGCCGAAAACATTCGCTCGGCCCTCAAGACCGAGCGCACGCGCCGCGACATTTCGAAGCGCGTCTTTTCGTGGTCGCTCATCATCTTCAGTGGGCTCGCCGCGTTCCTCGCCCTCCGCAAGGCGCGCGACTTCTCGGTGAACGCGCGCACGTGGGTGACCGACAACCCGAAGCGACTCCCGCACCTCCGCATCGGCAGCGTCGAGGTCATGCGGCCCGCCGCGTTCCAGGGCCTCTTGCGGCTCGGCATATCCGGGCTCGAACGCGCCGGACAGCTCGCCATCCTCTACATCTGGCTCGTCTTCGTCCTCTCGCGCTTCGAGCGCACGAAGGACCTCGGCGGGAAGATCACCGGCCTCATCCTCGCGCCGCTCGGCGTCCTCGCGAGCCGCATCGTCGTTTCGCTGCCGCTCGTGGTCGTGTCGGTCGTCGCGGCGATCGTCGTCTTCATCGTCGTTCGGTTCGTGCGGCTCTTCTTCCGCTCCGTCGAGGTCGGCGAGACGCAGCTCTCGTGGGTGCCGCAAGAGATCGCTGCGGCGACGAGCGCCATCGTGCGCATCGCGATCGTGGTCGGCGCGATCGTGGTCGTCGGCCCGATGATCACCGGCGAAGAAGGCGTCGCCTCGCGCATCGGCTTCGTGCTCCTCGGCGCGCTCGGCCTCGGTCTCGTGCCGATGGTCGCGTCGATGACGATCGGCTTTTCGACGATTTTCCTGCGGCGTGTGGCGCTCGGAGATTTCGTGTCGTTCGACGGCCGGCAGGGTCGCATCACGAGCGTCACGCTGCTCGAGCTCCGCGTGCTCGACGGCGAGGGCGCCGAGCTGCGCGTGCCGCACCTGCTCACGCTCGTGCGCCCGCTTCGCGTGCTCGGCCCCTACCCGCTCGCGACCTTCGAGGTCGTCGTCGACCCGACGACGCCGCAAGAAGACGTGCGTCGGGTGATGGCCGAGGCCGGCGCGAGCAAGCACGGCGAGCCGCGCGTGCGGCTCCTCGCGATCGACGCCGACGGCGCGCGCTACGAAATCGTCGCGAAGCGCGCGCTCGACGAGCCGGACCCCGCGACGGTCATCGCGCGCGCGCTGCGCGAAGCAGGCATCACGCTCGGCCGCGGCCGCGGAAGCTGAGATGTCCTCGCTGCTCCTT
The DNA here is from genome assembly GCA_036488725.1 of Polyangiaceae bacterium. Taxonomy (GTDB): domain Bacteria; phylum Myxococcota_A; class Polyangia; order Polyangiales; family Polyangiaceae; genus DASXHD01. The sequence continues at coordinate 116,141 of DASXHD010000011.1, read as the reverse complement.
CTCATGGGGCTCCTCTTGGTCGCGTACCTCGGGAGCTTTTTGGTCGGCGGCGAGCGTTCGGTGAGCGGCGTGGGTCTGCCGTCGAGCGTCGAGTGGGTCGTGCTCGGCGTCGTCGTCGGGCCGCAGGTGCTCGGCGTCGTGTCGGGCTCGCTCATCGACGCGGTGCAGTCAGTCGTGACCGTCGGCCTCGCGTGGTTGATGCTCACCGCGGGCGTGCAGTACGCGTGCACGAGCCGCGGGCGCGTTCGATTCGGGCGCGTGCTCGTCGCGCTGCCGTGGGGCCTCGTCACCGCCGCGAGCGTGTTCGCCGCCGTTTGGTACGCGCTCCCGCGCGTCGCGCCGGAGCTCGTGCCGGATCGTCTCGTCCTCGCGCTCGCGCTCGCTGCGATTTCCTGCGAGACGACGCGTCACGCGATGCGATGGGTGCGCGAGCGTTACGGCGCGACCGGCCCGCTCATCGATTTGCTCGAGGACATCGCGTGCGCCGAAGATCTCGTGCCCATCGGCATCCTCGTCGCGCTCTTCGGCCTCGCGGGCGGCTCGAAGATCCACTGGCTCGGTCCGGCGCGCGTCGCGAGCATCACCGTGAGCCTCGGCGTCGTGCTCGGCGTGCTGTGCGCGCTGCTCCTCGGACGCGAGTTTCGGCTGCGCGAGAGCTGGGGCACGGTGCTTGGCATTTCGCTCCTCGGCATCGGCGTCTCGGCGACGGTCGGGCTCGCGTACGTCGTCGTCTCGTTCTTGATCGGCGCGGTGCTCGTGCTCGTGTCGCGTCACGCCGGCGACATCCGCGGGATGCTCGCGCCGACCGAGCGCGGCGCGCTCCTGCCGCTGCTCATCGTCTGCGGCGTGCGCATTCAGCCCCACGAGATCATCCACACGGTCTCCATCTTCGGCGTCGTGCTCGGCGCGCGCGTCGTCAGCAAGCTCTTGCTCGCGCGCGTGCTCGTCGCGGTGAACGCCGAAGCGCGGCGAGCGGGCCGCTCGCTCGGCCTCGGCATGTTGAGCTCCGGCTCGCTCACGATGTGCATCGGCCTCGTTTGCGCGACGACGTTCCGCGGGCCGGTCGGCGATACCGTGCTCGCCGTCGCGGCCGCGCTCTGCGTCGCCGGCGAGCTCGTGGGACCGCCGGCGCTTCGCGCTGCGCTGCGCCGCGTGGGCGAGCTTCATCCCGAACGCTCGATTCATCCGCCGCCGCTCGCGCCGGAGGAAGCGTCATGAGCAGCGTCGCGCTCGCCCCACGCCGCGGCGTCGTCACGCGCACGCTGCAGCTCCTCGGCCTCGCGACCGCCTTCGCGCTCCTCTGGACGACGACGCGTCTCTCGACCGAGGGCGCGACCGTCGCCGCGCTCGGCCTCTTCCTCGTCGGCGGAACGCTCGCGAGCGAGCTCCTCGAGCCGTTGCGCATCCCGCACCTCACGGCGTATCTCGCCATCGGCGTCGTCGCCGGCCCGCACGTGCTCGACATCGTCCGGCACGATTCGGTCGAGGAGCTCACCGCGGTCAACGGTCTTGCGCTCGCGCTCATCGCGTTCGCCGGCGGCGCCGAGCTGCGCATCGACATGCTCAAAGAGCGCGCGCGCTCGCTCGTGTGGACGACGATCATGCAGTGCTTCGTCGTGCTCGTCTGCATGGCGCTCGTCTTCGCGGCGGTGTCGCCGCTCGTTCCTTTCGTGCGCGGCAACGGCAGTTCGTTTTTGATCGGCATCTGTCTCATCGAAGGCGTGATGGGCATCACGCGCAGCCCGGCCGCGGTGCTCGCGATCCTCTCGCAGACGCGCGCGCACGGCCGCATCGCGAATCAAACGCTCGCGTTCGTCATGCTGAGCGACGTCGTCGTCATCGTGCTCGCCGCGGCGGTCATCGCGCTCACCAAGCCGCTCGTCGAGGCGGGCGGCGCGTTCTCGATGGTCGCGCTCGATCACCTCGGCCACGAGATCATCGGGAGCATCGCGCTCGGCACTTCGCTCGGCCTGCTCATCGTCGCGTACCTCAAGTGGATCACCCGGAGCTTCCTGGTCGTCCTCGGCGCGCTCGGCTTCGGCTTCACCGAAGTGATCCGTTATCTCCAATTCGAGCCGCTGCTCACGTTCCTCGTCGCGGGTTTTCTCGTACAGAATCTCTCGAGCCAAGGCAGAAAGCTCCTCCACGCCATCGAGGACATGGGCAGCGTCGTCTACGTTTTGTTTTTCGCGACCGCCGGCGCCGATCTCGATCTGCCGCTCTTGCGAAAGCTCTGGCCGGCGGCGCTCGTCTTGTTCCTCGGGCGCCTCACGGTGACCTACGCGGCGAACGCGGCGAGCACGCGTCTCGCGAAAGATCCGCCCGAGCTCCGCCGCTGGGGATGGGCGGGGCTCGTGTCGCAAGCGGGCGTCGCGCTCGGCATCGCGTCGTCGATCGAGCGCGCGAACCCGCGATTCGGCACCGCGTTCAAAGCGCTCGCGGTCGCGACCATCGCGATGAACGAGCTCTTCGGGCCGATCCTGTTCAAGGCCGCGCTCGACACGACGGGAGAGTCGTCGCGCGATCCGGAGCCGTCGCGCCAAGCGTCGTGATCTCGCAGCCGCCCTTCGTGACGATCACGGTGTGCTCGAACTGAGCGGAGCGCGAGCCGTCGGCGGTCGCGACGGTCCATCCGTCCGAGAGCACGCGAACGCCGGGTCCTCCCGCGTTGATCATCGGTTCGATGGTGATGGCCATGCCGGCGCGCAAACGCATTCCGGCGCCGCGCGTTCCGACGTGCGGCACGTGCGGGTCCATGTGCATGCTTCGTCCGATGCCGTGCCCGCCGTAATCGCGCACGACCGAGACGCCGGCCGCGCGTGCAGTTTCTTCGATCGCGGCGCCGACGTCACCGAGGCGCGCGCCTTCGCGGACGACGGCGATGCCCGCGTCGCGGCACGCGCGTGCGATCGCGACGAGGTCACGTGTCTCGCGCGAAGCCTCACCGATGACGAACGTCGCCGACGTGTCGCCGTGAAATCCGCCGAGCATCGTCGTCACGTCGACGTTCACGATGTCGCCGTCCGCGAGCGTTTCATCGGGCCGCGGGATGCCGTGGCAGACGACGTCGTTTCGGCTCGTGCAAACGGCGGCGGGAAATCCTTGGTAACCGAGCTGGCTCGGGATGCCGCCGAGCGCCGCGGTGTGCGCGCGCACCCACGCATCGACGTCCGCCGTCGTCACACCCGGCTGAAGTCGTTCCCCGACGTGCGCGAGCGTCGCCGCCGCCGCTTCCCCTGCCCGCCGCATCGCTTCGATCTCGCGCGCATTCAGAATGGCGACCATGCGCGAATCGTCATCGCGCGGCGCGACGGCGTCCAATACCGTTTGGATCTGGGGCCGCTGCGCTATGCTCTCGGGGTGAGCCTCCAGCAAGTTCGTTATTTCGTCGCCGTCGCAGAAGAGGGTCACGTGGGCCGCGCGGCCGCGCGTTTGCACGTGAGCCAGCCGCCGCTCAGCCGGCAGATCCGTGCGCTCGAAGACGAGCTCGGCGCGCCGCTCTTCGCGCGCACCTCGCGTGGCATGCAGCTTCTGCCGCGCGGCCGCGTTTTTCTCGAGCACGCGCGGCGCGTCCTCGCGTGCGTCGACGAGGCCATTCGCGCCGTGCGTTAGGGCTCGACGAAGATCGCGCCCATCATCCCCGAGCCGAAGTGGTTCGCGCAGTAATAAGGATACGTTCCGGGTGCGCCCGCGACGAAGCTCGCCGCGACGGGGCTCGCCGGGTCGGGCGTCGCTGCGGCGCGCGTCGCGCTTCCGCCGACGAGCGGGTGCAGCGTGAAATCGCCCGAAAACGTGACCGGCGTTCCGGTCTTCACCTTCGCGCACGCGGGCGAATACGCGAAGCCGGCGCTGCCGCCGAATTGGATCGTGACCACCGCTTGCGCCGTGAGATCTTGCGCGGCGCCTGGATCGCAGCCGTTGACGAGCGGCGCGCTGCTCCCGCATCCGAGCAGCGCGCTCGCCGCCACGATCAGTCGCCAGCGACGTCGCAATCGGTCACCGCTTGATTCGTGATCGAGCTCGCGGTCACGCACGCGTAGCCCGCGCGCGTGCAATCGGACGCGCCGGAGCACGACTTGTAGCACTTGCCTTCGTCGGTGCAGACGCTGCCGCTTGGGCAGTCCGACGCCGCCGCGCAATTCTTCAAGCACTGACCGCCCGGATCGTCGACGGAGCAGAACGTGCCGCTCGCGCAGTCGGTGTTGGCCGTGCACGCTTCGCCGATCGCTCCGCTGCCGGTCGACGCGTTGCTACAGCCGAGCGCGACGACGACGGCAAAGCCAAAGAGCCCAATCAAAGACTTCATCGAAAGTCACCTCAGGCGCGGAACCTCGTCGATCGCGCCGCACATGAGTAGCGCTGGTTTGGGCCGATTGCGTTGCCGCGCGCGCAAAGTCAAAGTTTGCGCGGCTCGCGCCACATGAGCCACATCGGCGGCGCATCCGTGGCCATGCGAAACTCCTCGGTCACGGCGAAGCCGTGGCGTTCGTAGAGACGCACGTTCGTCTCGGTCGACGCTTCGAGGTACGCGGCCTCGCGACGCGAGTCGCACTGCTCGAGCACGGCGCGAAGGAGCGCCGAGCCGATGCCGCGACCTTGTTGCTCGGGGTCGACGCCGATCGCGAAGAGATACCAGTGCGGCTCTTTCGGGTGCTTGTCTTGAACGCGCTGCGCCGCGCGCGCGCGTCCGACGACCCGCGTCGCGCCGACCGCGGAGAGCAGCGCCGGACCCATCGCGAGCAGATGAAGCGCGCTGGTGCTCCACTTCCCAGGCGGCGTCCAAAGGGCGACGCCTCCGCGCTCGTCGAGCCAAGCTTCGCCGTGCGGCAGCACCGCGTGCCGAAAAAACGCGCCGAACGCGCGCGCATGGCCGCCCGGACGAAGCATGTAGTTTGCAACTGGATCATTCGCGAACGCGCGGGCGAGGACGCGCACCACGGTCGCGTGATCGTGCGCCTCGGCGCGCCTCAAGGGCGAGCTCACGGCCGCGATCCTACGGCATCGGCGTTGCTTGGCTAGGGGGCATGCTCGGTCTACTCCAGCTCCGCAGCCGCGATCGCGTCCGCAAACGCGGCTCCAAGAAAATCGCCGCGCGTCTCGACGCCGAGCTCGAGCGCCGGCTCGAGCGCGCCGCAGACGATCCGCTGTGGGCGCGCAAGCGCTTGCATCACCTCGACCGCGAATGGGACATCGATCGCGCGATCCTCGTGCCGTTCGCGTTCATGGGCGCCGCGGCGCTGATCCTCGCGCGCCGCGGGAAGCGTCTCTACCGCGTGCCGCTCGGCGCGCAGATCGGGGCGATGGTCGCGTACGCGACGATCGGCTGGTGTCCGCCGGCTGCAATCTTGCGCCGCCTCGGTTTCCGCACGCGCCAGGAAATCGAAGCCGAGCGCCTCGGAATGATCGCGAACCTCACGCACTGAAGTCGGGAGCGCACGGCGCGAAGCGTCGGCCGAGGTCGGCGCAGATTCGCTCGAGCGACTCCGCGTCGGCGGCCGTGAACGCGGCGGGCTCGTTTGAGTCGACGTCGAGCACGCCGAGGAGGCGGTCGTTCGGCGCGACGATCGGCACCACGATTTCGGAGCGCGTCGCCGACGAGCACGCGATGTGCCCGGGGAACGCGTCGACATCGGGCACGAGCTGCGTCGTTCTCGTACGCGCTGCGGCGCCGCACACGCCGCGGGAAAACTCGATGCGCAAGCACCCGTGGCCGCCCTGATACGGACCGATGACGAGGAGCGAGTCGCTGACGGCCCGGTAAAACCCGGTCCAGTCGAAGTAGTCGAACGCCCAGTGGAGCTCGCTCGCGACCGTCGCCATCGCCGCGACCCAATCGGTCTCGTCCTCGAGGAGCGAGGCGATGCGCGCTTCGACGTCGACATAGTGGGCGCGGCGCGCGGCGTCCGACGCAGAGAGCGGGAGCGGCTCGATCATCGTCCGATCGTACTCGCGATCCACGCGTCGACCAGGCCGGTCTTGGCGCGATCGACACACGTCTCGCGCTCGAGGAACGTCTTGCCGACGACGCACTCGAGCTCGGGTTTGCCGCGAACCTCGAACGCGGCGCCCGCGCGCGCGACGACGCCGTCGGGGTCGAGCTCGAGCACGGGCCCCGCTTTGCCGTCGAGGCCGAGCACGGCGAGCGTGTCGTCGCTCTGCGCGACGAGGACGGAATTTCCCGCCATCCACGCGCGCGTGCCGGTCGCGAGCGGCGCGACGCCGGCGGCGGTGACGAGCGATACGACTTTGTCCGCGCCAGCCACCGCGATGGCTTTCCCGTCGCGCGACAGCGCGAGCGATTTGGGCACGCTCGGCAGCTCGACCACGCGCGCCGCGCCCGACGCGAGGTCGACGACGTGGAGCGCCTTTCCGATCGCGACCGCGTACGCGGTCCCGTCGCTCGAGAACGCGTCGAGCACGTCGATCGGCGCGCCGAAGTCGAGCTTCACGTCGCGCACGAAAGCGCCGTCCTTGCCGAAGAGCGCGATCGCGCCGTTCCACGCGCGCACCGCGAACGATCCGTCGTCGAAGCGCGCGTGCCGCGGCGCGAGGCCGACCGCCGGGTGCTTGAATGAAAATCGGCTCGCGACCTTCGCGTTCGACGCGTCGTAGACGATCCATCCGGTGTTGCTGACGACGGTCAGCGTTTTGTCGTCGGGAGAAAAGACGAGATCGACGGGCCGCGCGCTGGTCGATGCCGCGCCGCGTTTCACGACCGTCGTCTCCTTCCACGTCGAAGCGTCGAGCACGTGGACCCAACCGTCCGACATCGCGCATGCGAACGACTTCCCGCTCGACGAGAACGCGATCGCGATCGGCCCGATGATCCCGCTGTATGGCGTCTGCAATCCGCGGCACACCGTCCGCGGCTCGCCGTGCTCCGGCACGATGCGCACTTCGTCCTCGAGGATGACGGCCGCGCCGTCCGGAGCGGGCACGACACGGAGCACCTTCTTCGCCGGCTGCTCGGTCGTGACCTCTTTTTGCGTGCCGGTCGCGACGTCCCACGTCGTCGCGAGCCCTCGACCGGCGAGGATCATCGTCTTGCCGTCGTCGGAGTACCCGAACTGCGTCTCGTCATCGGACGCGACCCCGTGGCTCGCGTAGCCGGTCGCGTCCTTGAACGTCTGCTTCTTCTTCGCGACGTCCCAAAGCCGGAGCGAGCTGAGCGAGCCGGTCGCGAGGCTCGTGCCGTCGGGCGAAATCGCGAGCGCGGTGACGCTGTGGAAGTTTCCCGTCCATTGCGCGACGTCTTTGCGCGCGACCAGATCGCGGACGTGCAGCGGCACGCCGTCGGAGAGCGCTTCGGTATACGCGACGTACCGCCCGTCCGCGGACACTCCCGCCGTGCCGAACGTCGACGCGAGGCTCAGCCCCGTCGGCGCGCCTTTGTCGATCGACCACTCGTGGAAGCCCTGGTCGGGCTGCTCGCCGAAGATGAAGAGGTGCGCCGCGTCGGGCGCGAAGAACATGTGCCCGTTGGACCACTGGCCGCTGAGCTTCGAGACGACTGCGCCGGTCGCGAGGTCGAAGACGCGCGCGTGGTCGTCGGTGTCCTTGTCGCCGCGAGCCAGGCGAACGACGAGCCGCGTGTCGTCCGGCGACACCGCGAGGTCGGTGACGTTCGAAGTTTTCAGGAGAAGCTCGCCGGTGAGCGCGTCCCAAACCGAGACGTCGTTGCTGAGATAGTTGTTTCCGCGGCTGACCGCGATCGTTCCGCCCGGCGAGAGGAGCGTCACGTCCGCCTTGGGCCCCGCGACGAGCACGCGGAGCTCGCCGGTGGCGAGATCGCGCTCGACGACGTTTCCGCCGTCGGCGAGGACGAGCGTCGTCCCCGACAAATGCGGCGAGCCGCGCACGACGCGCACGCGCTCGGTGAGCTCGGCGACCGCGTGCTCGCTCGCTTCGGCCTCGAGGAGCGCGCGATCGCGAAGCCGGCGCGATTCGGCGGCGTCGCCCCCGAGCGCGGCCATGCGCGCGGCCGACTCGATCGCGCGAGGGTTCGGGTGAAGCTCGCCCCACGCGGCCAGATAGAGCGATTTCGCGCGCGCCCAATCCTTCGCGCGCTCGGCGGCGTGGGCCTCGTGCATCTTCGCGCGCATCGAGAGGGCGGTTCCGGCGGACGCCGCTTCGAGCGCGACGCACGCCGCGAGCGCGTCCTTGACGCCGGGCCCGTCCGCCGGCAGCGCGCGAACGGCCGAGCACTTCAAATTGTCGGCGAGGAGCTTCGCTTCTAGCGTGGCGCTCGTCGCGCGCTCCGCCGGACACGCTGCGTTGGCCTCGTCGAGCTTAGCGAGCGCGAGCGTCGCGTGGCCCCCCGTGTCGAGGCTCGTCGCCTCGCTCCGCGTCGCACGTGCAGCGACGCAAGCTGCGCTCGGCGCGGGCGGCGCTGCGCTCGCTCGCGGGGTCGCCGACGTCCCCGTGGTGGTTGCGCTCGGCGACGCGCATGCAGCTTCGAGAACGGCCAAGACGAGGAGCGAGCGTTTCATGAGTGACCTCGAGCATAGAACGCTCGCGTCGGCCGAGGTGTTCACGTCCGCGTGACCTCGCGAACGTCGCCTCGTAAGCGGGGTGCGTCGTGCCCATCCACCGGTCCCCGGCGCCCGTCACGTTCCGAGCGCCTCGATGGGCCCGAACGCGTACGCCGCCCACGGCGACGGGTCGTGCGAGCGATGATGAACGCGGTGCACCAGCCGAAACAGGCGCCGGTCATGCATCTAGCGCCCGAGATCCCACGCAAAGGCAATGCCCACACGGCCGCGAAGGTCACGAATCCTTTCACATACCGGTTGGTATGCAACATTGATTTTCACATACAACCCAGTACGTCAAGCCTCGATGAAGAAAAAGGTGGCGCGTGACGAGCGAAAGCGGGAGACGCGCGACGCGCTCGTGCGCGCTGCAGCCGCCGAGATGGCCGAGAAGGGCATCGAAGCGGCGAGCTTGAACGCGATCTGCGATCGCGCGGGCTTCACGCGCGGAGCGTTCTACGTGCATTTCCGCGATCGCGACGATCTGGTGGCGGCGGTGGTCGAGCGCGTGCTCGGCGATTTCAAAGCGGCGCTCCTTCCCGACGGCGCGTCTCCCGCGCTGGGAGAGACCATCAATCGTTTCGTGGCTGCGGTGCTCGCGGGCGTGCCCGAGGCCGTCGGGACGTCGCGCTGGAAATTCCACCACACGCTCACGGCGTGCGCGACGGCGGCGCCCATCCGCAAGAAGTACAACGCGCTCCAATACCGCGCGCTCGATCGCCTCGCCGATGGCGCTCGCGCGGGACAGAAGGACGGCTCGGTCCTTCGCGACGTCCGCGCGCGCCCGCTCGCGGAGATGCTGCTCGTCCTCACGCTCGGCGTGAGCGTCGCGACCGACCTCGGGCTCGAGATCGACTACGCCGCCGGCGCCGCGACGCTCCGCAAGCTCCTCGCGCCCCGAGGATGATCCGTCACCCTCGGGGCGCCGGCGCGCTTCACGCCTCCGCTTCGGTTCGTCGCCCCGGCTTCACCGGGCCCGACGCGAAGATCGCCTGCCGCAGCTGGAGCTGCATCTCCGGGCTCGCGCCGAGCGACTCGCGCGATCGCTCGCGCCCGTTGCCGAGCGCCGTTCCGCCGAACGCGTGGTGGTTGCCGTTCTTCTCGACGAGCCCGCGCATGATGCCGAGATCGAGCAGCTCGCCGAGCGTGTCGACGCCCGTGCCGTAACGGATCTCGAACTCCGCTTCACAAAACGGCGGAGCCATTTTGTTTTTTGCGAGCTTCACTCGCGTGCGGCCTCCGACGATCTCGTCGCCGTTCTTCACCTGACCGATGCGGCGAACGTCCAGGCGCATCGACGCATAGAACTTGAGCGCGTTGCCGCCGGTCGTGGTCTCGGGGTTGCCGAAGACGACGCCGATTTTCTGCCGCAGCTGGTTGATGAAGACGATCACCGTCCCGGTGCGGTGCGTGATCGCGGTGAGCTTGCGCAGGGCTTGGCTCATGAGACGCGCTTGCAGGCCCATGTGCTGATCGCCCATTTCGCCCTCGATTTCGGCCTTCGGCGTGAGCGCGGCGACCGAGTCGACGACGACGAGATCGATCGCGCCCGATCGCACGAGCGTCTCGACGATCTCGAGCGCCTGCTCGCCGGTGTCGGGCTGCGCGACGAGCAGCCGCTCCGTGTCGACGCCGATGCCGCGCGCGTATTGGACGTCGAGCGCGTGCTCGGCGTCGATGAACGCGCAGACGCCGCCTGCCTTTTGCGCTTCGGCGATGGCGTGGAGCGCGAGCGTCGTCTTGCCGCTCGACTCCGGTCCGTAAATCTCGACGACGCGTCCGCGCGGATAGCCGCCGACGCCCGTCGCGAGATCGAGGGCGACCGAGCCGGTCGAGATGGTCGACACGGGTTCGTGATCGGCCTCGTCGCCGAGGGTCATGATCGCGCCTTTGCCGAATTGTTTTTCGACGCTGCCGATGACCGATTTCAAGACGCGCATTTTTTCTGCGATTTGCTCGAGCATTTTCGTTTTCTCCTTCGAATGTGAAAGTGTCAGACACGACCTGCGCGACACGATCGTCGCGCGAGCTCTTCATGCGGCGGCTTGGTCCGCGCTCTTGCGGTCGAGCACGCGGAGGCCGACGGCTTCGGCGACGTGGTCGGCGCCGATTTCTTCCTTGCCGGCGAGGTCGGCGATGGTTCGCGCGACGCGCAGGACCTTGGCGTGAGCGCGGGCCGAGAGACCGAGGCGCTCGACGGCGGCGTTGGCGAGACGCTCGGGCGCGGGGCCAAGGCGTAGCGCGCGGTTCTCGTCGCGTGCGTTCAGGAACGCGTTCAGGCTGCTCCCGAGATCGAGCGCGCGGCGGCGCTCGTGCTGGAGGACCCGCGCGCGATGCACGCGCTCGCGCACCATCGCGCTCGCTTCGCCGCGGGTCTGCGCGCGCAGCGCGGCGACGCCGACCGGCGGGAGCCGAACGTGAACGTCGATGCGATCGAGCAGCGGGCCGCTGAGGCGCGCGCGGTACGCGCGGACGCGCTCGAGCGGGCAGTCGCACCGCCCCGACGGATCGCCGTAGAAACCGCACGGACACGGGTTCATCGCGCCGACGAAGAGCGGACGCGCGGGAAAAGTCGCGCGGCCCTGCGCGCGCGAGACCGTGACCGCGCCATCCTCGAGCGGCTGGCGCAGCGACTCGAGCGCGCCGCGACGGAACTCGGGCAGCTCGTCGAGAAAGAGAACGCCGTGATGCGCGAGGCTCACCTCGCCCGGGCGCGGCACGTCGCCGCCGCCGACGAGACCCGCTTCGCTCGTCGAGTGGTGCGGCGCCCGAAACGGCCGCGAGCGCAAGATGCCGCGCGCCGGCCCGAGCATACCGGCGACGCTGTGAATCGCAGTGACCTCGAGCGCCTCGGGGGCGTCGAGCGGCGGGAGGATGCTCGGCATCCGCCGCGCGAGCATCGTCTTGCCCGCGCCGGGCGGACCGATGAGCAGCAAGTTGTGACCGCCCGCCGCGCAAATCTCGAGCGCGCGCCGCGCCGCCGCTTGACCGCGCACGTCCGCGAGATCGTCGGCGAGCGCGGGCTCGACCGGCGAAGCACTGGCCCGCGCCTTCGGCAGCGCGCCGTGCTCGAGCCCTTGGCGCAGCTCGTCGAGCGTGACGACGGTCCGCACGTCCATGCCGGTGACGAGCGCCGCTTCGTGCTCGCTCGCGCGCGGAACGATGGCCCCGCGCACGTGCCGGCGCATGCCGAGGAGCTTCGGCAAGACCCCGCGAACCGCGTGCACGCCGCCGCCGAGCGCGAGCTCGCCGAGGAACAAGAGCCCCTCGATCGATTCGGCCGGCACGACGCCGAGCGCCGCCATCGTCGCCGCGGCGATCGCGAGGTCGAAGCCGCTCCCGAACTTTCTCTCGTCGGCCGGCGCGAGGTTGACGATGACGCGGTACTCGGACAAATCGACGCCGACTTGCGCGAGCGCGCTCTTCACGCGGACGCGGCTCTCGCGCACCGCGGCTTCGGCCAAGCCCACGAGCTCGAACGACGGGATGCCGCGCGTCGCTTGAACCTCGACGCGCACGGGCGTCGCGGTGAGACCGAGGAGGCTCGAGCTGAGCGCCATGGCGAGCATGCGCACCGGCATTGCGACGCGTGTGCCGTCACAAAATGCCTATTTTTCGCTGGATCGACGTGGCCCGGCCAGGCCCGGGCCGGCCCGCAGGCCAGGCGCACCCAAGCTCGCGTTCGCGTGCGTGTCGATCGACGCATGCGCGTCGCCGTCCTCTTGCTCCTCGCCGCCGGATGTTCGCGGCCGCTCTCGCCGGCGATCTCGCCCGACTCGGACGCCGCCGCGCCGCAAGCGTCGCAGGCCGCCCTGGCGCCGCCGGCGCCGCCGCCGCCGCCCCCGCCGTCGACACCTGCGCCGCCGCAAAAGAACGACGACGATCTCCGCGAGGCCGTGCTCCGTCACATGTTCAAAAAGAACGCCTCCGGCGCGCAGCAGACCGCGCAGGTCTTCTGCATCCACTTCGAAAAAAACGCCGACCCGCCGCCGGCGTTCCTCGCGCGTTTTTCGTCGAACAAAACCCCGGTCGTCGCCGGGCGCGGCTGCACCGAAGACGCGCGAAACGGCGTCACCGAGCGCGCGACGGGGAAACGCGGCCTCGCGTTTCGCATCGATTCGATCTCGTGGACCGACGCCGACCACGCGCAAGTGAGCGGCGGCTACTACGAAGCGGGCCTCTCCGCGTCGGGCAACGTCTACACGCTCGAGCGCGCCGCCGGCGTGTGGACCGTCACGAAAGACGAGATGACGTGGATCTCTTGATCAGTGCGCCAAGAGGTACGTCTTCACGGTCGTGCCCCACGCGGTCGGCACGAGGTTCGACGCGCTCTGGTTGATCGTGAGGAGGTCCGGCGCGCAGTCGCTGTACGGGTCGAAATCCCACGCGAGGCTCGGGATCCCCTTCTGCTCGATGTCCGCGAAGAACGAGCTCGCGTTCGCGAGGTTGCCGTACTCGCCGACGATGACCGGAAGATTCGCGTACGTGTACGACGACGCGGGCGGCGGGTAGCCGTGCACTTCGTAGACGACGTTGTCGTACGGCAGCGGATCGCTCGCGTAGAACGAGATGTCGCTCGTCCAGTCGTTGCCTTGCACGGAGACGACGTGGTGCGGGACGCCGAGCTTGTCTTCTTCGGCGCGGATCGTCGCGACCGCGTGATCCATCGCGGCACGGATCGCGTCGTTCGAAAGCACGTTTCCGCCGGGCTCGTTGCTGACGCCGAAGAGCACGAAATTCGAGTGCGCGAACGTGTCGACGAGCGCCTGATACGTCGCGTCGGTGGCCGCCGTCGGGAGGAAGGTCGCGTCGTCGCCGCCGGCGTCGTTCATCGTGTCGTCGCTTCGGAGCGTGACGAGCACGTAGACGCCGGGGGTCGCGCCGAGCGCGTTGATCATCGACGTCATCGGCGTTTTGTAAGCAGCGGGATCGCCCGAGGTCCAGCTCGCCTTGGTCGCGAAGCTGTTCATGCCGAGCGAGACGCGGACGAACTTCGCCTTCCAATCCGCGACCATGTGCGAGCCGAGCGTCTGGAGCGTCGATTCGGGCGAGGACATCCAGAGCGAGCTGTTGTAGCCGCAGAGAAAGACGTCGTCGGCGTTGACGCCGCGACCGACCCACGCGGTCCCCTTGGTGCCGTCGGAGAGGTAGATCTTGGCGTCTTGCGTGTAGAGCCAGCCGCTCGGCACGGGTGCGCCGCCGGTCGGCTGGACGCCCTCGGGCGGTCCGGGGTTGGGGCCCGTCGTGGTGGTGGTCGGGCCCTGCGAGCAAGCGGCTGCGAAAACCAGCAGCGCCATCAGCGTGCGCTTCATCGATTCGACTGCAGCACGAACGCCACGCGATCACAACCGCGCCCCATGAAATCAGTGGTTGCACGGCGTACATCGCCGCCCGGCGACGGCACAGCCTGGCAGCGCCGGTCGACGCGAAATCGCGCACCTGCGCGCGGCACGTGTCCTGCTAAGGCCGGCGCATGCGCATCGTTCTTTTGTCTTTCGTCGCCCTCGTCGCGTGCGGCGGCGCGGTCACGAACCTCGGCGGCGACGACGCCGGCACCGACTCTCAGCAGCAGAAACAAACCGGCTCGGTCGAATGCAACGGCCAAACGTGCGGCGAGGGCGAAGCGTGCGTCGTCCTCACGGCCGGCGGCGGCGCGTGCGAGATGCCGGACGACGCGGGCATTTGCCCGGACGGGACGCACACGACCGGGTGTTGCAACGGCCTCTCGACGACGTACACGTGCACGAAGCTGCCGGACTCGTGCAACGGCACGCTCGCGTGCCCGTGCGCCGAGTCGCTCTGCCAGTGCGGCGGATGCCAAGTCGCCGACGCGGGCGTGCTTTCGTGCGAGTGCATGTATCCCTAGCGGCATTGCGCGCAGACGACCCAGTCGCCTTCGCGATGAACGATGTGCGGGTGCATCGCGGGCTCGCGCCACGCGGGCTCGCGATCGAGCGCGACGTGCGCGCGCGCGGCGGGCGCGTCGTCCGATACGGCAGGTCCCCGGTCCATGCCGGCTGCGACGATGGGCGCGTCGGCGGTCGACTCGGAGCAAGCGGCGCAAGCGAGGAGGGCGAAGGCGAGGAGCGTTTTCATGGCGCCTGTTCGTTCGAACGGCGCGCTTTATTTCACGCGTCGTGGCATAGAGCGCTCCGTGAGGAATCGTCCGAGCATGACGGCCGCTTGGGTGGCCGCGGCGCGAAGCTTCGGCGTGCTCTTGCCGGAGCGCGAGCGGCTCGCCGAGGACCCGTACGGCGCGCGCTTCGCGCGGACGATGCCGCTCTTTCACCGGCCGCGCATCGCGCGGGCGCTCTTTCCGCGGCGCGCGATCGTGTACATGCAGCTCCGCACGCGCGCGATCGACGACGTGCTGCGCGAGTTCGTGCGCGGCGGTGGGCGTCAAGTCGTGCTGCTCGGCGCCGGGTTCGATTGCCGCGCGCTTCGCTTCGCGCGCGAGCTCGCGGGCGCTACCGTGTTCGAAGTCGATCATCCTGCGACGCAGGCGCGCAAGCGCGCGGTCCTCGCGAACGACGTCGGCGCGAAGACCGAATACGTCGCGTGGAACTTCGAGGAGCGTCCGGTCGCCGAGCTCCCGGCCGAGCTCGCCGCGCGCGGTCACGACGCATCGAAGCCGACGCTCACCATTTGGGAGGGCGTCACGATGTACCTTCGGCCGCGCGCGATCGACGACTCGGTCGCGGCGGTCGCGACGTACAGCGCGCCGGGTTCGCGGCTCGTCTTCACGTACATGGAGCGGACGCTCGTCGAAAATCCGACGCTTCGCGCGCGTGCCGGCGCGGCGATCGTCGGGCTCGTCGGTGAGCCGTTTCGTTTTGGGTTCGAGCCGAGCGAGCTCGCCGGGTGGCTCGGTGCGCGCGGGTTCACGCTCGCTCGCGACGCGACGATGAAAGAGCTCGCGCGCGAGCTCCTCGGCGACGAAAAGCTCCTGAGCCACGAGCACGGACGGCACGTCGCGACCGCCGTGAAAGTTTAGGCGGCGACGACCTCGCCGCGGCGGAACGCGCCCGGCGTGATGCCGATGGAACGCTTGAACGCCTTGCTGAACGCCGCCTCCGAATCGTAGCCGACGTTCGCGGCGATCTCGGCGATGCCCGCGTTTCCCGCGCGGAGCATGCTCGCGGCTTTTCGGAGACGCCAGCGACTCAAATATTCGATCGGCGCTTCGCCGATGACGCCGGCGAAGTGCGCGGCGAACGCCGAGCGCGACATGCCCGCGCGCGACGCGAGGTCGGCGACGGTCCACGGGTCGGCCGGTTTTTCGTGGATCGCGCGCAGCGCGGGACCGAGGTGCGGGTCGACGAGCGCGTGGAGCCAGCTCTTCTCGCCTTGCGGCAGCTCCGCCAGCAATCGTCGCAAGACGAACACGAAGAGCGCGTCGCAGAGACGGTTCACGACCGTGCGCGCGCCCGGCTCTTCGCTCGCCGACTCGCGGTCGAGCACGTCGATCGTCTGACCGAGCCAGCCGACTTCCTGAACGAGCGAGCGCGCGTGCATCACCGGCGGAAGCGACGCGAGCAGCGGATCGTCGGGCAAGCTCTCGAGCTGGAAGCAACCGCAGACGAGGCGGGTGCCGTCTTTCGACGTGCGCGTCGCGAAGCCGCCGGTGGAGAGGAACTCTTCGAGCGGCATTGGTCGCGTCGTTTGCTCGTCGCGGAGCGCGTGCCCGCGGCCGCGCGAGATGATGACGACGTCGCCGGCGCCGAGCTTCACCGGTGCGACGCCGTCGACCTCGAGCCAGCAGTCGCCGTCGGCGACCACGTGGAAGGCGAAGTCGTCGTGCGCCTCGGTCCGAATGCCCCAGGGCCGTGCGATCGCGCCGTGCGCGAAGACGGTGCTTTCGAGTCGCAGCGCGTTGAGCACGTCGGAGAGGACGTCCATGGATGCCCGAACAAGAATGCTGGACGCCCGGACATTGAAAGTAAAGCCCCCCTGCCGCACGCTCTTGGTCATGGCTCAGCACAAAATCGATGCGGATTTGACGGGGAAAACGGCGCTCGTCACGGGCGCGACGGGCGGCATTGGCAAGGAGATCGCGCGAGGGCTCGCGCGGCTCGGCGCGACCGTGGTGCTCGGCGCGCGCAACCCGGCGAAGGCCGAGGCGACCCAAATCGAGCTCGCGAAAGAAGCCAGGGACCCGAAGGCGGTCCGCACGATGGCGCTCGACGTGTCGAGCCTCGCGTCGATTCGCTCGTTCGCGAAAGAATTCGATCAGAAATACGACGCGCTCCACATTTTGGTGAACAACGCCGGCGCGTGGTTCAGCGATCGCCGCGAGAGCCCCGACGGCCACGAGCTGACCTTCGCGACCAACGTGATCGGGCCGTACCTTTTGACGAAGCTCCTCGCGCCCGCGCTCGGCAAAGGAAAGCCGTCGCGCGTCGTCAACGTCGTCTCGTCGTTCGCGTCGGACTACGACGTGAAAGATCTCGAGTGGAAGACGCGCAAGTTCGACGGCTTCAAGGCTTACAACCAGTCGAAGCTCGCGCTCCGCATGGTGACGTGGATGTCGGCCGCCGACCTCGAGAAGGACGGCGTTTCGGTGAACGCGGCCGCGCCCGGGTTCGTGAAGACCGACTTCAACCAAAACGCGCACGGCTTCACCGCGACGATGATCAACCTCTCGGCGAAGCTCTTCGCGGTTTCGCCCGCCGAGGGCGCCGATACGCCGCTCTGGGTCGCCGCGTCGAGCGAGGTCGGCGCGCAGACGAGCAAGTACTTCGAAAAGCGCAAAGAGAAAGACGGCAAATTCCGCGAGCAAGCCGCGCTCGACGAGCTGCGAGGCGCCCTCGAAGGCATGATCGGCTAAACATTCATCGCGAGGTCATGCGTCACGCGCGGAGGCCGTTCGTTCTCGGTGTGATCGGGCTCGTGATCGCGTGCTCGTCCGCGCCGACGGTGGGGTCTGCGTGCTCGATCGACGCGACTTGCGCGGAGTCCATTCCGCAGGGGTTTTGTGGCGCCAAGACGACGTGCACGCGGCCTTGCACCTCGCATGCGGATTGCGGCACGACGGACGCGGACATCTCGGCGGGCCGCTGCGCGAACGCATGCGAGGACAAAGAGTGCGCGCGTGTCTGCACCGATTCGAGCCATGCGAGAACGGGGATTTTTGCGGGACGCTCGGCGCCGAATTCAGCGTTTGCACGCACGGTTTCTGACGCCGTCGCAAAACGCGAGCTCATTCGTCGACCGGGGTCGAGGATCCGTTTTGGAAGATGCTGATCGTGCCCGGTGCGCCGTCCGAGTTGATGCCGACCGCGGTGAGCTCTAGGTTTTGCGCGGGCGCGGTGAACTTCAAATCGATGTTCGCTTGGAAGTCAGGATAGTTTCCGCACGCCAAGTAATTCGGCGCCGACGAGCCGTCTTCTTGCGCGTAGACGTCCGCGTCGCACTCGCTGCCCGAGTCGGTCGTGAACGTCACCCACTGCGCGTACTGCGTGCTCACCGGCGTCCACGCGGCGAGCTCGTCGAAGTCGATGACGACGTGCTGCAGCTCGGAAGGAGGGGCCGCGCTGTCGGGCGCGACGTCGTCGCGCTGCGGCGGCGACGAGCACGCGACGATTGCGATGACTTCGTTCGAACGCATGCGAGCACCCACGGCGACGGCACGTCGAGCCTCGTGCTCCCACGCGCCAAAGATTTGACGTCTCGCGCCATCTTCGTTTCACGCGATGCGGGATGATCGCTATCCTCCCTTCGTGCCGATCGTCTGGACCGAAGGCGCGCGCAAAGCGCTTCCGAGCCGAACACGCGAGCAAGCCTCGCCGCCGCCGGTCGGCGACGCGAAGACGATTTGGGAGGCGGTGCGCAAATCGTTTGCGATGCGCAACAAGTGGGACCCGATCGAGGCGACCTTCGTCAAAGGTCGCTCGCTGACGACGCCGGAGCTCGCCGCGCTCATGGAGAAGTGTCAGACGATCGTCTCGGTCGACGAGCCGCCCGTGCTCGAGGACCGCGACGTCGCCGGCGCGCTCGCCGCGATGATCGTGAAGCACGCTTACAACCGCGGCGTGCCGCTCCTCCGCGCGTCGCTGCCGACGGCGAAGGCGTTCGCGGCGCACGTCCGCTCGCGCGAATTCGCGGTGGTCCCGCGGTGGGCGAGCGGCAACGATCCGTTTCGGCTCGTCGCGGCGCCGCCGGAGAGCGAGCACGTCGACGTCGAGTGGCGCGACATCGTGCTCGCCGCGCCCGACGAAGTACATGCAGAATGCAAGGAAATCGCGCGCGCCGCATGGCCGAGCGCGAACCTCGGGCTCAGGACGACGCTCGCGTACACGTTCTTCGAGGAGATCGATTGGTGCAACGAGGCGTGCCGCGCGTGGCTCGGCAGCGCGGCGCGAAAGCCGGCCGCGCTCAACGTCATCGTCACAGACTTCGAGCTCGCGCAGAAGCTCGTCGCCCACAAGAACAGCGCGTGGAATTATCTCCCGCTGCTCGACCGCTTCGGCGACGCGATGCTCCCGGTGCTCGTCGCGATGGCCGACGCGCCGTTCGATCGATGGCACGCGCGCAACGTCGCCGAGGCGCTCGCGATGTTCGACGATCCGGCGGCGGCGGTCCCGATGGCGAAGCTCCTGGCGCAAGCTTCGTCGCGGCCGCACGCGCTCGAGTACTTCGCGCGGTTTCCGCATTTCGCCGAGACGGCGCTCGCGAGCATCGGCAGCATCAAAGGTCGCGCGGCCAAGATCGCGCGCGAGGTGCTGACGGGCGCGCACCGCGCGGCGAGCAATCCGATCGCGGCCGAGGACGAAGCGTCGCCGGGGGATCTGCCGCGCGTGCTCGCGAGCCCGCCGTGGCTCGAAGAGGACAAACCGAAAAAGCCGACGACCAAGCTCGCGCTCGAACGAATCGACGTGCCCGAAGCGATCGACTGGCCCGCGGGCGAGAAAGCGCGCGCGCTCAAATGGTTCACCGTGCCCGAGAAACCGGCGACCGAAGAGACGCTCGCCGACTACGCGAAGATGCGCGCCGACGGGAAATACGTCGACTTCGTGAAGCACAAGAACGAGGCGCTCCCCGACGCGCTCGTGCTCGAAGCGTGGAACAGCGGACAGAAGACTTGGTACGGCGTGCTCGCGAAGAAGCTCCCGTTCGTGCTCGCGAAGTACGGCGACGCGGCATTTCCGGGGCTTCCGTATTTCGTCGAGCACCTCGCCAGCGGGTACGGCGGCGCGCCTTTCTTGCTCGAGGTTCGCTCGTGGCGCCTCGCGCTGCCGCTCGCCAAGCACATCGAGCACAAGCGAATCGGCAAGGTCGCGTGGCAGTGGCTTCAAAAGCACGCCGAGCTCGCGGTGCTCACGCTCGTGCCGGTCGCGTTTGGCGACGACAAGACGGCGCGCGGGAACGCCGAGCGGGCGCTCTTTCGATTGCGCGCGAGCGGGGTCGACGTGACGAGCATCGGCGCGCGTTACGGCGAGAAGGCGCGCGCGGCGCTCGAGAAACTTTTTTCGTGGGACCCGGTCTACGATCTGCCGAAGACGATGCCCAAGCTCGCCGACGCGTTTCGGCCGGAGACGCTCACGCGGCCGAGGCTCGTCTCGGGGAAAGCGCTTCCGCTCGACGCGGTCACGACGATCGCGGGCATGCTGACGATCTCACCCATCGACCCGCCGTACGCCGGGCTCCTCGCGGTGAAAGAAGCGTGCGAGCCGCGCGGGCTCGCCGAGCTCGCGTGGGAAATGGCGCGCGCGTGGGAGCACGCGGGCCACAAGAAAAAAGACATTTGGATGCTCATGTCGCTCGTTCACTTCGCCGACGACGAGGTCGTGCGCCGTCTCACGCCGGGCGTGCGGCCGGATTTCGCAGTGCAAGTGCTCGAGGCGATCGGCTCGGACGCGGCGCTCATGGAGATGGCGACCATCGCCGGACGAAGCTCGACCTACGATCAACGCATCGAGCTCTTGCTCGAGCAAGCTGCCGCCGAGCGCGGCGTCACCAAAGACGAGCTCGAAGAAGATCTCGCGCCGACCTCCGAGCTCGACGAATCGGGCGCGCTGATCCTCGACTACGGCGCGCGCAAGCTCGAGGTCGGCTTCGACGAGTGTCTCGTGCCGTACGTGAAAAACGACGCCGGCGTGCGCGCGCGCGCTCTGCCACCCGCGCGCAAAACCGACGACGCCGCGAAGGTCGAACGCGCGAAGAGCATTTGGCGCGATCTCAAAGAAGACGTGAGCGTCATCGCATCGCGCCGCATTCGCGCGCTCGAACGGGGCATGACATCGGGCCGCACCTGGACGGAAGAGCGCTTCCGGCGCGTCTGGCTCGACCATCGGCTCATGAAGCACCTCGCGCGCGGCGTCGTTTGGGCCGAAATTTCGGGCGGCGAACGAGGCACGGCATTTCGGGTCGCCGAGGACGGCACGCTCTCCGACTCGAGCGACTCGCCGTTCGCGCTCTCCGGCGGCGCGAAGATCGGCGTCGCGCATCCGCTCCATTTTTCGGCGGACGAAATCAAACGGTGGCGCACGGTGCTCGACGATTACGGCATCACCCAACCGTTCTCGCAGCTCGGCCGCGAGTACGTCGCGCTCGACGCGGCCGCGACGCGCGTTCCCTGGCCGTACGCCGCGGGCGACGTCGTCTACGGCGACTTCATCACGCGCCTCGCGCATCGCGGTTTCCACCGCGGCCCTCATTTGCAGGGAAAGTACACGTATCGTCGCCAGCTCCAGCGCGGCGGGCTCGTGCAAATCGAGTTCAAAGTGCAAAAACAGCTCGCGTCCGAGATCGCGGTCGTCTTTCTGAACGACGACAAAGAGGTTCCCCTCTCGCAGCTCGATCGAATCGACGTCGCCGACGCCGTCTACGAGCTCCAGGGGTGACAACCGCCGTTCGCGAGCTACGCTTTCGGTCATGCATCTGCTCCTCGTCGTCGTCGCGGCGCTCGTCGTCTTTTTGATCCTCCGCAAGCGAGGCCACGAAGTGCGCGTGGCGCTGTCGAGCTCGTCGCCGGCGGTGGATCGCTGGCTGCGCGAGTCGCTCGTGACGGTGCTCGCGGTCCGGCTGGCGAAGAAGGGCGTCGAGCGCGCGCACGTCGCTTCGGCGCTCGGCGGCGATCCGGATCCGGCGGTCGTCTCGGAGATCGAAACGGCGGTGAAGGCGATCGAGCTCGAGTACCGACGCGATCCGCATCTGTCGGACCTCGAGGTGCGCGCGCGCGTGCGATTCGAGGACGGCACCGAAGAAGATCTGACGACGCGCATGCCCTACGCCGAGGCGCCCGCGTCGGTGCGCGAGGACTTCGAGCAAAAACACACGACCCGCGCGTTCCGCAAATGGGATTTTCCGTGGATGGCGTCCGCCTGAAACTAGACTCCGCGATCGAGACATGATCTAAGACGAAAGATCGTGCCGACGCCGATCCTTCGTCTCTTCTCCGAGCAAGCGCTCGTGTCGCACACCGAGGGATTGCGCGTCACGCACGTCGAGGCGACGCTCGCGCTCGCGCAGCTCTCGTTCGACGGCGGGTCGTCGCACGACGAGCGCGAGGCGCGTCGCGTGCTCGAGCGCTTCGGCGCGGTCGAGCTCGCGTGTCTCGAAGACGTCGCGCTGCCGCCGGATTGCGAAGCCGATTACGTCGTTCGGCCCGGCCAAGGCGCCGCCGCGCTCTGCGCGTTTTCGACCGACGCGGTCGCCGAGCTCCGGCGCGCCGGCTTCGTCGTCGAGATCGATCGCGCGTATCCGTATCAAGTCGTCGCGCAGGATCCGGCGTGGGTCGCGAGCGTCGAGCCGCTCGAAAACGGCAGCTGGTTCAGCGTCGAGCTCGGCGTCGAGATCGACGGGCGCACCGTCGATCTGTTGCCGCTCGTGATTCAGCTCCTCGACGACGCGGGCGAGAGCGACGATCTCCGCGCGCTCGAGCGCCGCGCGCACGCCGCCGCGCTTCGACTTTCGGACACCGAGCACGTGACCGTCGCGCCCGCGCGCCTCCGCGCGCTCTTGCGCGTCGTCGTCGAGCTATATCAAGGCGTGCGCCAGTCGAACGGGCGCGTCGTCTTTCCGGGCTCGCGAACGCCGGCGCTCGCCGCGCTGGACGATGCGTTCGGCGCCGCGGGCGCGCGCATTCGCTGGCGCGATCCGGCCGGGGCGCTCGCGCGGGGAAAAGCGATCCTCGCGCGTCCGACGGCGCACGAGACGCCCGCCGGCCTTCGCGCCGAGCTCCGCCCGTATCAAGTCGAGGGCGTCGCCTTTTTGCATCACCTCGCCGAGCAAAATCTCGGCGGCATCCTCGCCGACGACATGGGCCTCGGCAAAACGCTGCAAACGATCGCGTTCCTCGCCGCAGAAAAAGAATCGGGCCGCGCGAAATCGCCGTCGCTCGTGATCGGCCCGACGAGCCTCGCGTTCAACTGGGCGCGCGAAATCGAAAAGTTCGCGCCGCACCTCCGCGTCCTCGTCATCCACGGCTCGAAGCGCCGCCTCGCCTACGACCGTATCCCGATCGCCGACGTCGTCGTCACGACTTATCCGATCCTCGTGCGCGACGAAGAGCGGCTCGCGAAACACGAGTTTCACGCGCTCATCCTCGACGAGGCGCAAGCGATCAAAAACACGCGCACCCAAGCGTTCCAATCGCTCGCGTCCATCCGCGCCGCGCACCGCATCTGTCTCACCGGCACGCCCGTCGAAAATCATCTCGGCGAGCTCTGGGCGATCATGCGCTTTCTCGATCCGGAGCTCCTCGGCGACGAGCTCGCCTTCCGCCGCGTGTACCGAACGCCGATCGAAATCGAAGGCGACGACGAACGACTCGCCGCGCTTCGCGAGCAAGTCGCGCCGTACATCTTGAGGCGCACCAAACGCGAGGTCGCCAAAGATCTCCCGCCGAAGACCGAGCTTCTCCGGCCCGTCGAGCTCCGCGGAAAACAGCGCGATCTCTACGAGCACATTCGCGTCGCCGCGCACGGCGACGTTCGCAAAGTCATCCGTCAAAAAGGGCTCGCCGCGTCGACCATCCCGATCCTCGACGCGCTGATGAAGCTCCGCCAAGTCTGCTGCGACCCCCGCCTCGTCGCGATGGACGCGGCGCGCGGTGTCCACGAGAGCGCCAAGACCGAAGCGTTCTTCGAAATGATGGACGGCCTCCTCCCCGCCGGGCATCGCGTCCTCGTCTTCTCGCAATTCACGAGCATGCTCGCGCTCCTCGCGGAGGGTCTAAAAAAACGCGGCGTGGACTATCTCGCGCTCACCGGACAGACGCGCGACCGCCGCGCGGTGGTCGACGCCTTCGAGCGCGGCGACGCCGACGTCTTTCTCATCAGCCTCAAAGCCGGCGGCACCGGGCTCAACCTCGTGTCCGCCGACACGGTCATTCACTTCGACCCGTGGTGGAACCCGGCGGCGCAAGCGCAAGCGACCGATCGCGCCTATCGCATCGGCCAACGAAAGCCGACGTTCGTCCACTCGCTCTATGTCGCCGGCAGCGTCGAGGAGCGCGTGATGCAGCTCCAGCAGCGAAAACGTTGGCTCTCGTCGACGCTCCTCGGCGACGAGAAGCAGGAGCGCGGTCTCACCGAGGTGGAGATCGATCGGCTGTTCCAGCCACTCGACGCGTGATCGCCCTCGTGGCGAGCGGCCAACTTTGGCCGTCCGAGTGGCCAAAGTTGGCCACCAGGTTTCGCGCTCACTTCGGCGGCGCGGCCGGCGGGATGTTGAAGTACTCCCACGCGGGCGTGTGGTTCCCGGTCGTCGCCGGTTGGTTCCACAAGTAGAGCGACGCGTAGCTTTGCACCTTGCCGTTCGTGACGACGACCGGCGTGATGTAGAGCTGCGGGAGCGTTCCGGCGCGCGTCGAGCTGAAGACGAGCCAGTAGAACGTGCGGCCGTCCGACGTGGTCGACATGTTCGGCGCCCACTTCGGCCACGAGTTGGTGACGCCGGGGCTCACCTTCCCGGAGCAGCCCGGCGGATCGTTGGCCGCGAGACGCATCGCGGTGCCGCCGCTCGACGGAACGAGCCACACTTCGGAGAGCGGCTGGTTGTACATGTTCTTGTCGTTCGGGATTCGGTTGAACGCGATCATCGAATCGTCGGGCGAGAACGCCGGGTAGTACTCCTGAACGAGCGGGTCCGACGCGCCCGCGACCGGCGCGATCGCACCGCCGGCGCGATCGGCGTACGGAACCGTGTAGAGATCCGCGAGCGAGCCGGGATCGTCGGTGTCGTAGATGTATCCGCCGAGCCGGCCGTCGGCCGCGTGGTTCGTCGCGGTGTAAACGATCGTCTTGCCGTCGTGGCTGAATGACGGCGCTCCGGCGATCGGTCCCGCGGCCGCCGTGCCGACGCGCGCGATGGTGCCGCGCGCTTTGGTCGGGTCGGTCGCGGCGACGTCGATCCACTGCAAATCCGGGTTGTCGCTCGCGATGACGACGCGGTCGCCGTCTTGCCAGTGCGCTTTCGAAATCGCCGACATGCCGAGCGGGCCCTGGAGAAGCGCTTGGAGGCCTGCGTTACCCGCGTAACTCGGTACGGTGCCGGGGACGCCGCCGTCGCCGGAGCTCACGTCGGCCAGCATGTCGCCCCAGGTGTCGTTCTCGGTCGAGAAGACGACGCCGCTCCCGTCGGGCGTGCCCACGTGGCAGCCCATGCACGTCGTCGACTGCTCTTGCACTTGCGAGGTCGAGAGCGCGTTGGTCACGGTCTCGTCGCCGACTTGAAACGCGTTGAGGCCGATCGCGCCGGTGTAACCGTTCGTGTACCAGTAGACGATCGTCCCTGGCGCATCGACGGGCGCGATGCCGATGTTGCCGCCGTTTCCGAACGCGATGCCCGAGGCGTTCGTGCCGTCGAACGACGCGCCGCGAATCGTGAGCGTCATCGGCATGTCGGTCGAGTCGCTGCGAACGTGGTCCCACATCGTTTGCGGCATCGTCCAGCTCGTGTCGGTCGTGTAGACGATGAGATCTTTGATTTGGTTCGGCGCGTGGACGCGAAGCTCGAAGAGGTTCTCGCCGGTGCTCGCGATCCAACGGAAACGCGGGCGGAGCCAGTTGCGCGGGTAGAGCGTGTTGATCTCCGGCTCCATGAGGCACGGGCCCCCCGAGAGCGCGCCGTTGCTCACCGGCCCGAAGAGCTGCTGCGACGACGTCGGCGCGCCGGACGCGAAGATCGGATCGCCGAAGTCGGTGAACGTCGACGAGAACGCCGCATCGGGCGACCCCATCGCGTCGCCGGGCGGCCCCGCGTCGAACGTCGAGCCAGGCGAAGTGCCGCACTGAGCGAGTGAGAGCGTCGTCGTGATGAGAGCCCCGAACACCAGGAGCATGCTGCGCATGAGTCCGTGAATAACCACGGCCGTACGGCGCGCGATGGGTCAGCCGATCTATTTTTTTTCGCGCGATTTCGCCCGTGTCGCGCGCGCGACGCGCGTGGTCGTTCGTCACGTTCGCCGCGAGAAAATCGATGCGAAACGCGACTACGCCGCAGCAACGATTCCCCAAACGCGGTGATCGATCCGAAGCGGCTCGGGGAAGCGCTCGGTGAGCACGCGCGCGAGGTCGGCGTCGAACGCGGCGGCGGCTCGTGGCGGAAGTGCGAGCACGCCGTTGCACGCGCGGATGCGTCCGCGCCACGCCTCGTGCGTGAACGCGATCGAAACCACGAAGTCGAAAGTCGACGTTCGTGAGAAACCAGCACGCTCGAGCTCGGGGACGAATTCCGGATGACGCCCGTCGTGACCCGCCCACGTCCACGTCGGATGATGCCGAAGGACGATCGCTTCGGTCGCTTCGGCCACGCCGCCGGCGAGCGGGAGGTAACTGAAATACGCGACGAGCAAACGACCCTTTGCGCGAAGCAAACGTTTGGCCTCCGCGGCGGCGCGCGCGCGATCGAACCAGTGCCAAGATTGCCCGGCGCAAACGACGTCGAAGTCGCCGTCGGCGAGCCCGGGCGATTCGGCCCAACCTTCGACCCAGCGCACGCGCGCGCTCGTCTTCGCGGCTTGCGCGAGCATCTCCGGCGACGGGTCGAGCGCGACGACGTCGCACCCGCGTTCGGCGAAACCGCGCGCGAGCGTGCCCGTGCCGGTGCCGAGATCGAGCACGCGCTGCCCGGCGACGCCGACGCCGAGAGCGCTCACGTGATCGAAGAACGCGGGCGGAAAGCCGGGCCGATGGCGCGCGTAGTCGTCGGCGGCGCGGCCGAAGTCGGTTTCGAGTCGGCGCTTCACGGCGAGCACGTAGAGGCGCGCC
Organism: Polyangiaceae bacterium; assembly: GCA_036488725.1. Lineage (GTDB taxonomy): Bacteria > Myxococcota_A > Polyangia > Polyangiales > Polyangiaceae > DASXHD01. The sequence goes on along the minus strand of DASXHD010000011.1, from coordinate 89,398 downwards.
TGCGGTTCGGGAAGGCTCGGACCGGCGCCCGCGTACACTCGGCGGCATGACGCGCCGAAACGCACTGGTCACGGCCTTCGCCATTCTCGGCACGGGAATCGTCGTCACGGCGGGGACGTATGCGGCGGCTGCGCCCGGCGGGACGTACGTGATCGCGAGCGGAGCGGTCGTCGTCGGCCTCTACCGGCTCGCGGTCGCGCTCGCGATGCCGAAGGACGCGGCTGCTCACGCCGTCGACCTCGACGACCCACGCTGGCGCGACAGCGCGCTCGTGCAAGTCGCAGGGAAGCGCTGCGCCGCCTGCGACAAGCGCATCCTCGGCGAAGCCGACGGCGCCGTTTGCAAGCGCTGCGACGCGATCGTTCACCGGGCGTGCCTGCGCGCGCACAGGTCGGGACACGCCGCAAAGGTCAGGCGCGCGTCATAGCCAGCGCGCGAAGCGCTTCTCGAAGACGGTCGCGGCCTTGTCGACCGCGTCCCACGTCGGCTCGTCGAGCTTCGGCTCGTCGTGGCCGTAAGGGCCTTTTCGTTTGCCGAAGACTTTCGTCAAGTCGCCCGTGATCCAGTCGCCGCCGATGTTGTGGAAGTAGCAGTACGCGTACGTGCGAAGCTCGTCGTCCGGCACGAGGTGGCTGTCCCAGAGGCCGCGGCCGAGCGCGTCGTAGAGCGCGCCGCCCGTCGCGTTGCGCTTTTTCACCTCGGCGAGGAGCGACGCGTGCGCCGACAGTCGCGCCTCGTCGAGGAGGCCGCGCGTCGCCGCCCAGCCCGCGAACACGGCAGCCGTCACGCGATGATATTTTTCGAGCTCGAACCCTTGAGCGATGCCGATGCGGACTTGGACGCGCTTGCGGAACGTGATCTCGAGCAGCGTGTGCGCGCCTTCGTCGAGCGCGTACTTCCACTCGCCGACGGTCGGCTCGTCGTCGTCGTGGAAAAACCGGCGCATCTTCGCCTTGCCGAGCACCTTTTCGACGTCGGCGATCGAGGCCGCGTCCCACGGCACGCCGAGCACGGTCTCGCCGATCTTCGGCTCGACCCAAACGTTCACGATGTACGGCACGAACGACTTCGCCGTTTTGTGAATCGGCGGATACGCGTCGTGGAGCACTTCGTGGGTGACCGACATTTGAACGCCGGCTTTCGGCGCTTGGATGCCGGCGTCGTCGTTCTGCTCGCTGGTCGACTGCGGCAGCTTCTTTCCGAGCGTCTTCTGCACGTACTCGATCGCTTTCGGATCGTCGGCGCGAAGGCCGACCATCGACGCGAGCTTTTGGGTCTTCGGTCCGAGCTTCTTCATCGTCGCCGTCGGCTTGCGCGCGAGCGGCGGGGGCGCGGCTGTCGGCGCGGCGGCCGCGGCGCCGTCGAGCCAAGCTTGAAAGTCGAAGTCCTTCGCCTTGGGCGCCTTGATTTTTTTCGAGGCGACCCACTTCGCGAGGAGCTTCCGCCCGGCCGCGCACTCTTCGTCGTCGAGCTCCATGATCTCGGTTTCGCCTTTCGACCAGGCGATCAAAAAAGCCTCGAGGCTCGTCGCGACCGTTCGCCGATCGCCCTCGGATCCGAGGAGCACGACCGCGGGAGGCGCGCCGCCGCCGACCTCGAGCAGCACGAGCAGCGATCCTTCGGGCAGCGTCAAAAACACGAAGCCCGCGCGCGCGAGGCGCCCGGCGTTTTCCGGGTCCCACTGTTTCGGGATCTCGTCGGGCTCGAACGAGTCGAACCAGCCGAGCGTGCCGTGTTTCTGTTTGCCGACGAACGTCGCCGCTTCGCGGAGGAGCGGCGGGATGGTGCGTCCCTTCATGCCACCGGTCGTATCACCGCATCGCGATCGACTGCACCAGCAGAGTGCCGCCAATGACGACGAGCGCGCCGTACACGATCGAGATGAAACGATGAGCGTCGAGGTGGCGGTTCACGACGCTGCCGAGCACGATCGCGACGGCGACGAACGGAAGCGACACGGCGTAGAGACGCGTGACGCGCGAGCTCCAAAGCCCCGCGAGAAAGTAGCCGCCCATGCCGACGATGCTCGCGGGCAAAAAATAACCTTGGAGCGTCGCGCGGAACTCGGCCGGGGACCATTTGCGGAGCGCGCCGTAGATCGCGAGCGGCGGCCCGTTCATGCCGTACGCGCCGCCGAGCACGCCGGAGACGAAGCCGAAGAGCCACGCCCAGCGCTCGCGCACGAGGCCCGTCGCGGGTCGCACGATCGCCCAAACCGAAAAGACGATGATGATCGTCGCGAGCAGCGCTTTGACGAGCGCCTCGGGCGCGTGCGTGAGAAGCCAGAGGCCGAGCGGGATCCCGGGGAGCGTCGCGAGGACGAGCCGGAGCGCGCTACGAACCTCGACGTGTCGCCAATCTTGGACCATCACGACGGCGGCGACGGTGATCGAGACGAGCGCCGCGACCGGCGCGGCGACCTTGATCGGGATCAAGAGCGCGAGGAGCGGCACGCCGACCAGCGCTTCGCCGAACCCGATCGCCGAGCGCACGGCCGTCGCGACGAAGACGACGAAGCAGACTTCCAGCGTGATTCGATCCACCGAGCGCGTGAAGCTTACGCGCGATCCGGTCGGACATGAACGAGCGTCGTTACCCCAGCGCTTGCTCGCACGCCGCGATCGTCGCGTCGACGTCGGCCTCGCTGTGCGCGGCGGAGATGAACGCGGCTTCGAACTGCGACGGCGGCCAGTAGACGCCACGCGAGAGCATCGCGCCGTGCCAGCGGCCGAAGCGCTCGGTGTCGCAGGCCTTCGCGTCGCTCCAATTTTGGATCGGCCCGGCGCCGAAGAAGAGCGTGAGCATCGACCCGACACGTTGAACGCACGCTTTCGCGGCCGTCTTGGCGATCGCGCGCTCGAAGCCCGTTTGGAGCCGCGCGCCGAGCGCTTCGAGGTGCGCGTAGAGCTCGTCGTTCAGTCGATCGAGCGTCGCGAGCGCGGCGCTCACGGCGACCGGGTTTCCGCTGAGCGTGCCGGCTTGGTAGACCGGGCCGAGCGGCGCCACTTTTTCCAAAATCGCGCGGCGACCGCCGTACGCCGCGAGCGGCAAACCGCCGCCGACGATTTTTCCGAGACACGTCATGTCGGGCACGATCGTGGCGCGAGCCTGCATCCCGCCGCGCGCGACGCGGCAGCCCGTCATCACCTCGTCGAACACGCTGACTGCTCCGTGCATTTTACAAGTATCGACGAGCGCCTCGAGAAACCCGGGCTCCGGCGGCACGCAGCCCATGTTGCCCACGACCGGCTCGACGATGACCGCGGCGATTTCTTTTCCTCGCGCGTCGAAGAGCGCGCGGAGCGCGGCGACGTCGTTGTAGGGCAGCGTGATCGTCGCGTTCGCGGTCGCCGCGGGCACGCCCGCGGAGTCGGGAACGCCGAACGTCGCCGCGCCGCTCCCAGCTTTGACGAGCAAGAAGTCGGCGTGACCGTGGTAGCAACCCTCGAACTTCACGACGAGGTCGCGGCCGGTGAACCCGCGCGCCGCGCGCAGGGCGGCCATCGTCGCTTCGGTCCCGCTCGAGACGGCGCGAAGCATTTCGATCGACGGATAGAGCGCGCGAATTTTTTCGGCGTAACGCACCTCGAGCGCGGTCGGCGCGCCGTAGCTCGTTCCGCGCGCGGCGGCGTCGGCGATCGCGCGGACCACGTCGGGCTGCGCGTGCCCGAGGATCATCGGCCCCCACGAGCCGACGTAGTCCGTGTATTTTACATTGTCTTCGTCCCACAAATACGCGCCTTCCGCGCGTGCGATGAACAGCGGCTCGCCGCCGACCGCGCGAAACGCGCGCACCGGGCTGTTGACCCCGCCGGGGATGGATTTTTGCGCGCGCGCGAAGAGCTCTTTGGATTTCGGTCCTGCCATGCGGCCGTCAGTATATCCTGACTAAAATGTCGCTCGCCGCGCCCGATCACGGACCGTACGCGCTGGGCCCCAAGATCGGCGGCGGGGGCATGGCCGCGGTCTACCTCGGCAAGTACGTGCCTTCGCCGGGCGAAGAAGCGCCGTCCGAGCAGGCCGTCGTGGCGCTCAAGGTCATCAAGGGCGAGCTCGTCTCGAACCCCGAGTACGAAAAAATGTTCTTGGACGAGGCGGAAATCCTGACGCGCCTCTCGCATCCGAACGTGATTCGAACCGTCGGGTACGGCGCGCAGGCGGGCGCGTGGTTCATCGCGATGGAGCTCTTGATGGGCCGCTCGCTCCTCGACGTGTGGGAGGCCGCCGCCGAAAAAAAGCGCGCGATCCCGTTCGACGTCGCGGCGCACGTCGCGCGCGAGGTGGCGCGCGGCCTCGAGCACGCGCATGGCCTCGTCGACGAAGAAGACGGCCGCAAGCTCGGCATCGTCCACCGCGACGTGAACCCGAGCAACGTCTTCGTCGGCTACGACGGCTCGGTGAAGCTCATCGACTTCGGGCTCGCGAAAGCGCGCAAACGCCAGACGCAGAGCCAGCGCGGTCTCATCAAGGGGAAGATTCCGTATCTCTCGCCGGAGCAAATCAAAGAGGACGCGCTCGATGGGCGGTCGGACGTCTACGCGCTCGGCACGACGCTCTGGGAGACGGTCACGATGCGCCGCCTCTTCAAGCGCGACACCGACGTCGCCACGGTGCGCGCGATTCAGAAAGGCGAGGTCCCCGACCCGCGGACGTTCGTCGAAAAATTTCCGGACGCGCTGTGGGCCATCGTCGAAAAATCGCTGAAGCAAAATCGCGACGAGCGCTACGCGTCGGCCGCGGCGATGGCCGACGATCTCGATCGCTTCTTGAGCAAAGCAAAGACCGGGGACCTGCAGCACAAGCTCGCGCTCCTCGTGGGCGAGCTCTTCCCGGGCGAAGCCGAGAAACAAGAGGGATGGCTCGCCGAAGCGACCGGCGTCGAGCGGAAGACGCTCGCGCCGATCGTTCCCATCGCGCAGGTCCCCGAGGTCGAAAACAGCATGCCCGTCCTCACGCCGACGCCGCCGGACTCGGATCCGGAGACGGAGACGGAAACGGAAGCGGCGACGGCCACGCCGACCGTCGCGGTTCCGGTCTCGCGCGGCATGATGGTCTACGCCGCCGTCGGCGCGGTCGCGGGCGTCGTCGTGGTCGCGGCGTATCTCGCGCTCCGCTGAGACTCGGACCTCACGCCCGGGCGCTCACGGCGCGAACGACCGCGATCACCTCGTCGACGTCGGTCGACGGCAAGAACGTCGCGCCGGTGCCCCGAACGAAATCGGCGGCGTCGCGCTCGGCCGACTCGTCGACGATGATCAAACGCGAGACGTGCTCGGGCGACGCGTGCTGCACGAGGCGCAAAAAATCTTTGCCGCGAATCGCGCCGCCGACCATGCACACGACGCACGCGAGCTGCCCGCCCGTGAGCCGTTCGAGCGCGTCGAACGCGACCGTCGCCTCGCGCACGATGAACAGATCGCGCAGCTGCTCGCACAGTGGCTCCGCGTCGACGGCCTGGTCGTGAACGACGAGGACGAAGAGGAGGCGCGACTTGGCGCGCTTGGTGTCGATGGGCGAGTCATTCTCCAAGGGCGTGGAGGATGATACGCACTCGTAAAGGAACGTGCACACCGGCGCCCCGCGCGGACGCGGGAAATCAGCCTTTTCCCGCGCGGCACGAGGCCTGCATCCCGATACGGATAGGAGGTCGCTCGATGCGAAGAGTCGCGTGCGTGGGGATGGTCGGGGGATTTTTGATGGCGGTCATGTCGGCGTGCAGCGTGTCGCCGCCCGCGGTTCGCGTGACGCTCACGGGGCCGATCTTCGGGACGACCGGCGGAAACCTCTTCAACTGCTCGACGCCGGATCAACCGGCGAACCGTCACGACGTGACGCCGACCACGATCGCGTGCGAGCCGAATCACAACCCCGACGGAACCTTCACGACGACGCCGGTGACGGTGACGCAAGAAGTCGGATGCGGCGACGGGCACGGCGCGTACGTCTTCGTGTCGTGCCAGGGAACCGGAACCGGCCGCGAGGTCAGTGGGACGGTTGGCATCGCGCTCACCGACTCGTGCAGCGACGCGACGACCGCGACCAACGAGCAGTCTTTCGCCTTCCAAAACATGGGACCGGGCGAAACGCAGACGTCGGCTGAGCTCGACTCGTGCTCGGTCTTCGGAAACCTCTGCGGCACGTCGAGCCCGTGCTCGTTCAATAGCTTCGCGTCGAGCATCAGCGTGTCGAACACGAGCCCCGTCGGTCCCTGAACGGGTTATCCTCGCCGCGGATGTTCCGGCTGCGCACCGTCCGACGAAAGCTCCTCTCGCTCGTGGGGCTTTCGATCGTCGTGACGCTCGCGATGCTGCCGGTTCTCTACTGGCTCCTTCACGAGCAGCTCCTCGCCGAGGCCAACGACCGCGTGAAAAACGCGCGCCGCGCCTACACGATGGAGCTCGACGACCGCACCAAGACGCTTCAAATGGCCGCGACGCTCATGGCCAGCGACGGCGACGTCGCGCACGCCATCCACACCGGCGACCACGACGCGGCCAATCACGAGACGCAGGACTTCGCAAAACAGTTTCCCGAGATCGACGTCCTCCTGATCGACGCCGAAGGCAAAGAAGTGTCGCGCATCGGGTGCGACGGGGGGACCGAGGTCGTCGACGCGAAAGGCGTCGTGAAGGACGCGCTCGCCGGCAAGCCGGCCGAGGGCATGTCGGGCCGAGGCTGCGCGAAGGAGCGATTGCCGACGTATTTCGTCGCGCGGCCGGTTCCGGGCGGCGGCGCGATCGTCGTCGGACGCGAGTTCACCAAAGACCGCCTCGAGCGGAGCGGACACAAAGTCGGGCTCGAGCTCGCGCTCGTCGACCCGAAGGGCGTGCTCGTCAACAAGACCGATCATTTTCCCGCCGGCGGCGAGAAGGTCGTGCCCAACGACCCGATGCTCATCACGATCGGCAGCAGCACCTACGTCGTCGAGCCGTTCACGAGCGACAAGCTGACGACGCGCAAAGGCAACAAATACTGGCTCGTCGCCGCGCGCGACGTGACGCACGTTCGCGGCGCGATTTACCGCGATCTCGCGATCGCGCTCGCGTTCGTGGTCGCCGCCGCGCTCATCGCGGCCGCCGTCGGTTTCCGCGTGGCCGACATCATGGCCAACGCGCTGAAGCGCGTGAGCGACGCGCTCAAGCGCCTCGAGCAACAAGAGTACGTGAAGGTCATGGGCGTCACGACCGGCGACGAGCTCGAAGATCTCGCCGACGGCTTCAACACGATGGTCGAGGGCCTGCAAGAGCGCGACAAGCTGAAGACGACGTTCGGCAAGTACATGACCGAAGCGGTGATGGATCACCTCCTCGCTGGCAAAGTTCAGCTCGGCGGCGAGTCGCTCACGGCGACGATTCTCTTTTCGGACATCCGGAGCTTCACGTCGATCAGCGAAAAGATGGACGCGAAGGCGCTGCTCTCGCTCCTCAACGAGTACTTCACCGAGATGGTCGACGTGGTCATCAAAGAAGACGGCGTCGTCGACAAGTACATCGGCGACGCGATCATGGCCGTTTTCGGCGCGCCCGTGATGAAAGCCGACGACGCGTTCCACGCCGTGCGCGCGGCGGTCGGGATGCGCAAGGCGCTCGCGGCGCTCAACGAAAAGCTCGTCGCGCGCGGCATGTCGGCGATCAAGACCGGCATCGGCATCCACACCGGCGAGGTCGTGGCCGGCAACATCGGCAGCGAGAAGCGCATGGAGTACACCGTCATCGGCGACGCGGTGAACCTCGCCTCGCGTCTCGAGTCGTCGACCAAAGAGCTCGGCGCGCCGGTCCTCATCAGCCAGGACACTTACGATCTCGTCAAAGATCGAATCGAGGCGCGCGCGGTCAAAGAGATCACCGTGAAGGGCCGCGAGCAGCCGGTGATGACGTACGAAGTGCTCGGTTTGAAGCCCTGAGCCCAGGATGCGCGTCCACTTCATTCTCTACGTTCGCGACCAGGCGGCGGCGACCGCCTTCTATGCGCGCGTTCTCGACGTTTCGCCGTCGCTCGACGTCCCCGGGATGACCGAGATCAATCTCGGCGGCGCGACCCTCGGACTGATGCCCGAGCGAGGCATCGCGAAGCTGCTCGACGGCGCGATTGATCCGTCCGCGTCCAGCGTCCCGCGCGCCGAGGTCTACCTCGTCGTCGCGGATCCCGAATCGCTGATGCGACGCGCGCTCGCGGCCGGCGGGCGCGAGCTGAGCCCGATCGCGCCACGCGACTGGGGACATCGAGCGGGCTACGTGCTCGACCCGGACGGGCACGTCGTGGCATTCGCGAGCGCCATTTCCTACTCTTCGGCTTCGAAAGGTGAGGGTCCATGAACGAATTCGCGCACGGTCCGGATACGATCACGCTCGGCGATTTGAAAGTGCGCCGCCTCGGGTTCGGCGCGATGCGCTTGCCGGGAAAAGACGTGTGGGGCGAGCCCGATAGCCCGGAGCGCGCGAAGGCCGTCTTGCGGCGCGTCGTCGACCTCGGCATTCAATTCGTCGATACCGCTTGGTTCTACGGGCCGGACGTCGCGAACCGACTCATCGCCGAGACGCTCCATCCGTATCCGCGCGATCTCGTCATCGCGACCAAGCTCGGCGGCCGTCGCTTGCCCGACAAGGGCTGGGCCCCGTTCATCAAGCCCGAGGAGCTGCGCGAAGGTCTCGAGACCGATTTGCGGCAGCTCCGGCTCGAACGCATCGACGTCGTTCACTTGCGGTTCATGCCGGTGGCGGGCGTTCCGTTTCTCGAGGCGTTCGACGCGCTCCGCGAAGAGCAGAAGCGCGGTCGCATCCGGCACATCGCGCTCAGCAACGTCGGGACGAAGGAAATTCTCGCCGCGCTCGAGCGATCCGAAATCGTCGGGGTGCAAAACGCTTACAACGTCGGCGGCGGCAAGGGCGAATTTCTCCGGCTCACGCACGCCGAGGTCGAGCAGCCCGACGACGTGCTCGATCTCTGCACGAAACGCGGCATCGCGTACATTCCGTTCTTTCCGCTCGCGGTCGGTCAGCACGAACGCGTTCGTCCGGCGCTCGCGACGATCGCGAAGCGCCACGGCGCGACGCCCGCGCAAATCGCGCTGGCGTGGCTGCTCGCGCGCTCGCCCGCGATGCTGCCCATCCCCGGCACGAGCTCGCCGGAGCACGTCGAAGAAAATTGGGCGGCCCGCAAAATCGAGCTCACTGCCGACGAGGTCGCGACGCTCGCCGCGGGCTAGGCCTACGCGATAGTCTCGCCGGATGTTCCTCCGAGGGTTTCCATTCGCCATCGTTCTCGTCGCCGCTTGCGGCGGCGCAACCACCCGCAGCGCCGAGCCCACCGCGGCGGGCGGTGCGCCCGGGTGCCGAGAGGTCGTCGCGCGCTACGACCGCGTCGACGCCGACCTCAAAACGGCGAGCGCCGGCCTCGAGTCGAAAGACATCGCGACCGTCGGCAACGCGTTTCGCGACTTCGAACGAATCACGAGCGCCGCGGCCGCCGACTTCGGCGCGATGAAACCCGACGCGAAGCTCTCGTCGTTCGTGAGCGACACCGCTCGGTACTCGCGTACGGTCCAGCAGGCGTCGCATGACGCGAGCGCGTTCGTCGACCGCATCGCAGCGGCGAACGCGAGCTCGAACCAAGTCCTCTCGGGAATCAAGGCGCGCTCGGCCGCGGTCGGCCAGAGGTGCGCGACCGCGAAGCTGACCGAATGCCCGGGCGTCATCGATTGGATCAAAAATCTCCCCGAGAGCCCGGACGCGATGGATCCGTACCTCGCGAAAGGTCACGCGATCGACGTTCACGACGCGATGCTGAAGGACCGCTTCGACAAGCTCCTCGGCGATCTCGACACGGTCACGCGAAACGCGCACGACGCGAAGGCGGCCAACGAGGGGTTTCAAAAAATCATCGGCGACATCGACCTCGACAAACGCGGCGACGTGCTCGATCAGCGGCTCCACGATCTTTGCGGGCGTCCGCTTCCCGCGAAGACGCACGCGAGCCGGTAGCGCGTCGCGCTCACTCTTCGGCGGCGATCGACGCGCGCTCTTGCGAGCGCTTTTGGATCGCGAGGTAGATGGCTTCGTGCGTCGCGGGGCACGCGAGCTCCACCGAGCCGCCCTCGGCGCCGAACGCGGCGACCGCGTCGCGAATCGCTTCGCGCACGCTGATCGCGAGCATGAACGGCGGCTCGCCGACCGCTTTGCTCCCGTGAATCGTGCCGGGCTGCGGCGCGCGCTCGAGGAGCGCGACCCGAAAATCGGGCGGCACGTCGCCGATCGCGGGAATCTGATAGGTGCTCGCCGAGTGCGTCATGAGCACGCCGCGGTCGTTCCAGGCGAGCTCTTCGCTCGTGAGCCAGCCCATGCCTTGCACGAACGCGCCCTCGATTTGCCCGCGGTCGACGCCGGGATTCAATGAATCCCCGACGTCGTGAAGGATGTCGACGCGAAGAACGCGCTTCATCCCGCTCCGCGCGTCGACCTCGACCTCGCTCACCGCTGCGCCGTACGCGAAATAATAAAACGGCTTCCCCTGCCCTTTCGCCTTGTCGTAGGCGATGCCCGGCGTGCGATAAAAACCCGTCGCGCTCAGGCTGATTTGCTCGGCGTGCGCGGCGTTGCACAAGTCGGCCATCGTGACGAATCGACGGGGATCTGCCGCGTCGAACGCGCGTCCGCCCTCGAAACGGATATTTGCATTCTGCAGCGAAAGCATTTTCGCGGCGAGCGGCGCGAGGCGCTCGCGCAAAGTCTCGCACGCGACTTTGACGGCCTGACCGTTCAGGTCCGCGCCGCTCGAAGCCGCGGTCGCCGACGTGTTCGGAACCTTGTCGGTGCGCGTCTTCATCACGCGCACGGCGTCCTCGGGCAGACCGAGCTCGCGCATCGCGACGGCGCGCATCTTCGTGTAGAGGCCCTGGCCCATCTCGGTGCCGCCGTGGTTCACCTGGGCGGTGCCGTCGCGATAGAGCAAGACGAGCGCACCCGCTTGATTCAAGAAGGTCGCGGTGAACGAGATGCCGAACTTCACCGGCGTCATCGCGACGCCGCGCTTTTTATGTGCATTCTTCAAATTGAAGCGCGCGACCTCTTCGCGGCGCCGCGCGAGCTCGGAGCTCTTCTCGAGCGCCGGCCAAATCAGTTGCAGTCTACAATCTTCGATCGTCTGGCCGTAATGCGTCGGCTGGCCGTTCTCGTAGAAGTTGCGAGCGCGGACGACCTCGGGGCGCAGGCCGAGCGTGCGGGCGATGCGGTCGATCGCCTCTTCGACGACGACCATCCCTTGCGGCCCGCCGAACCCGCGAAACGCGGTGTGCGAGACGTGATGGGTCTTGCAGACGCGGCCGACGACGTCGACGTTCGGAATGAAATACGAGTTGTCGATGTGGAAGAGCGCGCGATCGCAAATCGACTCGCTCAAATCGAGCGCCCAGCCGCCGTCGTTGTAGACCTGCGCGCGGAGCGCGAGGAGCTTGCCGTCGTCGTCGAAGCCGACCTCGTACTCGACGTAAAACGGGTGACGCTTGCCGGTGAGCGCCAAGTCGACGTCGCGATCGAGCTGCACGCGCACGGGCTTTTTCGTTTTCCAAGCCGCCAGCGCGACGAGCGACGCCCACGTGTTGCCTTGGGTCTCCTTGCCGCCGAAGCCGCCGCCCATGCGCGGCGAGCTCACGACGATCTTGTTTCGCGGCAAGCCCATCACGTGCGAGACGACTTGCTGGATCTCCGACGGGTGCTGCGTCGAGCTCGTGACGAAGAGATCGCCGTCGTCGCCGCGCTCGGCCCACGCCGCGTGGCTCTCGAGGTAGAAGTGCTCTTGTCCGCCGATGTGAATCGCGCCTGACACGGTGTGCGGCGCGCGGGCGAGCGCGGTCTTCGTGTCGCCGCGGGCGATGCGGTGCGGGCCGGTGTGGAAGCTCTCGACGCGGATCGCGTCTTCCAAATCGAGGATCGCCGCGAGCGGCTCGTACTCGACCTTCACTTGGGCGGCGGCGGCGCGGCACGCTTCGTACGAATCGCCGACGACCGCGGCGACCATGTGACCGTGAAAGAGCACTTCGTCTTTCGCGAGGAGTGTCTCGTCTTGCCGGACCGCGCCGACGTCGTTGTGACCGGGGATGTCGTCGGCGGTGAGCACGCACGCGACGCCGGGCATCGCGGCCGCGGCGCTCGTGTCGATCGATTTCACGCGCGCGTGGGCGTGCGGCGACGAGACCGGCCAGAGGACGAGCATGCCGCCGCGCTTGTGCGCTTCGTCGTCGACGTATTGCGCTGCGCCGGTCACGTGGCCCGCGCCGCTCTCGTGGTCGATCGTTCGGCCACCGGTCCACGCCGACGGCTCGAACCCGAGCTCGGCGTCTTGTCCTTCGCTCGTCTCGCCGCGGACGAATTTTTCGAACAGCGAGACGAGAAGCCCGCGGCGAAAATCTTTTCCGGAGCGCACGTCGTCGATCGGCGTCGCTTCGCTCGCGAGGATCGGGAGGACCCGGGCGATCGCCGCTTCGTCGAGCTTGGTCCCGGCGAGCGCCGCCTCGGCGCGCTTCGCCCGAATCGGCGTCGCCGCGACGCCGCCGTACGCGAGCCTCGCGCGCTCGACGACTCCGTCGCGCGAATCGATCACGAACGCGCACGCAACGATGCTGATGTCGAGCTCGCGACGCTTGCTCACTTTGTACGTTTCGAATCGGCGCTCGACGCCGGCAACCGGATGCGGCCAGAAAATTTCGGTGACGACCTCGTCGCGCGCGCGCACGGTCTTGCGGTAGCCGGTGAAGAACGCGTCGATCGGCACGCGCCGCTCGCCTCGCACGCTCCGGAGCACGATCTCGGCGTCGAGCGCGAGAAGGATCGGCGGCATGTCGCCGATCGGCGAAGCGGTGACGATGTTGCCCGCGAGCGTCGCGCGATGCCGGATTTGCCGCGACGCGAAGACGCGCAGCATCTTGTCGACCGCGGGGAGCTCACCTGCGAGCGCTTCTTCGATTCGTGTGAGCGTCGCCGCGCCGCCGACGTGCCATCCGCGTTCGCTGCGCCAGACGCGCGCGAGCTCGGCGACGGCGTCGGTCGCGATCAACGTCGGGAACTGCCGCGCCTTCTTGTTGATCTCGACGCCGATCTCGGTCGCTCCGCCGAGGAGCTCGGCGTCCGCGTGCTCGGCCAAAAGCTTGCACAATGCATCGATCGTCGTCGGCCGGAAAAACCGCTCGCGCGACGCCGCGTGCTCGGCGCCCCCGAGCGCGGGCACGTCTTTGCCGAGGCGAAGCTGGAACAAGTCGTCCGGACTCCGCGGGGCCTCGAGCGCTGCGACCATCGCCTCGCGGATCGGCCGGTAGCCGGTGCAGCGACACAAGTTGCCGTGGAGCTGCTCGCCGATTTTCGCGGGGTCCTTTTCGTCGCGGTAGTAACCCTCGAACATCGACATCACGAAGCCGGGCGTGCAGTAGCCGCACTGCGAGCCGTAGTGCTCGACCATCGCGCGCTGCACCGGATGGAGCTCGGGCCCGGCGACGCCTTCGACCGTCACGATTTCGCGGCCGGCCATCGACGGGAGGAGCGCGATGCACGCGTTGATCGCGCGATACGTCGGCGTGCCGTGCACGTCGCGCTCGACGACCGCGACCGTGCACGCGCCGCAGTCGCCTTCGGCGCAGCCTTCTTTGGTGCCGGTGAGGCCGCTCGCGCGGAGCCAGTTGAGCAGGCTTCGGTGGACCGGCTCGTCTCGCACGACGTGCCGCGTGCCGTTCACCATGAGCTCGAAGGCCATGGCCCCCATCATGGCTCAAACGGCCGGAATCGTCACTCGCTGGAGCATCGCTTCGGCGAAGCGCGCGGGGGCCTCGGGATGAGCTCGCAAGAAGACCTCCGGCTCGACCACTTCGAGCTCGGTCACGCAGAAGCCGCCGAAACGCGGGACGACGATGCCGTCGACGCGGGCGTAAAGGAAGCGTCCGCCGGCGACCTCGAGCGCGTGCGCCGCGGCGCGAACGATTTCCGGCGGGGCCTGCAGCATCTCGACGCTTCCGCCGAACTCTTCTTGCACTCGAAAATCGCCGCGCTTCGGTCGCTTCTTGATCGCGTGGCTGAAGGTGCCGTCGAAAAAAAGCAGCGACCATTCGCCGTCGCTCTCGACCTCGGGCACGAAAGGCTGGAGGAGCGCGGCGTCGAAGTCTCCGTTCGCGACGCGACGCGCGAGGATGGCGTCGAGCGTCGCCATCGGCGCGGCGCCGCGCGCGTCGAAGCGCTCGGTGCGCGACGCGCCCGCGGCCGTCGCCGGTTTGAGCACGAGCGGTTCGTTGTATTTTGCAACTTTCGCGGCAAGATCGTCACGCGACGCGACGACCTCGGTCGGCACGACGCGAACGCCGGCTTGGCCGAGGCGCGCGAGGTAACGCTTGTCGAGCCACGCGGCGGTCCTGCGATTTTCGACGCGAACGCGGCGTTCGAGCGACTCGACGAAAGCGGCGAAACGCGCCGGGTCGACGTGCCAGTCCCAAGGCGAGCGAAGGACGACCAAATCGAACGTGTCCCAGCGAACGCGCTCGTCGGTCCAGACCGCGGGGACGACGCGCGCGCCGCGAGCTTCGAGGTGCGGAATCGCGAGGCGATCGTCGGCGGTGAGCTCCGCGAGCTCGGCGCTCGTGACAAAAGCGATCGTCGTCATCGTCCGACTTGCGAGCTTACTCGCAAATCTGGACGGAGCTGGAGCCTTGCTCGAGCGGGCGATAGTCGGTGCAGTGAATTTCGTGAGGCGGCGGCGCGGCGGGAGCGGCCTTCGCCTTCGCCCTCGCGGGAAGCGAGCCCACGATTTCCATCATCGGCAGAACGACGACCGGATTCTCACGAGCGACCGGCATCGTCTTCACGAGCGCGACGGGCGCGGGCGGCGGCGTGGGCAGCTTCGCCACGACGACGGGCGTGGGCTCGCGGGTGACGTACGTGAGCGCGGCGGTCGCCGCGAAACCGGTGCTCCATATGAAGCCGGTGGCAGCGATGATCATCCACTTGGACATGATCGACCTCCTTTTTTTGCAGGTCGCATCGCTGCTCAAGCAAAGAGCGTGCAGCGCGCGGGCTCAGCCGTGAAATCGCGCCGGATCGTCTCACTCGACGCAATCGAGCGAGCTCGCTGCGAGGCCGTCGATCGTGCTTCGAACGAGGAGCGCGCGCGCGCCGGTCGACTCGACGGCGCCGTAGAGACGCGCGTCGTCCATCTTCGGATCGAGGACGGTCGCAGGCCCGCGCGGCGTCCCGTCGGGCGCGAGCGCGATCGCGTGGAGCGAGAACGCTGCTCCGTCGAGCTCGGTCCAGGCGAAGAGCACGTCGCCGTCCGGCGCGGGCACGAGAAGCGTATCGTAAACGGTCGCCGGCCCGGTGACGTCGACGTCGGGTCCGGTCGGCGCGCCGTGCCGCTCGATCGGCCTCACTTTCGCCGAGCTCCATGTCCAGGACGCGAGGGCGCCGGACTTCGTCGCGGCGAGCGAGAGCGGCGCGGTCGGCACGCCCGTTTCGGTCACCTGCGGCGCGAGCGTTGCGCCGGTCGCGTCGAACGGCGCGAGCCATCCCGTGTACGCGCCGGTCGTCGTGTCTTCGATGAACGTGTAGAGGAGAAATGTCTGGTCATCGAACGCGAGTCGATCCCAGAGCGCCTGGCCGGACGGAAGCGACAGCGTCGTCGGTGAGCCCGGCTGTCCGCTCGCGTCGAGCTTCGTCAGCGTGACTGGCGTGAGCTCGCCATCCTGCGCGCGCAGAAAGCTGAAAGCGTCGCCGTCGGGCGCGAGCAGACCGCAACCGGTCGCGCCCGCCGAGACGACGCTCGAGGTCTCGTGACCGGACGCGTCGAGCGCGACGAAGCGGCAGCCCGTTTCGTCCGACTCGAGCGCGCCGACGCGCCCGCCGTTCTGCGCGAGCGACAGCGAAGGCGATCCGGTGATCTTCGCCGAAAGCCCAGGGTGCGCGACAGTGCCGTCGCTGGCGCCGTCGAAGCCCAAAGTCGCCGTGGTCCACACGCTCGTCGCGTCACCCGATGAATCCCATGAGGCCCACGCGACGAGCGCCTCGCAGCCGGTCCGAATGACGCCTTCGATTTCGAGCGACTGCCCCGGCGGCGGCGGCTTCGCGAAGACGCTCGTTTGATGCATCGTCCAGCCGGTGCAATGCGAGGTCGGCGCCGGCGCAGGCTGACACGAAGCCGCGGCGTCGCTCTTTTTCGCGCCGCCGAGATCGGTGCGCGCGCCGCACGCGACGATCGCGGCGCACGCGATCCAAACGACGCGGGCGTTCACGCCGCGGCCGGCTCGAGCGCGCGCCGAACGCCGGCGAAGGTCTCGCGCAATCGGAACGGCAATCGCCCTTCTTCGATCGGCCGCGCTGAAAGACCGCGCTGAAACGCCTCGTGCATCGGCGCCCACTGCTCCGGCAAGAGCATTCCGCCGACGACGAAGAGCACGCGCCCCGCCGGCGACGACGCGCCGTTCGCCCACATGAAAGCTTGGAGCTCCATCTCGCCGCGAATGTTCGTCTCGTAATCGAGGAGCGCGTGGATGGCGTCGTGGTTCTCGTAACGCACTTTGAACGGGAGGCCCCGCGCGTCGAGATACGCGGCGACCGCGCGCCCGAGCGTGTCGCCCGAATACTCGCGCAGCTCGTCGAGCGTCGGCCACGGCGCCGGATCGCGAACGAGGTTGAGCACCGGCACGTAGTCGCCGATGAGATGCGTGACGAAGCGCTCGCGAAGCCGTCGGAAGAACATGCCGGCGAGCGTATACGATGCCCGCATGCGTTACCTCCATACGATGCTTCGCGTCCGTGACCTCGACGCGGCGCTCGATTTTTTCGTGAAGAAGCTCGGCCTCCGCGAGGCGCGCCGGCGCGAGAGCGAGCAAGGGCGATTCACGCTCGTTTTTCTGGCGGGCGACGATCCGAATTTCGAGATCGAGCTGACCTACAACTGGGATCAGAAAGACGCGTACCCGACGGGACGCTTCTTCGGGCACCTCGCGTTCGAGGTCGACGACATCTACGAAAAATGCGCCGCGCTCGAAGCCTCGGGCGTCGACGTTTTGCGCCCGCCGCGCGACGGGCGCATGGCGTTCGTGAAATCACCCGACGGTCACTCGATCGAGCTCCTCCAGCGCGGCGAGGCGCTCGCGCCGAAGGAGCCATGGAAATCGCGCGCGAACCGCGGCGAGTGGTGATTCATCGCGCGAGGACGACGACGACGAGCGCGACGATCGCCGGCAGCGCTTGCACGAAGAGAATTTTTCGCGACGCCGTCACCGCGCCGTAAAGGCCCGCGACGATCACGCACGCGAGAAAAAACACGCGCAGCGGAAACACCATCTCCGCCGGCGCGAAGAACGACCAGACCAGACCCGCGACGAGAAAGCCGTTGTAGAGCCCCTGGTTTTGCGCGAGCGCCTTGGTCTCTTCTTGCTGCTCGCGCGTGCGAGCAAACGTTTTCTGGCCGAAGGGCGTCGCCCAGAGGAACATCTCGAGCACGAGAAAATAAACGTGCAGCGCGGCGACGAGTCCGACGAGCACGTGGGCGGCGATGATCACGCGCGGAGCATACGCCGAATCACGCCGCGCCGGTCGTGCGCGACGCGATGTCGAAATGGAGCGTCTCCGGGACCGGCTCGAAATCGGCGTACTCGAACTCGCCGCGCGGGAGCGACCACGTCGCGTGACCGCGCGAGGGAATGAGGCGCCCGTCCGTCCGCCACGCGTCGACCGGCATGTGCCACCGCGCGCGCACGAGCGCGTGCGTCGGGTCGTATGGATCCGCGACGTAGCGGTCCGAAGTCTCGAAGTCGATCGGCGCGCCGCGATCGTCCACCGTGACGCGCGCGCGAACGACGACGCCGCGATCGCGCAGCTCGAGATCGAACGCGTCGGCGCCCGCGTCGCCGAACACCACCTCGTGACCGAGGAGCATCGTCGGCGCGAAGAAGACCGCGTCGTCGAGCCAGGTGACGAGCTCGCCGCGATCGAACTCCGGCCCGCGTCCGTCGGCGAGCGTCACGAGCCCGGCGACCGTCGCGACCATGCGCCCGTGACCGCCGACGTACGTGTCGCGCGAGAGCACCGGCACGATGTGCTTCACGCGCGCCTTCATGTGGAAGATGCGCGCGATGGGCGTGCGCGTGTTGATCTGGACCGCCTGCACCGGCATCCAATCCGCGTCGGGGTCCAAGCGAAAGCGACCTGTCCAGCCGACGCGAAACGACGCGTGCTTGGGCGTGCCTTCGCAGACGTCGAAGAACTCGAACGTCCTTCGCGCGGCCGGCGGCAGAGCCTCGAGCTCGGCATGCGTCACCGCCTCACCGACGCGACCTCCGAAGACGCCGCGCGCTTTGGCTTCTTTCCAAAGCTTGGACCACATGACTCACTCCAATGCACCCTGCGTGCCCGCATCCTTGCCGTATGCTGACCAAAATGCGCCGACTCATTTTGGTTGTCGTGCCGCTCGTGGCTTATGCGTGCGCGCCGTCGCCGCCGATCACGACGACGTTCGGCGTGTTCACCGTCACGCTCGCGCCGGACTCGGCGAACCTCGGAATCGCCGGCCCGAACGGCTCGCTCATGGATGGCCTCGACGCGTCGGACGACGTCGGCACGCCCGCTTCGGACAACGACGACGCGCCGCCGATGACCGGCTTCGCGGTGCGCGACGTCTCGACCACGACGACGATGCTCTACGGTGCGTTCTCGCAAATCGATTCGCCGAACGGTCCTTGGCGTGTCGCGCGCCACGCGAAGTGGACGGGCGGCGCCGCGCCCGTCGCGCTCGTCGCCGACGACGGCTCGACGCTCGCGACGCTCGCCTTCTCGACGACCGACGACCCGGCGCACCTCGTCGTCGACGTCGAGCCCGGAAACGGCCCGGAACGCCGCTTTTCGTGGGGATTTGGTTGCAGCTCCAATGATCACTTCTTGGGCTTCGGCGCGCAAACGTGGGGCACCGACGCGCGCGGTGAGACGATTCCGATCTGGACTCAAGAAGAAGGCATTCACAAAGATCTGACGACCGACGACCCGAACGGCGCGTGGTACCTCGTCGGTCGCCGGCACTCGTCGTACATGCCGCTGCCGGAGTTTCTCTCGAGCCGCGGATTCATCGGCCTCGCCGACACGGTCGCGCGGTCGACGTTCTCGATGTGCGGCGAGCGCGCGGACGTCGCGCGCATGGAGCTCGAGATGCCGGTCAAGGTCCACCTCTTCTTCGGACCCAAGCCGACCGACGCGATCGGCCGCATGACCGGCGTTTATGGGCGTCCGCGCGTGCCACCCGCGTTCGCGTTCGCCCCGTGGAACGACGCCATCTTCGGCAGCGCGAACGTTCGCGCCGTCGCACAAACGCTCCGCCAGAATGCCATTCCGTCGAGCGTCATCTGGACCGAAGACTGGCGCGGCGGCGATTGGGCGGGCGACAACCCGAATCACTACGCCCTCAAAGAAGAGTGGGAAGTCGATCGCACGCTCTATCCGGATTTCGAAAGCGTCGCGTCGGATCTGCACCAAGACGGCTTCAAGTGGCTCGTGTATTTCAACTCGTTCGTCGAGCAAGACAGCAAAGCGTGGCCGGAGACGCAGCCCAACGGGTGGCTCATCAAGGGCGCCGACGGAAATCCGTACGTCTTCACCGACGGCAAATTCGAGAACGCCTCGATGCTCGATCTCTCGAACCCGGACGCGGTGAAGTGGGCCGTATCGAAAATGCAGCTCGCGATCACCGAAGGCGCCGACGGTTGGATGGGCGACTTCTCCGAGTGGCTGCCGACCGACGCGACGCTCGCGGGCGGCAGCGGCGCCGATCTTCACGCGCTTTATCCGATCGAGTGGCAAGAGGCGCAGCGCCAAGCGCTCGACACGGTCGGCGACGGCGTCGAGCGCCTGAGCTTCGTTCGAACCGGCTGGCTCGGATCGCCGCCGCTCGTCGATGTGTGGTGGCCGGGCGATCAACAAACCGATTGGGGCGCCGACGACGGACTGCCCACCGTGGTGCCGGTCGCGCTCGGCGTGTCGCTCTCGGGCATCTCGACCTTCGGCAGCGACATCGCCGGCTATCAGGATACGAATAGTCCACCTTCGACGAAGGAGCTCTTCTTCCGGTGGACGGAGCTCGGGGCGTTTTCGCCGGTGATGCGAACGCACCACGGGTCGTATCCGAAGCTGAACTGGAGCTTCCAAAGCGACGCCGACACGCTCGCTCACTGGAAGCGCTACGCGATGCGTCACATCGCGCTCGCGCCGTTCTTTCGAACGCTCGCTCAAAATGCGCACGACACGGGCATCGCGATCATGCGGCCGCTCGCGGTCGAGTTTCCCGACGACGCGCCGAGCTGGCCGATCTCCGACGAGTACATGCTCGGCGATGCGCTCCTCGTCGCGCCCGTCGAGACCCAAGGCGCGACGTCGCGCGCGGCGCACTTGCCGCCGGGGACTTGGTTTCCGTGGTCGGGCGGCGCGCCGATTTCGGGAGGCGACGTCACCGCCGACGCGCCGGTCACCGAAATTCCGGTTTGGGCGCGCGCCGGCGCGATCGTGCCCGCGTATCCCGACGGCGTGATGACGCTCGTCACCGACCCTCCGCCGGACCGCGTGATCTACGCGTTCACCGGCGCCGATGGATCGTTCACCGAAAACGGCGCGACCTACGATTTGAAAAACGCGGGAAGCGCGACGAGCCCGAGTTGGAACGGCGCGACGCTCGTCGCGTGCCCCGCGACGCCGGTCGCACCGTGCGTGACGAGCGACGCGAATTCGGTGACGGCGTACGTCACCGGCTCAGGCACGCTCGACACCGGCGCCGCGACGCTCACGGTCACCGGCGCCGCGCCCGCGACCCAGGAGCAGATCGTCGTGCGTCATTGACGCGAGTTTCGTATGTTCGAACGGTGCCCAGCGAGCAGACCGCCACCCAAGCTTTTCGGGATCCCGAACAACCCGCCGAATCCGGACCGGCGGCGTTCGTCGTGCGCGTCGTCGAGGGCACCGACACGGGCCGCGAGGTGCGCATCGACGGCACCGAGCCTTCGGCCGTTCTGATCGGCAAAGGCCCGTCGGCGACGCTGCAGCTGCGCGACGGCGCGGTTTCGCGGCGCCATCTATCGCTCGAGATCGAAGGCGCGCGTCTACGCATTCGCGATCAAGGCTCGACCAACGGCACGCGCCTCGACGCGGTCGACGTCGTCGATGCGTACGCGCGCGGCGGCGAGTGGCTGCGCATCGGCGCGACCGTGATGCGCATCGAGCGCGCGCTCGCCGCCGAGCCCGCCGCGACGAGCACGCTCCCGAGCGCGTTCGCGCGCGTCATCGGCGCGAGCCCGGCGATGCGACGTCTCTATCCTTTGTGCGACCGCCTCGCGAAGAGCGACGTGCCGGTCGTCATCGAAGGCGAAACCGGCACAGGAAAAGAAGCGCTCGCCGAAGCGCTCCACGAGGCAGGTCCCCGCGCGCGCGGCCCCTTCGTCGTCTTCGATTGCACCGCGGTCCCCGCGAACCTCGTCGAGTCCGAGCTCTTCGGCCACGAGCGCGGAGCCTTCACCGGGGCGACGACCGCGCGCAAAGGCATGTTCGAGCTCGCCGAGGGCGGCACGCTCCTCATCGACGAAATCGGCGACCTCGAGCTCTCGCTCCAACCGAAGCTCCTCCGCGCCGTCGAGCGCTCCGAAATTCGACGCGTCGGCGGCAGCAAACCGATCCACTGCGACGTGCGCATCCTCGCCGCGACGCGCCGAGATCTCGAGCAAGAGGTGCAAGCCGGCCGCTTCCGCGACGATCTCTTTCACCGGCTCGTCGTCGCGCGCATCGAGCTCCCGCCGCTTCGAAAGCGCGCGGGCGACGTCGCGCTGCTCGGCCGATATTTCTGGAAGACGCTCGGCGGTCCCGACCCTGGTCCGCCGCCGCGCGTGCTCGACGCGTGGGCGCATCATCCGTGGCCGGGAAACGTGCGCGAGCTCCGCAACGCAGTCGCGCGAACGATCGCGCTCGGCGATCTCGACGTCGCCGCGCTCGGCGGAGCCGGCGAAGCCCCCGCGCCCGGCGCGACGACCGTCGAGGGCGACATCGCCGCCATCCTCGCGCGCGATCTCCCCTACCCGCGCGCCCGCCGCATGGCCCTCGCGTCGTTCGATCGTCTCTACGTCGAGCGCGCGCTCGAAGCGAGCGGCGGGAGCGTCGTCGCCGCGGCGGAAGCGTCGGGCATCGCGCGCCGCTACTTCCAAATCATCCGCGAGCGACTCGGCAAGTAATCAATTCACCTGGCACCCGCAGCAGGTGCCCGTCGTGATCGAGTCGAGCGCGTTCTTGAGATCGTCGCCGCTGGTCGCGTCGTAGAAGACGTGCGTCGTGTCCGGCACGCTCGCGACCCAGCCGCTCTTGGTCTGCTTGCACGAGGCCACGAAGTTTTGCGCCGTCTTGCCCGCGCACGCGAGGTCGTTGAGCATCGCGGCGTCGACCGCGCCGCCGAACCCGACGACGTACGTGTTGACGCCGGCGGTCGCGAGGGACTGCACGACCGGCAGCGCGGGAACGCCGTCGCACGTCTCTTTGCCATCCGTCACGAGCAGCACGTTTTGTCCGCGCCCATCGACGTGCTCGCCCGCGAGCGTCGTCTGCGCGACGCCGAGCGCCGCTCCGACCGGCGTGCCGTTGAGGAGCTGCGTGGAGCCGAGCGTCGTCGCGATCGCCGCGCCGTTGCCGAGGTTCGGATCGATCGCGAGCAGCCCCGAAGCGCACGAGCCCGCGTCGGTCTTTTCGGCCGCCTGATCGGGCAAGAGCTCGAGCCCGAATCGAAGCGTCGTGTCGATCGGCGCCGCGCTGATGTCCTCGATCGCCGCGACCGCGAGCGACCACTTCGACGCGCCCGCGTCCGCGCCGCCCGGCGGCTTGCTCATGCTGTCGCTGCGATCGAGCACGACGAGCATGTCGGGCGGATTGCAAAGACCGCCGTCCTCTGGCGCCGAGTCGCCGAACTGCATCGGCGAGTCGACCGCTGCATCGACGACCGCCGCGTCGTCACCGCCGACCGGACCACCGTCGTCCGTCCCCGGCGTCGCCGAGCCGCAGCCCATGAGAAAAAAGACCGCCCCGAGAGCCCATCGCGATTGCATCGTCGCCTCCTGCGGGAGAGCTAGAGCAACGCGCGTGCCTCGGAAAAATGCCGTGTTTTTGTGATTTCGCCCGCGATCGATTCGATCGCCCCCGCGATCAGTTTCGCGGGTACTTGAAGAGCGTGTGCTGGCTGTCGAGCACGAAGACGAACGCGGACGTCGCGACGACGCCGTTCAGCGGCGCGATGGCGGCGCCGAGTGGAATGTTGCTCACGCTCCCGCCGCCGTCTTCGTCGACGAGGTCGATCGCGTTGGCCGTCGGGCAGTACGCGGCGAGCCCGGCCGCCGCGCCGATGCAATCGCTTTTGTTCGGGTGCTGCAACCCGGACGTCAGGTACGCGCCTTGGTCGTTGGCCGGGTACTGGGAGCGCTCGAGCACGAACGGGTTGTTCCCGCTGCGGTTGTAGAAGGAATAGACGACGGTCGGGCCGTCGTGAGCGATGAGCGTCGTGGTCGAGGCCGTTCCGGCGAAGTCGGTGTCGTTCACCGAGCTGACGGTGCTCCACGCGCCACCGTCGACCGGCGTATACGTGATCGTCTCGTTTCCTTGTCTGGCCACCCAGACGACGAAGCCAGCCCCCGACGCGAGCTGCGAATTGTCGACGCTCGAGGCGGCGTCCACGAGCTCCACGGCGCCTCCGGAGCCGCTCGCCCCGCTACCAGCGTCCGGGCCGCCGACGGGCTTGGTGAACTTGCAGGCGATGCCGCCTTTACGCGCCATCGCGCAGGAGTGGATCACGGGCGCGCCTGCGTCGTTCTGCGTCGTCCACGAGACACGAGGGCCGTCGGCGGCGAGGACCTGCGGGTTGTTGTCGTCTTGGATGACGAGACCCGCGTCCGTCCCGTCGAGAGACGCCGCCCAAATTCCGCTGCCCGTGACCCAAAAAACGCCCACGTCGTCGGCGGCGAGGCCCGGCGGAAACGGGGTGCTCGCATCGACCGGCACGAGCGGCTTCAGCGTCGCGCAGGCTGCGTCGGTGCACGTCTCGAGGTCGCCCGACGCGTTCGCGTAGAGCGTGTCGCCGAACACGGCGATCGCGCCGACGCCCGTCGCGATCTGCGTGAGCGCCGGCAGCCCCGCGTCGGGCCCGGAGTCGACCGGCGTCGCGTCGTCGAGCTGGACGTCGGCTTGTCCGTCTTGGGGCCCGAGCCCGTCGTACGGGTCGCTCAGCGCGTACCAGATCGTGCACGCGCTCGCCGAGAAGGCGAGCGCGGTCACGGCTAGCTTGCGATGAATCGGCACGATCCGATCTTACGTCATTTCGACGCCGGCGAGACGTCCGCGACGCACTTGCACGCGTCCGCATCCCAGTGCTCGCCTTGAATGCACATCCACATTTCGGTGCACGTCGCGACGCACTCGCATTGCGTCGAGCTCCAGTGCTCGCCGCTCGCGCATTTCAACGGGTCGCAGACGACGTCGGGCACGCACTGGCACGTGTCGATGTCCCAATGCGAGCCCGGCGCGCATGCGACGATGTCGATCTGTTTGCAATTGTCGACGCACTCGCACTTCTTCTGGCTGAAGTGCTCGCCGTCGGGACACTTGAGGGGATCGCAGACGGGATTGCCGTTGAGATCGTCGGTGCCCGACGCGGTGCCGCCCGCCGACGAGCATGCGACGGCGCCGAGGGCGAGAGCGGAGAAAATGACGGCTGAAGTCATACGAAGTTTCATTGAAAAGCCTCCAGCCGAACGCTTTTGCAACGCATGGGCCATGCGGGAAACCAGCTGATTTCGGGTCTGCCCGCGATCGGATCGATCGCGCGCGAGGGCGTGGTATCGTGAACGGCGATGCAGCCGGAAGCGACCAGCGCGCCTCGCGTCGTCGGTCGATACAAGCTCTACGGCGAAATCGGTGGCGGCGGCATGGCCACCGTCCATCTCGCACGGCTGCAAGGCTCGGTCGGCTTCGGGCGGCTCGTCGCGATCAAACGCATGCACGGCATGTACACGCGCGACCCCGAGTTCGTCGCGATGTTCGTCGACGAGGCGCGCGTCGCGGCGCGCGTGCATCACCCGAACGTCGTGCAGACGCTCGACGTCGTCGCCGACGAAGGCGAGCTCTTTCTCGTGATGGAGCACGTGCACGGCGTTCCCATGACGCGCCTCTTGAAAACGGGCGCGATCGATCCGCGCATGGCTTGTGCGATCGCGTCCGGCATGCTCCACGGCCTGCACGCGGCGCACGAAGCGACCGACGAGAGCGGCACGCCGCTCGAGATCGTGCACCGCGACGTGTCGCCGCAGAACCTCCTCGTCGGCGCCGACGGCACCGCGCGCGTCCTCGATTTCGGCATCGCGAAGGCGACCGGCCGCCAGCACGCGACGCGCGACGGCGTCATCAAGGGCAAGTGCGCGTACATGGCGCCCGAGCAGATAACCAACGTGCGCGTCGATCGGCAGTGCGACGTGTTCGCCGCGTCGATCGTTTTGTGGGAAGCGCTGACCGGGCAGCGGCTCTTTCGCGCCGAGACCGAGCGCGACACGCTCGCGCGCGTCATGGCGTTGCCCATTCCGCCGCCGAGCAAGCACGTGCCGACGATTTCGCCCGAGCTCGATGCGATCGTTCTTCGCGGGCTCGAACGCGATCTCGATCGTCGTTACAAAACGGCGCGCGAGATGGCGCGCGATCTCGAGCGGCTGCCGCTCGCGCCGCAGTCGGACGTCGGGGAGTGGGTGTCGACCGTCGCGGCGGCGGAGCTCGGCAAGCGCCTCGAGCAAATCAGCGAGATCGAGCGCGGCGTCACGTCGCTGCCGGACTTGGCCGAGGTGCACTCGGGCATTCGCGACAACCCGACCGCGCCGCAGACGCCGAACGCGCTCCCGCGCGAAGAAGGAACGCAGCTCTCGTCGACGTTCTCGGAGCCCGAGCCGCGCGCCAAGCGGCGTCCTGCGCTTTGGGCGGGCGGACTCTTTCTCGCGCTGCTCCTCGTCGGCGGCAGCGTCGTCGGGACGCGCGCCTGGGTGAGCGCGCGCGCGCAAGCGGCGGCGATTCCTCCCGCGATCGTGACCGTGGCGCAGCCGCAGAAGAGCGCCGCGCCGCAGCCGGTGACGACCGTCTACGAGTTCGTCGACACGCCGGCCACGACCGAGTCGAGCTCGGCGCGTCCGGCGCCGCACCAGCCGGCGACGCACCCGCACCTCGTGCCGCCTCCGCCTTCGGCGACGGCTCCGGCGCCGACGGTCGACTGCAGCTCGCCTTCGTACGTCGGGCCCGACAATCGCGTGCACTACAAGCTCGAATGTCTGAAGACGCAGTGAAGCTCGCCGTCTTGTGCGTCGCTTGTGCGACGCTCTTTTCCGCCGCGGCGCGCGCGGACACCGCGGCGTGCGTGGCCGCGTCCGACGCGGGACAGAAGCTCCGCGACGAAGGTCGTCTCGTCGAATCGCGCGCGCAGTTCGTGACGTGCGCGCACGAAGACTGCCCGGGCCCGGTGCGCGGCGATTGCGTGCGCTGGATGCAAGACGTCGAGCGGCGCGTGCCGACGATCGTCATCGCGGCGACTTCGGCGGGCCGCGACACGAGCGACGTCCGCGTGAGCATCGACGGCACGCTCGTGAAATCGCACCTCGACGGCGGCGCGATCCCGCTCGACCCGGGCGAGCACCGCCTGCGCTACGAGCACGCCGGCGACCCGCCGAGCCAGGAGACGATCGTGCTGCGCGAGGGCGAAAAAGATCGCGCGCTCCGCGTTCGCTTCGGCTCGCTGGTCGTCGCGCCGCCGACGCGCCCCACGCTCGCGTGGGCGATGACCGCGACCGCCGCCGCTGGATTCGTCGGCTTCGCGCTCCTCGCGATCACCGGATATTCGACGATTCAGGCCTGCAAGAGCGACGGCGCGAGCTGCAACGTCGCGAGTCATCAGAGCGAGACCTTGACCGAGTTCGTCTTCGGCGACATCGGGCTCGTCGTCGGCCTCGTCACCGCGGGCATCGCGACTTGGGCGTTCATCCAACACGCGCAGCACGCGCATCCGCGCGCGATGGGCTTCGATCCGGCGCGCGCCGCGTTCGTGTTTTGAGGAAGCCGTGAGACGCGCGACGGCTTCGATTCTTTTCGCGTGCGCGTGCGGCGGCGCGGCCGAGCCGGTCGCCGTGCAGGTCCCCGAGCCGGCGCCGTTGCCGAGCGTGTCGGCCGATGTGTCGGCGCCGCCTCCCGCGACGATCGCGCCGCACGTCCGCGGCGGGGGCACGTCCGTCGTCGTCAGCTTCGCCGAGATCCGCAAGCACCCGGAGGGCGCGCGCGTCGACGGCATGATCCGCGGCGCGCCTGCCTGGCGCGCGTTTCCGACGATCGACCCCGTGCGCGATCTCGATTGGATGACCGAGGACGGCAACGACATGCTCGTTCGCCACGACGTCCCCGACGCGCAAGTCGACGGCGCGATCGCTTCGGTCGCGCAGCCGGTGAATCTCGGCAGCGGGCTCAAAGCCTGGCGCGGCGTCGTCAACCACGCCGACGTCGTCTTCTTGCGCGCGCAGCCTCACGTCGTTCGCATCGCGCCCGCCGATCACGCCGACGTCGCGGCGCGCGATCTCCTCGCGCACCCGCCGAGCGCACCCACCTTCCACGCGCACGAAGCGGCGCGCGTGCGCATCCCGGATCCCGCGAGCCACGTCGAGGGCGTGCCCGACGACATCACCGAAGCGCGCGTGTGGATCGACTCGCGTCCGGCCGACGGCGGCGCGGACATTTTCGCCGAAGCCGACTGCCCCGACGCAGCCGCGGCCCAGCGCGACGCCGCCGCGATCGCCGCGTTCATCCGCGCGAGGAACACGTTCGCCGTGCGCATCGTGACGGGTGGCGTCCTCAACAACGTCGAGGTCAAGCCCGTCGATCGCCGCGTCGCGATTCACCTGAGCGCGTCGGAGCAACAGCTCGCGGCGGTCTTGAGCCTCGCGCCTTCTCTTTACTGAGGAAGCCGGCCACGCGGCCGCGCGTATCAAATCGTACGTGCTGCCCGACGAGACCTTTCTGACGCGTGCAGTTTGCACGCTTTTTTCGGCGTTCGCGCACGTCGCAATTTTCGCGAGCTTCGTCGTCGTGTCGCATCGCGCGCCGGTCGACATCGGCGCGACCGGGCACGTCGCGCCGCACGGCGCGATCGAGGTCGGCCTCGTCGATGCGCCCAGCGGCCGCGCGGGCGCGACCGCGGGTGCCGGTGCTCACGCATCGCGCGCCCCCGCGGGCCAAGCTCCCGGCCACGCGTCGACGAGCGGCGTCACGAACGCGCCGATGCGCGCGCTCGGCGCCTCGAGACCGCGCGTCGGCGACTGGGTCGGAACCTACGAATGCGTCGGCGATGTCTACGCGTTCGCGATTCACGTCGAGCGCGTGCACGGCAACTCGTTCCGCGTCCTCGGCAGCGCGACCAGCCCGACCGGCCTCCACGGCATCTACGCGCAGCACGGCGTCCTCGACCCCGCGACCGGCGACGCGAAGTTTCTGCCCGACGGCTGGGTCGGCACCCCGATGCCGAACCATCACATCGTCGGCATGCACGGCCGCTTCGACGGCGACAGCTTCGCCGGCGCGATCGACGACAGCGAGTGCGGCGCAGTCTCGCTTCACCGCCAGACGAGCTGAGAGGTATGGTGTGAGCCCCATGGCTCACACGTCGCTCCGCGACTGCGTCGACGATCTCGAGCGCGCCGGCATGCTCCGCGCGATCGACGCCGAGCTCGACGCCGACCTCGAGGTCGCGGCGGTGCACCGTCGCGTGTTCGCCGCGGGGGGACCTGCGCTGCTCTTTCGCAACGCGCGCGGCTCGCGCTTCCCGCTGGTCTCGAATTTGTTCGGCACGAAAGAACGTGCGTATTACATGCTTCGTCACGGGCTCGACGACGCGCGGGCCGCGATCTCCGCGCGCGTCGCGCCGGCGGATTTGTTGCGCCGCCCGAGGCCGCTCGCGAATCTCCCGCGCGCGCTCGCACACGCGTTTCCGCGTTTCGTGCGCTCGGGCGCGTCGCTCGCGGTCGCCTCGCGCGTCGCGGATTTGCCGCGCGTTCGCGCGTGGCCGCGCGACGGCGGCCCGTTCATCACGCTGCCGCAGGTCTACACCGAGCACCCCGACGCGCCCGGCTTCGGACAATCGAACCTCGGCATGTACCGCGTGCAGCTCTCCGGAAATGATTACGAGCTCAATCGCGAAGTCGGGCTTCACTATCAGATTCATCGCGGCATCGGCGTGCATCACGCGGCGGCGCGCGCGCGCGGCGAGCCGCTCTGGGTGAACGTCTTCGTCGGCGGCCCGCCGGCGATGAGCCTCGCCGCGGTGCTCCCATTGCCCGAGGGCATGCCCGAGGTCGTCTTCGCAGGCGTGCTCGCGGGCCGCGCGACGCGCTGGGTTCGGCCCGAGGACGGACCGCCGGTCCACGCCGACGCCGACTTCGTGATCCGCGGTCGCATCGAAGCGGGCGTGCTCGCACGCGAAGGTCCGTTCGGCGATCACCTCGGCTACTACTCCGAAGAGCACATGTTTCCGGTCTTGCGTGTCGAGTCGGTGAGCCATCGCGACGACGCGATCTGGCCGTTCACCGTCGTCGGGCGGCCGCCTCAAGAGGACAGCGTGTTCGGCGAGATCGTCCACGATCTTTTCGGCGCGGCGGTCGTGAGCGTCATCCCCGGCGTGCGCGAGGTGCACGCGGTCGACGAAGCGGGCGTGCATCCGCTGCTCCTCGCGATCGGGAGCGAGCGTTACGCGCCGTACGCGAAGACGGCGCGCCCGATGGAGCTCCTCTCGCAAGCGAACGCGATCCTCGGGCAAGGACAGCTGTCGCTCGCGAAATATCTCTTCATCGCCGACGGCGCGGGCGCGCCGAGTCTTCGCGCGAGCGACGTGCGCGCGTTCTTGGCGCACATCCTCGAGCGCGTCGATCCCGAGCGCGATTTGCATTTTCAAACCAACACGACGATCGACACGCTCGACTATTCGGGCACCGCGCTCCACGAAGGGTCGAAGGTCGTCATCGCGGCGTGCGGCGAAAAAAGGCGGACGCTCGCGACGCGCGTGCAGTCGCTCGGACTGCCGAGTGGGTTCGCGGAGGCGCGTGTCGCGCTGCCGGGCGTGCTCGCAATTTCGGCGCCGGCGTGGGAGCCGGGCACGGCCGAGCGCTTTTGCGAGTCGCTTCCCGCGGACGCGATCGAGGGTTTTCCGCTCGTCGTGCTCGTCGACGACGCCGAGTTCACGGCGCGCACGCTCGCGAATTTTCTCTGGGTCACCTTCACGCGATCCGATCCCGCGCGCCACGTTCACGGCTTCGGCGCGTTCGTGCGCGACAAAGCGTGGGGCTGCAAAGGCTCGATCGTGATCGACGCGCGCATCAAGCCGGGTCAAGCCGCCGTGCTCGAAGAGGATCCGGCCGTCACGCAGCGCATCGAGTCGCTCGCGGTTCGCGGCGGCCCGCTCGCGGGGCTTTTTTGATCCGCGCCTATCGCGCGAGCGATCGCGACGCCGTGCTCGCGCTCGTTCGAGACGTCCTCGTCGAGCACGGATTCGAAGCGAACGTCGGCGGCGTCGAGCGCGATCTCGCCGACGTCGCCTCGGGATACCGCGGCAAGCGCGCCGGTTTTTGGGTCGACGAAATCGATGGCGTAATCGCCGGCACCGTCGCGGTGCGTCCGAAGGAGGGCGCAACGTGCGAGCTCAAACGTCTCTACGTCGCCAAGACCGCGCGCGGTCGCGGCGTCGGACGCGCGCTCTACGCGCACGCCGAGGCGTTCGCGCGGGCGGCCGGCTACGAGCGCATCTGGCTCGACTCGTCGCGCCGCTTCGCCTCCGCGCGCCGACTCTACGAAGGTAACGGCTTCGTCTTGCGCGAAGAGCTCGACAACGACTGGTGCGACAACGTCTACGAAAAGATTCTCACGCCGCTCGCCCTGAACCCGCCTTACAACTGGTGCGATCGGCGCTGCGAGCGCTGTCCGCTCACGCCGACGTGCGCGCTGCAAAAGCGCGAGCTCCAGCGCGCGTGGGTCCACGCGGCGCGCGGCGAGGACCCCACCGATCCGGACGTTCTTTCGGCCGACTTCGAAGAAGACCTCGCGAGAGCCGAGCGCCTCGTCATGGAGGCGGCGCGAGAAGAGGGCCTCGACCTCGACGCGCCCAGCCCTCCGGAGGTCGCGCTCCTCGACCGCGAGCGACTTCGCCGCGCGACGCGCACCATCGTCGGCGCGCTGCCGAGCGCGATGCCCTTCGTGCAGAAGTGCGCGCGCGTCATCGGCGCAGACACGGCGGACGCCGAGCTTTGGGCGTTCGACGTCGCGCCGAACCTCCTCGTCATCGAGCGCCTCCGCGCCGAGCTCGCGCCGGAGATCGAACGCGCGGACGAAAACGTGCGCGCCGCGATCGCCGTCGTGGATCGCATGTTCGCGCCGCTCCTCGCGGCGGTCTCGTCGGACGCGAGGCGCCGCATCGAAGCGCTCGTCGCGACGAAGGCCGCGCCGTCACCCTTCTCTGTGCTCCCGTCGTCGAAGCCTTGACGCGTCAGTCGCAGCCGACGCCCCAAATCGCCTGCGACGCCTGGCTCCCGAGATGCGACGTGAGGACCAACATGCGGCACTCGCCGTCCTCGTTCGTGTACTTCCACGCGCTGAACGCGGGCTCTCCGCTGATCTGCGCTTTTCCGAGCTTCTTCTCGAACGCTCCGGCGACGTCGTCGAACGAAACGTTCTTCTTCGCGACGGCGTCGAGCGCCGAATCGACCTGCTTTTCGCCCTCGCTGCCGAGCGAGTCGAGCACCGCGAGGAGCTTGGCGCTGGTCGCGCTGACCTTCGCGCACTCGGGCGACGTGTAGACCGAGCTGTCGAAGATCGCTTTGCCGCGCGGGCTCTTGATGACGTCGACCGTGTCGCAGTACAGCGATTTACCGGAAGCCTTCTTGTCGAAGTACCACTCGCGCCGCGTCGCCGTTCCTTGCGCGGTCGGCGGCCCGACTTCTTTGACGACTGCGTCGACCTCGGGAAAAGGCTCGCCGAGCGATTTGGCGGCACGGAGCTTTTCTTCGGTGAGGCCGCTCTTCGCGCTCTCCGCGGGCTTGTTCGCGTCGATCGCCGTGGTGGCGGGTTTCGGCTCGGTCGTTTGGGCCGTCGTGGCCGTGGAGGCGGGCGCTGGCGTCGCACCGCCGCAGCCGACGATCCAAGCGGTCGCGAAAATGGAAAGCATGCGGGAAGCGATCATGACGATTCCTTTCGTGTGCCGCTTCCTACGCGCGCGGCGCACGATGTCTGCCTTCGGTCCGTGCTACGAGAAGGCATGCGAATCGCGATCACGCTGAGAGGCTCGGGCCGCGCGCCGAGCGAGTTCGTCGTGAGCGATTTCGTCCCGACGACTTACTGCCTCCGCTTCAAGCTCGAAGACGACGCCGATCCCGAGCGCTTCCACGACGCGCTCGGCGGCGCCGGTTACAGCTCGCGTGAGTTCGCGCTCACCACGGACCGCGGCCAAACTTTTTGGGACTGCCGCATCTCGACCGAAACGGGCCGCGAAATCGGCGTCGACTTCCGCTCGCAGTCCTGACGTCTCAAACGCGCGGGCGGACCTGCTTGCGGATTTTTTTCGTGAACGTCTGCGTGCAATCGCCGTGCGTCGACTCGTGGTCGATGATTTCTCGGATGATGCGCGCCTTCACCTCCGGCGTGCACGTGATGCTCGCCTTCACCTCGTTGGCGAGGAGCTGCCCCGAGAGCGACGTGGGCCACGGCTCCTCCTTCGACGCCGCGCCGCTCTTGGCTTGCGGCTTGTGGTGCGATGGCTTCGTCTTCGTCACGTCGTGGAAGCCCGACGTTTCGACGCGCCGCCCGCCGCCGTGACAGCTCGGGCACGTGGTCGTGCTCCCGAACGCGTTCGCGATCCGACCATCGCCGCCGCAAACGCGGCAGACCTCACCTTGTTGATTCATTCACGAAGCGTACGTGGTACGTGAGCACATGGCTTTCGGTAAAAATCCGCACATCGCCAAGGCCCAGCAAGAAGAGCAAAAAGCGCTCGACGCACGCGACGAGCGCGCGGCCGAGCTCGCGTGGCGCGAAGCTGCTCGGCAGTGGGACCGCGCGGCGGCGCGCGAAGCCGATTCGAAACGTCGCGACGAGCTCGCCGCGAAGGCCGAAGCCGCACGAAAAAAAGCCGACGGCGAAGACGAGCCGCCGCCCGTGCCCGGCAAGCTGCTGAACTAGCGGGTCACTGGAAGTCGAACATCACGTTGTCGGTGAGAAACGCGACGCCGTCGTTTTGCGGATCGACGTAGGTCTCGCCGATGGTGAGCTCGGGCGTGCCCCACGGAATGCGGCCGTCGAGGTTGGTCGGCGCGAGCACCGTCTTACCGTCGAAGAGAACTTGCGCCGTCGCGAGCCCGTTGCCGAACGACAAGAGCACGTCGACGTGAACCCATTTGCCGAGCGGGGGATCTGCCGTGAGATTGAGCGTCGGATATTCGGCGCCGCCGTCGGCGAGGAACACGCTCTCCTGAAAGAGCGAGCCTTGCTGCGCGATGTCGAAGCCGATGCCGCCGCCGTTCGCCGTCGCCAGCGTGATGGAGCCCGTCGAAAAAAACGAGGACGTCGACGACGGATATTTGTCGACGCGCAGATCGAACGCGAGGTGGGCCGAGGTCGTGATGACGCCGGTGAACTCGCGGTGAAGGAGCGCGTAGGGTCCGGTGCCGGCCGTCGTCGACGTCGTGAACTCGGCGGCCGAAGGCGGCGAAGCGTCGGACGGCGCGAGCCCGGCGTCGCCGCCGTTCACGATGTACGCGCTCGACCAGCGCGAGAACGTCGAGCCGTCGTCGTCGAAATCGTCGCAAAACTTCGCGTCGACGTCGGCGCACGAAAAAATCTTGCTCGCTTCGGTGCCGCCGTCGGTCGGCGCGTCTGCGGCCGCCTCGAGCGCGTCGACCGCGACGTCGCTTGCCGCGTCGTCATTTCCGCCGGAGATGCCATCGAGCGACGGGAACAAACAAGCGGTCATCACCGCCGCGACCGAAGCGAAGGCGAGCGCGCGAGCGCGTTTGCGCATTGCAGCATCATACGGCAAACGGTCAGCGGACGCGCGCAATCGAGAACGTGCGCGCGCGGCCTGCCTGCTCGAATCCGGCATCGTCGCCCTCGGTCTTGCCGAGGAGAGCTCGGCCGAGGGGCGAGCGCACGGTCACGACGCGCACGCCGTCGATTTCTTCGCCTCCGCCGTGACGCGTGACGAAGACCGTTTGCTCGCCTTTGTCGTCCTCGATGGTCACGAGCGCCGAGAGCGCGATCGGGTCGCCTTCCGCAAACGCGCGAATCGCCATCGCGCGCGTCTCGGCGATCGCCGTTCGTAGCTCGAGCGCACGCTGCGCTTGGCCGCGCGCGAGATAGCTCTGCTCGAGCGCGCGCGTGTCCTTGTCGTTTTCGGGCTTGGCCTCTTCGTGCGTCGCGGCCTCGGCAGTCGCGCGCTGCGCGGCTTCGATGACGGCGAGCTCGGCCTCGAGCCGCGCGGCGAGCGTTTCTCGGAGCGCGTTTTTGTCCACGCGTCGATGTTACCTCAACGCGTTCGCCGCCTCCGCGTCGCGACGAGCGCGAGACCCACGAGGGCGAGCGCACCGAACGGCGACGACGACGCGCCGCGCGTCGGGCCGACGCTGCATCCACCGGGAGGACCCGGGTCCGCCACGCCGCCGTCCTCTTCGATCGCCGGCCCGCCGTCTTTTTCGACCACCGGACCCGCGTCTTCATTTTTCGGTTTGCCTGCGTCGCCCGCGTCGGGCGCCTCCACGCCGCCGTCGCTCGCGACGACTTTGATCTTCACTTCGAGCTGATCGTCGGGCGGCCCGCCCTGCCCCGAGTCGCTGAACCACGCGACGCCTTCTTGAACGACGCCGAAATGCTCGTCGAACGTTCCGACCTTCGTCGCGGCGAGATTGAACTTGAATTTGTAAGTCGCGCCCGGCGCCACGGTCCCCTGCACGGCGGACGCGCGATTCGGCGCGACCCAGCTCGAGTCCGCGAACGCGCTCGTGCGATCGCGCGCGACGGTCGTACCGATGCGCGTGCTCGAATTCCAAGTCTTCGTGCCGGTGTTCTTCAGCTCGATGTACGACGCGACGACGTCGCCCTGGGTCATCGTCATCGTCGTCGACGCGTACGGAAAGCTCTGGCTCACGAACGTCGCCGCATACGCGACCGACCCGTATGCGTTGAGCACCGCCTGCGCATACGCGACGCGCTGCGACTGAATGCACTGACCGCATCCCTCGAAGTCGTCTTGGAAGACGACCGTCGCGTCGGTCACGTTGGTCGTCGCCTTGAGCTTCGAGAGCCCGTAGCCGGAGAAGGTCGTCAGCTCGTACCAAATGAAATCGAGCTGCAGCGTCAGCGAATAGACCGACTGCCCTTGCTTGCTCGCGTACGCGACCGCGTTGTCGCCCGAGTCGGTGTCCCAGCGCCCGCCGGCCGACCACTGCGCGATGCCGCGGCCCGGACCGCCCTGCTGCACCGAATTCGGGTTCACGCCCGATTCTTGGTCGAGGTTGCCGACGATGCCGGCCGCTTGGAAGTTGGTGAGACCCTTGCCAACGAAAAAGTCGTACGCGGCTTTGTCGTTCGTGAAGAGCGCTTCGTCGCTCTCACCGAAATTTTCCGAGCTGCTGCACCCGCCGAGGGCGCATCCGAGTGCGAGTGCGAGTGTCGCGATCCACGTGGCGCGGCCGAGCTGCATGAGCTCGGCTTCAGCAAGCGACGTGCCCCTGCCGTACGCACGATTTCAGCGGAAATCAGCCTGGTGCGTCGAGTCACCAGTCGCGCCGGCTCGCGAACGCTCGCGACTGCGCGCGGCGCGTCCTGCGAGTCGTCACGCCACGGATGGCGCAGTCACGGAGTCGCGCGACGCGTCAGCGAGAGCACGGCGCCGACGATGAGGACGGCGAACACCGCCACGACGACGCCGACCCAAACGCCGGCTTTGAAAATTCCGCCGATCGCGCGGCACCCCGAGAGGGCCGTCGCGACCGCGACCAAAATCATCGGACGAACCGGAACCATGTTGAACGAGCGCATGACGCACGAAGTTGCACGCCGCATGCCCCAGCGTGCGCGCCCGAGCTACGCGGCGCACTCGCCTTCGGTCGTCTCGGGGCGGAAGGCGGTCGTCTCGCCGAGGTCGACGAAATCTTCTTCGTGCGCTCGTGCTTCGTCGAGCTCGACCAAGTCGGCGATGGCGGCGGTGAGCTCGGCGGTCGGAGCGCGCGCGAGGTAATCGGCGATGCGCTCGCCGTCGTTTCGGCTCTGCTCGAATTTCGCGATGAGGCGCTCGACGACGGTCACGATGCGGCGCGCCGGAACTTTGCCGATGACGCGTCCGAAGCGCGCCGGGTTGGAGCCTGCATCTCCGCCGGCGTAGACGAAATATTGTGGAGCCGCGCGACCGCCGACTTTCCGGAGGCCGCCTTGGAAACCGATCGTCGCGACGTGGTGCAAGCCGCAGCCGTTCGGGCAGCCGCTCACGCGAATGGTGAGCCCGGGCGCGCGATCGATGAAGGTGCGATCTTCGCGGAAGCGTTCGCCGAGCGCGTCCGCGAGGCCTCGCGACTGCGTGACCGCGAGCTTGCACGACTCGGCGCCGGGGCAGCTCGAGACGTCGGCGATCGAATCGGGATCGGGCTCGGCGAGGCCGATGCGTTCGAGGTGCGCGTGGAGCTGCGCGACGCGATCGCTCGGCACCCATCGCAGGACGACGTTCTGCGTCGCGGTCGTGCGCACGGTGCCATCGGCGTAGCTCCGCGCGAGCGCCGCGAGCGCTCGGAGGCGGCCGCTCGAGAGATCGCCGAGCGGGACGACGACCGTCACCCACGAAAAGCCGTCCTGTTTTTGCGCACGAACGTTCGTGCGGAAAAATCGCTCGCTGCGAGGGTCGCCGGCGACGGGCAGAAACCGCGGATGAATGCCGGGCCCGCGCAGCACGTCGTCCGCGACGAGCGCCTCGATCTCCGCCGGACGCGGAGAAGGCGCCCGATTTTGCGGCGGCGACTCTTCATGCTCCTCGTCGAGCGTGAGCACCGGCGACTGCTCGAGGGCCTCCAGCTCGGTGCGAACGAGCGTTCGAAAAACGTCCCATCCGAGCTGCTTGATGAGAAACTTCATCCGGTTCTTTTTCCGGTGCTCGCGATCGCCGCGCGCGTGGAAGACGCGGACGACCGCTTCGGCGACGCCGAGGATGTCGGCGGCGGGAACGAAGTCGACGAGCTCGCGCGCGCTCACGCACATGAGCGCGGTGCCACCGCCGGCGGTCACTCGGAACCCGCGCTCGCCGTCGCGCAGTCGCGCGGTGAAACCGAGATCGTTGATGAGGACGTTCGCGTGATCTTCGCCGCCGCCGGAGAAAGCGACTTTGAATTTTCGCGGGAGCGAGCTCGAGAGCGGGTGCCGCAGGAAGTAGCGCGTGAAGGCGCGCGCGTAAGGCGTCGGGTCGAAGGCTTCGTCGGCGGCCACGCCGGCGGTCGCGCTCGTCGTCACGTTGCGCACCGAGTTGCCGCACGCCTCGCGCGTCGTGATGCCCGACGCGGCGAGCGTGTGCATCGCTTCGCCCATCTGCGCGAGCGGTACGAAGTGGAGCTGAATGTTCTGGCGCGTCGTGATGTGACAAAAGCCGCGAGAATGACGCTCGGCGACGTCGGCGAGCGACTCGAGCTGCGCGGCGGTGAGCACGCCTTGCGGGATTTTCGCGCGGAGCATCGAGGGTTGCGCCGCTTCGTCTTGGCGTTGGCCGTACGTGCCGCGGAGCAAACGAAACGTGCGCCACGCGTCGGCGGTGATCTCGCCGCGCTCGAAGCGCGCGAGCATCTCGACGAACTCGTCGATGTCGCGCGTCTCGGCGAAGTCCAACCGCGCGCGTCCTAGCGTGCTCGATCCATCGGCCACGGCTCGTGCTCCTTTCTTCGATTTTCGTTTGCGAGCGAGACGACCGGGCCGAGCACGACCAGGCCGCGCTCGCCGTCGCGCTCGGGGATCTCCACGTCGGCGAGCTCGCCGAGCGTGCCGCACCAAGTCCACGCGCTCGGCAAAGTCGCATCGATCACAATCGACGCGGGCAGCGACGACGGCCAGCCGTGTGCGACGCAGAAGTCGGCGATTTCGGCGCGCGCGCCGAGGCTCATCATGAGAACGACGGTGACGCTCCCGGGCTCGAGCGTCGCGAGCACGCGGCGATAATGATCGGAGGGCACCGCGGATAGAACGAGGAAGCCCGGCGCGAGGCCGCGGTGGGTGACCGGAATGCCCGAATCGGCGGGACCTGCCGTGGCGCTCGAGAGGCCGGGCACCACCTCGACGTCGACGCCGGCTTCTTCGAGCGCGAGGACTTCTTCGCCGCCGCGACCGAGGACGAACGGGTCGCCGCACTTCAAACGCACGACCGTTCGCCCGGCACGCGCGGCGCGAATCATGAGCGCGTGAATCGTCGACTGGGCCATGCTCGGCTTGCCTGCGCGTTTGCCGACCAAGA
The DNA here is from genome assembly GCA_036488725.1 of Polyangiaceae bacterium. Classification (GTDB taxonomy): domain Bacteria; phylum Myxococcota_A; class Polyangia; order Polyangiales; family Polyangiaceae; genus DASXHD01. The sequence continues at coordinate 50,839 of DASXHD010000011.1, read as the reverse complement.
ATCGATGAGCCTGCGGCGCGAGATCGAGGACCTCGCGTGAGACCAGCGCGTCGTAGAGAACGAGATCGGCTTCGCCGAGCGCGCGCGCGGCGCGCATCGTGAGCAAGTCGGCGGCGCCCGGACCGGCGCCGACTAGCATTACTCTTCCCCGTTTCACGCTGCCTCCCGCGGGTAGAGCGCGTCGAGCGCCCGGAGAAGAAGCGGGCGGCGCGATTCCATCGGAACGCCCGCCGCGCGATGGGCCGCGCGCTCGCGCTCGGCGATCTCGCGCCACGTTTCGATCTCGTCGGGGAGGAGCGACTCGATCGCACGTCGCAAGAGCGCCACCAGCGCGGGCGCGCGGCCATCGGACGAGATTGCGACGGTGAGGCCGCCGCGATCGATGCGCGCGGCGCCGAACGCCGAGCAGCTCGCGACGTCGTCGACCGCGATCACGAAGACACGACGCGCGTCTGCCGCGGCGCGGACCGCGCGATTCACGTCGGCCGTCGCCGCCGCGATGGCGAGCCACACGCCGTCGAGATCTTCATCGCGGAACGCGTGATTGAGCTCCGGCGCGACCTGCCGAACGCGCGCGCCCGCTTCGAGGACGCGCGCCATCTTCTCGCGCGCGACCGGCCCGTCGCCGACGACGAGGACGAGCTTGTCCTCGAGCTTCAAGAAAATGGGAAAGCCGCTCATCGCTTCCCTCGCGCGTGAAGCCCGCACTCTTTGTGCTCTGCGTCCTCCCACCACCAGCGACCGGCGCGGACCGGCTCGCCCGGTCGAATCGCGCGCGTGCACGGAGCGCATCCGATCGACGCGTAACCTTGCGCGTGGAGCGCGTGCGTCGGGACGCCGTTCTCGCGCGCGAAAGTCCAGACGCGCTCTTCGCTCCAATCGGCGAGTGGGCTCAGCTTGAGGAGGCCGCGCTCGTCGCGTTCGACGCGCTCGACGCCGGCGCGCGTCGGCGATTGCTCGCGGCGGAGGCCCGTCACCCAAGCCGACGCTCCGGCGAGCGCGCGGCCGAGCGGCTCGATCTTGCGCACCGCGCAGCACGCGCGGCGATCGTCGATCGACCCGTAAAATGCGTTCGGCCCGTTGCGCCGCACGAGGTCCTGAACGAGCGCAGTGTCGGGCGCGTAGACGTCGACCGGCAAATCGTAACGCGAGCGCACGCGGTCGAGCAGGTCGAAGGTCTCTTGATGAAGACGTCCGGTGTCGAGCATGAACACCGACGGCCGCACGCCCGCATCGCGCCCCGCGCGCGCGGCTTCGTGCACGATCACCATGTCCTCCACGCCGAAGGAGCACGCGACGCGCACGCGGTCGCCGAACGTCTCCAGCGCGAGACGCAGCATCTCGTAGAGCGGCGCGGCCGCGAGACGCTCTTCGATCGCGGGCACCGAAACCGCGGCGCTCATGTCGCCACCAGCGCATGATGCGGCGCGTGGCTGCGCCGGTACCAAAACACCTGCGCGAGCAAAACCACGCGGAGCGAAATGCCGAGCACGAAGCCCGAGACGAAGACCGTGTTGTGCTCGGACATCGAATAGACGAGCGCGAGCACGCGCCCGATCAGGTTGAGCGCGGGGAAAAAGTAGCTCACCTCGTCGGCGCGCTTCAGCCGAAAGAGCCGCGCGATCTGCGGAACGTACGAAGCCTCGATCGCCAGAAAACCCGCGGAACCGAGCCACCAGAACGGCGTCATGCTTTCGTTATAGCGGACGAGTTCGTTATGGCAAACGAATTTCTCATATGATAGACACAAGGCATGACGCACCTCGCGGCGCTCGAAGACGAAGCCATCTTCATCCTCCGCGAGACGGTCGCGACGCGTGAGCGGCCGGTGCTGCTCTTTTCGGCCGGCAAGGACTCGATCGCGTTGCTTCATCTCGCCGTGAAAGCGTTTCGGCCGGCGCGACTGCCGCTCGCGGTGATGCACGTCGACACCGGGCACAACTTTCCCGAGGCCATCGCGTTTCGCGACCGGCATCTCGCGGCGCTCGGCGTGCCGCTCGTCGTCGCGAGCGTCGAGGAGTCGATCGCGCGCGGGCGCGTCGTGAATCCCACTGGGATTCGCGCGAGCCGCAACGCACTCCAGAGCGTGACGCTGCTCGATGCGATCGCCGAGCACAAGTTCGACGTCGCGTTCGGCGGTGGGCGGCGCGACGAGGACCGCGCGCGCGCGAAGGAGCGGATCGTCAGCGTGCGCGACGCGTCGGGCGGCTGGGACCCGAAGAATCAGCGCGCCGAGCTCTTCGGTCTCCTCAACACGCGCATTCGCGCCGGCGAGCATTTGCGCGTCTTTCCCATCTCGAACTTCACCGAGGTCGACGTTTGGGAGTACATCCGCGCCGAAGGGCTCGAGGTGCCCCCGATTTATTTCGCGCATACGCGCGAGGTGTTCGAACGCGATGGGCTCTTGCAGGCGGCAGCGCCGTTCGTCGAGCGTTTGCCGAGCGAGCGCACGTTCTCGGCGCGCGTTCGCTTCCGGACCATCGGCGACATGACGTGCACCGGCGCGATTCGATCGTCCGCGGACGGCGTCGACGCCATCCTCGACGAGATCCGGGCGGCGACGATCACCGAGCGCGGCGCGACGCGCGCCGACGACCGCTTCAGCGAGGCCGCGATGGAAGACCGCAAACGCGAGGGATACTTCTGATGGAAGCCGAAACGACCGTGGCCCTCCGCTGCGCGACCGCCGGCAGCGTCGACGACGGCAAGAGCACGCTCATCGGGCGGCTCCTGCTCGACTCGAAATCGCTGCTCGCCGATCAAATCGCGCACGTCGCCGAGGCCAGCAGGCGACGCGGCCTCGAGCGCGCCGATCTCGCGCTCGTCACCGACGGGCTTCGCGCCGAGCGCGAGCAAGGCATCACGATCGACGTCGCGTGGCGCTATTTCGCGACGCCGCGGCGGCGCTTCGTCCTCGCCGACTCGCCCGGACATGTGCAATATACACGCAATACCGTGACCGCCTGCTCGTCGGCCGACGCGGCCGTCATCCTCGTCGATGCGCGGCGTGGATTGTCCGAGCAGACGAAGCGGCACTTGTTCGTCGCGCGCCTCGTCGCGGTGCCTCATGTCGTCATCGCCGTGAACAAGATGGACGCGGTCCTCTGGGATTTGAGCGCGTTCGCGCGCGTGCGCGACGACGTCGCCGAGTATCTCGGCGCGCTGCCGGCGTGGCTTCCGGGCGCGACGACGACGTTCATTCCGCTCTCGGCGCTGACGGGCGACAACGTCGTCGAGCCTTCGCGCACGATGCCTTGGTACGACGGGCCGACGTTGCTCGCGCACCTCGAAGGTTGCGAGGCTCGCGCCGAAAGCGGCGGACCGGCGCGGCTCTCGGTGCAGTGGGTGATTCGTCCGCAGAGCGACGCGCACCCGGATTATCGCGGTTACGCGGGCAGGCTCGCGTCGGGGACGCTCCGCGTCGGGCAAGCGGTGAAGTTGCTTCCGTCGGGCGAGAGCTCGCGCGTCACGCGCATCGAGACGGCGCGCGGCGACGCGGACGAAGCGCGCGCGGGCGAATCGATCGTCGTTCATTTGGAAGGCGACTTCGACGTGGGCCGCGGGGAATCGATCATCGGGATCGCGTCCGGCGAGCCGGAGCCGCGGGTCACGCGCGAGCTTTCGCTCCACGTCGCTTGGGTGCACAAAACGCCCGCAAAAGTGGGCGCGACGCTTTGGGTCAAGCATGGCTCGCGCGAGGTCCGCGGCGTGCTCGAGTCGATCGACGAGCGCTACGACGTGGCGACCGGAGCGAGCGTCCAAGACGACGCGCCGTTCGGCCTCAACGCGCTCGGCCGCGTGCGCGTTCGAACGAACGAGCCGCTCGTCGTCGAGTCGTTCGCGACGTCGCGCGTGACCGGCAGCGCGCTCCTCGTCGACGCCGCGACCGGCGACACGCTCGCGGGCGCCATGATCGCCTAGCGAAGTGATTCACGGCAGCGCGGGAACGCGGCCCTTCGGATCGTCGGCGAGGTTTCTCACGAAGTGCGCCGCTTGGTTGGCGCACGCTTGAATGTCGAACACGACGAAGTGACCGTCGCTTCCGGCGGCCGGCGGAAATTGCCCGATGACGCCGCTCGCGTTCCCGCCGGCGAGATTTCCCGCGAGCCCGTCCGGCGGAACGAGGATGTCCTGAATGCCGCCCCACGGGTCCTCGGGAATCGGCCGAATGCCCGGCAGCTCGCGCGGCAGCCCCATGGCGACCGATGCGATCTCGATGCCGTGCGGCGGCGCGTAGCTGTCCCCGTTCTCGCAGACGTTGTCCGCGTTGCACTTCCACGGCGCGGCCGGACAGTCGGCGTCGGTCGTGCACGCGTCTCCGAGCTCGATGCCTTCGGTTTGATAAATGCTTTTCGACTTTCCGTGGCGCGGATTCGAAATGATGTAAGGCATGTAATGAAGCGGATCGGTCGTATCGATGATCGTTTGCGCGAGATTGATGATCGGGTGAAAGAGATTGAGCTCGTCGGCGTAGTCGGGGCTGTTGAGACCGAGGATGGTCTTGACGGCGCCGGCGACCGACGGCGCGGGCTGAGTCTTCTCGAGGAGCGCCACGGTGATCATCGCGCCCGTGCCGGAGAGCACGCCCCCGCGCGTCGCGTCGTCGGCCGCGAGAAATAGCGGTCCGTTGACGCCGCCCTGGGAGTGCCCGATGAACATGAGCTTCGACGCGTCGAATTTGATCTCGGCGCCGCTCTTGGCGATCAGCGCGGGAATCGTCGCGTGCGACTCGGTGAAGAGACGTGCCTGCTGCACGACGTCGATCGCCGCTTGACGCCCATTGGTGCGCGCAGCGACCGGATTGAACAAATTGAAAAAGAGGAGATCGACGTCGTTTTCGTAGTTCGGATCGTTTTGCGGCGGAGCGCCCGGCCGCGCGCCGTGAAAAATCTGATCGACGCCCATCGTCGCGACGCAGAGCGGCGGCAGCGTCGTCCCAAACCCGCCGATTTCGCGCCAAACCGACTCGAAATCGCCGCCCGTTCCGTGCGCGTAGAGCGCGAGCGGATAACCGTCCGGCGGCATCGGGCAAGTCGACTGCTTCGGCACGACGAGCGAAAAGCGCATTTGAAACGTGCTCTGCACGACCGGTTTGCCGTCGGCGCCGAAGACGAAGCCGCCGCCGTCACCCAAGTTCTTGAACGGTAAAATACCCGCTTGATAATTGGGTGAAGGTCCATAAAGCCCTTCGTAAATCTCTTTGCTCGAATCGGACTTGACGAAAGTCCACGTCGAAGGGTCGATCGTCGGCGCGGGAAAATCGGTTTTGACCGAATCGACGACGCGAAAGAGCTCTTCGGTCGGATCGTTGGTCGTGAAGACCGTCATTTGAACGATGCGGTCGCGTCCGACGCCGGCCGATTCGAGCTCGCTCACCGCCGGCGCGAAGGCGTCGTGCGTCGCTTGCGCGTGCGGCTCGAGCGGCAAGAGCTCGAGCACTTCGAGCATGTCTTTGCTCGGGAGCAGCAATCCCCCGCCCGCGCCTTTCGCGTCGCGCGTGAGGACGAGCGCGTAGCGCGTCTTCGGGCGGAGCGGATAGCCGTACGCCGGCGAGACGGCGAGCGTGTGCGGCATCCAATAAAGGCCGCCCTCGGCGCCGCGGAAATACCATTGAATGAGCTTTCGCTGGCCGTGCTCGGGCGACGACGGGTCGATGTCGACGAGCTGGAGCGACGAGCTCGCCGCGAGCGCGTCCGTCGGCGCCGTGGGAAGCGTCGTCGTGTCGAGATCGCCGTCGAACAAAAAATATTCGGCCGCGGCCGGCGAGAACCCGTCGAGCAGGCCCTTCGTCGCGTCCTCGTATTGCTGGACGGTGAGGTTGAGCGTCGGGTTGAGCATCCCGGACAAATGCACTTTGCCGTCGGGATCGCGCCGAATGTCGCTCGGAAACGGATGATCGAGAAAGTGCTCGTCGGTCAGCTGATCGAGACTCGTGGGCGCGATGAAGATGCCGTGGACGGTCGCCGGCGACGAACAGCTCGTCTCGAGCGGCGCGATCGAGACAGCGCCCAAAAGACAAACGAGCACGACGCGCGGACGCATGCGGCTCACAGCCATACCACTCACTTGGGACCGGTGAGGACCGCTTTCGTCCACTGCGGGCTGACGTATTGCGCGTGGATGTTTTGTCCGGGAATCCAGAACGGCGCGAAGCTCGGGTCGGCCGAGCCGCTCTGCATTTTGGTCAGGTCGAGCGCCATGACCCAGAGCTGTTTGCAGCTTCCTTGGCCTTGCACCATCGAACCGCAGCTCGCGTTCTGCGGCGTGATTTCGTGACCGTACGGGCGCTCGGACGCGTAGGCGAGCCACGCATATTTCTTTCCGAGCGTCGGGGCCCACTGCGGCCACGTGCTGCTCATCGTCGTGCCCGCGCCGTTCGAGCCGTTCGCGAGCTCGATGACTTGGCCGTCGCTGCGACGCACCATCGCGATTTGGCCGCTCAGGTTGAGGAGCGAGCTTTGCGTTTTGAGCGACCACCAGCCGGCCGCACGCGTGAAAGCGACGACGCTCCCGTCGGGCGAAATCGCCGGGAGAAAATTGTTTTGCCCGGTATCCGGATTGTCGCTCGAGTTTGCCGCGACGAGAACCTTCGGCGTGCCGAACGTGAACGAGCCGCCGGCGTACGAGACGGGCGCCTCGACGATCGACGCGAGGACGATGTCGTCGCCGAGAAGACGCACGTAATTGACGTCGCTGTCGTACGCGGCGAAGACGACAAACGAACCGTCGGGCGACCAATCGGGCATGCTCGTCGCGCCGCCGGGATTCGGTTTGCCGAGCGATGCGAGCATCGTGGCGATGTTCGACGGCACGACCGCGCCGGTGTCCGGGTTGCGCACGTTGAGCCGCACGGTTCCCGGCGTGTTCTGCGCGACGTTGTCGGGCTCGGTCGTGATCATCGCCGGCGTCTGCGCAGACTCGAGCGGATTGAAAGTCGCGTAAGTCGCGCGATAAGCGACTTGCGGCGCGATCTTCTCCTGAAACGATTTCGCGGTCGCGTCGTACGCGAGCGCGCCGAACTCGAAGTTTCCGCCGTTGAACGTGTACGCGAAGCGCGTGCCGTCGCGCGAAATGCGATGACAGCTGGAGCACGGCTGACCCTGCGCGAGCGCGCCCGCGTTCGTCGGGAGCACCACGTCCGTCTCTTGGATCATGTCGATGACGTGGAACGTTCCGGTCGACGACTGCCACACGTAAATCGCGCTGTTGTCGATCGTGTCGCTCGTCGGCGTCATCGTGCGCGGCGCGCTCGTGCGCATCATGTTGCTCGGACCCACGGCGTCGACGGTCCACGTCGTTGGCGTGTCGCGCGCGCTCAGCATGAGCGGCGCCCAAGTCGCGGCGCTCGCGATGGCGTCGCGCGCGGTCGTGTAGAGATACACGTCGAGCGTGCTCGGCGTCGTCACGTGAACGCGGTAGAGATCGTTGTCCGACGCTTGCGTCCACTGAAACTCGAGCGGCGGCAAGTTGCCGGGAAGAACGACGCCATCGAGCGGATATTCGAGCGTCGGCGCGTCCGCCGGGTCCGAGTCCGACGTCGCCGACGTGAACTTCTGCGTGGCCGATGAATCCGTCCCGCCGAGGAACGCGTCGCCCGTCGCTTTGACCGCGAGGCTTCCGGTTCCGTGCACGCCGGCGAGCGACGCGTCGACCGTCGTCGTGCCGCCGACGCCCGCGAGGGCGAACGTGCCGCCGCCGGAAGAAGCACCGATCGCCGCGTCGCCGATCGTCCAAGAAACTTGCGAGGTGACGTCCACCTCGGCGGCGTTCGGCGAATCCTTGCGGAATGCATGGAACTGCACGCTCTTCGTCACGCCGATCGTGAGCGTCTCGCTGTCTTGCGGAGGGTCGACGCGGAGCGTGAACGTCGGGCCCGCGTCGCCGCCGCTCCCGTCGGAGCCGGCATCGAATTGCGTGCCGGGCGAAGTCGAGCACGCCGCGCACGCGATCAAAGCAAGGAGGATTCGCCGCATGCTGCGAGATTAGCAGAGCGCCGTCGCGCGCGGAGCCATGCGCGCATCGTGAGGACCGCGGTCACGCCGAGCAGCGCGAAAGCCAGGGGACGCAGCCACGGCGCGATGCCCACGGCGACGCCGGCGCTCACACCGAAGACCGAGAGCCACGCGGCGACGCACATCGGGCACTTCGGCGCGAGCGCGAGGACGAGCCCGGGCACGATCGCCGAGCTCGCCGTCCGCGCGACGCGCCGGCGCCCGCAGCACTCATTCGTCATAGGAGTCACGCAGCCGGAGCCACGTCATGTTCCCGTCGCCCTCGTCGCGGCCCTTCGGCACGAGATCGAGGTAGTGATATGCGGCGTTCATCATGTCGAGGCCGCGGCTGTAAGTCGAATACGTGCGATAGACGTCGCCGCGCGCGTCTTTGTAAAAGACGCTGATGCCCGGCGTCTCGGTGCCCCACGCCTTTTGCTTCACGAAGTTGTATTCGACCTTGCCCGACGCAACTTCTTCGGGCGTGAACGACGCGCCGAAGTCGTAATTGAAATCGTTTTCGAACGAGCTCGCCCACTCGAACGTCCAGCCGAGACGCTTTTGAAATGCGAGGAGCTTCGCGAGCGGCGCGCGCGAAATCGCCATCATCTTCACGTCGCGGTGCGCGAGGTGAACGACGTTGCGCTCGAAGTTGTCCGCCCAAAACGAGCAGCTCTTGCAGCCCGCCTCCCACGAAGGGTCGAACATGAAGTGATAAACGACGAGCTGGCTCTGACCGTCGAAGAGATCGCCGAGCGAGCGCTTGCCTTTCGTCGTGTCGAACTCGTAGCGCTTTTCGACTTTCACCCACGGGAGCGCGCGTCGCGCCGCGCTGAGCTCGTCGCGCATGCGCGTGAAGTCTTTTTCTTTCTTCAGGAACGCTTTACGCGCTTCGAGCCATTGGGCCTGCGTGACCTTCGCGTGATCGTCGAGCGACATGGTGACCTCCGTCTCGACGAGACGTACGTCACAAGGTGGTCTCCCGGGGAGTAACATCGTTGTCGCGATTCTTCGCGCGCGACGGCTTCGAGACCGTTCCATGCGTGACCGCGCGGTGAATCACGGTGGGCGCGAGGCCCGGCGCCATCGCGCTCGGCGTGATTTCGGTCGATGGAAACATCTGACAAAACGCCGGCCGGTCCTTCATGCGATCGACGATCGTGCGCTCGAGGATCATCGACGTGTGCTGATCGGCGCCGGCCTCGGGCGTGTTGTCGTTGATGAGGACCTCGAGATCCTCGAGGCGCGCCGCGCGCGCGACGCCGGGCACTTTGCTCTCGAGGGGCGTCCAGCAGTCGGCGCACGTGCCGTTCTCGCTCGTGCCCCAAACGCCCGACTCGGTCGACACGAAGAGCGTTTGATTTCCGCTCGTGTGGCCCGGCGTGCGGAGCAACATCACGCCGTCGCCGAGCAGGAGATCGCCGTCGGTCAGCGCGACGTTCTTGGTCTTCACGCCCTTGCGCCCGTCGGCGACGAACCACGTGCGCTGCATGGGATGCAAATCATCCCAGTCGTCCCATTCGCATTTCGGCGCGAGCAGCGTCGCGTTCGGAAAACGCGTTTTGTGCCAGCCGTCCTCGGTGCCGAGCTGCCCGCGGAGGTCTTGCGTGTGGAAGTGATCGAACGCGATGTAGTCGATGTCGTCGTTCGAGAGACCGAAGGTCGCGATTTGTTCTTCGAGCGGCGCGTAGCGCTTCACGGCGTATTTTTCGACGCGCCCGAAGAGGTCGAGGAGCTTCGCAAAGTAAGGCGTCTGCCGCGCGGCGACGATGTCGGTCGGGTTGAAGAGCATGTTCTTCAGCGTGCCGCGTTGGAAGAACTGCACGAGCAGACACCGATGCGTGAAGGAGACGAGCGGCGCAGGCGAGAGCGCCGCCCCGCGAAACGCATATTTCGTCGGGTACAGCGCAGAGCTCAGCGGCAGCGTGCGCACCGAGACGCAGCGCGGTCCGCTCGCGAAACGAGCGCGCAGCTTCTCGGCGACCGTGCGGACGCCGCGATGTCGCGTGCCGTGACGCGGGAGCGTCCAAGCGTCGTCGAGATCCGGAATGCGCGAGGTGCCTTGAGGAGCGGGAAGCATGGCCCGAACCCTAGCGCGCTTGGTCGGCACGCGCGACCGTCACTGGGCTTCAGCGGGACCGACGCGCACCGCGCGCAAGGCACGCTGTCCCGCCGCGAGCCGCATCGCGTTCGCGTTTGACGGCGAAAGCGCGTGCAGTCGCGTTGGCGCGGCAATTGCGATGTCGCGTGCATGCGAATCGAGCCGGCGATTCGAAGCATCGTGCTCGCCTTCGCGCTCTCGGGGTGCGCCGCGCCGCCGACACTCTCCCTCCTCCACACGGCGGGCGTGCCGATCACGCAAACGCCGAGGCCGAGCATTCCACTCGAGGTCGTCACGCGCAGCACCGGCGTCAAAGATCCGCTCGACGTGCGCGGCGGCCATTTCGCGTACGCGGACATCGAGAGCGCGGTGGGCCTCGCGATGTCGACCGCCGCCGCGCCTTGGGCCAAAGCGCACGAACCGGCGCGCCCCGAAGGATGGCAGCTCGAAGCCGAGCTCATTCAAGCGGACGCGACGTACGACGAGGACCGCTTGATCGTCACGCTCGGCGTACGCCTGACCCTGCGCACGCGCAGCGATCGACGCTTCCTCGCGCAAGGACAAGCGGGCTGTCGCCAATCGGCGCTGCGCCAACCGCGCGACGGCGCGCCGGTCGTCTACGCGTGCATCACTCAAATGGGCCGCGACGCCGCGAGCTGGCTCGCGCTCGTCCAACCTTAGACTGCCAAAGGAGCATTCGATGAATCGACAGACGAAATGGGGATTCGCAGTCGCGCTCGCGCTCGGCGCGACAGGCTGTTACGGCGAGACGGTGGAGCCCGGTCATCGCGGCCTCTTCTTCGATCCGCGCCACGGGGGCCTGCAGCGCGACGTGCTCCAACCCGGTTATCACAAGACCGGCATGTACGGCCGAGTCGACGATTTCGACATCACCTTTTCGACCAAAAAAGAAGACGTTCAAACGACTTCGCAAGAAGGTTTGGCGATGGTGCTGCACCTCTCGGTGATTTATCGTCCCGTCATCAGCGAGCTTTACGAGCTCGATACCGAAATAGGGCAAAACTATTACGACGAGGTCGTCGGGCCCGAGTTCCGCAGCGCGGCGCGCGGCGTCTTCGCGCGGCACTCGTACCTCGAGCTCCAGAAGAACAACGAAAAGATCGAGGACGAGATCGAAAACGACTTGCGACGGCGCATTCGCGGCAAACACGTGGACGTCGGGTCGATCACGCTCGAGGGCGTCGAATACGCCCCCGAGATCCTCGCCGCGAACCGCGCGCGACTCGTGGCCGAGCAAGAAGCGGCGCGCGACAAAACACGCCTCGAAAGCGAAGCGCTGCGAAAACGAATCGAGCTCGAGAGCGCGGCCGAGCAAGCCAAGCTCGAAGCGGAGCAAGAATTGAAAAACAAAGAGCACGAGCGGCAAATCGCCGTCGAGCAAGCTTCGATCGACAAGACGAAAGCCGAGAGCGAATCGCAAACGCGATTGACGCGCGCCAAAGCCGAGGCCGAGGCGACGATGCTACTCGCCAAAGCCCACTCCAAAGAACAACAAGCGATTACGCCGCTCGCCGTCCAGATGGCGGCGTACGAAGCGCTCGGCAAGCTCGGCGGAAACGGAACCACCGTTTTGCTGGGCGACTGGTCGCACGTGCCGAGCTTCTTGTTCCCGGCAGCGCTCGGAGCGACGCCTTATTCGCGAGCGATCTACAAGTGATGATCACTCGACGCGCAAAACGATTTTGCCGCGCGTGTGTCCGGCCTGACTGAGCTCGTGCGCTTCGCGCGCGGCCGACAGCGGCAGGACTTTCGAGACCTCGACGCGGAGCTTGCCCGCGTCGATCATCGTCGCGATCGAGGCGAGCTGATCCGACGACGGCTGGACGAAGACGTAACCCGCGCGCACGCCGCGCTTCTTTGCTTCGTCGGCGCTCGGCGTCGAGGTGATCGAAACGAGAATGCCGCCCTTTTTCAGCACGCCCCACGAGCGCTGCTGCGTCTCGCCGCCGACGAGATCGAGCACGACGTCGACGTCGCGGGCGACGTCTTCGAACCGCGTCTTCTTGTAGTCGACGACCTCGTCCGCGCCGAGCGAGCGCACGTAGGCGACGTTGTCGGTCGAGCACGTGCCGATGACCCGCGCGCCGTGATTTTTCGCGAGCTGCACGGCGAACGTCCCGACGCCGCCCGAAGCGGCGTGCACGAGAACCGTCTGCCCCGGCTGGAGGTGCGCGCCCTGAAAACCGGGCGCCGCGTCGAAGAGCGCCTGCCACGCGGTGAGCGCCGTGAGCGGAACGGCCGCCGCGGTGACGTGATCGATCGACTCCGGTTTGCGCGCGAGCGTCCCCTCGCGGACCGTGACGAGCTCGGCGTACGCGCCGTCGCGCGCGATGTCCGGCCGGCCGAAGACCTCCTCGCCCTTCAAAAACCGGCTCGCCTTCGCGCCCGTCGCGACGACGACGCCCGAGAGGTCCCACCCGGGGATCATCGGAAGCTTGTATTTTACACTTTCTTTCAGCCGCCCCTCGCGCACCTTCCAGTCGACGGGGTTCACGCCGGCCGCGCGCACGCGCACGAGGACGTCGTCGTCGCCGGGCACCGGGTCGGGCGCGTCTTCGAAGCGAAGCACTTCGGGACCGCCGTATTCCTGAACGCGGATGGCTTTCATCGGTGCCTCGTTTAAGCATCGAAAGCCGAAGCGCCAAGGTGGCATCGTGCTACGAAACACTTCGTGCATCGGCGCTCGTTCTTGGTCTTTTTTGCCATGGCCGCGTGCGACGCGACGCCCAAGGTCTACGGGCCGACGTTCGACGGCGGCGCCGACGCGAGCGACGCCGCGCTCGACGCGCCCGAAGAGAGCGCGCCGGTCGACGCGGCCGGAGACGTCGCGATCGACGCGCCGTCATGCGCATCGACGGTCGCGATCTTGGGCGGCAACGCGACCACGCTGTTCGGCGCCGCAGGTCCGGGCGGCTCGGCGCTCACCGCCGCGAGCCTGCCCGGCACGGTCTTCGACTGTGGGTCCGGGTGCGCCGATCCGATCGCGATCGCGCGCTTCGGCACCGGGCTCTTGGCGGTGCTCGCGACGTCGCCGGCGGGCACGCTCGAGTCGACGGCGATGACGACCTCGTGGGCCGACCCCGCGCCGGTCGCTTCAGCCGCGACGCGCGACGGGCCGTCGCTCGCGTCCATCGGCGGCACCGCGCACCTCGTCTATCAAGCTGCAGACTACAAGTATTATCATGCAGAATACACGGGTTCGTCGTGGGACGCGGCCACCGACCCGGTCGGCGGCTCGGCGACGCAGAGCTTCGGCGCGCGCGCTCCCGCAGCTGCGGCGGCGGCGAGCGATCTCGTCGTCGTGCAAGCCGGCTCGGACTCGTACCTCTACGATCAAACGTGGAACGGCGCGTGGCAGGCGGCGGAGAAGCAAGGCGGCGCCGCGGTCCAAAACTCGCTGCCGCCCACGATCGTCGCGCTCGACGGCGGCAGCTCCGATTTGCTCGCCGCGTACCTGCGATTGACCGATTACAAAGTGATGACCGTCGCGCGAACGGCCGGCACCTGGGGCACGCCGATGCTCGTCGACGCGAACGCGTATTCGAACGATCCGGTCGCGCTCGGCGCGCTCCCGGGCGGCAAAGCGATCGTCGTGTTTCGCGGGTCGGACGGCAAACCGTATTTCTCGACGTGGGACGGCGCGACGACGTGGACGGCGCCCGCCGCGGTCGTGACCTCGGGTAACCCGACGATCGCGTCGGTCCCTTCGATCGCACCGGGCGTTTGCGGCGCGGACGCGCTCATCGCGTTCGCCGAGAGCGGCGGCGGCGTCGCGATCGCGCCGTTCAGCGGCGGCACGTTCGGCGCGCCGCAGCCGGTCGCCGGGACGAGCGGCGCGAAGTTCGTCGCGATCGGGACGCTTCCCTGATCAGCGTTTCCGCAGACCGAAAAACCCGAGCACCGCGCCGCCGAGACCGAAAATTCCGGTCACCGTGCCGAAGACCATCATGCGTTTGAGTGCCGCTTCCTTGACGAGGTCGACCACCCACGCGGCGCCTTCGATGTCGCCGAGCTTGTCGCCCGCGGTCGAATACTGCCACGCGTTGTAAGCAAAGATCGCGAACGCGAGGAGCGCGATGAGAAGGAGCACGCCGCCGAGCGCGATGAGCACGGGATTCCGGCGTTTCTGCTGCGGCTGAAGCATCGCGGGCGCGTACGGATAAGGTTGCATGGCTCGTCTTACGACGTCCGCGTCGCCGAGCTTCCCGTCATCGGCCGCAGCGGTTTCGATAGTTGCGCTCGACGAGGCGCACCTCGGGCGCGCGCGGCGCGAGACGCTGGAGCGAGAGGACGGCGGCGCGCGCGTCGCGGCAGCGGCCGTCGTCGATCGCGCTCGCCGCGTAGCGAATCCGATCGTCGAGGCCCATGCTCGCGAGCGGGTTGCTGAGCGTGTAACGCGCGACGAGAATTCCGGCGCCCGCGCAAATGCACGCGCAGCTGAGGACGATCATCGCGGTCGTCGAGCGGCTGTACGCGACGCCGCGGCGCCAGCCGATCGCGATGCTCGCGCCCGCGACCGCGCCGCCTGCGTGCGCCGCGTTGTCGAAGCCGCCGCTCGCGCCGCCGAGCCGCATGAAGAGGCTCACGACGAGACCGAGCGCGAACAGCGCGAAGAGCCATCGCGCCATCGCGCGCATGAGCGGGCTCTGCCAGCCCTCGATGCGATACCCAATCACGAGCGCCGCGCCGACGAGACCGCAAATCGCGCCGGACGCGCCGACGCTGAGGCGCTGCCCGCCCGAGAGCCAGCCGAAGAACGTGCTGCCCAAGCTCCCGGCGATGCCGGACAAAACGTAGAGCGGCGCCATGCGCGCCGCGCCGGCGGCGCGCTCGACCAAAGGCCCGATCTGCCGCAGCGCGATCATGTTGAACGCGATGTGGATCAGCGAGCCGTGCACGAAGCACGACGTGAGCAGCGTCTCGACGCGATATTCGTAGAGCGTCGCGGCGACCTCGTTGCCGCCGAACGCGTGGAGCACCGAGCTCGGCATCCCCGCGAAGCCGCTGAGGCCCGACGCCGCGATCTGAGCCGCGAAGACCGCGACGTTCACGAAGATGATCGCGAACGTCAGCGGCGCTTGTTTGTAGAGCGGCGGCTCGGCCACGCGCGGCGCGGGCGGCGCGCGCACCGGCACCTCACCGGCGCCCGGGAGACGCGGCGCCGGTCGGGGCGCGAGCGAGCTGAGCGCGGGCACGCTCGACATGGGCGGCAACATAGCACTGCCCGCGGGCGGCGCTGTATAGTGCACCTTGATGCCGCGGGCGCACTATAGATCATCGGAAAGGCGCGGCCCGTTTCTCGCGAGCGTCGGCGCGGCGGTACGCGCGCGTCGAAACGAACGCGGCTTCACTTTGAAGACGCTCGCCGCGTCGGCGCACGTGAGCCCACGGTTTTTGCTCCAGCTCGAGGCGGGGGACGGCAACGTCTCGGTCGCGCGGCTGCTCGACATCGCCGAAGCGCTCGGCACGACGCCGGCGAATCTTCTTCTCGAAGCCGAATCGCGCGTGCCCGGTCCGCGCGCGCGCGGCGTCGTCGCGCTCCTCGGTTTGCGCGGCGCCGGCAAGAGCACGCTCGGCGCGCTCGCGGCGAAAGATCTCGGCGTCCCCTTCGTCGAGCTCGACGCCCTCGTCGCCAAGCACGCCGGCATGACGTTGCCGGTCATCTTCGAGATGCACGGCGAGGCTCATTTCCGCCGGCTCGAGCGCGACGTCCTCCGGCAGTTCCTCCTGCAGAGCGACGGCGCGGTCCTCGCGACGAGCGGTTCGATCGTGACCGACAAAGACACGTTCGCGCTCCTTCGCAAGCATGCGAAGACCGTTTGGCTGCGCGCGGAGCCGTCGGATCATTTGCGGCGCGTCGTCGCGCAAGGCGATCTCCGGCCGATGCAAGGTCGCCCGGCGGCGCGACGCGAGCTCGAAGAGCTCCTCCGCGCGCGAAAGCGTCTCTACGCGCTCGCCGACGAGACCGTCGACACCTCGGCTCTCGGCATCGAACGAAGCGCCGAGCGCATCGTCGAAATCGCGACGCGCGATTGAATCGTCGCGCCGCCGGCTGCACCGGTGGTCGTCGTGCAAAAGGCTTTCTTCCTTCTCTGCGCGCTCGTCGCGTGCGGCCCCGGCGCGCCCGCGATCCCCGACGCCGGCGCGCCCGACGCGGGCTACGGAAAAAAAGCGATCGACGCCGGCCCGCCGCCGGCCGAAGCGGGCATCGACTGCACCGAAGGCTCGACGCCGAGCGCGACGTATCCCGCGACGCATCCGACGATGCCGCAAGTCCTCTCGTACGGCGGTCCGGTGCTCGCGCATCCGCGATTCGTGCCCGTCGTTTTTTCGGGCGAGGATCGAACCGACGACATCGCCAAGTTCACGAGCGCCGTCGCCACGTCGACGTATTGGAGCGGCGTCGCGAGCGATTACGGCGTCGGCCCCGCGACCGCCAGCGCGCCCATCGCGGTCGACGAAACCCCGCCGGCACAAATCGACGACGTCCAAATCCAAGCGTGGCTGCAAGCCAAGCTCGACGGAACGCACGCCGATTTCGGCGCCCCCGATCCAACGGCGATTTACGTCCTCTACTATCCAGCGGCGACGAGCATCACGGCCGTCGTCGATCTGAGCTGCGTGTCGTTCCTCGGCTATCACAGCGAAACCATCGTCGGCGCGACGCACGTCGTCTACGCGGTCATCGCGCGCTGCAGCGACCCGACGCCCATGACCGCGATCACCGCGCACGAGCTCTTCGAGGCCGCGACCGATCCGCTTCCGTTCTCCGCTCCCGCCTATCAACACTTCGATCAGCCGCTCCAGACGTGGCTTGGGCAAGAGGTCGGCGATCTCTGCGAGGAGCGACCGACGATCGTCCCGCCCGATGTCGGTTATCCGGCCGTTCCGATTTGGTCGAACGTCGCATCGGCTGCCGGTCGCGATCCGTGCCAGCCGAGCGCGACGCCGTACTTCCGCACGATGCCCGAGTCGCCGACCGTCGCGCTCGGGCGCGGCGAGACGCGGACGATTTCGCTCGTCGCGTTCAGCGATCGGCCGAGCGACGCTTGGACCGTGAGCGCGAACGCCGACGACGTCGATTGGCCCGACAGGCTCTCGGCGACGCTCTGCCGGGCGACCGCTCAAAACGGAGAGCGCATTCCGATCACCATCACGCGACCGAATTCGAGCGAGTATCCGTCGGCGCTCCACATCGTCTCGACGCTCGGCGACGTGACGACGACCGCGGACATCACGGTCGTCGACGAGTGAGCTTTGCGCACGACCGTTCGGCGGGCCGACCTGAACGCTTCGTAAAGAACCGTAAACGAGCTGGGGCGTACGGACGGGCGCCGCGATTCTGCCGCGCGGAGGTTCTTCATGCGTTCGATTCTTTCTCTCGCGGCCGGGCTGGTCGGGGTCATCGCCGTTCACGGTTGCTCGGGCTGCCACAGCGAGGTTCGCGTCGAAACGACGCCCCAGCCGCGCGCGACAGTCACCGTTGCGGTCGAGCCGCCGCCGCCGCCCGAGCCCGTCGCGGTTCGGAACGCGTCGATCGAGGGGACGCGCATTCGCATCCCGCACGAGCTCGAGTTCGCCGTCGACAAGGCGAACCTCGACGACACCAAAGAACCCAACAAGGACATCCTCGGAACGTTGCTCGAGTTCATGCAGAAGAACGCGCACGTGACCAAGGTCCGGATCGAAGGCCACACCGACAACACGGGCAAGGCTCAGCACAACCAAGATCTCTCGCAAGCGCGCGCCGACGCGGTCGCCAAGTGGCTCACCGATCACGGCGTCGACGCGAAGCGACTCCACGCCGTCGGATTCGGCGACACGAAGCCCGCCGTGCCGAACGACACGGCCGAGCACCGCCAGCAGAATCGGCGCACCGAGTTCCACGTCGAGGAGATCGACGGCAAGCCGCACGTGCCGCATCATCATCACCACGAAGGCGACGCTGCGGGCGCGCCGAGTGGAAGCGCGGCGCCGCCTCCGAGCGCGGCTCCGGCATCGAGCGCAGCGCCCAAGAAATAGGCATTTTCGGCGCAGGCACGGCCGCGCGGACTCGTGTACCGTTTCCGCATGGCCGTGCGCGCCGACGCGTCCGTCGATCTCGCTTCGTCGCCGGCGGACGTTTGGCCGCTCCTCGTCGACACCGATCGACTGAATCGTTTGATCGGCATGGCGCCCGTCGCGTATCGGCCGCTCGAGGGCGAGCACCGCCACGCGTCGCGCTTTCTCGCCGACACGCGAATGGGCGGCTTCGCGGTGACGTACGAAGAATTTCCGTTCGAGTGGGAGCAGCCGAAACGTTTCGGCGTGTATCGCAAATTCTTGCGGGGGCCGCTCGCGTGGATTCGCATTCGCTGGACGCTCGAGCCGCGTGGCGAGGGCACGCACTTGAACGTGATCTTCCAGGCCGAAACGAAGAGCGCGCTCCTTCGGCCCGTCGCGTGGATGGGCGGGCGCCGCGCGGTCGCCGGGATGGTCGAGCTCGCGCGCGAGATCGACGCGCACGTGCACGACAAAGCACCGAGCCCGTATCTCGAGCCGGTCTCGCCCGCGAACGCGACCGCGCTCGCGCTCGCCGCGGCACGGCTTCGCGAGACCGTTCGAAAAGATCTCGCCGACAAAATCGTCGCCTTCGTCGAGAAGGGCCCGGACGCCGACGCGATCCGCATGCGTCCGTTCGAGCTCGCGGATCGCTGGAACGAGCCGCGTCGCGAGGTGCTCGCTGCGTTCTTGCACGCGGTCGAAGCGGGCGTCCTCGAGCTGCGCTGGGCGATCGTGTGTCCGAGCTGCCGCACGGCGAGCGAGGAGGCGAGCGAGCTCTCGGCGATCGGCAACGAAGGACACTGCACGCTCTGCGACATCGGCTTCGAGCTCGAGCTCGATCGCGCAGTCGAGGCGACGTTTCGTCCGCAAGAGGGCGTGCGTAAGGTGCCGGCGCAGTTCTTTTGCATCGGCGGGCCGGCGCGGACGCCGCACGTGCTCGCGCAGCACGTCGTCGCGTCGGGAGAAGAGACGATCTTCACCGCGCCGACCGAGCCGGGGCGGTATCGCATCTTCGCGCGCGGCGGTGCGCGCGCGTCGCTCGACGTCACCGAGGACGCCGCTGACGAGACGTCGCTCCGCGCGGGCGAAGAGACGATGGAGCCGGCCGAAG
Organism: Polyangiaceae bacterium; assembly: GCA_036488725.1. Taxonomy (GTDB): domain Bacteria; phylum Myxococcota_A; class Polyangia; order Polyangiales; family Polyangiaceae; genus DASXHD01. The sequence goes on along the minus strand of DASXHD010000011.1, from coordinate 31,572 downwards.
TCCACGCGCGGCCCGGCGCGTCGGTCGCGGTTCGCAACGACTGCGGCGACGAACGCCACGTGAAGCTCGAGCGGCTCGAGTACGCGAGCGCGGCGGCGACCGCGCACGAGCTCTCGACGCTCGCGGAATTTCGCGCGCTCTTCTCGAACGACCTGCTCAAACGCGAGACGCCGCTCAAGGTTGCGCGCTGCGCGATCCTTTTTTCGGATCTGACCGGGTCGACCGCGCTCTACAGCGAGGTCGGCGACGCGGCCGCGTTTCGGTTGGTCGACGATCACTTCGATCTGTTGCGCGAGGCAGTCGCCGCGCACGACGGCGCGGTCGTCAAGACGATGGGCGACGCGGTGATGGCGGCGTTCACCGACGAGTCGTCGTCCGCCGAGGCGGCGATCGATTGCCTCATTCGCTTCGAGGCGTTTCGAAAAAAATCGAAGCATGGCGAGCGCACCGGTCTGAAGCTCGGCCTCTACGGCGGCGCTTGCTACGTCGTCACCGCGAATGCTGCGCTGGATTATTTCGGCAGCACGGTGAACGTCGCGTCGCGCTTGCAGCACTTGGCCGAGAGCGGGGAAATCGTGCTGGAAAAGCGGGCCGCCGCAAGGTTCGCCGAAGACGCGCGCGTCACGACGAGCGAGCCGTCGATGGTGCGTGTCAAAGGGATCGAGCACCCGATCGAGATCGTTCGCGTTAGACTACGAGCATGAAGCGCCGGTTGGTTCCTCGCATCGAGCACGCCGTGCTCCTGGCTCTCGCCGCGTGCGGGACGAGCGCCGTGAAGGACGACGCAGGCTCGGACGGAGCGGCCGACGCGACGATCGACGCCACCGCCGACGCGCCCGACGACGCATCGCTCGACGCGTCCGCCGACGACACGTCGGACGAGCCGACGCAGATCGTCTACTTGCCGCTGCCCGACGGTTGCGTCACGACCGGCAAGCCCGATGCGTTCGCGCCGTGCGGGTACACCGAGTTCATCAACGATCCGAACGCGTGCCAAGTCGACATCGACGCCGACGTGCAAGACGCCGGCGAGTGCAACGTCTTGTGCTCGGCCGACGAGCCGGACTGCGTTTATTACGATCTCATCGTGGGCGAAGGCGGCCACGAATATCTGATCAACTGCGGGCAAGGCTGCATCGGCCGGCTCCACGAGCGCGCGCGAGACGACGTCGCCGGACGATGCGCGCACGTTCGGTTCGATCGCGGCGCTTGGCTCGCGGAGAGCGCGGCGCTCGAGGCCGCGTCGGTCGATGCGTTCGCGATCCTCGCGCGCGAGCTCGAGCGATTCGGTGCGCCGGCCCATCTGGCGCGCGGCGCGCGGCGTGCGGCGCGTGACGAAGTCCGCCACGCGCGAATCACCGCGATCCTCGCGGAGCGGTTCGGCGCGTCGGCCCACGCCGCGACGTCTCCCGAGTCGCGGGTGCGCGATCGGCGCACTTTCGCGATCGAGAACGCGGTCGAAGGGTGCGTTCGCGAGACGTTCGGCGCGGCGCTCGCGGCGTGGCAGGCGGCTCGCGCGAAAGACGCGGTCGTTCGCGACGCGATGCGCGAGATCGCGCGCGACGAGGCACGCCACGCCGAGCTCGGATGGCGCATCGACGCGTGGCTCGCGTCGGTCTCGAGCGAAGACGATCGGCGCGCGATCGAGCACGCGAAAAAAGATGCGGTCCGCGCGCTCCGTGAGTCTGCGTCGGTTTGGGGAGAAGGCGACGAAGCGCTCGGTCTCCCGAGCGCAAGTGAAGCGACGCGTCTCCTCGCCGAGCTCGACGCGGAGATCTGGGCTTAGACGAGCGGCGCCCGAGCGCGTAGACCGTCGGCGAGGCGGCGCGCGGTCGCGGCGTCCGGGTGGCCGAGAGCGCGTCGTGCGCGCGGGCCGAGCGATCCCGAGCGACCGAGCGCGGCGAGCGCATCGTGCAAACGACGGCGAACGCGCGCGCGATCCGCCGCGCCCAGCTTCGGCGCACCCCACGCGAGGATCTCCCACGCGAGCGCCGCGTGACGCGTCTCGTCGCGTGCGATGGGGCCCATCGCCGTGCGCACGCGAAGGTCGCGCGCGTGCGCGGCTTGCCAAGTCGCGACGAGCGCCGCGAACGTTTCGTTGGCGCAACCTTCGATCGCGTCGTCCTCGATCAACGCGGCGAGCGTCGGCGCGGTCGCACGCACGCGCGGCGGCACGACGACGCCGCCGAACCGACGCGCGAGCCGAGTCATCATGCGCGCGTGACGACGCTCGTCGAGCGCGGCGCGCCGCGCAGCCGCGATCAAGAGACGTGGCGCGCCGAAGCGCGCGAGCGACTCCGACAAATCTTCGAACGCGCGCACGGACGCGTGCTCGAGCTGCGTCAGCCGCGCGAGGTGACTCCCGATCTCGCTCGCACCGCAGGCCGCAGCCGCGTGCATCCCGCGCGGGCGCCGTCCACCCGCGCCGCACGCCGAGCACTCGACGAGCGCGGGGCCTTCGACTGGTCCGCCGTCCGCGGCGCACGACGACGGCGCGAGCACGCAATAGAGAATATTTCCCGGGCAAGCCTCGGCGCACGACGTGAGATCGGGATAACAAAGCGACACGGTCGCTCCATCACGCAAACCGCACGGGACGGTCACGAACGCCGCGCAGTCGCCCGCGGCGTCGTCGACCATGTCCGACAAGATCGGCGCGCACGCTTCGTCGGCGTCGGCAGGTCCCCCGTCATTGGCGTCCGGCGCGTGGCACGCCGCGAGCGTCCCGAGCACGATGCCCTGAAGCGTTCGTCGCCAGCGTCGTTCCGCAGCACGCATCGATGATGCGTAAGTTAGCGCATCAGAGCGTCTTCACGTAGACGCCGATGCGCCCGTCGCGCGGATGATCGGGGTGCAAATCGATGTCGCGCGTTTCGATTTGCTGCGGCGGCAACCCGTGGTCGACGAGATAACGCTGCGCGTGCTCGAGGTGTCCGGCGCCGACCGGCGCGCCGCCGTCCGACACGGCGGGAGTCGTGACGAGCACGAGCGCGTGGCCTTCGAGCGCGCCTTGCTCGACGCATCGCGCGAGCTGAAGGAGCAGCGATTCGTCTTCGGGCGCGAGGCCCGCCGGGTCGAACCAATACGGCGCGCCGACGCCGACCTCGCCGAAGCGGGGCCTGCACGCGCGCATGAGCTGCGGCGAAATGCGAAGGTTCGGCGTGAGGCCAGGCAGCCACGACGCGACCTCCGCGCTACGCGTGTGCGTCAACCCCACGGGCGGACCGCTCGCCGCGTCCGGGGGCTCGGCGCAAGCCGCTGCAAAAACGAGAAAGGCACACGCGATGAGTCGCACGCCCAACGTAAGAGCACGCGGCGTGCCGAGGTCAGCGCTTGCCGAGCAAGGCCTCGAGGAGCGCGCGGTCGCCCTGGAGGGCGACGCGATGCATGTAGAATGCAAGCCCGCGTTCGCCGCCGAGCTCTTCACCACCGCCCGCGCGTCCCGGTCCGCCGTGGATGAGCGAAGGCATGACCGTTCCGGGCGGCACCGCTTGGCCGGCGATCTTCGCGCTGCCGATCGTGACGCGGCCGTGCGACGGCGCGATGCCGAGGACCACGCTCTGGATGAAATCGCGATCGTCGGAGTAGACGCTCGACACGAGGCCGCCGCCGCCGGCGCGAACGAGCCGCGCGGCGTCGTCGGGATTTTCGTATGGCATCACGGTCGCGCACGGCCCGAAGACCTCGTGGTTGTGGACCGGATCGCTGGGCTTCGGATTTTCGCCGACGAGGAGCGTCGGCGCGACGAAGAAACCTTTGTCCGAGACTGGCGCCGAGCCGCCGAGGACGACGCGCGCGCACGTCGCGAGCTTGTCGATGCCGGCGCGCACGTCGCGGAGCTGCTGCGCGGTCGCGACCGGGCCCATGGTCGTCTCTTCTTTCGCGGGGTCGCCGACTTTGACGAGCGCGAGCCGCTCCTTCAGCGCGTCGATCACGATCGCGACGCGATCCTTCGGCACGTAGACGCGGCGAATCGCGGTGCACTTCTGGCCGGTCTTCTGCGTCATGTCGCGGACGACGTCGGACACGAAGAGGTTGAAGGTGTCGCTCGACGCGTCGACGTCCGGGCCGAGCACCGCCGCGTTCAAGCTGTCGGCTTCGACGTTCACGCGGACGTTGTGCGCGACGACCGACTTGCCGCCGCGGAGCGTCGCGCCGGTCGACGACGAGCCGGTGAAGGCGAGGACGTCCTGACCATCGAGCAATTCGAGCAGATTTCCGGTCGATCCAGCGACGAAGGAGAGCGCGCCCTCGGGAAGAATTTTTTCGCCGACGAGGAGCTCCATGATGCGAAACGAGAGGAGCGCGGTCGAGGTCGCCGGCTTGCTGATGACCGGCATGCCCGCGAGGAGCGCGCACGCCGCTTTTTCGGCGAGACCCCACGCGGGGAAGTTGAACGCGTTGACGTGGACGGCGACGCCGAGCCGCGAGACGCGAGCGTGCGCGCCGAAGAGACGCGGGCTCCGCGCGAGCTGAAACGGTTCGCCGTCGTCGAGCATTTTCACGTCGCCGATTTTTTCGCCGAGCTCGCCGTAGAAAGCGAGCGTTCCGATGGCGCCGTCGACGTCGAACTTCGCGTCCGAGCGCGTGACGCCGCCGCTCTCGATCGCGCAATCGAGGAGCGCGTCGCGTTTCTGGTGGAGCGCGCGCGAGGTCGCCTTGAGCATCTCGCCGCGCTGCTTGAACGTCATCGCGCGAAGCCCCGGCCCGCCGATGTCACGCGCGTAGGCGCGCGCCGCGGCGAAGTCGGTCTCGCCGCCGCCGACTTTGGCGAGCTCGGCTTCGGTCGCCGGATTGACCAGCGTGGTGGGTTTTCCGTAGCCGGGGGTCCAGTTGCCGGCGAGGTGGCTCTTGAGCTCGATCATGCGTTTGGCGAAACGTACCCCCGGAGCGCGCGATCGTGAAGGCGGCTCATCGCGATCAGCGCCACGCTCGCGCCGACGAGGCACATGAACATGTCCTCTTGGGTGTCCCACGGGTCGCCCTGCGTGCCGAGAAATGCGGTCGCGCCGTTGCTGGTCGTCACCGCGGCGAGCCACTCGAAGAGCTCGTAGAGCGCCGAAACCGCCATGCAAAAGCTCATCACGAAGAGCACGAGCCAGCGCCCGCGCACGACGTTCTTGCGAATCAGGATCTCGCGCGCGACGAGCGCCGGCACGAAGCCTTGCGCGAAATGGCCGATGCGATCGTAATCGTTGCGCGCGAAGTGAAACACGCGCTCCATCCAAAATCCGAGCGGCACCTCGGCGTACGTGTAGTGCCCGCCCATCATCAAGATGCCGGCGTGAATCGTCATGAGCACGTAGAGCATGCTCGTGAAGCGAAAGCGCGCGTAGGTGACGACGAGGATCGGTACGGCGACGAGCGCCGGCAGCACTTCGAGCAGCCACGTGAAGCGATCTTTCGCGCCCGTCTCGCTGAGCATGAGCCCCACGCCGAACGCGACGAGGCACACGATCGGGACGCGGCGCTGCATCAGCCGGCCCAGCGTACTCCGCTCGAGCTGCGTCGGCATCGTTTCCGCATGGTGGGCGGCGTGCAACACGTCGAAACTCAGCGCAACCACGTCGTCCGCTCCGCCACGCCCGATGTCGATCGCGACGCGCTCGTCGAACGATTCATCGCCGTTCGGCGCAGAACGGAGGAGCTGGCCGCGCGGCTCACCGCCGAAGATCAGATGCTCCAATCGCTCCCCGCGACGAGCCCCACGAAATGGCATCGCGCGCACACGACGTGGTTCTTCGAAGAGAACGTGCTCGTGCCGAGCGGCGCGCCGTACGTCGACGAACGGTTTCGTTTGCTCTTCAACGCACACGACGACAACGTCGGTCCCCGCCAGCCGCGGCCGCGCCGCGCGCTCGTCTCGCGACCCGACGCCCAGGCCATCGCGGCGTATCGCCAGCAAATCGACTCACGCGTGGTGGAACGCCTCCGCACGGCGCGCGCGCTCGACCTCGCTCGCGTCGCGCGCCTCGTCGAGCTCGGCCTCGCGCACGAAGAGCAACACCAAGAGCTGATCCTCACCGACATCTTGCATGCCTTTTCGCTGAGCCCGCTCAAGCCGGCATACGCGCCGAGCGCGATCGTCGAGGCGATGACCGAAACGCCGATGGAGCGGAGCTTTCAACGCTTCGCCGGCGGCGTCAGCGAGATCGGCGCGGACGCGGGCGGCGCGTTCGTCTTCGACAACGAGAGGCCGAAGCACCATGTGTTTTTAGAGCCTTTCGAGCTCGGCACGACGCTCGTCACCGTCGGCGAAGCGCTCGGCTTCATCGCCGACGGCGGTTATCGCTCGCCTTCGCTCTGGCTCTCCGACGCCTACGATTGGGTGCAAGCGAACGCGATCGAGTCGCCCACGTACTTGCGCGTCGAGGGCGGGCGCGCGGTCGTCTTCGGGCTCGAAGGCGAGCGTGTCGCGCATCCGGCCGAGCCGCTCCTCTTCATGAGCTGGTACGAGGCCGACGCGATCGCGCGTTACCTCGGCGCGCGCCTTCCGACCGAGGCGGAGTGGGAGCACGCGGCGCACGGCGTCTCGCACGAAGGACATTTTCTCGGCGGCGCGTTTCATCCGCATCCGCCGAGCGGCACCGGCGTCATGCAGATGTTCGGCACGGGCTGGGAGTGGACGTCGTCGGGCTACGAGGCGTATCCGGGTTACATGCCGTTTCCGGGCGCGCTCGGCGAGTCGCACGGAAAGTTCGCGGCCAACGAGCGCGTCCTCCGCGGCGGCTCGCTCTTCACGCCGCCCGGCCACGTGCGTCCGACGTATCGCGCGTTCTGGCCGCCCGAGACGCGCATCCAAGCGAGCGCGATTCGACTCGCGCGCAACGTGAGCGGCTGATCAAAACGAGAAACCAACGATCGTGCCGACTGGAAAGCTCGTCGCGCCATGCGCCGGCGTCTGGTCCATCTACGCGCCGCGCAGGACGTCGGCCACGTGCGCGCCGCGACGCGCAGCTCGCGAAGTCGGACGGCAGCGGCACGAACTCGGCGCGCACGCCCACGCGGCGGGGCGCGCGAGCTCAAAACTGAACGCTCACGTTCTCGGTGTCGTCATAGCCACAATCGGTTTGAGCAGGCGCGTGGACGTAAGCGAGCAGCGTGAGCGTGCCGTGGGCGACGCCGCTCGATGCGTCGATCGACGCGATCGTCAGCGAAAAATTGCCGAGCGGAACCGCGTCGCTCCCGGCTTGAAACGTACAGGTCGAGCTGCTCGCGACCGCGACGAAGTCCCACGACGCGACCGTTTCGTTCGTGAGCTGACCTGCGCTCGGCGCGGCGCCGAGATCGAACTCGGCTTGAATGCGCGCGAACGCGGGCGTGACGCCGGAGATCGTGAGCGTGCTGCCGCCGGCGTCGCCCGCTCCGACCGTTGCGCAAGTCGCGGGGCTCGCCGTGTCGTTCGTGTTGCCGGAGAGCGCGAACGAGCACGACGTCGACGCGTCGACCGGCGGCTCCGTCGAGCTGCACGCCGCAGACGCGAGCGCGACGAGCAGCGCGGCTTCAAAGCGAGCGAAGATATTCCACGAGCGCATCGAGATCCTCCTGGGAGAGCGGCCCTTTTCCGGTGCCGGAGAGCATCCGGCTGGCCGCATCGGCGAGCGTCGCCGCGCTGCCGTCGTGAAAATAGGGCGGGCTCGACGAGACGCCGTTGAGCGAAGGCGTGTCGAACATGCACGCCGCGCGCGCGTCGTTGTCGATGTCGGTGTGCGCGACGTCGTTGAACGGACCGCTGGTCACGCACGTGCCGACGTCGTGCAAAATCACGGGCCCCGTCAGATCGAGCGTCGCGTTTCCGGCGCCCGAGTCGGTGAATCGCGGTCCGCTGTGGCAGCCATTGCACCCGTTGTTTTGAAAGACCGTCTGTCCTTGCGCGACCTTCTGCGGATCGGTCGTCGGCGCGATCGGAAGCGGGATGCCGTGGTCGACGTAATTTTCGATCGCGTCGAGCAGCGTCGCCTCGGCCGGCACGTTCGGATCGAAGTTGCCGCCTTGCTCGGTGTTGATCGTCCGCCAGTAGTCTTGGACCTTCTGGCGGTCGGCGGTGCGAAACAAGAAGCCGGTGCCTATGGTGCCGCCGGCGTTGGTCGGCGTGTCGCGCGGGCCTTGTGCGAAGCGCCAAGTGACGGCGTCGCTGCGGCCTTCCATGTGACACGTCGCGCACGAGATCCAGTGGTTTTTCGTGATCGGATATTCGTCGCTGTTGGCCGAGTAAAAGAGGTGTTGGCCGAGCCGCATCGTCGCCGGCATCGGATCGCTCGCGAGCGTCGCGATGGGCGCGCCGTCGACCGCGAGGATCATGCCGGTCGCCGAACGCGTCACGTCGAGGACGACGACGTCGTTCGTGTTGCGCTCTTGGAGATACGCGTGCGTCTCGTCGGGGGAGAAAACGATCGCTTCGGGTTGATGACCGGGCAGCGGATGCAAGAGCGACGACTCGACGTGCTGCGCGGCGTCCATGACGAGCACGTCTTCGCTGTTGGTGTTCACGACGAGCGCGAACGCGCCGTCGCGTGTGAAGACGACCGTGTGCGGGCCGGAGACGACGTCCGAAATCGCGCCGTTCGTACCGGCGACGTCCTGCGCGTTGATCGAGAGCGTGCGCTGGAGCGAGCCGTCGGCGTTCAGCACGCTGAGCTCGGCGAACGCCGTCGACTCGAAATCGAGATCCGGTTGCGCCGTGTCGGTCGCGAGGAGAGCGCCCACGACCCAGAGCTCGCTCGTGCCGGGCCGCGTTTCGGCGTCGTAAAAGCCGCGCGGCTGGCCGTGCGCGAGGCGCTTGTCGCCGCGCGGCGCGACGTCGGGTACGAGCATCGGCGATTTCGCGGTGAAGCTCGCGACGTCGATTGGCGTCACTTGCGCCGTGAGGAACTGCGTCGCGAAGAGCGTCTTGCCGTCGCTCGATGCAGCGAGCGCCCACGGTTCGGTGCCGACCGCGACGCGCGCGGCGACCGTCATGCTCGCCGTGTCGACGCGCACGACCGAGTCGTCTTGCGAGCACGCCGCGAACACCGACGCGCCGTCTTGCGAAACGAGCACGCCGACGGGCTCGCTGCAGAGCGGAACGCTCTTCGTGACCGCGCCGGACGCGACGTCGACGACGTGGAGCGCGCCGGATCGCTCGCCGGGCACGTAGAGCGTTTTTTCGTCGGGCGAGAGCGCGAGCGCGCGCGGCATCACGGCGGGCGCGAAGTTGCCCGAGCCGTCGAGCTCGGGATGACTCGCGCCGAGGAGGACCTCGCGCGAGAGCGTGCGGCCCGCAGTGTCGACCACCGAGACCGAGTCGGCGTCCGGGTTGACGACGTAGAGGGTCGCGCCGTCGTGCGTGATCGCCATCGCCGACGAATGTCCTGCCAGGGCCGGCGCGCCCGCGTCCGGGCCGGCGTCCGGCTGGCTCGGCGACGAGCTGCACCCGACGATCAGCGCGCACAGCGCGAGCTTGGACGATGCTGACTGCACGGCTTGCTACCTCTGAATGTGAAAAGTGATGTCGTCGGCGAGCGCGGCCGGCAGATGCGCGTCGTCGATCTCCGGCACGCAGTCGTGCTCGCGATCGGAGGTCGTCGTTCGCTGGCCGCCGAGCGGAATCTGTTCTTCGACGCTGCCGCTTTCGCCGGTGAGCGTCCGCTCGGCCATTTGTAAGCCCCCGCGCGGCAGCGAGTCCACCACGTTCACGCACTCGCCCGGCCAATCGACGAGGCGGTTGTAGTTGCGATCGTCCCAGCCGTTGAGGACGAGCTTGTCGAGCCGCGCCACGCGCTCTTCGATGACCGGCTCGAGCGCTTCGCCGCCCGGCCGAGCCGCGACGAGCTCGTAGACGTCGCGAAGCGCGCTCTGCAAAAGCGCGAACCGCACCGGCGTGTACTCGACGTCGTTCATCGGCGCGGGGCCGGTCGAATAGATGCGCGCGTCCTTGTCGTAAAAGACACTGTCGAGCCGCGCGTAAACGGCCATCGCACGGTCGCGGTACTTCACGTCGCCGGTCGCGAGATACGTCGCGAAGAGCCCTCGAATGGCGGCCGTGTGCGCGTCGAGCGTGTCGCTCGGATCGCTCGGCGCGTTCGCCGCGACGTCCCAACCCGCATACGCGCGACCCGTCGCGTCGGTGAGATGATCGAAGAGGAGGTTGCCCTGCGCGAGGAGCAGCGTCTTCATCCGCTGCGAGAACGTCGCGCCGCTCGAGTGATTGATCGGCAGCGTATCGAGCGGCGTCGAGAGGATCGCCGTGTCGGGCGTGTTGTTCGAGTAAAGCTCGAGCTGCGAGCTCAACGTGCGCAGCGCGGTTCGGAGCGCGATCGTCGCGTAGGCGACCGACGTGGTCGAAACGGTGGTGCCGCGCGTCGGCGTCGCGCCGGCCATCGTCACGTCGTCGACGAAGACGCTGGTCGCCGGGTCCGCGTGAAGTCGATCCATGTCGATGAGGGCGACGCGCAAAATCCCGAGCGCGCGATCGTGGAGCGTCGCTTCGCCGTCGGCGAGCTGATTGTCGAGCGGGAACGGGTCGCCGTCGAACATGACGCGCGCCGGGTCGGAGCCGCCGACGTCGGTGTTGGACGTGTCAGTCAGCGCGAAAAACTCGGAGTAGCCCATCACGATGCCGACGAGATCGAGCAAGCTGCTGTTCGGCGACGAGAGCGCGTAGCTCGGTTTCGGGAAGCCGCTGCCGTCGTCGGTCTCGGTCACGCCGACCGCGGTCGGAAACCAGCGGAGCGGCGCTTGATAGTCGTACGCCTCGGCGTCTTTGATCGTCGCGAAGCCCGAGAGGGTCGCGCCGTCGACGGTCGTGAGGCTCGAGATCCAATCCTGCGCGCGGTCGTCCATTTCTTGGATGAACATCTGCGCCTGAAAGCCTTCGATGTCGCTCGATCCGAGGTACGTGCCGGCCGCGGTCGGCGCGCCGGTGTCGTCGGCGCCGACGATCGTGTTGTTCGGCGTGCCGACGTTCGCCAAGTCCGCTGCGGCGACCGTCGTGACCGGCGCCTCGGTCGTGTCGTGCATGACCTGGAGGTAATTGAGCACCCAAAGGCCGTATTTCCAGGCCGAAAAGCCGTCGCCGCCGGGCGTGATCGTCGGATCGATTTGCGACGTTCGGTCGCGCAAGTGGAGCGTCGTCGCGTCGCACTCGTAGTCGCTCGAGACGAGCGCGCCGGTCGTGCCGGGATCGTCGTCGGAGCTGATCGCGCAATAAAGATCGCCCGTGCCGGTCGGATCGATCGTCGGATCGAATTTTCGAAACACGTGCACCGTCGGCCAGATGCCCGGCCAGCCGAGCGGATTCTCGGCGCCGGTGCCTTTGCCGAGCGGGTTCGCGTCGCCGCTTCCGCGGACGCCGAGGAGCATGTTCGGATTCACCGGGAACGTCCCGGCCGGAAAGACGAACTTCGCGAGCGCGTTGCTCGACTCGCCGAAATGTTGAACGCGCGCGGCGAGCACGCTCGTCGCCGCCGCGCCGGTCGCGCCGCCCGCGTTGACCACCGGACCGTAGACGAGCGACGTGCCGGCGCCCGACTCGAACGCGACGTCGTTCATCGCTTGCTTCGAGTACTCGTACGATTCGACGGCGGTCGAAAAACCCGGGAGATCGATCCACGGACCCTGCGAGCTCGGTGAGGTGTCGAAATACAAATCGCTCGGCACGTGATCGCGGCTGTAGTTGGCGAGCACGCGGCCCATCGCTTCGGCGAACGGCTCGCCGGAAATCTGCATCTCGCCCGACGCGAGAAAATGCTCGCGCGTCACGAAGCTCGTGCTCGCGACGGTGGCCGTGATCGTCACGAGCGGCGGCGGCGTCGCGGCCTCGGCCTCGGTGCCCGCATCGCCCGCGTCGCCCGGCTGATTCGACGACGGGCCGCAGGCCGCGAGCGCTGCACCGACGAAAGAAAGCGCACACCCAATCGTGAAAACGACTTTCATGTTCAAGAGTGATTTCATGTACGCGCCTGAGCGCTGCGGTGCAACCGCTTTCTCCGCGGCGGGGCGATAATCGAGCGATGCGTCGCGCCGCGGTCCTCGTCTTCTTCATGTTGGGATGCGACGCGACGAGCAGCGTGCCCGACGCAGGCGTCGAGGCGGGTCCTCCCGCGCGGTACGCGCAGACGCTCCTCGACGCCGCGCGCATCGGGAGCGATTCGTCGCAACCGAATTTTCAAAAGGCGACGGCCGACGTGCAGCTCGCGGGCGCGCCGTTCGCGAGCGTGAACCTCGTCGTCGATTTGACGAGCACTTGTTTTCCATTTTCGAATTGGAAAACCGACAAGCCGCCGCCCGGACAATATTGGCCGGCCGACTGCGATGCGTTCGATCGCAACTTCGAAATGGCGCTCTTCGATCCGGCGAATCCGAACGCGCCGGGCCTCGAGCTCGTGCGCGCGATCACGCCGTTCGGCGGGCCGGAGCACATCGAGCAAGACGTCACCGACATTTTCAACGCGCTCGGCGGCGCGGATCGCACGTTCGTCGTGACCATCCCGAGCTACAGCGACAGCGCCGGAAAAGTGAGCGGCTCGAAAGGCGGATGGAACGTCTCGGCGCACCTCGACGTGGTGCCCGGCGCGCCGCCGCGAAACGTGCTCGCGGTGCAATCGCTCCTCTACACGAGCATCGGCTCCTCGCCGCCCGGCCCGAGCGCGCCCGCGTCGCCGCCCGAGTATCGCTTCACGCTTCCGCCCGGCACGACGAAGACGACGATCGAATATCGCGTGACCGGTCACGGCGGCGCGGACGACACGACCGGCGATTGCATCGGCCCCGCCGACGAGTTCTGCAAACGCACGCACACGCTCCTGCTCGACGGCCGAAAGCTCGACGCGATGGTTCCGTGGCGAGCGAACTGCAACAAGCTCTGCACCAAGACGATCAACGACGCGGGCGCTGGGCCGGTCGGCCAGTACTGTCTCGAAAATCCGTGCGGCGCGATCGCCAGCGTGCAGGCCCCGCGCGCGAACTGGTGCCCGGGAAGCGAGACGCCGCCGTTCACGTACACGCCCGACCTCGCGCCCGGCGATCACACGTTCGCGTTCGGCATCTCGCGAATCGCCGGCGTGTGGCGCGTCTCGGCCACCGTCTACGCTTACGGAGACTGAAGCTCCAAAATGATTTCGGGCGCGCCGGGCGGGCCGTACGAGCCCTCGAATCGAACGAGCTTGTGGTGGCCGCTCGCGTCGTGCGCAAACCACATATGATACTTGGGTAAGAATGGACGAATGAGCTTGGTGACGACGCTCCCGAGCTTCACCCAATCGTTGATGTCCGGATACATGACGACCTCGGTCGTCTCGAAGCTTCCGGCCGGGACGCGCACGTCGACCCGTTTTTTGGCGACCTCGTAATAGACTTTTGCGACGAAGCGATCGCAGATCCACGCGTAGAGCGAGCGGCGCTCGCCGTCGAGCGGGTGCGCGCGCAAGAGGAACGGCAGCATCGTCTCCGGATACGTCGCTTCGGGGAGCTTGGGCACGACCGACGCGAAGTCGGCTTGCTCGTGGCGGAGGACGCGCTCGCCTTCGCGGAGCGTTCGCTCGAACGAGCTCGGGCGAAGCGGCGCGACGTGGAACGCGCAGCGCTCTTCGAAGTGACCGTTCGCGACCGGCATGTGAACGCGGAGCTCGCGCTCCGACCACGTGATCTCGGCGGGCGCCTTCGACGTGAAGAGATCGCTCGCGTCGAGCGCCGTGTGGAACACGCGATGCTCGCGCGGCCGCACCGTGTAGCGCGCGACGTCGGTCCGCGCGGAAAACGGGCTCGCTAAGGGCGTCGGAGTCACGCGCGTCGCTTATACTCCGGCGCGATGCAATTCGCTCGGATCTGCGAAGCGCTCGAGGCGGCTCGTGCGACGAGCTCGCGCAACGCCAAGGTCGAGGCGATCGCGGGCGCGCTCCGTGAAGCATCCGAAACGGGGGAGCTCGAGCTCAGGACGGCGGTGCGCGTCGCGCTCGGAGATTTGTCGCGGCTCGGGTTCGGATGGCGCGCGCTCGCCGGCGCGCTCGCCGCGCGCCTCGGCGAGACGAACGACGCGGCGATCATCGAAGCGACGCGAAGGCTCGGCGATCTCGGCGATGCGGCCGAAGAGCTCGTGAAGAAAAAAAACGAACCGGCGCCTGCGACGCCGCTCGCGATCGCCGACGTCGCGGCGCTCGTCGGGGAGCTCCGAACGGCGTCTTCGCGCGCGCGACGTGCGGCGCTCGTGACCGCGGCGCTCGGGCGAGCGAGCGCCCTCGAGGTGAAGTTTCTCGTGAAGGCGCTGACCGGCGAGCTCCGCATCGGCGCGGCGCCGGGCGTCGTGTTGCTCGCGATCGCGCGCGCGTTCGACGCGACCGAAGCCGACGTGCGTCGCGCTCACGGTTTGCTCGCGGACCTCGCCGACGTCGCCGTGCTCGCTTCCGAAAAAAGACTGAGCGAAGCGACGGTGCGCCCCGGCCGTCCCCTCGCCTTCATGCTCGCGACGCCCATCGAGACGATCAAGACGCCCATCGATCTCTCCGCGATGGTCGCCGAAGAAAAGCTCGACGGCGTCCGCGCGCAAGTCCACGTGCGCGCGGGGGCGGTCACGATTTTTGCCCGCGGGCTGGAGCGCGTGACCGACGCGTTTCCGGAGGTCGCGGCTGCGTTCGCGGGCTGCGCGACCGATCTCGTGCTCGACGGAGAAATCCTCGCCGTCGGCGACGCGGGCCGTTCGCGCCCGTTTCAAGCGCTCCAGATGCGACTCAATCGCAAGAAGCCGACGCGCGCGCTGCTCGAGCAAGTACCGGTGTGCTTCGTCGCGTTCGACGTGCTCGTGCGCGGGGCGGACGTGCTCGTCGATCGCCCCTGGCACGAACGGCGCGCGGAGCTCGAATCGATCGCACGCGATCTCGGAGCGCGCGCCGGCTTCGCCGTGAAAGAAACGACGACCGTCGCCGACGCCGCGTCGCTCGACGCCGCCTTCGATCGCGCGCGCGGAAACGGCAACGAAGGCCTCGTCCTCAAACGCCGCGACGCTGCGTACGAAGCCGGAAAACGCGGCCAAACGTGGATCAAAGTGAAGAAGGCGACGGCGACGCTCGACGTCGTCGTGACCGCGGTCGAGCAAGGCCACGGGAAACGCGCCGGCGTTCTCAGCGATTACACGTTCGCCGTCTGGAACGGAGACGAGCTCGTCGACGTGGGCAAGGCGTACAGCGGGCTCACCGACGCCGAGATCGAGGGGCTCTCGAAGCACTTCATCGAACGTACGCTCGAGTCGCGCGGCGGCTGGCGGCGGGTGATGCCGGACATCGTCCTCGAAGTGGGGTTCGATGGGATTCAACGCTCGACGCGCCACGCGAGCGGCTTCGCGCTGCGCTTCCCGCGCATCCTCCGCGTGCGCGACGACAAGACGCCCGACGGGTGCGATACGCTCGAGACCGTGGAGGCCCTCTTCCGCGCGCAGGTCGAGAGCGGCCACCGCGAGGAGCCCGCCGAGCCGCCGCAGTCGTCCCCCGCCAAACCCGCCGCGCAGCTCTCGCTCTTCGGCGACGAGCCCGGCCGTCGTCAGTGACGGCGCTTCTTGTGGTGCGGCCTCGGACGTGACGTCGGGTGCGCCGCCGGCGTGTGCTTCGCGGTGCTGGAAGGCGCGGGCGCCGCCGCGGCGTCGTCTTCGTCCATGTCGAGCTCGTCGCCCGCGTCGTCGTCGGCCGCGGCGTCGACCTCCTCGGCGACCGACGCGCTCGGCGCGGCGAGCGTGCTCGGGGCCGGCGGTGGCGCGGCGTCGTGGTTCTTCGGGAGCTCGTACGCGATGCCGACGCAAAGCGCGGCGAGCGCGGCCGACGCGATCGCGATCGGCAAGAGCGGTCGTTTCTTCTGCGGCGGCTTCGGCGGCTCGGGCGGTGTCGCCTTCGTGTGCACCCACAGCGAGGGCTTCGGCGAATCGTCGATCGCGCGAGGCGACGATGGGGTCGTCTTCGCCCGCACGAAATCCGAAACGGGGATCGTGGTCGCCGCGTCGTCGACCTCGTCGTCGTCGTCGTGGACGAGCGGCGCGGCGAGCGTCGCTTTGCTGTCTTGCTCCTCCACCGCCGCGAGCGCGCTCTTCACCGCCGCCCGCATCGACTCGGCGTCCTTCCATCGATCGAGCGGCTCGTACGCGAGCGCGCGATCGATCACCTCGGCGACCTTCGGCTGGATCGACGGCATCACGTCGGCGATCTTTTTCGCCGGCTCGGTCATCGCGAGGAGCAAGACTTCGTTCTGCGTCTCGGCGACGTGGACGTATCGGCCGGTCACGAGACGAAACATCATCGCGCCGAGCGCCCACAAATCGGTGCGCCCGTCGATGTGCTCGGAGCGCCCGCGCGCTTGCTCCGGCGGCATGTACTCGGGCGTGCCCATCACGACGCCGGTGCGAGTCTTGGCGTCGCCCGTATTCTCGAGCACGCGGGCGACGCCGAAATCGAGCACTTTCACGCCGCCATCGCCGGTCAGAAAAACGTTGTCCGGCTTGAGATCGCGGTGCACGACGTTCTGCGCGTGCGCCGCGGCGAGCACGTCGAGAATGCCCTCGGCGACGACGAGCACTTCGCGCACGCCGAGCTTGCCGCCTTGCGAGTCGACGCGCTGCGCGAGCGACTGGCCGCTGAGCCGCTCCATCACCAGGTAGACGGCCCCCTCTTCGTCGACACCGTCGTCGATCGCCGCGACCGCGCCTGGGTGCCCGACTTTGTTCGCGACGTAACCCTCACGGAGAAAGCGCGTGCGCACCGCTTCGTTCCGCTGGAGCTCGACGTGCAGCACTTTGACCGCGACGCTCTTCAAATTATTTTTGTGCGTGGCCGCGTACACCGCCGCCATGCCGCCGACGCCGAGCAGCTCGTCGAGCCGCCACTTGCCGCCGAGCGTCTGCCCGATGCGCGCGCGCGCCGCGATGACGTCTTCGTCGACCTCGGGCGCGCTCTCTCCCATCGCCCCCGCGAGTCTACACGACTTACGCCTTGGCGGACGCGGACGCGGCCTCGACCGCGGCCTTCGGCTGAACCGCGCCCCAACCTTGTCGGTCGACGTCGATGTCGGGCACGCGCCTCGCGGTGCGGATCAAAATGCGCTTCACCTCGGACGGCTGCAGGCGCGGATTCGCTTCGAGCATCTGCGCGACGACGCTCGAGACGATGGGCGCCGCGAAGCTCGTGCCGTCGACCATCTTGTAGTGCTCGTCGATCACTTTTTCGTCGTGCAAACCGCCGGCGACGATCTGTCGAATCAAATACGGCAGCCGCTCGCGCGCCTCGTCGAGCGCGGGAAAGACGCCGAGATTCTCGCCGATGATGCCCGGAAGCTCTTCGTCCTTCGCGAGCTCGAGCCGCCGAAGGAGCCGCGCTTGTTTCGCGGTCGGCGTGTGCGGAAGAATCGGCGCCGGAATCCAATCTGCGAGCGTCACGATCTCGGGCTTCTGCACGCCGTCGATGGTCGGACCGAACGACGATCGATACGCCATGATGCGCCCGATCTGCGGATTGCCCTCGTCGTCGATCCCGCCCACGCTGATGACCGACGGGACGCTCGCCGGCGGCACGACGTATCCGGGACGATGCCCCGAATTTCCGACGGCGCACACGACGACGATGCCGGCGCGCACGCACGCTTCGGCGAAGCGGCTCAGCGGGTCGTGGAGATGGCTCACCTCGTAGTCGCCGCCGCACGAAATGTTGAGGATGCGAATGTCGAAGCGCGCGCGATTGACGAGGACCCACTCGATCGCCCGCGCGATGTCGTCGTGATGCACGCGCTGCAGCGTGCCGGCGCGAACGAGCACGAGCCCCAGGTCCGGCGCGAGCGATTTGAATCGCCCGCCGGACAGCGAGCCGTTCCCCGCGGCGACGACGGTCGACATCATCCCGTGCCACGACGAGACCTCGGGCGTCTTGATGTGCTCGATGCCGCCTTTGTCGTGAATGACGTCGTGGTACGCGTGAATGCGCGAGTGCGGCGTCACGAGATCGGGATGGTCGTAAAAACCCGAGTCGATGAACGCAGCGACGACGCCGCGCCCGGTGTGCTCCGCGCTCGCGCCGATGCGCTCGGCGATCGGCAGTGGATCGCGATCGGGCCCGCCGCGAGGTTTGACGACGTGGAGCTTTCCTTCGGAGCGGCGCATTCAAACACGAAACTAGCGAATTTTGCGGGGTTTGCTAGGATTACGACTCTCAATGCCACCTTCGCGTTCGAACGCCGTTCGCGTGTGCCTCGTCGACATGAACAACGGGGTCGCGAATCAGGCCACGCGCTGCTTCCGTCGCGTCGTGGACGCCTTCGGCAAGCGCGTGCGCGAAACGAACCCGACGCTCGAGCTGGTCTTCAAGCACGTGCAGCCGCGTAACCTCGGCGAGCTGCCGGGCCACGACGAAGATCTCGTGCTTTCATCGGGAGGACCCGGCTCGCCGTTCGACGGCTACGACGACCCGTGGTGCACGGGCTACCGCAAGTTTCTCGACTGGGTCGTCGAGCAGAACCTCGCGCGCCCGAACGAATCGACCAAGGCGCTCGTCGTCTGTCATTCCTTCGAGCTCGGCGTCATCCATTTCCGTGTGGCCGAGATGCGCAAGCGCGAGTCGCTGAAGTTCGGCTTGATGCCGGCCTACATGACGACGCACGGCGAGCGAACCGATTTCCTCGAGCCTTTCGGCTACCGCCTCTTTTGCTGGGAGCACCGCAACTGGGAGGCGGTCGGCCTCGACGCCGGCGCGCTCGAAAAGCTCGGCGGCGCGATGCTCGCGAGCGAAACCCACGCGACGCACGATGCCGGTAAGCACAAAGGCGACGCCGTCCTCGGTCTCCGCTTCGCGCCCGGCATCGACGGCACCCAATTCCACCCGGAAGCCGACAAGCCGGGCGTCATGAATTGGATCGAGCGGCCGGAGCACAAAGTCGCCGTCCAAGACGCGTACGGCGAAGCGCTGTACGACCGCATGGTGAAGAGCCTCGGGAACCCGGAGCGTCTCGCCAAAACCTTCGCCCTGCTCATCCCCGGTTGGCTCACCTACCGCTTCAACGCTCTCGCCACCGCCCGCGGCTGGAAGCCGCTCGACGCGCCCGCCCAGAGCGACGCCGAATTCGACGTGGCGGTCTAATTCTTCCTGCCGGCCTGGCCCAGGCCACCCGAAACCTGGCCCGGCCACCCGCTAAAATCGACCAGATCGTTCGGACCCGAACGATCTGACGCTTTTTCGCGACATGGAACGTTCTCATGAACTGGGCACGGGCCGTGCTTTGCGTGTGCACATGGATGCAGTGATGTTCGAAACGAAAGGGACGCACCTCACTTGGCAGCGGGTCGAGCGGTTTCTTTTGCGGGGCTCGGGGCTCACGCCAGCCCGGTTCGATTTGATGCACGCGCTCGGCAAAAAAGGACTGAAGCAGAGCGCGTTGTGGCGGCGATTGAACGTCTGCAGGTCGGTCGTTTGCGAGATGATCCAGGCGCTCGAGCGACTCGGATGGGTGACGCGCTTTCGCGCAGCGGACTCGCGGACTTGGATCGTTCGGCTTACACGGCGGGGACGGGAGCTTTTCGAGCGCACCTACGCGCGGTGCGTGGAGTCTGGCGATGCGACCATGCACGCGGACTGCGGACTCGCGCGCGGACACGTGGAGACGAATACGCGCGCCGTGCGTGAGCAGCTCCTCTGGTGGTGCGACGGCGTGCAGGATGTTTTCCGCGTGCAGGAGCGCTCCGCTCGGCGCGACCTCTACTTGTGGCACCCGGAAGATTATTGTTTTCACTTGATCGAGCCGGGCGACCCACCGGGAGACATACCGGTCGTCAGCTGATAGTTTCGCCGCCATGACGGAGAAGATCGGCCTCGTCGTCGGGATGGAGAACACGTTTCCGCCGGCGTTCATCGCGAAGGTGAACGAGACACCGGGGTTTCACGCGGATTTGATCAAGCTCGGCGAGATTCGCGAGCGGGCGTCGGGCGCGGGATGGGAGAGCTATCGCGTCATCGTGGATCGATTGAGCCACGAGGTGCCGTTTTATCGGTTCTTCCTGAAGAACGCGGCGCTCGCGGGCTGTTACGTCATCAACGATCCGTTTTGGTGGAGCTCGGACGACAAGTTCTTCGGGTATTCGCTCGCGTCGAAGATCGGCGTCGCGGTGCCGCGCACGGTGATGCTCCCGCAGAAGTCGTACATGAAAGGCATCGACCCCGAGCGCTCGCTCCGCAACCTCGCGTACCCGCTCGATTGGGACGCGATCACGAAGTACGTCGGTTTTCCCGCCATTTTGAAGCCTGCCGACGGCGGCGGGTGGAAGAACGTGCACCGCGTCGACTCGCTCGAAGATCTCTTGCGCGTCTACGACACGACCAGCGAGCTCGTGATGACCTTGCAAGAGTTCATCGACTTCGACGAGTACGTGCGGTGCATCTGCATCGGGCGCGAGTTCATTTTGCCGATTCAGTACGACCCGCGGCAGCGGCGGTACATCGAGCACGAAGGGTCGTTCATGCCGAAGGCGCTCGAGCAACGCGTGCTCGACGGCGCGTACGGGCTCAATCACGCGCTCGGTTACGACATGAATTCGGTCGAGTTCGCCTGCAAAGACGGCGTGCCGTACGCGATCGACTTCACGAACCCGGCGCCCGATTTCGACGTCCACTCGATTTTGCCGAAGCACTTTCACATGGTGGTCGACGAGATGGCGCGATTTTGCATCAAGTGCGCGCGCGAGGGACGCGGGCACTCGGGCGATTACGCGTATCGGCGCTACCTCGAGAAGCCGGCGGAGCACCGGCCGCGCCGCGCTTAGCGAGCCCTCGTGGTATCTTGGGCCCCATCATGCTCGATGGGCAGTTCACGCTCGGCGTGGAAGAAGAATACCAAATCGTCGATCCCCAGACGCGTGAGCTCAGGAGCTACATCTCGCGTTTGCTGGAGGACGGAAAGAGCGTCCTCCGCGAGCGCGTGCGCATGGAGATGCACCAGTCGGTGGTCGAGGTCGGCACGAGCGTCTGCAAGAACGTCGGCGAGGTGAAGAACGAGCTCGTCGAGATGCGCGGGCAGCTCGACCGGCTCGCGCGCAAGGGGGACCTGCGCATCGTCGCGGCGTCGACGCACCCGTTCTCCGACTGGAAGACGCAGGACATCTCGCCGGGCGAGCGCTACCACGAGATCGTCACCGACCTTCAAGACGTCGCGCGCGCGAACCTCATCTTCGGACTGCACGTTCACGTCGGCATCGTCGATCGCGAGGTCGCCGTCGCGCTGAACAACCAAGTTCGTTATTTCCTCCCGCACTTGCTCGCGCTGACCACGAGCTCCCCGTTTTGGCTCGGACGCAAATCGGGCCTCATGAGCATTCGCTCGCAGATCTTCAAACGCTTTCCGCGCACGGGCATCCCCGACGAGTTCGAGTCGCCGGCGCAGTTCGACAATTTCGTGAAGCTCCTCATCAAGACGGGCTGCATCGACAACGGCAAAAAAATCTGGTGGGACGTGCGCCCGCACCATTTGTTCGACACCGTCGAGATCCGCATCTGCGACATGCCGACGAACCTCGAGCACACGATCACGATCGTCGCGCTCATTCAGGCGCTGATGGCGCAGCTCTACTTGATGCACCGCAAGAACACGCAGTGGCGCGCGTATCCGCGCAGCTTGATCGAAGAGAACAAGTGGCGCGCCGTGCGCTACTCGACCGACGCCAAGCTCATCGATCTCGGGCGCAAAGAAGAGCGGCCGTTTTCCGAGCTCATCGTGGAGCTCGTCGATTTCGTTCGCGAGGCGTCCGAGCGGCTCGGCACGACCGACGTCGTGCGCCGCGCGATCGACATCCAGCGCGAGGGCACGAGCGCACACCGACAAATGGAAGTCTTCGACAAATCGAACGGCGACACGCGCGCCGTGGTCGACTGGATGATCGAAGAAACGATGCGCGGCGTGTGATGCGCAAGCTGCTCGTCGCTGGATTTCTCGCGGCGAGCGCCTGTTTCTTTCCGAGCCTGGACGGGCTCGGCGGAGCTGCGACCGACGGCGGCGCCGACGTGACCGAGGCCGGCCCGGACGCAGGCCCGGGTCCGCTGGCGAGCGCCGGATCCGTCGCCACCGAAACGGGAAACGCGCAGCAGACGCACCTCGTTTGGGCGGCGGGCGCCAAGCGCTGGTGGCTCTTTTACATCGACGACGACACGACGCACTTGAAGACGCGCTCGTCGGCCGATTTCGTGACGTGGACCGACGGCGCATCGCTCACGCTCGCGCATCCGACCGGCGGCGAGGGTCGCAACTTCAGCGTCGCGTATGCGTCGGTCGCGGGCGCGGACGTGGTGCACGTCGCGTTCAGTCACGCCGAGCCCAGCCTGCTGACGCACTCGCACACGCGCGCGATCATCAGCGGGTCGGCGATCACGTTCGGCCTTCCAGTCGACATGGGCGCGCCGGTGTCCTCGGCGGCGGACCAACCCGACGGCGTCGCCACGCTCGTCGCGCCCGACGGGAGCGTGTGGGATTCAACGGGATTCACGTTCAGCGTCGGCACGACCTCGGGACACTTCAACGAAGACGTGTTCGCCGCTTCGGTCCCCGAGACCGGCGCGGGGAGCTGGGACGCGAGCTTCGCGCAGACTACGGTCGAGGTCGTCGGGCAGGAGTCCAACGCGCGCGCGTTCGTATACGACGGCGCGCCGGTCGCGTTTTGGGAGGACGGCGTCGACGAGCCCGATCCGACGAACCTGCACTTCGCTGCTTTCGCGGGCGGCGGGTGGACCTCGGTGCAAACCGTGTTCGCGACCGACGCGCCGCAAGATCCGAACGACTGGGGCGTCGCCGTGCTGCGCGCGGGCTCGCTCACAGAGACGCACGCCGTTCGCGCGACGGCGTCGGGCAGCTACGATCACGAGCTCGGAGCGACGAGCCCTTCGGCCGGCGCGGCCCCGCCACCGAACGCGCGCACGCCCGGAAGCGGCGTCGTGCTTCTCTCCGATCCGGCGCACCTCGCGGCGTTCACGCTCGGCGCGGACGGCTCGGTGCAGCGCTCGCGCTGGGACGGCGCGCAGTTCGGCGCGTGGGAGTCGCTCGCGCCCGCGCGGACGCGCGCGTATCTCTCGGGCTACTGCCCTGACCTCGCCGCGCACCCCGAAGCGGGGAGCTGCGCGCTGATTTGGACCGAGCCGGCGTCGGGCGGTTACGAGGTCGACGGCATGCGCGTCTCGACCGGGCCGTGAGTCACGCCGGCCAGAGTCCGACCGAGCCGCCCGTCCAAAGCGTGTCGGCGCTCTTGTTCTGATCGACGCCGAGCATCTTGCCGCGCGAGAGACGCACGAGCGGGAGCAGCGGCTCGAGCGGCTCGTCGTCGCCACCGCGCATGAGCATCACGCGCACTTCGGCTTTCACCGCGTTGTGCGCGCCGAGGTCGTCGCCATTCGCGGCGTTCGGCATGCGAATCGCCCACGCATATTCGACTTTGTGCTGAAGGAGATATTGCGTCCTCAGCGGGATCGGCACCGATTCGAAATCTTCTTTCGTGACGTCGACGACGACCCCCGAGCCGGCGAACGAAAAGAGCGGTTTGAGCACGAACTCGTCGAGGTTCGCCGGCGGCGACGAAAAGTCGGACAAATAGCGTGTACGCGGCACCCAGGGATGGTCCAAAAACGGCAGCGAAAACTTCGACCACGCCCAATACCAATTCGGGTGCGAGCACCACGTGACGTCGAGCGGCTCGTTCCAAGAAAAAGGCACTTGGACCTTCTTCACCTCGAGCTCGTCGAAGACCATTCGGTTGTAAATGCGTTTGACGCGAATCCTTTTTCCGTCGAGGTCGCGATAAAGCTTGTTTCCTTCTTTGATGAGATCGGTGACACAAACCGAGTCGACGCCGAAGAGCGCTTTCGTCGCCGTGAAGTCGGGGTGCGTTTTTTGGCTCCACGGTTTGTAGTCGACGAGGACGACCTCGCGCGGATCCTCGCCGCCGAGGATCGAGCGACGCATGAGCGCCATCGCGTGGTCGCGGCTGGTGAAAAAGCATGACCACTCGCGGCGGAGCTCAGGCACCGCGTTCATCGCGTCGGCCCACATGTCCGCTTCGATCGCTTCGAGCGCGTAGAGCGACGGGAACGCTTGGAGCTCGACGAGCCGCCCGCAGAATTCGCCGCGCTCGTCTTTGCAAATCGCAAAATCGACTTGAACGCAGTGGGGGAGCGCGTCCATGCCCGGCACGTCGTAACGCGCCGGAATGGCTTTTTTCAGCTCGAAAAGCGTCGCCTCGCGCGAGAGCTGGCCGGCAATTTCGATCGCTGCAGTCTGCAAACCATCGCGAAGCGCGGGCGTGAGGAAGAGCGGCGTCTCGGCGAGACGAAACGGAAACGGGCCGCCGAGCTTGCCGTAGAGACGCGCGCGATAGTCTTCGAAGATGGCGTGCGGATCGTGATGGTTGAAGAGCTCACGCAGCGCAGCGTCCATCAGCGACCTCGGAGGAGCGCGTCCCAGCGGTACGCCGCCGCCGGTCGCTCGTTGGCGAGGTCGATGCAGAGCTCGGTCATTTTTTTAACGACCCAAGAGAAGTGCGGCTCGCCGAGCGAGGTCACGTCGAAGTCGGGCGCCGAGTTCATGAAGTCGATCGCATAAGGCGTGTCGCCGACGAACGCGAGCTCGACTGTGTTCATGTCGTAACCGAGCGCTTGTGTGATTTTGAGCGCGTCGTGCGTCGCTCGTTCGACGTGCCCGGGATCGAGCGGAGGCATCGTCTCGTGAGCTCGCGCGTATCGTTCGTGGTGCGGGAGGCGCGGGTCCCAGAGCGCGACGCGGACGTCGCGCTGGCCGACCACGATGCACCGCACGTAACGCTGCCACGCGATCGCCTCTTGCGCGATGAGCGTGATTTTGCCGCTCGCGTCGTAGGCGCGCATGAGCTCATCCATGTTTTCACAGCGCGTGACGTCGCGAAAACCGCCGCCCCAATGTGGTTTGACCCATATCGGAAAAGCGAGCTGCTCGATGAGCGCGTTCCAGTCGACATAACGCATGTTCTTTTCGAGCGTGCCGCTCGTCACGTCGTCACCGTACGACTTTTGCGGCAAAAGAACGGTCTTCGGCACCGCGACGCCGAGGCGCGACGCGAGACCCGCGTTGAAGAACTTGTCATCGGCGATTCGCCAAAATGGATTGTTGACGATGCGCGTGCCGTAGAGCGCGGCGAGCTTCAAATACGGTTGATAACAAACGACCTCGTGCGAAATGCGATCGACGAGCACGTCGTACGGCGGCGCGACGTCTGCTCGCGGAGATTCGAAGCGCGCGTACTCGCACGCGACGCCCGCGTCGCGCCGCGCGATCTCGGCGATGAGCGCCTCGGGAAACGATCGCTCGCGTCCCACCAAAATACCGACTCGCCGCATCACCACCCCACCTTTTCGCCCAAGTAATAAGGCAGCATGCGCCGCCAAGTGGTCCAGTCGTGGCGCATGTCGTGGCCCCACAAGTCGAGATTGTTCCAAATGCCTTTGTTCCAGAGCATCGTCGAAAAGCGATGGCTCGCTGCGGGCAATTCGTATTCGCCTTGGCCGGAGACGATGTGGATTTGGCTGTGGTTGCGGATCGTGTCGAGCTGGCCGGCGTCGTTCATCTTCGGCACGTAGCTCATTGGGTTATTGAAGTAGAGGTCGTCGTTCATGAAGCCGTGGGTGTAGCTCGGCTCGAGATCGTAAAACCCGCTCATCGCGATCAGGGTGTCGAAGAGATCCGGCCGTCGGAAAAATTGATTTGCCGCGTGGAACGCGCCGAAGCTCGCGCCGGTCACGCCGATGCGCGCCGACTCGTTCTGCACCGCCCGCCGAATGTGCGGCACCACCTCTTCCTCGACGTACCCCGAGTAGAGCGCTTGGCGGTGCGCGGCTTCGGGCACCGAGACCGCGCGGTTCATCCACGCGTGCGCGTTGATGCTGTTGATCGCGAAGACCGTGACGCGACCGGCAAAGATGAGCGGCTCGATCGACTTGATGAGGAAGAAGCGCTCGCAGTCGAGCAAGTCCGCCTGGGCCGTGGGGTAGAGGAGCAGCGGGTGCCCCCAATTTCCGTAGCGGACGATCGGCATGTGGATGCCGAGACGCGGGCTCTGCCAACCAAACACCTCGCGCGGCAGCGCGGGATCGACGAATTCCATGTGACCGGCGATTCTAACAGGCACGCCGCTCGCAACGCACGCGGGCATGGTGGACGAAACGAAATCGACGGCGGAGCTCGTCAAACAAGCCTTCGAGGAGGCGCGCGACCTCGTGCGTCTCGAGGTGAAGCTCGCCACCGACGAGGTGAAGATCGACATGCGGCAGACCCAAGCGGCGGCCGTCGGCTTCGGCATCGCCGCGGCGCTCGGCATCATCGGGCTCACGCTCTTGGCCGTCGCCATTCCCCTCGCCTTCGTTCACGCGGCGATCGCCGCGCTCATCACCGGCGGAGTCTTTCTCGTGATCGCCGGGGGCGTCGCGATCGTGGGCTGGTTCTTGTTTCCGAAGAAGCCGCTCAAAGAGACGCGCAAGACGACGCGGCGCGGCCTCACCGAGCTCGAGGAGGCGTTATGAGCGTTCCGACCGTCGAGGAAGAGCTCCGCACGGAGCATGAGGCCGAACAAAAGCGCGAGGAGCTCGTCGATACGATCGACGAGATCAAGAGGCGCGGTCACGTGGCGGCGGAGACGATCGAGGAAGTTTCCCTCGATTCGCTGGTGCCTCTGGCGATCGCCGGAGCGCTCGCGCTCGCCGCGGCCGTGGTCGTCGGCGACGCGCTCCACGCGATGCATCGCGGCAGGGTTCGGATGCGCCGGCGCGCGCGGATCAGGCGGATTCGCCGCTCGATCCGGCACATCCTTCCCTGATCACGGCCGGTGAACGACGACGCGCAGCGCGCGATCGTGCGGCGTGAAATGGAGCTCGGTCCACCCGAGCTCGGGCACGTCGACTGCGCCGACGAACGTGCGCTCGGAAGAAACGAGCACGTATGCGTGATGGCCGGCGCGGATCGTCAGCCACTCCGGTTTCTCGGCGACGTCGACCGACGCGTCGGTGATCGCGAAGCGCGCGCTCGCGTCGGACGTCACGTCGAGGTTCGGTCGAGGAAGACCGGCGACGCTCCGCGGCGCGACCTCGCCGCGATCGCTCGCGCGATCGACCGAGCCACCCCAGGTCTCGTCGGGCAAGAGAAGGAGATCGACCCCGCGCTCGCGGACGAGGACTTCGTCGGTGACCACCAAGCGCGGCGCGAGATCCACTTCGTCGCCGGGCGCGTCTTTCGGGCGACCGCCGAGCACGCGAACGAGCGCGACGCGCGCGGCCTTGTCGAAAAAACGAGCCAAGCCGTCGGGCTCGGCGTGACGCGCGCCGACGATCACGCCGTAGCGCTCGGGCGGCGCGGCATCGTCGTCCGAGAGTCCGCCGTCGGGCGCGTGCGCCTGCGCCGATGCGAGCGCGTCGTCACGCAGCGCGCGCGCGCAGTGAAGCTCGCGTAGCGCGCGCTCGCCTTCGCCGCCGGGGGTGAACGCGCCGCGAAGCTCGGTCGGCATGTCGCACGCGAGAAGCGGAACGCCCGCGCCGCGCGCGCCGCGCACGAGCGAGCTCATCGCGTCCAAATAACCGAACTTCCAAGCGGCATGATCGAGGAGCGCTTGCCTGTGATCGACTCGCGCGAGCGCGTCACGATCCAGCGGAAAATTAGGGCGATCCAGCGACGCGAGGTCGGCGTCGTCGGCGCTATCGACCGCAGGCGCGCCGCTCCATCGACCCGCCGCGCGAAACTGTTCGAGCGCGAGACCCCACGCCGATTTCATGCGAAGCACGATCGACGCGGCCGCTTCGATCTGCGCGCGCGAGTCGTGCAGCGTACCGAAGACCAGGTACGCCGGCTTGGTCGCGTCGGCGTTTGCCCACGAATCGTACGCGGCCGCGATCGCGTCCTCGCCCGCGACGAGCTTGGTCGCATCGGCTTCGAGATACGCGAGCATGCGCGGCGAGTACGCGGCGAGCCCCGGGCGCGACGTCGCGTGCTTCGCACCGAGCGCGAGGGCGGCATCGTCGCTCTTCGGAAGCGCGTCCCACGTGGGCGTGGGCGGCGGCTTCCACGGCACGGGCGGATCGTCGCTCGGCGCGTCGCGCGAGCAGCCCGCGAGCACGAGGATAACGAGCGCCACCCGTCGCATTCGGCGCATCGTACACATCGCGTGTCCCGCGGGAGACACCAAACGCGCGGTCCACCGCATTTTTCGGCCGATTTCGCGCCGGCACGGCGGCTGCAAAACCACTCGCCATGAACCACATCGTTCGCTCCGTCCTCGCCGCCGCCCTTCTCCTTCTGCCCGCCGTCGCGCACGCCGACGGCGCGTCGTCGCTCTCGGTCGTCGACTCGCAATTCACCGACAAGGTCGAGCACGCGCGCGTCACCTATCGCGTCGCCGTGAAGAACGACAAGACGCCGACCAGCATCACGCTCGTCTGGAAGCTCGACGGAAAAGAAGCCGGCCGCCAATCGCTCGACATCGGCACCTCGCCCGCGTGGAAGACGTGGGGCACGCACTGGGTCGGCGGCGCGAAGGCCGTCGAGGTCGACGTCCTCGACGCGACCGGCGCGACGGTGAAGACCGACACGCTCGATTTGTGATCCGTCAGTCCCTGCCTGGACAATGCGTCCTCTTCGCTGTATCTCGTCTGCCCTGTTCCCGGGGCCGTAGCTCAGCTGGGAGAGCGCATCCATGGCATGGATGAGGTCAGGGGTTCGATCCCCCTCGGCTCCACTCGATTCACCGCATGAAGGCGCTGAAACCGATCGCGACGCGCATCGTGACGACGCTCGTCACGCTGCTGCTCCTCGCGCTTCCCTGGGGCGTGAACGGCTGCGCGGGGGCGGTCGGCGGCCTCGTCGCGCTGAGCGGGCAGCATGTCGACCGCGAGCGCGAGATGACGGGCTACGAGGAGTTCGCGCGCAGCTTCGCGACGCACCATCCCGTGCTCGAGTGGGCGGCGCTCCTCGGGTTCGTCGTCGCGCTCGGTTTCTTCGGCTCGCGCGCCAAGCACCTCGTGTCGCTGCTTTGCGGTCTCGCCGCGCTCCCGATCGTCCTTTTTCTCACGATGAACGTCTGGCTCGACGTCGTCCTCATTCTCGACCCGATGCGCTGGCCGGCGCCCGCCTGCGCGCTCACGATGACGGTGCTGTGCTTCGACTGCTGCATGGCCGTCTCGCGCACCATCGTTTCGTGGATCGTCGAAAAACGACGCGCAGCCCTCGCCAAAATGCAGCAGTGACCCCATCGACTCGGGGTGAACGAAAAGCTCGCCCTCTACGAAGCTCAGCGGGCGCGCTTGCGAACGCGCCTCGGCGATCTCCGCGCAGAGCAGCAGCGCATGAATCGTTTCGGGCTCGCCGCGCTCGCCGTCGCGGGGCTCGCGCGGTGCTGGGGGCTTCTGCCGATGATCGTCGCCGCCATCGCGCTCGGCAGCCTGTTCTTCGTCGGCCACTACATCGTTTACGTGCACATCCACGAGAGCAAGCTGTCGCTCGCTCAGGTCCGCAGCGTCATTCGCTCGCTCGCGTAAACTGCGTTCGGAATTTGTGTGCATTCTGCACGTAGTGCGCCGCGGACGCGCGGATCGCCGCGATTTCGTCGTCGGTGACCGTCCGCACGGCGCGCGCCGGCGAGCCGATGATGAGGCTCCGCTCGGGGAATTCTTTGCCCTCGGTCACGAGCGCGCACGCGCCGACGATCGAGCCGCGGCGGATGCGCGAGCCGTTGAGCAAGACCGAGCGAATCCCGATGAGACACTCGTCTTCGATCGTGCAGCCGTGGAGCACCGCGCCGTGGCCGACGGTGACGCGCGCGCCGACGCGTAGCGCGATGCCGGCGTCGGTGTGAACGATGGATCCGTCTTGAACGTTCGACGACTCGCCGATCGCGATGAGATCGTTGTCGCCGCGAATGACGGTGCCGAACCAAATGCTCGCGTCTTGGCCGAGCTCGACGTGGCCGACGATCGTCGCGTCGTCGGCGACGAACGCAGCGCGCGCGATGTCGGGCTTTCGCATCATGAAGGTTTGCCGCCGGCGACCTTGAGACGGCGCATCATTTTTTGCAAACCGAAACGCGAAAGACCGAGGAGCTCGGCGGCCTTGGTTTGGTTGCCGTGCGTTTTGTCGAGCGCCTCGCGGAGCAGATCGGCTTCGAGCGCGTCGACGCGCGAGCGCAAATCCAAGCCGATTTCGTGCGGATTTTCGCCGCGAACGAGCTCGGGCGATAGATCGTGCGCGTCGATGATGGCTTCGCTTCCTTCGGCGGTCGTCGTGCACAAGACGAGCGCGCGGCGCACTTCGTTCTCGAGCTGTCGCACGTTTCCCGGCCACCCGAACGCGACGAGACGATCCATCGCGGCTTTGGTGACGCGGACTTTTTTCGCGCCGGCGTGCTTCTTCAAGAGGTGCCCGATGACCAGCGGGATGTCGCCGCGGCGCTCGCGGAGCGGCGGCATGCGAATCGCGACGACGTTGAGGCGGTAGTAGAGATCTTCGCGGAAGGTTCGCTTCTGCACCATCGCTTCGAGGTCGCGATGCGTCGCTGCGATGAGACGCACGTTCACGCGACGCGTTCGCTCGGAACCGACGGGGCGCACCTCGCCGTCTTGGAGCACGCGCAGCAGCTTGGCTTGCATCGCGAGCGGCATCTCGCCGATCTCGTCGAGGAAGAGCGTGCCGCCGTCGGCGACCTCGAAGAGACCCGAGCGCGTTTGCGACGCGCCGGTGAACGCGCCGCGCACGTGACCGAAGAGCGTCGACTCGAGGAGCGACTCGGGGACCGCGGCGCAGTTCTCGCTGACGAACGCGCGGCGCGCGCGCGGGCCGTTTTCGTGCATCGCGCGGGCGACGAGCTCTTTGCCGGTGCCGCTCTCGCCGACGACGAGCACCGGGACGTCGCTCGTGGTCACGCGATCGACGACGTGCAAGAGCGCGCGCATCGGCTCGCTTCGTCCGGCGATGGCGTCGTAGCGAAAGCGCGTTTCCTCGCCGCGTGCCTCGGAGAGCTCGGTCTTCGTCTGGAGGAGCTCGGCCTCGCGCTCGGCGAGGAGCTCCTCGACTCTGGCGCGAGCTCGCTCGGCGCGTCGCGCGGCGCGGCGGAGGAGCACTTGGTCGCGCGCGTCGGCGATCGCCATCGCGGCTTGGCTCGCAAGGAGCCTCACCCACGAGAGCTCGCGCGGACCGAACGCGCCGCGGCGACCGCGGTCGTCGAGGTAGACGACGCCGAGCATTTCGCCGCGCGAGAGAAGCGGAACGGCGAGCACGCTGCGCAACCGGAGCGCGTGCACCGACGCGTGGACGTCGCCGAGCGTCGCGAACGCGTCCGTCGCCACGATCGCATCGCCCGTGTCCATCGCGCGCTTCGCGAGCGTCATCGAGAGCGCGAGCTGCTCGCCTCGCAAGTCCTCGCGCGCGAGGTTTCGCGCAGCGCGCGGGGCGAGCTTTCCGTTCGGCGCGCGCAAAAGAAGGAGCCCGCGCTCGACGCCGACCCAGAGCACCATCGCGTCGAGCACTTGGAGCAAGAGCGGACGCAAGCCGTCGCGCGCTTGGAGAGAACGAACGATCGTCTCGAGCTGCGCGATCTGG
>DASXHD010000004.1:0-41597 GCA_036488725.1 Polyangiaceae bacterium | reverse complement strand
CAAACGACCATGCACGCCGCCGCGACGAGCAAAAGATTTTCGGTGCCGAGGTCGCGCGCCACCCAATCGACGAACGCGCCGCCCGCGACGCCGCCGAGAATTCCGCCGAGACCGATCGCGCCGTACGCGCGCTTGGCCTCGCGCTCGTCGAACACGTCGTTGCAGTACGTCCAGAACGTCTCGATCATGACGACGCCGTAGACGTCGACGAGGATGTACATCGCCCAGATGAACGCGCGCGTGTTGGCGACGGGCTCGCCTCCGAAATGCGCGATGGCCCAGAAGGCAACGAGCGCGACGGCGAACGCTGCACACGTCGCGCGAACGAGCTCGACGCGCGTGAGCCAGCTCGCGGCCGCCGAGTAAGCGAGGACGACGATCGCGATGACGCCGACGCTCGCGAGGCGCACGTACGGCGTGTCGCCCGCGCCGAGCACGGCGACGAGCGCCGCGACGCGCACCGATTTGATGATCCAGAGCGTCGCGACGGTGACGAAGAACCAGGAGCCGAGCAGCGTGCGTTTCACGGCGAGGCTTCCGGAATGCGTTCGTGCGGGACGTGCGCATGCCCGCTCGCCCACCGATAGCGAATGCCGAGCTCGGTGTAGTCTGCGCCGAGCAGGCCGAGCGAGTCGGGGCCGTAGACCGGAACGAGCACCGTCGCGATGAGCTGCAGATGGTCGTCGATGTCGAACGAGCCGATGAAGCCCGCGCGATAAACTTGAGCGGCGCGATCGGGGATCTCGATCACTTCGCCGACGAGCCCGATGCGGGCGATCCCCTCCTTGCCGACGATCAGCGAATAACCGAGGCGCCCGCGATAAACGGGGGGCGGGCTGATGACGACACGCAACGTTTCGTCGTAGACGTACGCGCCCGCGGGCACGAGCTGGACCGACGAAGCCGTGAAGAGCGCGAGGATGTTGCCTGGCCCTGCGGGGATCGCGGCGCTCGCTTCGGCTTCGAGGCCGACGTAATTCGCAGGGCGCCCCGTGTTCTCCGCGAGGTCGAGGAGATCGTACGACGCCTTGGGCGTGAGGTACTGGCGCGAAAACGAATGAACGAAGCGCGCGCCCGCGCGAAGCTCGAACCAACCGAGCTGCATGCGCAAGCCCGAGTAGCCTCCCGCGCTGTCGGGCGTGGCGAACGGAACCAGATCGAGACCGCCCCACACCGAAAACGGCTTGCCGTATCCGAACGAGAAGCGCGGCTTCGCGTAGAGGTAGCCGAGGTCGAGGCGCAGCGAGACGAACGGGCGCGCGGGCTCGCCGGTCCAATGGCCCGGCTCGACGATGGGCTCCGGCGTCGGCGCGAGCTCTGGAAACGGCAGCTCCGCGGCCTGCGCGGCCGGCGCGGCGAGCGTGACGGCGACGGCAAGAAACGCCGCGCGCATCAGAACGTCCCCACGACGGTCGCCGTGCCAAATCCGGGGACGACGCTGAAACCGATCGGCGACGACTTCGAGCTGCCCGCGCGGTTGTAGTGATGGAGGAGCGGGATGGTGAGGCCGACGGTCGTGCCCACGAGCGCGCCGATGAAGACGTCCGAAAAGTAATGAGCATCCCCGACGATGCGCATTACGCCAATCGCCGTGGCCGCCGTGAAGCCCGCGATGCACGCCGCGTGATCCGCCGCCGCGCTGTCGAACAGATGCAGCGCTTCGTGGTGCGCACAAATGAGCGCCGCCGCGGTGAAGCTCACGGCGCTGTGACCGCTGAAAAAGCTCCGGTTGAGCGTGTCGCCGGAGCAATCGGTCGTGTTGCTCGGGATGCCGCCGCCGCACTCCTGCGCGTAGGGTCGAGCGCGGCCCGCGACGAAGTTCGAGATGCCCTCGATGGCGCCCGTGATGGCGAACGCTTCGGCGTCGATGAGCGCCATCTGCAGAGCGACGTCGGCGCTGCCGCGGTACCAGTAAGCGACGATCAGCGAGTCGACCAAAAACGGATACGACGTCATCACCGCGAGGCCGAGGTCGGTGCCGCTCCGCACCTCGAGCTGCGCGTCGACGCTATGAAGACGGAGCGCGCTTCGAATCGCGTCGTCGAAGAAGATACCGCCGCTCCAACCGGTATTGAGCGGGTGCACGATGTTTGCGGCGAGGGCGATGCTCGCGGCCGCGCCCGTGAGAACCATCTCGGGGATGTCCATGCGATTGAAGCTCGGCGCCCAGCAGAGTTGCTTGCCGGTGCAGCGCTGCGGGATGGCGAAGGGCGGATCGGCGTTCGACGTGCTCGAGACGGTCATCGTCGCGACGACTGCCGCGATGCTCATGAGAAAGACGGCGCGCATCGACTGGCCCACTGCAAACGTGCGACCAGCGCGCGCGGGTGAAGCGTCTGCGCGCCCGCGCATTCGGCGCGCGCTCGTCGCTACGAAAAGCCGCAAGGACGCCCTCGCACGCGCAGCCGCGGACTGCGTTCCGCGTGTTCGCCGATTGAAAATGCTGCGTGTGTCTGCACCGGTTGCGCGCGCGCGCGCCGGGCACGACGGCTGCAAACCCGCGCTTCGTGCGTAACCCACTCGCTGGCGCAGTCGTCGTGTTGCTCGTCGGGTCGGCGGCCCCGAGCGCGCTCGCCGACGACGCGCAGTCGCCCAAGCGCGTGCTTCCCGACTACGACGGCAGACCGCGCGACGACTCCGACGGCGCCGGCGTGTGGCTCGCGCGCGTTCTCCTTTCGCCGCTCTATCTCACGAGCGAATACGTGCTGCGCCGCCCGATCGGCGCGGCGATGGTCGCCGCCGAGCACGTCGAGCTACCGCGCAAGGCGTACGACTTTTTCGCGTTCGGATTCGATCACAAGCTCGGCTTCGTGCCGGTCGCGCTGGTCGAGTTCGGGTTCAACCCGAGCGTCGGCATCTATGGCTTTTGGAACGACGCGCTCGCGCCGCGCAACGATCTGCGCCTGCATTACGAGGGCTGGCCGACGGACTGGCTCTCCGGATCGATCACCGACCGCTACCGAATCGACGACCGGCGCGCGCTTCGACTGCGCGTCGCCGGGCTCGAGCGACCCGACAACGTCTTTTACGGCGTCGGTCCGCGCTCGCTCGAATCGAGCCAGAGCCGCTTCACCGAGACGTCGCTCGACGCGAACGCGACCTTCGAAGTGCGCCCGTGGCGCTCGAGCGATTTGGAGACGACGCTCGGCTTTCGCAAAGTCGATCTCTTTCACGGACACTACGGCGACGACCCGAGCGTCGAGCAATCGGTCGCGCGCGGCACCTTCGCTTCGCCCTTCGGCTTCGGTCGCGGCTACACCGAGCCCTACGAGCGCGCGCGCGTCGCGCTCGACACGCGCAAGTCGACCGAGCACGGCTCGGGCGTTCGCTTCGAAAGCGAGACCGAGCTCGGCGGCGACGTCGCGCACGCAGGCGGCGGCGGATGGATCCGCTACGGCGCCGCCGCGAGCGCGATGATCGACCTCGGCGACCACGGCCGGGTCCTCACGCTGAGCGCAGCGGCGATGTTCGCAGACCCGCTCGGCAGCGCGGCGATCCCGTTCACCGAGCTCGTCACGCTCGGCGGCGACAAAGGGATGCACGGCTACTTTCCGGGGCGCCTCGTCGACCGGAGCGGCGCGGTCGCCGCGGTCCACTATACGTGGCCGATTGGCGTCTGGCTCAACGGCACGATGCAAGCTTCGGTCGGAAACGTCTTCGGCGCGCACCTCGGCGACTTTCGACCGAGCCTGTTGCGCATGTCGGCCGCGTTCGGCCTCGCGTCCAAGAGCGACCCGCCTCTCGAGCTCACGATCGGTTTCGGTAGCGAGACCTTCGAGCACGGCGGGCAAGTCGACTCGGTGCGCGTCGCGCTCGGCGTGCCGCGCAGCTTTTAGGCGACGCGGCGGCGTTCATACGCTCGGCCGAGCCAGAGCGCGAGCGCGATCCAAACGAGCGAGAGCGCGACGTTGATCGCGAGAAACGTCCGCGTGCCGAACGCGAAGTGGACGCCCAGCCAAACCACGGCCGCCGAGCTCGTGTCGCCCGCGCGCTTGAAGAACGTGTCGATGACCTGCTTGGCTTTGTACTTCGCCTCGCGCGAGGTCACGAGCCAGAGCGTTTGCTGGGTCGTGTTGGAGAGCGAGTAATCGAGGCTGCTCTCCGCGACGCGGCCGACGAGGAGCACGTGAACCACGGGAAAAATGAGCGCAGCGCCGTAGCCCATCGTCGACGCGAGCGGCACGACGACGAGCGCCGCGCGTAGCCCGGCGTAACGAACGATGCGCGACACGAGAAACATCTGCATCACGACGCCGATCACGTTGATCCACTCGAAGTAGCCCGCTTTGAACTGTCCGATGTACGCCGACTTGGTGATCGCGAGCGCGCGCGCGCGTTCGGCGGCATGCGAGAGCAGCATGCGATCGAGCACGTAGTCGCCGCTCTTGGTGATGTAATTGAGGACGAGCACCAGAATCGCGAAGGCGAGCAGATAGCGGTCGCGTGCGACGAGCGCGAACGCATTTCCTCGCTCGACCGGCGCGTGGACGTGCGCGCGCGTGGGCCGTCGCGACTCGCGTTCATGAATCGCGTAAGTGACCGCCATCGTCGAAAGAAGAATCGCGGCCGCGACGAGCATGAGAAAAAAAGGCGTGCGCCCGCGGATGAGCGGGCCGGCGACCCAAGCGCCGGCGACGGCGCCGACCGAGCTGCCGATGCCGATCACGGGAAAAAGCCGCTTGCCTGCTTCTTCGTCGTACGTGTCGGCGGCAAAGCTCCAGAACTGCGCGATGGTGACGATGTTGAAGATGCCGACCCAGAGAAAGAACGGAACGCCGAGCGGAACGCCGCGCATCCCGAGGAGCCAGAAGACGACGAGGTTGCCGACAAAGAAAAGCGTGACGTACGTGATGAGCGTGATGCGGTTCACGCGTGTCGCGAGCCACCCATAGAAGTTCGCGACGAAGATCAGCGACACCGACTGACCCACGGACGCGTAACTCTTCACCTCCGCGCCGCCGCCGAGCAAGATGAGCGGCTCGCGCGCGACCTTGAGGAGGTAATACGCCGTGAGAAGCAGAAAGACGTTGAGCGCGAGGAGGATGACGGTCGCCGCCTCGCCGGCGCGGACATCTCCGAAGAGCCCGAGCACCCACTCGACGGGGTGCTCGCGGAGCCGCGGCTTTTCCGCGGTCACGGCGCGCCCGACGGGCGTTCGAGCCCTGCGAGTCGAAAGCCATCATGCCCGAGATCGTAGAGGTGGACGACGAGCGGCGCGCGCGCGACACCGTCGGTGACGATCACGCGGAGGTATCGCGCGGAGCCGTGAGAGAGCGCGATCGCGATCTTGCCACCGCCGAGACGCCGCACGCCCAGCCGACCGCCGCCGGCGACGTGCGCCTCGTAATGAAACGCCTTCGGATCGCGAAGCGCGCGGGCCTCCGCGAGATCGAGCGCGACGAGCTCTTCAGCGTCGACGCGCACGTCAGCGAGCGGCGAGAGTCGAGTCAGATAGCGCTGGAGAATCTTGTCGAGCCGGCCGACGAGCGTCCGTTCGAGGTAGGCGGTATTCGCCGGGTCGGTGAAATTGCCACTCGCGGCGAGCGCGTGCACGTTCGACGGCGTGAATCGCGCGAGGATTCGCGCCATCCACGCGCCGTCGCGCTCGGTCATGTGCGAGAATGCGGCGTTCGGATATTCGTTTTTCCACGCGCCTGCGTCGAAGTGCTCGACGTCGAAATATCCGAACGTCGGATGTTTCGCGATCGTGTCCCACGCGTGCGTCGGCGCGCCGAGCGTCACGTAGTCGAAGAACATGTCGCCCCAATCGACGATGTACGAGTAACCGAGCCGGCGAGAGATCGCGTCGTCGGCCCAGAGCGATCCGAGCGTCTCGCTCGTGTCGAGCTGGTAGTGGACGACGTGGCCCGGCGAAGCGTCCGGCGGCGCGCCCTTTCGGTCGACGTGCCAGGAGTCGACCGAGTTTCCTTCGCGCGCGTCGAAACGATCGATCCAGGACGCGAGCACGCGCGCGCCGCGGAGCTCGCGTCGGTTTTCGTGGTCGATCACGTCGTTCGGGTCGTCTTCGCGCGTGCCGGCGTAACGAAACGCGCCGAGCAAGAACCCCGGCAGCCAAGCCGACGCGGTGAATCGAAGCTTTCCGTCACGGCGCGGCGAGTGCGCGAAAATCGCCTCGAGCGCGGCGCGGTCGAACGGCTTTTCGTCGGCGAAGTTCGCCTTCGAGCGCAGGCCGGGCAAAAGCTTGAACGTGCTCGGCCGCACGTAGACGATTTGCTCGCACGACGTGTTGAACCCGGCTGCGTGATAAACCGCGCTGCCGATCACGGTGCTCGCGGCTTCGCGTTCCGGCGAATCGTCGACCGAGTCTGCCTTGACAAGATATTTTCCTTTGCCCGGAACGCTGATGCGAAAACCGGGCGTCGATCCGTCCGCCTTGCCCTTGTCGATGATCCAACTTCCGTCGGCTGCGTGATCCGGATCGAGGATCTGAGGCGGCGCACATCCACCGAGCTGCATCGCTTGATCGTCGAGCGGGTGAGCGCCGATTCGATTCGTGAACCACGCCGAGTCAGGGACCTCGTCGAGGCTGTTCACGTTCACCGCCTCGTGCACGGTCGCGACGCCGAGCGCCTCGGAGAGCGGCCGAAAAAAGAGGTTGTCGGCGCCGTCCCAATAGAGGGGCGATTGGTACGGCATGGGCGCGCAAGACACGTGCTTCGGATCGCGCGGCGTAGGCGACGCGTGGCATCGAACGTTCACCGGTGCGACGTCGGTGTCGGTCCACATCGCCGCGCGAAGCGGGAAATGCGCGTCCTCGCGCGGCACGCACGCGACGAGCAGCGCGAAGCCGACGACCCGCGCGCGCATCACCGTTTGCCGTCGTGCGCCGGAAAGCGCGCGAGCGCAGCAGCGACCGCCGCGCGCAATCGCGCTTCGCTCGGCTTCATCGGATCGATCGGCGTCCGCGCTGCGCCGTGCCAGATCTGCCCGCCCGACTTGTCGAATGCGTCGATCACGACGCCGCCCTCGACGAAATCTTGGTCCTCGAGCGCTTCGCCCGTGAGCGACGTGATGCGCCAGCTCAACCGAACGTGCCGAGTGGCATCACGGCGGCCTGCGCCGCACGCGACGATGACGTCGCCTTCTCCGTCAGGAGCCTGCACGTATCCGCGGCGGATCAGCTCCGCGGCGACGAGCGGTTTCATCTCCTCGACGACAAGCGAACGCGCGCTCAATCGATAACCGCCCGGCGGCCCTTCGTTCGACGCGAAGGAAAAGGTCGCGAGCTCGTGATACGGCGCCGCGGGCACGAACTCGCCGTGCGCTTGGGTGGGGCTGCAATGCGCCGCCGCGAGGCCGAGGACCGTCGCGACGAAGGACGTTCTGAGGATCGCCATGCGACGACCCAGTGCACCGGACATGCCGCGTCGCGGCCGACGCGAATCTGCGCTTCATCGCGTCGCCGGCCGCACCCCGTGCGCTCCGTCGCGCAAAGCGCTCGTCAGGGTCGCTCGACGAGCGTTCCGAGCTTGTCTTGCCAGACGACGCGCGCGCCCGGCTCCGCGCGAATGCCCTTGTCGAGCGCTTCGTGGGCTTTGCGCGCGACGAGCACGATCTTCGCTTCGGGATACACGCGCTGCCATCCGGGCTTGGCGAAAAGGAAGACGCCCATCTCGCGCGCCTGCTGATCGTCGAGCAGCTCGAAGCGCACGTCGACCTCGATGCGGCCGCGGAGCTCGGGCACGTACCAGAGCGCCCAATCGGCCCACACGTCGCTGATCGCGACCGGCGAGCTCGGGTTCGCGCGCATCGTGGCCGCGAGCTCGGGCAACGCGTCGAGCGAATAGCCGCGCTCGAGCGTCGCTTCTTTCATGATGAGAAGTCGCACGACCAGCACGAAAAACGCTGCAGGTCCGAGGACGCGCATCGCGCTCGCGACGCGACCGAGCACGCGCCCCTCACGCACGATCGGCGTCGCGTCGAGCGCGAGCGGCCCGTACGCCGCGAGCGCCATCCCGAACCATTGCAAGTGCCGGCTCGCCTGCCACGACGCGCACGCGGTGATCGCGAGCACGAGCGTCTCGAACGGCGCCGGCCGGCTGAGCTTTTTCCAGTGCACGACGACGAGCAGAATCGTCATCGCCGCGAAGATCGCGAAGAAGGGCCAGTCCGACGGCCACTGCACGCGATTCCACTCGAGGATCGGCAGCTGCCGCACCGGATCCTGGAGGTGGCTGATTTGCCGGAGATAATGCGGTAGCTCGCGCGCGTAGGGCATGCAGAAGGGCGTCGCCGCCGACGCGAGCCCGAGCGCGACGTTGCGCGCGGCCCAGCGCGCGTCGCGGTTGCGGAGACCCTGGAGCAAACCGAGCATCGCGCGCAGGCCGACGAACATCGCGCCCATCACGACGACGCCGTGGACGTTCGCCCAGAGCGCCATCATCGGGATCGTCCACCAAACTTTTTTCGAAGGCGCGCGCGAGTCCTCGCCGAGCAGCGCGAGCAGCACCGCGAAGCCGACGATCGAAAAGAGCTGCGGCCGTAGCGTGAAGAAGGTCGCGCCGATGCCGAACCCCGAGACGCCGCAGACGAGCGTCGCCGCCTGCGACGCGCCGCGATCGAGCGCGTACTTCGCGGTGATCGCGAACGCGAGCCCAGTGATGATCGCCTGCACGACGAGCGTGATGCGAAGCCCGGCGAGATGATCCATCTCGTAAATCGCGAGCTGCCCGAGCCACTGCTGGTCGGTCCAGACGTGACCGTACGTCGCGTACGCGAGCTCGTCGGTGTGCGGTAATCCGTGCTCGGCGATCTCGCGCCCGGTGACGAGCGCGAGAAACGCATCGGTCGAGAGCAGCCGCCAAGGCGCGATGAGAATCGCGAGCGCAGCCGCGCTCGCCGCGCTGACCCACGCCCATCGCGTCGCGTTCACTCACGCGACGCTAGCACGGGTCAGGCGTTCTCTTCGAACTCGGCGTCGATGACTTGGCCCTCTTTCTTGCCGCCGCCGGAGTCAGCCTTGCCGTCGCCCGAGCCGTTCGGCGGAGGCGGCCCCGCTTCGGGACCGCCGGGTCCTCCCGGTCCGCCGGGTCCTTGCGCGCCGTACATGACGCTCGCCATCCGGTGCGCCTCTTTCTCGAGACGCTCCATCACGCTCGCGACCTTCTCGTCGTCTTGCTTCTCGACCGCCTCGCGCCCCTCTTTGATGAGCGCCTCGAGGTTGGTGACGTCGGACGCTTGCAGCTTGTCCTTGTGCTCGGAGATCGTCTTTTCGAGCGTGTAGCAAAGGTTGTCGAGCTTGTTCCTGCGCTCGACTTGCTCGCGGCGCTCTTTGTCTTCCTTCTCGTGCTCGGCCGCCTCTTTCACCATCTTCTGAATCTCGGACTCGTTCAAACCCGAGTTCGCGGTGATGGTGATCTTCTGGTCCTTGCCGGTCGCCGTGTCTTTCGCGTGGACGCTCAAGATGCCGTTCGCGTCGATGTCGAACGCGACCTCGATCTTCGGCACGCCGCGCGGCGCCGGCATGATGCCTTCGAGATGGAACTTGCCCAGCGTGCGGTTGTAGCGCGCGTCGGTGCGCTCGCCTTGAAGCACGTGAACCTCGACCGACGGTTGCGAGTCGGTCGCCGTCGAGAAGACTTCTTTCTTCTGCGCCGGGATGGTCGTGTTGCGCGGGATCATGAACGTCATGACGCCGCCGAGCGTCTCGACGCCGAGCGAGAGCGGCGTGACGTCGAGGAGCACCATGTCTTTGACGTCTCCCGAGAGCACGCCGGCCTGCACCGCCGCGCCGACCGCGACGACCTCGTCTGGGTTCACGCCTTGGTGCGGGTCTTTGCCGAAGAACTTTTTGACCGTCTCTTTGACGAGCGGGATGCGCGTCGAGCCGCCGACGAGGACGACCTCGGCGATGTCCTTCGCGCCCTTTTTCGCGTCTTGGAGCGCCTTCTTCGTCGGCTCCATCGTCCGCTCGATGAGCCCGCCCATCATCTGCTCGAGCTTGCTGCGCGAGAGACGCATGTCGAGGTGCACCGGGCCGCCGGGGCCGACGGTGATGAACGGCAAGTTGATCGAAGTCTCCTGCACGCTCGAGAGCTCGATCTTCGCCTTCTCGCCGGCTTCTTTCAGGCGTTGGAGCGCCATCTTGTCTTTCGACAAGTCGATGCCCTGCCCCTTTTTGAACTCGGCGATGAGCCAGTCGATGATCAAGTTGTCGATGTCGTCGCCGCCGAGGTGCGTGTCGCCGTTGGTCGAGATGACCTGAACGACGTTGTCACCCACTTCGAGGATCGAGATGTCGAACGTGCCGCCGCCGAAGTCGTAGACCGCGATGACCTCGTCCTTTTTCTTGTCGAGGCCGTACGCGAGCGCCGCGGCCGTCGGCTCGTTCACGATGCGCTTTACTTCGAGCCCCGCGATGCGGCCGGCGTCTTTCGTCGCCTGGCGCTGCGCGTCGTTGAAGTACGCCGGAACGGTGATGACCGCCTCGTTCACTTTTTCGCCGAGGTAATCCTCCGCGGCCTTCTTCAGTTTCTGGAGGACCTTCGCGCTCACTTCTTGCGCGGAGACGTGCTTGCCGCGAACGTCGAACGCGACGTCGCCGTTGGACGCGCGCACGACTTTGTAAGGAACGCGCTTGGTCTCTTCGCCGACCTCTTCGAACCGGCGGCCGATGAACCGCTTCGCGGAGTAAATCGTGTTCTCCGGGTTCGTGACCGCCTGACGCTTCGCGATCTGTCCGACGAGGACCTCGCCCTTCTCGTCCCAAGCGACCACGCTTGGGGTGAGACGCGAGCCTTCTTCGTTGACGATGACCTTGGGCTCTCGTCCCTCCATGATCGCGACGACGCTGTTGGTCGTGCCGAGGTCGATGCCGATGATCTTGCCCATGGTTGTGCCTTGCCCTTTGTCGAGGTGAAAAACTTTTTGCCGCGCGACGGCCCGTGGCCGCCACTGCGGTCATGGGGGAAGCTAATCACCGAGTTTCGTGCGTCAACGGTTTCGGCATGATTCGTGTTTGTGTCGCAAATTCGAGGGATTTTTGGGCATTTTTGGAGTCGCCCGTTGCGGCATGGAGACCGGGTTGGTAGGATCCCTCGTCTTTCACGCGCTAGCGCGGAAGAACCCATGGCTAGGCAGAAAGACAACTTGCCGGCCCCCCCGGAGCTCCCTTCGTTCCGGGTCGAGCCGAGCGACGAAGACCGAGACAGACAAGGCAAGAGCGTCGCCGAGCGTCACGAAGGCACCGGCCTCGTGCGCCACGACGCGTTCCTCGACGAATCGTCGATCGATCCCGACGCCGCGAAAGTCGTGCGGCGCCTCGAACGTCACGGCTTTCAGGCGTATCTCGTCGGTGGCTGCATTCGCGACTTGCTCCTCGGCGGTCGCCCGAAAGATTTCGACATCGCGACGAGCGCGCGCCCCGAGGACGTCCGTTCGCTCTTTCGCAACTGCCGCGTGATCGGTCGCCGCTTTCGCCTCGCGCACGTCCTCTTCGGCGGCGGCAAAGTGATCGAGGTCGCGACCTTCCGCAAAAACCCGCAGGCCCTCGACGAAGAAGAAGAGGACCTGCTCATCCGCAGCGACAACGTCTTCGGCGAAGCGCACGAAGACGCGATTCGCCGCGATTTCACGATCAACGCGCTCTTTTACGATCTCGATCGCCGCCAAGTCCTCGACTGGTGCGGCGGCATGGAAGACATCGCCAAGCGCACGATCCGAACGATCGGCGAGCCGTCGGTCCGCTTCCGCGAAGACCCCGTCCGCATCTTGCGCGCGATCAAATTCGCGGGGCGTCTCGATCTCGGCATCGAGCACAACGTCTACGACGCGATGGTCTCGCACCGCGAGGACCTCGGTCGCGCTGCGCGGCCGCGCGTGTTCGAAGAGGTCTTGCGCCTCGTGCGCCAAGGCTCGGCGCACCGCGCGATGTGGATCACGTGGGAGTCGGGCGTGATGGCGGTCCTGATGCCCGAGCTCGCCGCATTCCTCGACGACGAAGAGTCGCACCCCGAAGCGGTCGCGCGCTTCTGGCGCCAGCTCGACGCGGTCGATCGCACGACGCACGCGCGCGGCCCGATCGACGACGTGGTCTTGATGAGCGCGCTCTTTTACGAGCCGCTCCAAGAAGCGATGGCCGACTCAC
Organism: Polyangiaceae bacterium; assembly: GCA_036488725.1. Lineage (GTDB taxonomy): Bacteria > Myxococcota_A > Polyangia > Polyangiales > Polyangiaceae > DASXHD01. The sequence goes on along the minus strand of DASXHD010000004.1, from coordinate 29,491 downwards.
GCGATCGCATGCGCGCCGCTTCCGATTTTCTCGGGCCGGTCGCCGAGCGCGTCGCCATCCCACGACGAGTCTCCGACAGCATGCGCCGCATCCTCGCGCTCCTCCCGCGCCTCCGCTCCGGCCGCGCAGTCCGCGCCGGCCGCAACGGCGAGATGATCGCGTACGCCCAGCGCGTGCTCGAGTTGGTTTCCGCGAGCTAGAAGAGCCGACGCCGCGACCGTCGCCGTCGCACCGCTAACGGCAACCGCTATCCGAATCTGCGAAACCAAAACACGCGCGCCAGACCCTCGAGCGCGGTCGCGTCTTTCGCGACGAGACGTCGATAGGCGCGCTCGGCGACCCAATACGACCCGAGCCCCCATGGCACGCCGGCCACGACGTCGATGATCAAATGTTGCTTCACGAAAATCGGCGCGACTGTGATGAGCGCGAGCAAAATCGCGAGCCCCGCGTCGACGAGCCTATTTTTGGCTTGTCCCCACATCGCGCAAACCATGATCCACGACATCGCGACGTGCATGCTCGGGAGCTTGTTCGCGCCCGGGTGAAAGTCCGCCGCGTACTCCATCGCGAGGACTCGCTCGGCGAGGCTCGACCCGAGCTCGGGGCGCGCATACGCGATCGGCACGAGCACGTAGAGGACGAACGCGGTGAGGTTCGCGATCACGAACGCGACGAGCGCGACGTTGAATCGATGCCAGTCGCGCATGACGACCAGCGAGAGCAGCGGCAAGACATACGTCGCTTCGTACGGCCACACGAACGCGGGCACGAGCGGCACGGCGCGATCCCACGCGCTCGTGAGGTCGACCGTGTGGAGCGTCGCGGCCCAGCGCCCGACGAGCTCGAACGCGCCGAACCAAATCGCATACGCGACCACGAGCACGTTCGCGTAATGCCAACGCAACCGCGCGCGCTCCGGCCGCGCCGGGCGAATGCGCGCACCGAACGCGAAAAGCGCCGCCGCGAGCGCGACCGCGGTCCAGACGAGCGCGCGCGAAAGCGTTCCGTGCGGAGCGTCGCCGGTCAGCGCGCCGACGACCGCGAGCTGCACCGGCGCATACCCCGGGAGCGATCGAATGAGCCCCTGCCGCTGGCTGTGCGCGTAATAAATGGGGTTCTGCAGCCAGCCGGCGTCGATGTTCGTGAGAAGCACGATGAGAAAAATTCCCTCGAGCTCTTGTTTCACGAGCGCGCCGACGAGCATGCCGAGGCAGCCGTAAATGATTCCGCCGAAAAAGAGCCCGGCGACCACGAGCCCTACTTGGCGCGGGGCGACCCACGGCGACAAAATCGCGGTCTCGTAGATCGCGAGCAAAAGAACGAGCCCGACCAGCACGATGAGCTTCGCGAGCAACACTTCGTGCGCGCGGTATCCCGCGTGAACGAGGCGCGCGTCGGCCTCGCGCCGTCTGTGTGCGAGGTTGAAGGCGAGAAAACACGCGAGAAACGAGACGGCCGCGGTTCCGAGAAACACGAGCGAGAGCCGCCGCTCGTCGACCGTGCGCACGCCCGCGTCGAGGAAGAGACTCCCGAGGCGATCGAACGCGGCGATGCCCGTCGGCTCGACCGCGTCGGCGAGCGTTCCGAGCGTGACGCGGATCGAGCGCGACGCCGTCGTCGCGAGGACGACAGCATCGAACAGCGCGGGCACGACGAACAAGAGAAGGACCGCGATGCGCCGCCGGAGCAAATCTTTGAGCAGCAAGCGCGCCGCCGTCGTCACGCGCCGCGCGCGCTCACGCATCGCCAGCACGAATCCTCCCATCGCGGAGGTTGAAGACGACGTCGAATCGATCGCGATCGAGCGCGAGGTGCGTGATGACGACGATGCACTTTCCGTCGCGCTTGGCGTCTTCGGCCCACGCGACGAATGCGCGGTACGACTCGATGTCGAGCCCGGCGTAAGGCTCGTCGAGCAGCACGATCGCCGGATCGTGGAGAAGCGCGATCGCGAGGTTCAGCTTTTGTCGCGTGCCGCCGCTGAGCTCCTCGACGACGTCGCGACGACGCGCCGCGAAATCGAATCGCGCGGCGAGCGCGTCGCCACGTTTTTTCGCGACGTCGCGCGAAAGACCGTATGCGCGCGCGAAGAGCTCGAGGTGCTCGTCGATCGTCAAATACGGATAGAGCACTTGCTCTTGCGGGCAGTACCCGATGCGCCCGCTGCGCTCGACGCGCCCGCGGTCGAGCTCGCCCGTGCCCGCGAGAATGCGCAGGAGCGTGCTCTTTCCCGAGCCGTTCTCGCCGAGGATCGCGACGAGCTGACCGGCGTTCGCCTCGAAGCTCGCGCCGCGGAGCACGTGACGCCGGCCGTAGCTCTTGTGCACGTCTTCCGCGAGCAACGCGGTCACGTTTCGAGCAGAGCTACGATTGCCAGCGTTGTCAAGGAAGCGCTGATCGCGGAAGATCGAACGCGCCCCGCTCATGAACGCGTTCCGTCTGTCGAAGTGGTACATGGACTGCGTCAGCGAGGACGGCGAAACGATCGTGCTCTACACGGCGCGGCTGCGCTGGCGCGCGATCACGCTTCACTACGGAAATCTGCTGATTCGCCCGCCCGGCGAGCCGCCGCGAAGCGAGACGACGATGCGCGCGCAGACCGAGCCTTCGCTCGCGGGCGACGTGCTCGCGTGGTCGTCGCCCGCGCTCGGCGTGAGCGCGCGTTGGTCGTCGCTCGAAGCGCCGGCCGAAGCGACGATGTTCGACTCGACCGAGGGAACCGTCGCGTGGCGCTGCCTGGGCGCGCGCGCACGCGCGGAGATCACGCTCGGCGATCGCGTCGTGCGCGGACTCGGCTACGCCGAGCACCTCGTTCTCACGATCGAGCCGTGGCGCCTGCCGATCGACGAGCTCCGCTGGGGCCGATTCGTCGGCGAACGAAGCTCGCTCGTCTGGATCGATTGGCGCGGCCCGCACGAAAAACAGCTGGTCTTGCTGGACGGAAAAGCGGTCGGCCGAACGACGATCGACGATCGCTCGGTCGTCGCTGACGGCGTGAAGCTCGACATCGATCCCGGCGGCGAGCTTCGACGCGGCGCGATCGGCGGCACGGCGCTCGCTCGCGTCCCCGGCCTCGATCGATTTCCGACGCGCATCCTCGCGCTCGACGAGCAAAAGTGGTGTGCCCGCGCGACCCTCGAGGACGCCCACGGAAAAGATCGCGGCTTCGCGATTCACGAGGTCGTCCGCTGGCCCGCGCGCGAGGAGACACGCGCACCGAGTCACGCGCTCGGCAAGATTCTCTACGGCTTGCTCTTCGCCGCGGTGCTCCCCGCGCTCCTCGCGCTCTGGGCGCGCGCGACCGAATCGACCGTCACGGCCGCCGCGTGCCACTCACCGCGACTCGGCGCCGCGCTCGCGATCGCAGGCGCGCTCCTCGTGCTCGCCGGCTGGCTCTCGCTCTGGCGCGACGGCGGCGGACTGCCGATGAACGCGTTTCCCCCGCCGCGCCTCGTCACGCGCGGACCGTACGCGCTCGTCGCGCATCCGATTTACGTCGGGTTCGGCGCGATTTGTTTCGGCGTCTCGATCGCGACCGGCTCGGCGAGCGGCCTCTGGCTGGTCTCGCCAACCGTCGCGCTCGCCGCGGCCGCCCTCGTTCTCGGCTACGAGCGCCAAGATCTCGAGAGCCGCTTCGGTCGCGATCGCGGCGCGCCGTGGATCGGCCTGCCGCGCGAGCTCGACGCGAGCCCCACGTTCGCCCGGCGCGTCTCCACATTTTTCATCGCGTTTTTCCCATGGATCCTGCTCGCCGCGCGCGAGACGTGGCCGGCCGTCGACTTGCGCGACGCACTCGTCTTCGCGCTCGCGCTCGCCGCGCCGTTCTGGGTGACGCGAGAGCGCGACCTTCGCACCGTCGCCGTGCGCTCGCTCCTCGCGATGCCGCTCGTCGTCCCGATGCACGCGCTCGTCCCGTCGCTCACGCCCTCGTTCTCCGCGCTCGCCGCGCTCCTCGCCGCCGACGCCTTCACCGCGCACCGCCCGTGGACGCGCTGGATCGCACGCGCCGCCGCCGTCGTCATCGCCACCGGCGAGCTCACGAGCGTCCTCGCCACCATCATCGCCTACACGATCGTCCTCGACGCCGGCGAGATCTGGCGCGGCCTTCGCGCGCTCGCGGAGCTCGTCGCCAACTCGTGGCACGAGACGCGACTCGGACCTCTTCGCATCATCAACCACGGCATCTGGGCCGCGCTCGCGAGCTTCGGCGGAATTCTGATCATCGGCTCGCTCGTCGGCCCCGGCCACTTCGCGATGCTCGTCGTGGGCGCCGCCGGCGGCCTCGTCGGCGCCGGCATCTGGGCGCAAACCATCGAAGGCTCCGCCGCCCTCTCGCGCCCATTCGGCTTCTACGGCGGCCTCCTCGGCATCTGCGCCGCGGCCCTTCTCGCTCCGTGGCTCGGCACGCCGATCTGGCTCCTCCTCGGCGCAGTCGCCGTCGCCGGCCCGTACATCCAGGGCGTCGGGCGCCTCCGGTGTCTCGTCCAAGGATGCTGCCACGGCTCGGAGACGAGCGCGCTCATCGGCATTCGCTATCACCACCCGCGGTCGCGCGTTTGCCGTCTCGCGCACCTCGACGGCGTCCCGATTCACCCGACGCCGCTCTACTCGACGCTCTGGAACATGGTGACGTTCGTCTTGGTCGCGCGCCTCTGGAGCCTCCACGCTCCGCTCCATTTGATCGGCGGCGTGTACTTGATCGCGAACGGCCTCGGCCGCTTCGTCGAAGAAGCGTATCGCGGCGAGCCGCAAACCCCCATCTACGCGCGCCTTCGCCTCTATCAATGGGCCGCGCTCGCGCAAGTGCTCGCGGGCGCGCTCGTCACCGCGCTCGGCTCGAGCCCGGGCGCGCCGCCCGTCGCCCCCAACGTCGACGCTCTCCTCGCAGCATCGATTTTCGGCGTGATCTACGGCCTCGCGATGGGCGTCGACTTCCCGTCGTCGAACCGCCGCCTCTCACGGCTGGCCTGACTCCGCGGGCTCGGGCACCGGCCCCAGCTGAGGATTCCCGAAGAGAACGTTGGCGACCTTCCGAACGCGCTCGTTGTTCCGACACTTCGTCGCGTTCGGATGAAGCTTGGCCCACGCCGCGTGATAGCGATCGCGATACTTCGCCTCGACGCGAGCTCGTTCCTCGTCGGAGAGCGTGTCGTAACGCTGATGCCCCACGGCGATGGCTCGCGTGTGCGCGTCCTCGTACGCCTCGAGCCGCGCCGCGATCGCATCGCAATCGGGGCCTTCGTCTTGGACGATCGTCGCCACTTCTTCGAGCATCTTGATCGACTGCTCGAACACTTCTTCCGGCGTGACGTCCTCGGCGGCGTCCTCGATTTCCGCCGTCGCAGTCGGCGCGGCCGCATCGGGCACGACCGGCACCGCGGGCGCGGCCGCGTCGACTTGAGCCCGCGGCGAGTCGCACGCCACGACGCCAGCGACGAGCGCCGCGAGCGCGAAGCGGATCACTGCTGCGTCATCTGATAGCTGAGCTCGATCTCGCGAATGGTCTCTTCGAGCCGCCGATCGCAATACTCGTATTCGCCCTGAGTGACGTAGCCGTCGAGCTCGATCTTCGACGCACACTCGCGCATGCGCAAAACGACTTTGTTGAACTCCCCCGGCCCTTGCGGGAAGTGCGAAGCCGTCTGCTGCAGCAGACCCATTTGCCACTTCATGAACTTGTCGTACTCGGCCGACGTGCACGGGAAGTGGTTGATGATCGGCGCCTTCGACTGATTCTGCGCGCTGCCGTCGCCTTCGGTCGGGAGCGGCTCCGGACGCTGCTGCGCGTTGGCGCTCACCGCAAGCGCGACGACGACGAGGCCCGAGACGACGGCGTTTCGAATCTTCATTGCGGCTTCACTCCCGTCGTCGCGACCGGCCCACCCTTCGGCATGAGCGCGACCGAGCCGACGATCACGGTCGTCGGTTGATCCGCCGTCGCCTTGCTGACGGAGACGACGAACTGCTCGCCGGTCTCGAGGCGCATGAACCAACGCCCGTCTGCGTGATGGCCGTGGTCGAAGCCGAAGTCAGGAGACTCGACCGGCATCCACCCTTGCGCCTGCATCTGCCCGATGTACGTGTCGAGCACTTCTTTAGCCGGCGCCGTCGACGTGTAAACGCGCGCGCTGTACGGCGTGCCGACCGCTTCGGCCGTCATGACGCGGGTCGAGCGGAGCGGACGCGGAATACCGGGCAAGTCCGCGCCGGGCGCGTCGTGCGTGCGCTGCGTGGAGATCGCATCGAGCTTGAAGCTGCCGTCGGTCCACACCGTTTGCACGAGCGTGCGATTGTCCTCGCGCACGGCGTGGACGTAACGCACGTCGCCGAACGCGTGGAGGTCCGACGTCGTCGCGAACTCTTGCATCGCCTCGACGAAGTTTCGCGCTCCGTTCTCGCGCGTGAAGCACATGACGACGCCGTCATGCGCGTTGTGATCCTCCGTCCGCATGATGCCGAAGCGATCCGACGAGGCGACCTCCGGCGGCGCATCCTTCGAGGCTACGAGCGCGTTCCACTCGGGAGCCGCGAGCCCGCGCGACTGCTTGCAGTGAGATTCGAAGCGGTCGAGGACGTCCTTGACCGCGTCGGTGCTCTCCGAAGCAGAGACGTAAACACTCTGCCCGTTCAAGCGGTACTCGTGCGAGCCGCTCACCAGGTCTTGGATGCCCGTGAGCTTCCGCCCGAGCTCGAGGCTCTGCGAGCGCACGTCGGCGACTGCGTTGCGAGCGCTGAGCGCGCCGAACACGCCGGCCACGACAGTTCCGTACGCGATGACGCGCGCGGTCCCCAAGAACTTCTTCTTCGAGATTTTACCCAGGACATAGAGGTGAAAGAGCATGTCCTTCTCCTAAAACATCGAGACGAGGTTCGAGATGTACGAGAAGATGTTCATCCCCTGATTCGGGGGCGTATTGCACAACGTCTCGCCTTGCGACTTGATCGTGATGGGGCCGCCGTTGTTGAACTTGTACGTCGGCGAGTAGTTCCACGTCAGCGTGGCCTGTCCGTTCGAGGAGAAGATGCCGGTCGTGGCTTGCGCCGCGGTGTTGCCCGGACCGCTGTTGTTGCCACCCTTCGCGCCCGGCACGCTCTGGGCCGGCGGCGCCGGGCTCTGGCTTTGCGACGGACCCGCTCCCGCTTGTTGCTGGCCCGCCTGGATTCCGGAGCCCAAGTCGCTGAGGTCCGGCTTGAACTCCGTGTTGCTGCACGAGTTCGCCGCGTACGAGAAAGTCGCGTACCGAGCGAGCATCACGGTGCGGTACTTCGATTCGTATACGCCGCCGAGGTAGACGGTCATCATCATCATCATGGCGAAGACGGGCGCGAGGATACCCGCCTCCACCATCGCGACACCCCGTGAGCTTCTCCTCTGAATCCAGCGTGATTTCATGAATGCCTCAGTGGATGAAGTCCGGGACGGACGAAGCAGGGTTGATGGCGCCGCCGATGAACGACGCGCCTTGGCCGACGAGCCACGTTAGGCCAGCGCTCGTGATGGTCGATCCGAGCTTGCTCGCCATGCCGTTGCCGAACTTGTTCTTGAAGAACTGCTGGTAACGCGTCTGCAAGCCCGAGTTCGGTCCGAGCGACCCGTTCCACATGTAACCGAGCAGGTCTTGGCCCCACGAGAGGCCGTGCATGCGGCGCAAGCGAGCGCGCCAACCGATGTTGTACGAAGCGTTGCTGCTGCTGTTGCAGTTGCTGCCGCTCCACGCTTGATCGCAGTCGTAATAGAACTCCGCCTGCGCGAGGTAGAAGTCCCACTTCGACAGCGTGTCTTGCGGAATGAGCCCCGCGTTCCACGTGCCGCCCGGGTTGGACTGCATGCCGGCGACGGCGACGAGCTTGTCCTCGTGTTGAACCGAGTAGGCCTGCGACGAGTCGCGATTGCCGCCCCAAACGCCGCCCCACACTTGGAACCAGTCGTTGCCGTTCATCGCGTAGTCGACGACGAGGTGCGGGCCACCGGCGTCGACGGGGTCTTGCCAGAACTGTTTCCCGTTGCCGAGCTTCATCTGGTAGACGCCGTTGCACGGCTTCGGACCGCCGGTCGCGCCGCCGCCGCCCTGACCCCAGTCGTTCTTCGGGCACTTCTCGTTGTTGTTGTGACCGCCGAACGGGGGCGTCCACGCAGTCGTGAAGCGGAGGAAGACGTCCGCGACTTCAGGCCCGGTGAAGAAGCCCTTCGCGTTCTGCGTGCAGAAGTTGGAGCTGAACTGATTGCCGATGAAGCTCATCAGCCAGCCCATGATCGTTCCGAGGAACGGGATGCCGAGGCCTTGGAACGCGTTCTTGACGACCGAAGAGATCTTCGCGCCGATGTAATCGCAGAGCGCTTTGAATCCGCCGTTCGGGATTTGAACGGGCAAACCTTCGCGCTTGTCGCCGCCCGTGTACTGCTGGCACGAGCTCGGGTTCGCCGAATCGCAGTTGAGGAACTGCGTGCACTCGTCGTTCGCGCACGCTTTGTATTGCGCAGTCGGCATCAGGCTGCCGGCTTGGCCGGGCGTGAACGTGGCCGGAATGAGCGATGCGCTCAGCGCGAGGCCGATGCGCTTTTGGCCGTAGTCGGCGTACTGCTGGCTCATGTAGATGCCGGCGACGGTGCCGCCCCACGGCGCCGCGTACGAGACGAGATCCTCGAAGTCGGAGAACTTCGGCATCAAGAAGATCATCCCCGACTCGTATTTGTCGAGGATGCCGCCGACGCTGAGCGTGGACGGCGTGCCGTTCGTGCTTCCGTCGTGGATCTTCTCCACCCCCGCCGCGAGCTTCGTCCACACCGAGGCGAGCGGCTTGAGCCACGCCATGATCGGGATGCTGCTGAGGGCCTGCATCTTCTTCGAGCGCGAGTCCGCGGAGCTGTCGCCCGGCGGCGGGAAACACGCTTTGTCGGTGGTGCTTCCTAGAATCCAGTGCAGGAAGTCGAGGATGTTGAAGATGAAGGCGGTCAGCAAATAGAACGCCGCCATGATCAACATCAGAATGTTGATGAACGAGATCAGGTTCATCGCCTGCGCTTGGAGCGCGGCGGACGAATACGTGACGGCGTCGGCGGCTTCCTGCGAACGATCGCGCCAGATCATGGCGTCGCCGAGACCGACGAGCATCCACATCCAGCCGATCATCATGCACGCAAAGAAAACGCCGATGACCATGATGGCCCCTCGGCGGTCGTTCTTGAGCGGTTGATTAAGCGTCATCGTGGTTGCCGACATTGCTCCGCTCCTATTGCGATTTCGGAATGTATTGAGCGCCCTGATGCGGGAACTGCGCAAACACCGAAATCGTCTTCTGCTTGCTCGCGCCGCAGACGATCGTGTTGGCGATGGGAATGCCGCAGGTGTAGGTCGCGTCCAGCGTGACTTTGTCGGTCCCGCCGTTGCCATGGTTGGTTGCGTCGTTGGAGCCGTCGTGATTGCAGACGGGGGTGCTGTGCTTGATCTCACCCATCCACTGGCTGCCCTCGAACGGCCCCATCGCGACGTCCGCTGCTCGATTGATGTCCCCGTCGGGTCCGTCGAGCGAGTCGCTGTGGCCAGGGTCGGGATCGTGAATGACCGCACATGCGCGAACGGTCACCTGCGCAGCATGAAGCACCGCGAGGCGAGCGATCGAATAACGAGAGAGTTGGGCCAAGCACAGGAACATTGCGCATATCGGCATGAAGGCTATTGCGAACTCGGCCAGCACCGCCCCTCGGCGAGCTCGCAGAAGCCCTTCTTTGTGCCTACTCATCAATGCCTCCAGTGCAGATAGGCCGTGAAACAAGTCCCCACGAAAATCGCCGGCCCGAATCGAAACCACGTTAGCAACGCTGGTTCGATCGGGCGCCTCCTCTTTTTCGGTAGCAGAGGATTCGCGGCAAGCAATGCCGTGTTCTTGATGGTCCGAAACAGCTTGCCCTCGTAGGCCAGAAAGGCCGGAGCGATGAGGCCCGCGGCGAAGAAGGAATACATCTCCGTCTCGAGCCCGAAGTGCGGTTGCAACAGCGCACCTATCGCAGCAAGTAGCTTCACATCACCTCCACCGATCGCGTCCTGCCGATAAAGAATCGCAGGAACGATTGAACACGCGATGGCACCCAGGAGGGAACTCCCACCTTCGTACAGGGCCGTGTGCGCATTCTCGTGTCGCGCCAGCGCATAAACTCCATGCGCAATCGGCGCGACCAGCAGCGGCCCCAGCGTCACCCAGTTCGGTATCTCTCCACTACGCAGGTCCGAGGCGGCAGCGATCGCAGCGATGATCGCCGCCGCCACCAGGAAGTAGATCATGCTTCCCGTTGTACCACCAAGGTGGAGAGAACCGAACGCGGTCGAATCACGTGAATTGGTTGGCCGCGGATCCGCCGGCGCCTGACACGCTCGAACCGACGTTCTTGTAGACGACAGCGGCGATGACGAGAATCAAGAAGAGGAGGATAGCGTACTCGACCATCGTCGCGCCCTTCTTGTCCTGAAGCAGCTTCGTGAACTTGTTCGACTTGACCAGCTTATTCATCGTTCTCTCCTTGGATTGATTACGGCATCGAGCTGAGGAGCTGGGCCTTCTGGTACAAGTAGTCCTTGTACATCAGTCGACCGCCCGCGAGCAGAACGCCCGCGGTGGGGACCATTACGAACATCAGAAGGAACGCATATTCGACTTGGACCGCACCACGCGTGCGACGTCGTCGTTGGTTGGCGTTCTTCATCACCCGTCCTCCGTTTGGTTGCTTATCCATCCTTCGTGCCACTGATGCGCTTCGTCACGATATTCGGAAGTGCCCGAAAAAGCGTGTGGAGTGATTCTCCCACACGCGCCAAACTGGATCATCGAAGTCCCACCATGGATCCGGTTTGATCCGGCGAGCAGAAGCGCCGTTGTGGGATATTTCGTGATTTCAGGCATTTGGTGCTGCGTCTCCTGCCGGTGACAGCAGGCTCAGCAAGTCACGATACCCGGATACGGCCGGGGCGCAAGAGTGATCGTGGCAGACGAATGCGGCCGGAGCGGAAGCGGCCTTTCCCTCTGTCACAAGTGGGGCGTCGGAGGCGCCGGCTGTCGTCGCGTGGGCGATCGTTCGATGAGGGACGTAGGCGCGGTAAGCGGCGCCCAGGAGCTCGTCGCTCTCGCCGACGAGGACGACGTCGACGCTGGTGCTCGCGATTCGGTCCGCGAGGAGGACGAGGCTCGAGAAGCCGAACGGGTTTTCGACGGCGGCTGCGGCGAGCGAGGCGACGATCGTTTCGGCGGCGGCAGAGAAGGTCGCGTCGACGAGCGTGCCGAGGCGAAGGAATAGCTCGACGGCTTTGGACGTGGCGCTCGGGATCGCGTGGTCGTAGACGTCTTGCGGGCGCGCGATGAGGGGCTCGCCGTCTTTGGCGACGAGGTAGAGCGCGCCGGCGTCGTCGGTGAACTCGGCGCGGATCGTTTCGGCGAGCCCGCGCGCGCGGCGGAGGTATTCGCCGTTGCGCGTCGCTTCGTAGAGGTCGATCGCTGCGCACGCGACGAAGGCTTGGTCGTCGAGGAAGCCTGGGCCCTTCGCTGCGTATTCGTCGCCGGATGGTTTTGCGTGGCGGAGGACGCGGTTGTCTTTCACGAGGACGCGCCAGACGAAGTCGAAGGCGCGCTCGGCCATCGCGAGCCACTCGGGCTCGCCGAGCGCGCGGGCGGCGTCGGCGAGCGCGCTGATGAGGAGGCCGTTCCACGACGCGAGGATTTTTTCGTCGCGGAAAGGCTTCGGACGTTTTTCGCGGTGGGCGAGCATCGCGGCGCGGGCGACCTCGAGGCGGCGCTCGATTTCGGAGGGTGCGGCCGTGAAGCGCACGGCGAGATCTTCGATTGATTTTGCGATCGAGAGGACGCTCGCGGGGCCCTCTTCGAAATTGCCTTCGCGCGTGATGCCGAAGCGCGCGCACGCGAGCTCGGCGTCGTCTCCGGCGGCGGCGCGCACTTCGTCTTGCGTCCAGACGAAGAACTTTCCTTCTTCGCCCTCGCTGTCGGCGTCTTGCGTCGCGTAGAAAGCGCCGCCTGGGTCGAGCATCTCGCGGCGGAGGTAGCCGACGATTTCGCGCGCGGTCGACGCGTAGCGCTCGTCGCCGAACGCGCGCCAGCCGTCGACGTAGAGACGGAGGAGGAGCGCGTTGTCGTAGAGCATTTTTTCGAAGTGCGGCACGAGCCATCGTTCGTCGGTGGAGTAGCGGTGGAAGCCGCCGCCGAGCTGATCGTAAATTCCGCCGGCGCGCATCGCGTCGAGCGCTTTGCGCACGCGCGCGAACGAACGCGCGTCTCCGTGAGCGCCGTGCGCGAGGAGGACGTCGAGGCTCATCGTGCTCGGGAACTTCGGGCGGTCGCCGAAGCCGCCGTTCTCGTCGTCGAAACGCTTCGCGAGACGCGCGGCGGCGGCGCCGAGGAGCGCGGGCGTGAGCTCGGTGGGTTTCGTTTCGGGTCGGGCGACTTGGCCGATGGCCACGGCGATCTCGCGCGCCTGCGTGTCGATGTCGGCGCGCTTCTCGCGGTACGCCTCGGAGACTGCGAGCAGCACTTGCGGGAACGCGGGCATGCCGTGACGCGGAATCGGCGGGAAATACGTGCCGGCGAAAAACGGCTTTTGATCGGGCGTGAGGAAGACCGTGAGCGGCCAGCCGCCGCTCCGGCCGAGGAGCTGCACGGTGAGCTGATAAATTTGATCGATGTCGGGGCGCTCTTCGCGATCGACTTTGATGCATACGAACTTCGCGTTCATCACCGCCGCGATTCGCGCGTCCTCGAAGCTCTCGTGCTCCATGACGTGGCACCAGTGGCAGGCCGAGTAGCCGACGCTGAGGAGAATCGGTTTGTTCTCGGCCTTCGCGCGCTCGAGCGCCTCGGGGCCCCACGGATACCAGTCGACGGGGTTGTCCGCGTGCTGCTGGAGGTAGGGAGAGGCTTCGTGCGCGAGGCGATTGGGCATGGCTGTTCCGGTATAGTGCAGTTCGATGAGCGAAGATGCAGTGCAGGCGACGCGGCGGACGCTGCTCGACGGCGTGGGCGCCGAGGTCGTCGCGAGCTTTCCCGGCATCACGCGGCTCGGCGGGCAAATCGTGGCCGCGCTTTACTTGTCGGAGGGGCCGCAGACCATGGACGCGCTGAGCGAATTGCTGGGCCGCTCGAAGAGCAACATTTTTTCGAACCTGCGCGCGCTCGAAGCGGCCGGCATCGTCGAGAAGCAGCGGCCACGGGGCGCGCGGCACGACATCTTCGCGCTGCGCGGGCCGTACCCGGACGTCATCATCGGCGCGTATCTCGCGAAGCTGCGGCGCGTGATCAAGGACAAGCAAGAGCTCTCGGCGCGCGCGATGACGATGCTCGGCGACGCACGCGGCGCCGAAGCCGACTCGCTGCGCGAGCGCATCGACGCGCTCGGGAGAAAGTACGAACGCTTCGGCATCGTGTTCGAGGAGCTGATGCCCGCGACCGATGGGCCCGTGGATTTGGAGAAGCTGATTCAGCGCGTGCCGACGAAGTTGCTCCGCGCGGTCGCCGCGCTCACGCGGCGCGCGTTCACGCGGCCGTGATCTCGACGCGCAGGAGCTTCCGGCCCATGAACAAATAATCGCCGTGAGCGAGCTCGCGTTCCTCCTTGATGCGGAGGTACGTGCCGTTGCGGCTGTTCAAGTCGGTCAGCGTGAGCTTGCCGCTCGACTCTTCGATCTTGCAGTGAGAGCCGCTCATGTAGAGGTCGTTCGGGAAATTCAGATCGCCGCCTTCGCGGCCGATTTGGAGCGAGCTCTGTCGCGCGAGGACGCTCATGCCCGGCGTGCCGCCTTGGAGCATTTGCGTGATGCGGAAGAGGAACTGATGCTTCGGCGACGTGTAGAAGTACGTGCCGTCGGGGGACGGGCCGTCGCCGATTTTCGGCGGCGCGTCGACGATGAAGAGCTGCTCGCCGGCGAGGACCTCGTCCTTCGGCACGATGTCGATGCTGCCGCGCACGCGGAGAAACACGCCGTTCAGCGAGCCTTCGTCGCGCACGACGAGCTTGTTGTTTCGGTAAAAAAGATTCGCGTGCTTCGGCGAGACGAACGGATCGTCCGGAAAGACGAGCTGGCCGTTGCGACCGACGACGTGCTGCTCGGCGTTGAGCTGATACGAGAGGCCCTCGACGCCTTCGCCGCGGATCAAGATCAACTTGGCTTTGCCGGGGATCTGCAGCTGGCCGAAGAACTGCGTGCGCGCGTTCAAGATTTCGGGCGGGACCGCGGCGCCGCACTTTCCGCAGAATTTGTGTCCCAGGGGGACCTGCGTCGAGCACGATCCACAGACGTAGTTCTTCGCTTGGTCCATCAGCTCCTCCAGAGACAGATTCGAAGCGGGGGCAGACGATAACGGAGGCTGGCCCGCCGGGGCAATCGGCGACTCGGCTTTCGCTGCGGGTGTCCCGCCGGGGGTCATGCGGCGTGGTTGAAGCGGCTGCGCGAACATCTGCGCGAGCGGCGGCGTGGTGTTGGCGAGCGTCACCGGCTGCATGCGCGTGGTTTCCCGTCGCGCAGGCGGCACGAGCGCCAGATCGTTCCCGCAGACCGGACACGCGAGCGTGCGAATCGGGCTGTAGGTGTCGCAGCGTCCGCAGACGACGCCGATCTCGAGGCTCATGTTCGCGTGGAGATTACATCACCAAAGCACGGTGAGTCGTTTTTTGGCGTCCGACCAGCCGCCGAGGCTCCAAAAGCGAAAGACGATGCGCTGGCACGTCGATGGCGCGATCGGGCCGAAATCGCGCGAGTCGAGGTGGAGCGCGCGGTCGTCGCTGACGAGATAGACCTTGCCGGGCTCCACGGTCGTTTTGACGTCGCGATCGGTTTTGCCGTTCCGGAGGACCGGATGCGTCGAGCCCGCGAACTCTTCCAGGAGGCACGAGAGCTCGACGTCTTCTTGCGTCGCGGGGTTTCGGAGGTGGACGGTCGCCGGGTCGCAGGCGGACGGCGCGGACGGAGAGCTGTCGTTCACGAGCATCGTCCCGCCGCTGAAGACGAGGTTGTCGCCGGTGTGGCCGATGACGCGGGCGACGACGAAGCGGCCGGGCACGTCGGGGTCGGCGCATCGAACGAGCGCGCCGTCGGACGCGCCGGTGCTGCGCGTGACGAGCACGAGGTCGCCCGCGCTCATCGCGGGCTCGATCGACACGGCGAGCTGCGGGTCGTCGCTCGGCACGGTCCACGTCGTGAAGAACAGCGAGACGATGCCGGCGATGACGCCGCACACGACCGCGATCCAAAAGAGCGCGCGAAGCGCCTTGCGCCACATCGCTTTGCGCCCAGCATAGCTCTCACGCCGCGGGCACGTCGATCGTCACTTCGGCGCCGGCGACTTTGCCCGACTCTTCGACGTTGCGGATGCTCGCGCTTCCGCCGTGCGCTTCGACGATGCGGCGAACGATCGCGAGGCCGAGGCCCGTCGATTGATGGCCTTGCGCTCGGCTGCGCGCGCCGTCGCCTCGCACGAATGGATCGAAAGCTTTTTCGATCAAGTCGGACGAGAGCCCTGGGCCGCGGTCGCGCACGCAGACGACGGCGCGTGCGCCGCGCGGCTCGACGGTGATGCGCACGTCGCCGGGGCCCGCGTGGTGACGCGCGTTCTCGACCACGTTCGTGATGGCGCGGCCGAAGAGCGCCGGGTCGATCGACGCGACGAGCGCCTCGTCGCCCGAGACCACGACGCGCGCGCCGTCGACGTTGCTCACGCGCTTGCGGAGGAAGTCGACGAGCGCGGTCGGCTCCTTGTGCAAATCGGAGAGGCCTGCGCGCGTGATGGAGAGGAGATCGCCGAGGATCACGTCGAGCTCGGCGATCGAGGTCTCGACGCGGCCGAGCGCGGGTTGGTTGGCGCCTTGATCGCGCGCGAGCTCGAGCGCGACGCGGGCGCGGCCGAGCGGCGAGCGGAGCTCGTGGCTGACGGCGGCGAGGAGATCGCGCTGGTCGCGCACCATGCGCTCGACGCGTGTGGCCATCGCGTCGAATGCTTTGGCGACGTCGCGAACCTCGGGGCTCGCGTTTCGATCGTCGCCGGCGCGCGCGGCGAGCTCGCCGCTTCCGAATTGACCCGCGGCCTCGGCGACGCGCTCGAGCGGGCGTACGACGAGCCCCGAGATCGAACGCGCGGCGATGGCGAGCACCACGAGCACGACCGCGAGAAACACGACGCGACGAATCGCGCGACCCGGCGGCGTTTCGGCCGGAAATTCGAGCGCGCCGACGACTTGCCCGTCGTGCACGATCGGGATGAACGCCGTTCCGCCATCGAACACGAGACTCGAACGATGCGATCGCACCGCGCGCGGGAGAGCGTCGACGTCACGCCGGAGATGCACTTGCGGATTGGTCGTCGCGCGGATGTGCTCGACGGTCGCGTCGACGGCCGCGGGGTCGCCCCAGTCGGCGGTGAGCTCGCTCGCGACCGCGCGCGACATGGTGCGCAGCGGCCCGGAGTCGACCTCGGAACGGAGGAGGGTCCACGCGATCGCGCTCGCGCACATGCCCGCGACGATGGCGACCAGGAGCCACGCGAAAAGGCGCGTGCGGAGACCGAGCGACTTCAACATCGTCATCCCTCGGTGCCGGGCCTGACGAGGACGTAACCGACGCCGCGCACGGTTCGAATGCGCTTCGGATCGCGCGCGTCGTCTTGGAGCTTGCTGCGAAGATGACTGATGTGGACGTCGAGCGAGCGATCGACGCTCGGGTCGTATTCGCCGAAGTCGAGCGCGGTCGCGAGCTCTTTGCGACGCACGATGCGGCCGGCGCGGCGCGCGAGCTCGACGAGCAACCGGAACTCGAACGACGTGAGCGCGAGATCGCCCTCGCCGAGCGTGACCTTTTGCGCGGGCACGTCGATGACGAGATCGCCGACGACGAGGCGCGTGGCGCCTTCGGCCGATTTGCTGCGACGAAGGACGGCGCGCAAACGCGAGAGGAGCTCGCGCGGGTTGAACGGCTTGGGAACGTAGTCGTCGGCGCCGATGTCGAGACCGATGATGCGATCGTCGTCGTCGCCGCGCGCCGTGAGCATGATGACCGGGACGTCGCTCGATTCGCGGATTCGTCTGCAGACGGTGAACCCGTCCTCGCCGGGAAGCATGACGTCGAGGAGGACCGCGTCGTACGCGCCCTCGTTGAGCCGAACGAGGCCGTCGCGACCGTCGGCGACGACTTCGAGCGAAACGTCGTGGCCGGCGAAGTATTCTCGGAGCAAGTCCGCGAGCTCGGCGTCGTCGTCGACCAAGAGGATCCGCATGTGCCGAAATTGTACCCTTCGGAGATAAATCGGGAGCCCTGGCATGAAAAGTTCTGTAAAGGACGTTACACCTCGCATGCGGCTGCGCGCGCTCGCGGCCCTCGGGATGGTCGCGGGGTGCAAGACTTCGGCGGCGAATGGGCTGGTCGAAGCGCCCATGCTCGAGAACGCGGTCGCGGCGCCGAGCGGCAGCGCCGACGCGGAGGATGCGGCGGTCCCCCATCGGCCGACGGTCGATCCGCGGCCGCCGCGCAACCAAAAATGCGAACGGCAGGTCGAGTGCGTGCCGGAGCTCGCGACCGCGCCGACGTTGCCGTTTCAGCCTCCTTACGATCGGTGCGACCCGACGCCGATCGGCGAGGTCGGCAGATTCAGCCCGAACGAGACGGCCGCGCATCGGCACAACGATCCGCGCACGTGCTGTTATCTGGCGTTCGTTTCGTGCGAGTCAGAGCCGCGCGGGCGGCCGGGTGTCATCCGCGGTCGGCCGCTTCGAGACGCGGCCGGCGAGGTGGTGACTGCCGCGACGATCGCCCGAAAAGGATGGGGGATCGTGGGAGATCGTTCGGATCCGAACGATCCGTTGCTCGCGGCGGCTTGGGCGCAGGCGGGGGCGGACGAGCATGCGTCGGTCGGGGAGTTCGCACGGCTCTCGCTGGTGCTCCTTCGGCTCGGGGCGCCGGCCGCGCTCGTGGCCGACCTGCACCGCGCCGCGCTCGACGAAATCGCGCACGCCGAGGCGTGTTTTTCGATCGCGTCGCGGTTCGCGGGGCGCGCGGTCGGGCCCGCCCGGCTCGAGGTCGAGCGCGCGCACGATGATGCGTCATTCGAGTCGCTCGTCACGCGCACGCTCCGCGATGGTTGTCTCGGCGAGGCTGCCGCGGCGATCGAGCTCGCGATGCGGGCGCAAGACGAGCCCGACGCGGAGATCGCCGAGGCGCTCGCGAAGATGGCCCGCGACGAGGAGGGTCACGCGGAGCTCGCTTGGCGAATTCTTCGTTTTGCGGCCGACGCCGCGCCGGACGTGACCCTCGCGGCGATCGGGCGATTTCTCGCCGATGCTCGTCCGGCGAGCGCGCTCGAGGCCGCGGTGCTCGACGACGTCGTCCGACCGTGCCTCAGAGATTTCGCGACGCAGCGATCGCCGCTCGCAGGTGATTGCGCGCGCGAATCGTGAGCGGACCATCCGGGTGCACGCGCAGCCACTCTTCGAACGCGCGCGCCGATTCATCGAACTTCGTCGTGCGATACAGCGCGACGCCGCGCGCGTACGCAGCCGGATACGTCGGGTCGATGCGCGCGAGCTTTTCGATTTTGTCGAGCCGCCACTGCTCGGCGGCGATCTGCTCGCCCGCGGCGAGCGCGTCGCAATCGGCGCGCGTCTTGGCGTTCTTGCGCGCCGCGGCCAGCGTGTTGCGCGCCGCCTCGGTCGGATGCGGATGGAGCAGATCGAACATGTAAAATGCACGCATCTCGTCGAGCGTCGGCGCGAACGCGGGGACGGCGTCGAGGCGCGCGACGGCGTTCCATCGCAGCTTGAACATCACGCGGAGCTCGCGATCGGTCGCGATGAGCGCGCCGTTCTTGATGTAGCCGGTCATCGTCATGCGGCGCACGAAGCCGCCGGCGAGCGCGTCGAGCTCGGGCGACTCCTTGCCGGTCTTGCGCCACGCGTGGACCTCGTCGAGAAAATGCACGAGCTGCACCGCGCGCAAATCGAGGACGGCGTCGTCTCCTTTTTGGAGCGCGAGCGCGCGCGCGTCGTCGACGGCGAGACGCAGATCGGGCCACGGCGCGTGCGGCGGGTCCTTCGCTTCGGTCGTGTCGAACGAGCGCATCGCGTCGCCGAGCGCGCGCACCTCGGCCGGGAGCGGCGAAGCTTCGGCGTGATGCGCGCGAGCGTCGTCGGCGCGCTCGATCGCATCGAGCCTTCGCATGTCGACGTCGGGCATCGGCACGTCGTCGGGCGCCGCGTCGTGCGGAAAAAGCAAAAGCGCGAGGAGCACGCCGATGACGATCGGAATCAGCGCGAGAAAGCGCCCATTTTTGTTCGCCTCTGCCTTCGCCATGCACGCGCATCATCGCTTTTCCGCGCGCGGTTGCGAAGGAAACTCGTTCCGTGTACGGATTGCCTGTGGAGCTTCGTCGTCATCATCGCGTTCCGTTCACCGAGCCGGTCGTCTTTTCGCGTAAGGGGAGCGAGAAGCGGTCGTCGGGTCAAAGCGCCGACATCTCGCTCGGCGGCATGTACATCGAGACGACGGCGTCCGAGCCGTTCGGCGCGGAGATCGTGGTTCACGTCCACGTGCCCGGCGAGCCGTCGGCGTTCGCGCTCCCGGGAATCGTGCGATGGACCGACAGCGCCGGCATGGGCGTTCAGTTCGGCAACCTCGGCGCGCGCGAGACGCACACGATCACCGAGCTCGTCGCAGCGCACGAAGACGAGTGATCAGCGCGCGACGATGCGGACCGGCACGGTGACCGCGCCGGGCGTCGCGAGCTTCGTGCGGCGGTAGATCACGCTGTCGGCGCAGTCGCGCGCTTCGGGCAGGAGCGGCGGCGTGAAGCGGCCGCGATCGATCGTGCCGTCGTCGCGAACGGTGAGCGCGAGGCTCGTCGAGAAGGTCTCGTGCGGCGCCAGCGCGTCGCGTCCGCACTCGGAGAGCGCGGCGGCCATTTCGTCGGGCGTCGTGAGCCACTGCGGCTCCGGCGAGACCGTCGTGGCGTTGGTGCCGGCGTGAGACTTGGGCTGCGTGAGCGCGAGCTGCGGACGTAGCGGCTCGTGCGCCGTGTCGGTCGTCTCGTGGACGATGGGTGAAGGCGAGAGGAGCGCGGTCTGCACCTCGGCCTGCGAAGGCGTCAAGCTCTCGGCCGGGCGAACCGAGCTCGGTTCGTGGTCGACGCGAATCGCTGCGAGATCGCGCGCGTCGAGCTCGACGTGAGCCGGCGCGGTCACGAGCGTGCCGATCGTCGAGCCGCGACGCGGAGGCGCGCCAATGGAGACGACGCCCTCGGTGAGATCGATCGTGACGTTGTCGCCGTCGCGCGCGACGCGAAGGTGCGTGCCGTGAACCGCGACGCGAACGACCGCGCCCGACGACGCCGTCACGTCGATCGCGAACGCCTCGCCCGACGGAACCGGCGTGACTTGCGCCTCTGCGGCGCCATGCTCGAGCGACAAGACGAGCGGCGAGCTCGCGTGCTCGACGCGAAGCACCGAACCGCGCGGCGCGCTCCAACGAACTTTGCCGGGCGAATCGAAGTACGCGACGTCTTGCGTGACGTCGATGCGATCGCCGAGCGCGAGCGCGCCGTGACCGCTCTCCATCGCCGCCGTTTCGACGTGCGTGTCGACGGACTCTCGAGAGGGATGAACGAAGACGAGCGCCGCGGCCGCCGCCGCGAGCGAGAGCGCCGCGCCGATCCAAACGACGCGTCCGCCACCGCGGATTTCTTCTCTCGGCGCGAGCGGCGTCGGTTCTTTTTCGAGACGCGCGAAGAGCTTTTCGTCGACCGTTTTCCAGTCGACGTCGGGCGCGTCTTTTTTCGCGTCGCGGACGAGATCGTCGAGCTCGAACTTTTTCACGGCTCGTCCTCCTTGTCGTTTCGCGAGAACGTGCCGCGCACCGCGGCGAGCGCGGGCTCGGACTCCATCAGCTCTTCGAGCTCGCGGCGCGCGTAGAAGAGACGCGTGCGAACCGTCAAAACCGGCGCCCCGACGATCGTCGCGATCTCTTGCGGCGAGATGCCCTCGATCTCGTGGAGGATGAAGACGGTGCGCTTCTTCTCGGCGAGCTTGTCGAGGAGCGCCGCGAAGACGCGGACGCGCGCGCGGCGCTCGGCGTCCTCGTCCGGGAGGACCCCGCCTTCGTCGGCGGTGTGCTCGGGCGGAAGCTCCTCGGTGTAGGTCGGCCGGCTTCGCGCCGCGCGCCGATGCATGAGGACGACGTTCACGCCGACTCGGTGAACCCACGTCGAGAACTTCGACTGCCCGCGAAAGTCTTTGAGGCTGCGGAAGACTTGGACGAAGACTTCTTGCACGACGTCGTCGACGTCGGCCGACCCGTTCAGCATGCGGTAGACGAGCCGCGCGACGTCGTTTCGATGGCGCTGGTAGAGCGCGCGAAACGCCGCGGTTTCGCCCTTGGCGGCGCGAGCGATGAGATCGCTCTCCTCCGTCATCCGGGAACGGTCTTGAGAAACAATCGAAGGAAAAGCGGGCGCGACACTCACTGAGCCATTTGGATGCTGGCTCGGGCGCTCCCGTTCAACTTCTTCGGACACGCGTCAGAATACAGTCAGAAAAGGGCGCGGAGATCGATTTTCTCGCCCTTTTTCTGCTCGAGCAGATGATTCACGGCGCGGACGATTCGGTTCTTCGTGGGGCCGCTGACGCTTTTTCCGGAGAGCGCCGCGTCCATCGCGCGGCGCGTCACGGCGCGGCCGCTGCGGGGCTTTCGCTCCTCTTTCGGCTTGCCCTCGCTGCCTTCGCCCTTCGCGTTGCGGCGGTTGAGCTTGATCTTGCGGTCTTCGGGCTGAAGCGTCTCGAGCGCGTGCGACGCGGAGATCACGCGGCGCGGGTCGATCTTCTTCGACGAAAGGAACGTCGCGAGCTTGGTGTCGTGCGCCTTGGGCGCGGCGGCGGGCTTCTTCTCGGTCTTTTCGGTCTTCTTGGCGGCCATGAGGAGGGCGGAAACTAGTCCGAAGAAGCGCGCGCGCAAGCAAAATGCGCGGTTTTGAGGTGGCCCGCGGCCGGCCTCGGCCTGGCCGGGCCAGGGCGAAATCGCAGTTTTTCGGCTTTTTCGTGCGGCACGACGGCTGCGATGGGCGGGCTCGTGGACCTCGTTCTCGTGTTCGGTTGCGCGCTGCTCGTCGGGAGCGCGGCGGTCGCAGCGCCTTGGCCGGCGGCGGCGCTCGCGGCAGCGACGTTCGCGCTCTTTCGAGCGCGCGCGGGGCCGAGCGTCGTTCTCGTCATCGGATTCGCGATCGGCGCGGGGCGCGCGTCGCACGCGGTCGGCGCGTTCGAGGCGACGCGGACGACGAGCGCCGAAAATGGGCTCGCGCGCTGCGAGATCACGGGCGGCGTCGTATCGTCACCCAACGTGATTCACGGAGCTGCGCGCTTCGACGTGGAGGTGACACGTGCTGACTGCATCGAGGCGCCCGCGGCCGAATTTCGCGGACGGGTGACGCTTTATGGGCCTTACGAGTGGCTCGCGCGCGGCGACGAGGTGCGCGGGTTCGTCCAGATCGGGAGGCCGGATCGGTTCGACGATCCGGAGATCGGCGATCCGCGCGTGCGCGAGACGCGGCGCGGGGTGCTTCGCACCGGGAGCGCGATCGACCTCCGCGTGACGCGCCGGGCGCGCGGACCGCTCGCGTGGATCGACCACTTTCGCGCGCGAACGCGGCGGCGGATCGAAGCGACGTTTCCCGACGCGACGGCGCCGCTCGCCCGTGCACTCGTTCTCGGCGAGACGGATCTCGATGCGACCGACGACGACGCATTTCGGACGAGCGGGCTCGCGCACTTGCTCGCCGTCTCGGGCATGCATCTCGTCATCGTGGTGCTCGGGGCGCTCGCGGCGATTCGCGCGGTGCTCGTGCGCGTGACGCCGCTCTCGGAGCGCGTCGACGTCGGGAGGTTGGCGGCGCTCGCGGGCATTCCGTTTTGTTGGGCGTATGCCGATTTCGCCGGCGCGAGCGGGTCGGCGCTGCGCGCTTCGTGGATGCTGACGGCGGCGCTCGCCGCGCGCGCGCTTTGTCGCCGAACGACCGCATCGCGGACGCTCGGGCTCTCGATTCTCGGCGCGCTCGTGTTCGATCCGCTCGCGCTCTTCGACGTGTCGTTCACGTTGTCCGCTTGCGCGACGGCGGGGCTCGTCGCGTTCTCGAAGCCGATCGGCGCGGCGCTCGCACGGTGGGCGCCGCGCGTGCTCCACGGCGTCGCGAAGCAGGTGGGCGTCACGATCGCCGCGACGATTCCGTGCGCACCGGTCCTCGCGACGTTCGCGCCGGCGCTTCCGATGGGGTCCGCGGCGGCGAATCTGCTCGCCGTGCCGCTCGGAGAAACCGCGGCGCTCCCGCTTTGTCTCGTGCACGCGTTGCTCGCTCCGATTCCGTCGGCCGAGCGTGGGTGTGCGCTCGCGGCGTCGGGCGCACTTCTCGGTGTACGGGCGGTCGCCCGCGGTTTCGCGGGCATCCACGCGCTGCAGCTCCCCGTGCCTGCGCCGAGCGCATGGCAGATCGCGGCCGTCGCCTTCGCGTTCGCGGCGATCGTTTGGGCTCCGCGCGGGCGGCGCGGCGTCGCGCTCTTCGCGATCGCGCTCGCGGTGTTGCTCGAGCTCCCGGCGCGCGCCGCGCCTCGGGGCGTTCTCCGCGCGACCTTCATCGACGTCGGTCAGGGCGACGCCGCGCTCGTGGATCTGCCGGATGGGAGCGCGATGCTCATCGACGCTGGCGGGCTCGTCGGCAGCCCAGTCGACGTCGGGCGTCGCGTGATCGCCCCGTTCCTTCGCGCGCGACGGCGCGACCGGCTCGCCGTCGTCGTGCTAACGCATCCGCATCCGGATCATTTTGGCGGTCTCGAGACGGGCCTCGCCGGCGTGCGCGTGGACGCGTTTTGGGACACCGGGCAGGGCGAGCGCGAAGGCGTCGGCGGCGCGTATGCGCGCGTGCTCGCGGGGATGAGGTTGCAGAATACACGCATCGCGGGGCCGCTCGAGATTTGCGGCTCGCACGTGATCGGCGGCGCGCGCGTCGACGTGCTCGCGCCGTGCCCGGCCGCGTCAGTCGACCGGCCACCGAACGACAACTCCTTCGTGCTGCGCGTCGCGTATGGGCGGCGCGCGTTCTTATTCGAAGGCGATGCCGAGCGTGAAGAAGAGGGCGAGCTCGTCCAGCGTTACGGCGGGGCGCTCCGTGCCGACGTCTTGAAGGTCGGTCATCACGGCAGCAAGACATCGAGCACGCGGCCGCTGCTCGCGGCGGTCTCGCCCGAGATCGCGGTGATTTCGTGCGGCGTTCGCAATCGCTACGGGCATCCGTTTCCGGCGACGCTTGCGTCGCTCGCGGCGGCCGGCGCGCACGTTCACCGCACCGATCGCGACGGCGCCGTCACCGTGACGACCGACGGCGAACGGCTCGCGATTGACGACGCCGCCGAAGGGCCGTAATTCGAACCACCCCATGAGCGAACGAATCGTCACGATGCTGAGCCGCGAGGAGATCGCCGAGCGCGTCGCCGAGCTCGGCGCGCAAATCACGAAAGAGTACCGCGACGGGTCGCTCGTGCTCCTTTGCGTTCTCAAAGGGAGCTTCGTCTTCGCGTCGGATTTGGCGCGCGCGATCGATCTGCCGTTGCGGATCGATTTTCTCGGCGTGCGCTCGTACGGCGAAGGCACGGAGTCGAGCGGCGTCGTGCAAATCACCCAAGACCTCTCGCGTCCGATCGAGCACGAGGACGTCCTCATCGTCGAGGACATCGTCGACACGGGCCTCACGATCGCGCACTTGATGGATCTCTTGCGAACGCGCGCGCCGCGGAGCGTGAAGGTCTGCGCGCTGCTCCACAAACCGGTGCGCTCGCGCGTGCAGGTGAAGATCGATTATTTGGGCTTCACGATCGAGGACAAGTTCGTCGTCGGTTATGGGCTCGATTTCGCCGAGCGCTATCGCAACTTGCCGTACATCGGCGTGGTGGAGCGGTCGTGAGCAAGCGCCTCGCGTATCTCGAAAAAATCACGAGCGAGGGATCGAAAGATCCCTTCGCTTGGTACGGGCTCGCGCTCGAGTACAAGACGCTCGGCCGCGTCGACGACGCGCTCCGCACCTTCGAGGCGCTCCGCGCGAGCACGCCCGACTACGTGCCGATGTATTTGATGTGCGGACAAATGCTCGCGGACGCGTCGCGACCCGAGGCGCGCGCGTGGCTCGAGGCTGGCGTCGCCGTCGCGCGAGAGAAGCGCGACTCGCACGCTCTCGGCGAGCTCGAGGCGGCCCTCGACGGGCTCTCGTCCAGTTGATTCAGCGCTCGCTGGCGGCTCACCTCGACGAGCAGCCCGTCGATGCGCCAGTAACAGAGCGTTCCGCGACCGCTCTCGATGACGTCGGAGACATCGAGCGAGCGCGCGCATTGGCTTGGAACGCGCGCACGTGACGAGAAAATCCGAAATGGAAAACCCTCCGGAAAACGGCTGGTCGTTCGCGCGCCGCTGGACGAAAACGCGACCTCGTCGGCCCATGCACGCGAAGCCGTCGTCGAGCGCGGCGCGCGCGGCCTCGTTCGCGAGACCGCTCCCCAGAGCTCCGGCCCGAACGCGACATGGGGCCGCCGAGGAGCTTCATCGTCTCGGGCGAGGCGTGCATCGCGGCGAGCGGCTCGGCGTCTTGGTCGCGCCAGGTCCGCAGGAGAAGTCGCTCGGTCGCGATCGTGCGGCTCATTTTTTTTCGTAGAACTTCGCGCCGGCGAGCGCGTCGGGCAGGTACGTCTCGCCGGGGACGACTGCGTCTTCGTAGTCGTGCGGGTATTTGTAGTCTTTGCCGTAGCCTTCTTCTTTCATGAGCTTGGTCGGCGCGTTGCGGAGCTTGAGCGGGACGGGCAGCGCGCCGTGCTCGGCGATCACGGCTTTCGCGCGTTGCCACGCGTTTTTGACGGCGTTCGATTTGGGCGCGGTCGCGAGATAGAGCGCGGCGTGGGCGAGCGGGTAGATGCCTTCGGGCATGCCGAGGCGGCGATACGCTTGATCGGCGGCGTTCACGACGACGAGCGCTCGAGGGTCGGCGTTGCCGATGTCTTCGCTCGCGAAGATGATCATGCGACGCGCGACGAAGAGCGGGTCGTCGCCCGCTTCGAGCATGCGCATCATCCAGTAGATCGCGGCGTCCGGGTCGGAGCCGCGCATCGATTTGATGAACGCCGAGACGACGTTGTAATGCTCGTCGCCGGTCTTGTCGTAGAGGAGCGGCTGATGCGAGTGCGCCGCCTGCACGGTCGCGAGATCGATGCGTGTAGATTCCACATAATCCGAGACGAGCTCGAGCGTCGTGAGCGCCCGGCGCGCGTCGCCTCGGGCGTCTTTGGCGATGGCGGCGAGCGCGTCGTCGTCGGCTTCGAGATGTTTTTCGCCGAGCCCACGCGATTCGTCGGCGAGCGCGCGGCGCAAGAGCGCGACGAGCTCGGGCTCGCCGAGCGGGTCGAGCCGAAAAACTTTGCAGCGCGAGAGGAGCGCGGCGTTGACCGCGAACGACGGGTTTTCGGTCGTCGCCCCGACGAGCACGAGCGTTCCGTTTTCGACGTGCGGAAGAAACGCGTCCTGCTGCGCCTTGTTGAAGCGGTGAATCTCGTCGACGAAAACGATCGTGCGCTTGCCGAGCTCGGCGCGGCGGTGGCGCGCCTCTTCCACGATCGCGCGCAGATCGGCGATCGTGCCGAGCACTGCGCTGAACGCCACGAGCTCGGCCTTCGTCTGACCGGCGATGACGCGGCCGAGCGAGGTCTTCCCCGAGCCGGGAGGACCCCAGAGGATCATCGACGGCACGCGGTCGTCGCGGATCGCGCGCTCGAGAAAGCGGCCTTGGCCGAGGAGATGACCTTGGCCGAGGTACTCTTCGATCGTCGTCGGCCGCATGCGATCGGCGAGCGGCGCTTTGCCCGGCAAGCGGCCCGAACGCACCGCGTGCGCGAAGAGGCTCTCTTCGGATGCGGCGCGTTTCGTCGACATGGCGCGCAGTATAATCACGTCGCGCTGGCGAAAAGCGCCGGGGCGCCGTAATGCTTGAGGCGCTCGTGATCCCTCGGCTTGCTTTCGTGTTCGGCGCGCTCGGCGCAGCCGCCTCGTGCGGAGGGTCGCAGCCTCCGGCCGCGCCGAGGGGACCGAGCGGCACGAGCATCGAGATCGCCGACTTCGAGGTGAACGCCGACGGCATCGATCGGTTCGCGTCGTGCCCGCCACCCGGCGAAATCGGACAAGACTGGTATCCGCCGATTCCGGATTGGACGCCGCCCGCCGACGCGTCGAAGAACGACAACGGCGGCACGCCGCTCTCGAGCTCGAGCGATCGCCTCGGCCGCACGCCGACCGAGCGCGCCATCGAGGACACGCGCGCGCAATTTCGCAGCTGCTACAACCGCGGGCTCGTGTTCGACCCCACGCAGTTCGGGCACGTCGCGGTCGTGCTGCGCGTCGGGCCGTCGGGGCGCGTGCTCAAGTCCGAGGCGTACGGCGCGTGCTCGATTCAGCACGACGTGATTCGCTGCATGGAAGACGTCGGCAAGACGCTGCGCTTCGATCCGCCGGCCGCGGGCAAAGACACGATCTTGATTCCGGTCGTCTTCGAGCCGCGCGCCGGACCCGACGAGAGCGCGACGCAGAACGACGCGTACACGGCGCAGGCGTACGTCACGCTCGAGAACATGCGACCCGAGCTTCATCAGTGCGAGTCGCGCGCGCACGGCGTCGAGGCGTGGGGCGTGTTCGACATGAAGCTCGACGAGCACGGCAACGTGACCTCGGCGAACATCGATCCGTACAACGGAAACCAAGATCTCCTCGCGTGCGCGGCGGAGGTCATGCAGAAAATGAAGCTGCCGCCGCCTCAGGGCGGCAAAGGAAAAGTGCTCGCGCGGATCACGTTCAACCCGCGCGCGGGAACGCGTTGATGGAGCGGCCGCGCGCGCTCGTGATCCCGTTCGGCGTACCGGACGCGGGCAAGGGCCTCGGGCTCGGACTCGCGTCGCTCGTGCATTCGTTCGCGCGCATGGGCGACGGAGACATCGCGCTGGCGCAGCTGCGATCGCACGCGAGCGACGGCGGCGTGACCGGTATCGTCGAGGCGTTCGTCACCGCGGCGCAGTGGCGTGCGATGCCGGGGTCGGAAGATACGCCGCCGCAAGTTTCGGTCGTGCTCACCGGCGCGTTCGAGCCGCCGCGGGACGGACGGGGCGCGTTTTCCGTGCTCGCGTTCGACGCGAAGACCGGCGAGGCGCGCGCGAAATGCGAGGTCGTGCTCGACGCGGACGGCGCGGGGCGATCGATTTTGTCGACGCTCGAGACGCTGTGCGCTCGCGTCGGAGGCGACGTCGGCGCGCTTCGCGGGATCGAGTCGCTCGGGTGGGACGCGCTCGAGAGCGTGCTCATGGCCGAGACGTGGCGTGTGCGCGCGCTCAGCGGGTCGGACCCGAGCGGCGCGGTCGCAGCGCTCGCGCACCTCGGACGCGCGGTGAGCGACGCGCGCGATCCGACGTTTCCCGCCGATCGACTCGCGACGCTCGCGCTCGAGATGGCGCGGAGCGGGTCGGACGCGCGCGCGCTCGAGGCCGCGCTGCGCACGCTCGTCACTGCGAGCACGGACGCGCCGGCGAGCGCGACGGTCGAAGCGGCGGCTGCGGCCGTGTGCTTGCGGCTCGCACGTCTGGGCGATGCGCTCGCTCACGCGGAGACGGCGATCGAGCGCGAGCCGGCGCGCGCGCTTGCGCATGCGCTCGTCGCGGAAGCGAAGCGGGCGCAGGGGGACCTGCCGGGCGCGGCGCGGGCGATCGACGCGGCGCTCGCGATCGATCCGAAAGATCCGCACGCGCAGAACGAGCGAGCCGTGCTGCTCGTGGCGAGCGGAGACGCGCTCGGCGCGCAAGCGCAGTGGCTCGCGCTCCTCGGCACGCATCCGGCGCACCTCGTCGCGTTCGTGAACCTCGCGTCGATGGCGATGGAGCGCGCGGACGTGGCGCTCGCGCAGAGCATCGTCGATCACGCGCTCGCGACGCGCGCGGGCGCGCCGATGGAGATGTTGCGGCGCGGCATTCAAGTCGCGTTGCAGACCGAGCCGACGAGCGTCGCGCGCGGGTCGCGGGTCGCGTCGCTCTGCCGCGCGGTGCTCGCGCGCGAGGCGAGGGACGGCGTCGCTTCGCTCTTGCTCGCGCGTGCGCTCGCGGAGATGGGCGAGCGAAATGCCGCGTTCGAGCACCTCACGACGGTCGAGCGCACGGCAAAAGGAACGCTCATCGCGGCGGAGGCGGCGCGGGTTCGGCTGCAAATCGCAGATCCGCTCGCGGCCGCGGCCGTCGACGCGACCATTCGCGCGGCGACCGAGCCTGACGCGCGCGATCTCGCTGCGATCGCGACGCGCGCGCGGCGCCTCGCGGTGGAGCACGAGAGCTGGGTCGCTTATCTGGCCGCCGCGATCGCCGAGCGCCGCGTCGGACGTCTCGAGCGCGCGCGTGTCGATGCGCTCG
>DASXHD010000125.1:0-41939 GCA_036488725.1 Polyangiaceae bacterium | reverse complement strand
CGCGAAGGCCCGCTCTCGCCCGACGCCGCGCGCACGGCGCTCGTCGTCGCCTCCGCGCTCGGCGAGCGCGCCTTCCACGCGCGCGTCCTCGGCCTCGGCGCCGGCCGCGCCACCGACCAATCGCGCGATCTCCGCGCGGCGTTCCTCCTCGATGCGCGCTTTTCGGCGCTTCGTGTCGCCCTGCGCGAGCCCCGCGATTTCGAGGGCCTCACCGCGCTCGCCCTCGGCGCGCCGCTCCCCTCCGCGCTCGAGGACGTCTTCCCCGAGCTCCGCGACGAGGACCTCGCGCGCTTCGTCGCGATGCTGACCGCGTCCGAAATCGCGACCGCCCTGCGCGAGCGCGAAGGCGACGATTGGTTCCGCAACCCGCGCGCCTTCGCGACGCTCCGCGATCTCGCCCTGATCCCGCCGAAGCTCGCCGACGACGACGCCCCGCGCCTCGCACGCGCCTTCGAGGAGTCGCTCGCGTGACCGGCGCGCTCCGGGTCCTCCCGCTCGTCGCAGCGGTTGCCGGCAGCTCGTCGCCGGTCGTGCACGCTCACGCTTCGGTGCCTCCGCCGCCTCTTCCCGCGCTTCCGGTCATTGCGCGGGTGCGCATCGACGTCGCCAAAGATCGCGTCCTCGTCGAGCACGAAATCGTCATGTCGCGCGGCGCGTGGGCCGGCGGCGATCTCGATTTGTGGGTCTCCTTCGGTCCGACGATGCCGCGCGCCTTCGACGCTCGTCTCCTCGCGGTGAAGCCCGGCGCGGCCGCGCCCGAGCCCGACGACACCGGCGAGCCCATCGCGACCGACAAAGCGGCCCACCGCCCCGCGCACGTCCACCCGCTCCTCGGCCGCTCGACGATGGCCGGCGAGGTCCTCCACGTTCGCGAGCCCGCGTTTCGCCGCGCGACGGCCGCGAGCGGCGTCCTCGCGCTTCGCATCCGCCAAGTCCTCCCGCCGCCCGAAGCCGACGCGCAAGGCGCCCACGAAATCGAGCTCCGCCTCGGCCTCGAAGGCGGTCCGCCGCTCACCGTCCGCCGCATCGACCTCACGACCTCGGAGCCCGCCGGCTGGATGTCACGCGCGCAAGCCGAGCTCTGCGGCCCGAACGCCGACCCCTACGCCCTCGGCTTCGCGACCTCGCCCCGCGGCGCTGCCCGCACGCCCTTCGCCATCGACCCCGCCCTCGCGACGCGCCACTCCACCGACGAGCTCTGCGTTCGCTGGGTGGCTAACTGAGCTAATCGGCGGTCATCGCCGGGTCCTGGCCGGCCGCGTTGTAATCGTAGAAATAGCGGAACCCGAAGACGACGAACGTATTCGGATGATCCGCGATCGCGTCCTGTCGAACCGACGCCTCGACGCTGAAGTGCTTGTCGATCCACCCGAGGCCGCCGCTCACCGAGTGCACGCGGTCGCCGGCGTCGAAACGATAACCGAGCCGCAGCGCGAGCCTGTCGAAGAGAAAGACTTCGGTGCCGACCATGAGACGTTCCGTCGGCGTCTCGTAGGTCGTGAAATCGGTCATCTCGTCGAACTCGAGGCTGAAGACGTGCAAGTCGAGCCCGATGCCCGCCGTCAGCGTCGTCGGCGCAATGGGATGATTCGGGTAGGTGAGGTTCTGCCCGAGGATCGCGAGCGATAGCGCTTTGATCGGCCGATACGTGACGCCCGCGTTGAACGTGAAAATGCTCGCGAGCCCCTGATCCGGCGTGCCGCTCGAGAGGAGGTCGGCGCCGAACGGGCCGACTCCGGTGACCTGATTGACCTGCAAATAGCGGCCGGTGAGGCCCACGAACAAATTCGGCAGCACCGGGTACGCGAGCCCGACGCGCAGATCGGTCCATTGCCGGTTGATGCCGTCGGGGTCCATCGTCGACCACGTTCCGGCGATGCCGCCCGCGAGCCCGTTCGCGGCGTCGGCGCCCGCGGGCCGCGCGGCGAGCTGATTCGTCGACGAGTCGGCGATGCCGCCGCCGTAGGTCTGCCGGTTCGCTTCCGGCGAGAGCCCGATGATCCCCTCGAAGTGATAAACGCGCGACGCGGCGAGGTTCGCCGGGTTGTCGTACACGGCGCTCGTGGACGATCCGAGCGCGACGTCGGCGCCGCCAAACGCCACGTTTCGCGTCCCCTCGATCGCGCCTTTGTCGTAGGCCTGCTCGGTCGACGTCGACGACGGATCCGCCGACGCACTCGCCGCGCCGAGAACGACGCTCAGCGAGAGCGCGATGCTAGCCGTGTGGATCCGCACGCGCCGACCCAACCACACCGCCGGCCCGGCGGCCAACTTTCGTGGCGTGACACCCATCTGTCGCGAAAACGCCTCGCGCCGTTGTCTCTTGACACGAGCAAACGAGGCAAATTCCCACAGTTGCGCTTTGCAAATGTCGCCGCGCGTCAGAATTTCAAAAGAGATCTTCTGCATTTGCGTCGAGCGGCCACGTGCCGTCAGAGCGCCGTAAGAAATACACAGGAGGTTTGCAAACAATAATCGGCTGCGATTTCGGCGACTTGATCGATTTCGTACGATGACGATGGACGAGCTGCGCCGCGTTTTGGTACCCACACGGACTGCCTCGCTTCGCCGAGGCTGGTCGTCCTTCAGCCGCTGTCGTTGATCGAAGGCGCGACCAGACGCACTGGGTCTTCCACGTTTATCCACAGGTTGTGGATAACTTGTGAAGTCGGGGTAGACGGGGTCCATCCGCTTTCGGTGGGCCGATGGGTTCCTTTTTCTCTGAAGGTCAAGAGCATTGAGCACTGAAGCGGCCGAACACGAAATGCTCTGGAGCGAAGCGGTGGCGTTCACCCGCGGTCGTTCGCCGGGGAGCTTCGACCAGTGGTTCTCCGGGATTCAATTCGACGGGTTGACCGATGGCGTGCTCGGTCTGCGCGCGCGCGACGAGTTCGTGCGCGACTGGGTCGACCAACATTTTCTTCCGACGATCACCGATTTCATCCGAAGCAAAACGGGGTGGAGCGTGCAAGTGGCCTGGACAGTGGGTGGAAACGTGCAGCGACCGGTCGTCGAGCCGGCAGACGAACCGACGACGAACGCATCGAGACCGGTGCGGCCGAAGCCGCTGACCGTGGGCGACGCGCCCGCGTCGGTGAAACCGGCGGCGCCGCCGGTCGAGGGTTTGAATCCGAAGTATACGTTCGCGAACTTCGTCGTCGGGCCGTCGAACCAGCTCGCGCATGCGGCGTCGATCGCCGCGGCGGGCGGCGGCGGGCCGCGTCACAATCCGCTCTTTTTGTGCGGCGGAACGGGCCTCGGCAAGACCCACCTCGTGCACGCGGTCGCGCATCGCATTCGTGAGGAGCGTCCGTCGGCGCGCATCCTCTACGTGTCGGCGGAAAAATTCGTGAACGAGTTCATCGACGCCGTGCAGAACGGCAAGATGGTCGAGTTCCGCGCGCGTTATCGCGAGCGCGTCGACGTGCTGCTCGTCGACGACATCCAGTTCCTCGCGTCGAAGACGCAGACGCAAGAAGAGTTCTTTCACTGCTTCAACGTGCTTCACCAAGCCGACAAGCAGATCATCCTGACGAGCGACAAGTATCCGCAGCAGCTCGAGCGGATGGAGGAGCGGCTCGTGTCGCGCTTCTCGTCGGGGCTCGTGGCCGACATTCAAGTGCCCGA
The DNA here is from genome assembly GCA_036488725.1 of Polyangiaceae bacterium. Taxonomy (GTDB): domain Bacteria; phylum Myxococcota_A; class Polyangia; order Polyangiales; family Polyangiaceae; genus DASXHD01. The sequence goes on along the minus strand of DASXHD010000125.1, from coordinate 38,312 downwards.
GTTCGAGACGCGCGTCGCGATCGTGCGGAAAAAGGCTCAAATCGAGGGGCTCGAGATTCATCCGGACGTCGTGCTCACCATCGCGCAGTCGGTGCGGAGCAACGTGCGCGAGCTCGAGGGGACGCTCATTCGCATCGCCGCGAAGGCGTCGCTGCTCGGTCACGCGCTGACGGTCGACTTCGCGCGGCAGGAGATCCTCGCGGCGTCGAGCGTGCGGCCGACGGAGCAGAACGTCGAGGACATCCAGCGCATCGTCTGTCACCACTTCAAGCTGCGCTCGGCTGATTTGCTCTCGAAGGATCGTCACAAGAGCGTGGCGTTCGCGCGGCACGTGGCGATGTACTTGTGCAAGCAGCGGCTGAAATGCAGCTTCCCCGAGCTCGGGCGGGCGTTCGGCAACCGCGACCACACGACCGTGATGAGCGCGGTGCGCAAAGTGGAGTCGCTCCGGACGAGCGATCCCGAGGTGCGTGCGCATCTCGAAGCGATCGAACGCAAGCTCGGCGCGGCAGACTGAAATTAAATATTGCAGCACGCACGACGTTCCACGCGACCGATGAGCTCGCTCGCGCATCACTTCGTGACGATGGCGTGGAACAACGCGTGGGCGAATCATCGTCTGCTCGGCGCGGTCGTGCGGCTCTCGCAGGGCGAGCTCGCGGCGAAGCGGACGAGCTTTTTTCCGTCGATCAAGGCGACGCTGAATCACGTCGTCACGGTCGACTGGTATTACGTCGACGCGCTCGAGCGCGGGATCCGCGGGGACCTGCCGAACGAAAACGCGCTGCGCGAGTTTTTCGAGCCGGAGGAGCCGTTCGACGACGCCGATGCGCTTCGGGCGGCGCAGCGCGCCGTGGACATGCGTTTGGTTCGCGCGTGCGGGTCGCTATCGGAGGCGGACCTCGAAAAACCGATCGCGATCGTGCGCGCAGGGGGCGTGCAGCGCGAGAGCGTGACGCGGCTGCTCGCGCATTTGTTCCAGCATCAGATTCATCATCGAGGGCAGGCGCACGCGATGCTCGCGGGGACCTCGGTGGCGCCGCCGCAGCTCGACGAGTTTTTTTGCGCGAACGAAGCGCACCTCCGCGCCGCGGAGCTCGCCGAGCTCGGCACGTCCGAGGCGGAGATTTGGTCTACTGAGTGACCCGCCAGCCGGTGCCGGACTCGGAGTCGGAAAGCTCGACGCCGAGGGCGGCGAGGTCTTTGCGGAGCGCGTCGGCGCGGGCGAAATCTTTCGCGGCGCGCGCTTGATCGCGCTCGCGCACTTTCGCGTCGATGGCCGCCGCGTCGAGACCGCGGAGTCGGAGGCGCCGTTCGCGCGTGCGCGCGAAGAACGTGTCGGTCGGCGCTTCGAGGAGACCGAGTAGGGCGCACGACGAGACGAGCGCGTCGGCGGCCGCGGCGGCGAGGGCGCGGGCTGCGTCGTCTTTTTTCTTCGTCGCGAAGGTCGTGATTTCGTTTCCCGCTTTGGCGAGGTCGGCGAGGACGGCGAGGGCTTGCGGCGTGTTCAAGTCTTTGTCGAGCGCCGCGAGGACGTTTTCGCGCGCGGAGGCGACGATCTTCGATTGCGCTTTGAGCGCCGGCGGGCCTTCCGCGGGTGCGGCAGATCTGGCTGCTTTTCGCAGCGAATCGAGTGTAGTGTACAAGTAATCCGCGCGGCGCTCGGCTTCGTCGACACCGGGAAAGACGACGCGACCGCTCTCGAGCTTGTTCATGTCGAACGCGAGCGGCCCGCGGTAGTGCGTGCCGAGGAGAAAGTAGCGGAGGCCCTCCGGATCGTTTCGCTCGAGGACGTCGGCGATCGTCACGAAGTTGCCGAGCGACTTGCTCATCTTCTCGCTGTCGACGTTCAAGAAGCCGTTGTGCAGCCAGTAGCGCGCGAAGTCGGCGCCCCAGACGCTCTCGCTCTGCGCGATTTCGTTTTCGTGGTGCGGAAAGATCAAATCCATCCCGCCGCAGTGAATGTCGAAGTGTTTGCCGAGATACTTGGCGCTCATCGCGGAGCACTCGATGTGCCAGCCGGGGCGGCCTTTGCCCCACGGCGAGTCGAAGCCCCATTCGCCGGGACCTGCCGCTTTCCACAGCGCGAAGTCGAGCGGATCTTTTTTGTCGTCGCTCGTCTCGACGCGCGCGCCGGCGAGCAAATCGTCGATGTTGCGGCGCGAGAGCTTGCCGTAACCGGCGAAGCTGCGGACGTGGAAGTAGACGTCGTTGCCTTTGGCCGTCTCGGCGACGTAGGCGTGACCGCTCGCGATGATCGCCTCGATGAGCGCGACGATCTCGGGCATGTGCGTCGAGACGCGCGGCTCGTGATTCGGTTTGCCGCAGCCGATGGTGATCAAATCTTTTTCGGCCGCGTCCCACATGCGCGATGAGAACGCCGTCGGCTCTTCGCCGAGCTCCTTGCTGCGCGCGAGGATTTTGTCGTCCACGTCGGTGACGTTGCGCGTGTAATTCACCTCGAAGCCGCGGGCGCGGAGGTGGCGCGCGAGCACGTCGAACACCACGTAAACGCGCGCGTGGCCGGCGTGCGCTTTGTCGTATGGGGTGATGCCGCACACGTACATGCCGGCTTTTCCGGGCTCGCGCGGCTCGAACGGCTCGAGCCGTTGCGTCAGCGTGTTGTAAAGACGTAGGGCCATCGGACCGCGAGCTTACGTGATATCTAGCGACAAGACATGGACGCTCGAGCCGTGCGTTTCCTGATGCCGCTCGTTTTTGCGGCGTGCGGCTCCTCGATGACCGTCGAGGGCAACGTCGTGCGCGCGCCGAACGGCGCGTCTTTTCGCTTGGGCGAAGTGCCGGGCGCGTGGCATCGGCTGAACGTCGACGATTCGGCCGTGGGCTTCAACGACCCAGACGGCTCGTCGATCATGGTCGCCGGGCGCTGCAAAATGAAGTCCGACGACGTGCCGCTCGTCGCGCTCACCAATCAGCTCGTCGCCGGCACGACCGATCGCAGCTACGAGAAGGAAGACACGATAACTTTCGACGGCCGCGAGGCGCGCCACACCGTGCTCCGCGCCAAGCTCGACGGCGTGCCGATGGTGTGGGACGTCTACGTGATGAAGAAGAACGGGTGCGTGTACGACCTCGCGTACGTCGCCGCGCCCGAGGCTTTTTCGCGCGGCGCCGAATCGTTCGAGCGCTTCGCGTCCGGGTTTCGCACGATCGAGGAAACGCCGTGACCGCGGACGCGGGCGATCGCCCGCGCGAGTCGCGCACGTCGCTCGCGCCGCCGCCGCTCGGCGGGGCCGACATCCGGACGCCGCTCGGCGCGCGCGTCATCGCGCTGGTCGATCAGCTCGGCGAGGTCGCGCTCCTCACCGGACGAACGATCCGCGCGATGACGAAGCGGCCGTACGAAATCCGCGCGCTTTTTTATCAGATGGAGTCGCTCGGCGTTCAGTCGACCGGCATCGTCGCGACGACGAGCATCTTCATCGGCATGGTCATGACGATTCAGTTCGCCTTCGGCCTGCAGCGCTTCGGCGGCATCGAGTACATCCCGCGCGTCATCGTGCTCTCGTTCTTGCGCGAGCTCGGGCCGACGCTGACGGCGATCATCGTCGGCGGGCGCATCGGCAGCGGCATGGCCGCCGAGGTCGGCGCGATGAACGTCACCGAGCAAGTCGACGCGATCCGCGCGCTCGGCGCCGACCCGCACAAAAAATTGGTCCTACCGCGCGTCGCCGCCGCGATGCTCGTGATGCCCGTTTTGGGCCTTTTCTCGGTGTTCCTCGGCATCCTCGGCGCGATGACCGTGTGCTCGCTCGAGTACAACATCCCGGCGCAGTTCTTCCTCCGGTCCTCGCTGCAGGTCGTGACCCTGAGCGATCTCTTGTCGGGCCTCGGCAAGACGCCGGTGTTCGGGTTCATCATCGCGATCGTCGGGTGCCACTTCGGTCTGCGCACGACCGGCGGCACCGAGGGCGTCGGCCGCTCGACGACGCGCACGGTCGTCGTCGTGTCGATCGCGATCCTCATCGCAGATTTTTTCCTGACGAAGGTCTTCGTCGCGTTCTTGCCGGCCTGAGATGTACCGGCTTCTTCTCTTGGTGTTGCCGATCGTGATCGTCGTCATCGGCGTCGACGCGCACGTGCGTCGCGCGCGGCGCGATCGCGACCGTCCGGCGATAGCTGCAGTCTGCAAGCGTTTGCCGAGCGGGGATTTGGCGCTCTCCGGCGGGGCGCGCTGGCTGCGGACGCCGTCGCTCGAAGAGCCGGGCGCCGCGTTTCAAGACGGCATCGCGGTGCCCGATCCGGACCCCGCGGGCGGAGCGATGGCGCCGCCCGTGGGCGCGTGGGGAACGCGTTGACGTCGATTCTCTCCTTCGCCATCGGGTCGCTCTGGCGGCGGCGGTCGCGTGCCTTTGCGCTCGGGATCGGGCTCGCGCTCACGGTGACGCTCGTCGCGGCGGTTTTGTTTTTGACCGAGGCGCTGCGCGGCGAGGCCGAGCGTTCGCAAGTCGCGCTGCCGGACGTCGTCGTGCAGCGGCTCGTCGCCGGGCGGCCGACCGCGGTGAAGCTCGACGACGCCAAAGCGCTCGAGGGCATCGACTCGGTCGCGAGCGTGCGGCCGCGCGTTTGGGGTTACGTTTTTTTGCCCGCGCTTCAGGGCAACGTCACGATCGTCGGCGTCGACAAAGGAGTCGCGTCGCTCGATGCGTCCGCGCTCGAAAAGGGGCGGGACCTCGAGCTCGGCAAGCACGAGATGGTCGCGGGCGCCCCGCTCGCGCGAGCGCTCGGCCTCGTCGCGGGCGACTCGCTCGGGCTGCCGTCGCCGAAGCCGACTCCGCCGCTCGTGCTCGTCGGCACGTTCGGGAGCGCGGTCGATTTGTACGCGGCCGACGTCATTCTTTGTGACGAGGCGGACGCGCGCGCGATCCTCGGCTTGCCGGCGGACGAGGCGACCGATCTCGCGATCGACGTGAAAAATCCGGAGGAGGCGCGCGTCGTCGCGGGGACCGTCCTCGAGCGATTGCCCGGAACGCGCGTCGTCGAGAAACACATTTTGGAGCGCGTCTACACGCTCGCGTACGGGCGCCGCGCAGGGTTGATTTTCGCCGCGTGCATTCCGGCGCTGATCGCGCTCGTCGTCCTCGCGCTCGATCGCGCGAGCGGGCTCTCGCCGGTCGAAAAACGCGAGATCGCCATTTTGAAGGCCGTCGGATTTTCGATACGCGACGTCTTGTGGACGAAGATGCTCGAGTCACTCGTCGTCGCGTCGCTCGCCACCGCCGCGGGGCTCTTCATGGCGTATGCGTGGGTATTTTGGCTCGGCGCGCCGGGGCTTCGCGGCGCGCTCGTCGGGTGGAGCGTGCTCTACCCGGAGACGCCGCTCACACCCGCGGTCGATTTTGCGCAGCTCCTCGGCATCGCGGCGGCGACGGTCGGTCCGTTCGTCGGGTTGTCGGTGCTCCCCGCGTGGCGCGCGGCGATCCTCGAGCCGATGGATGCGATGCGTGGATGAATCACCTATATTTCACCCGATGCCGGCGCAGCAGGTGTTCTCGCTCGAGGAAGTGAACGCGCTCGTGCCCGAGCTCACGCGCATCGTGGGCGCGCAGCTCGAGTCGCGCGATCGCATCGAATCGATGCTCGACGCGCTCGGCGAGGCGACCGGCGCGCGCGGTCCAGCGGTCCGACGCGGCGAGCCAGTCGACGTGACGCCGCGCGACGACGACCCGCCCGCCGTGCGCAAGCAAAAGCGTGAAATCGCGCGCGCGATCGACGCGTATCACCGCGGCTGGAGCGAGGTCGAGGCGATGGGCGGCGTGCTCAAAGATCCGCGCGAGGGGCTCGTCGATTTCTACGGCACCGTCGCCGGGCGGCTCGTTTGGCTCTGTTGGAAAATGGGCGAGACGCGCGTGAATCATTATCACCAGCTCGACGAGGGGTTCGCTTCGCGAAAACGCATCGAGGAGTCCGGCCGCCGGATGATGCTCAATTGAAGCCCGACAAAGCTGCTGCCGCGCGCGCGATCGATGCGTTTTTGATCGCGCTCGGGCGCGATGCGAAGGTCGAGCGCGATCTCGAAGGCACGGGCGCGCGCGTCGCCGACGCGTATTTGGACGAGCTCTGCGCGGGCTACGACGTCGACGTCGACGCCCTCGTGCGTGAGGCCACGATCCCCGGGGAAAATGGCGGGATCGTCGAGCTTCGCGACGTCGCGCTCACGACCACGTGCCCGCATCATTTGATGACCGGCGTCGGCAAGGCGACGGTCGGGTTCGCGCCTCGCGGAAAAATCATGGGCGTCGGGGCCATCGCGCGGTTGCTCGATGCGTTCGCGCGGCGGCTCACGCTGCAAGAGACGATCGGCGAGGGCGTGGTCGCGGCGATGGAGCGCAACCTCGCGCCGCGATGGGTCGCGTGTCGCATCGAGATGTCGCATGCGTGCATGATCGCGCGCGGCGAGCGGACGCACGGCGCGAAGCTCGTGACGTTCGCGATGCGCGGCGTCGACGAGGCCGCGCGCGCCGAGGCCATCTCCTTCGTGCAGGCCCCGCTGAAATGATCGCGGTCGTGACGGGCGCGGGGAGGGGAATCGGACGCGCGGTCGCGGTCGAGCTCGCGCGTCGCGGCGCCGACGTCGCGCTCCTCGCGCGGACGAAGAGCGAGCTCGACGAAACGGCGGCGCTCGTGGAGAAGAGCGGACGGCGCGCGCTCGCGGTGCCGTGTGACGTTGCGAATGCAGACGACGTCGGGCGCGCGGCCGCAAGCGTCGAGAAAGAGCTCGGCGCGCCGGCGATCGCGATCGCCAACGCGGGCGTCGTGCGTCGCGCGCGCGTCGACGAAATGAGCGAGGCCGACTGGGACCACGTCGTCGACGTGAACCTGAAGGGCGTTTTTCTCACCGCGCGCGCGTTCGTTCCGAAGATGCGCGCGCACGGAAGCGGGCGCTTCATCGCGGTCGGTAGCATCTCGTCGACGCTCGGGACCGCGCGGCAGAGCGCATATTGCGCGGCAAAATGGGGAGCGCTCGGCTTCGTGAAATCGCTCGCCGAGGAGCTTCGCGGAACGGGCGTCCAAGCGATGATCGTGTTGCCGGGCAGCGTCGACACGGCGATGCTCGCGGGCAGCGGATTCGATCCTTTGATGAGCGCGCTCGACGTGGCAAAAGTCATCGCCTTCGCCGCGCTCGACGCGCCCGCCGCGATGAACGGAAGCGCGATCGAAATGTTCGGACCATAGTGGGGGAGGGCATGTACGATCTGAAACACGCGCTCGACGAGCTCCCGATTTTTCCGCTGCCGCGGCTCGTCTTTTTTCCGAACACGATGCTCCCGCTGCACGTCTTCGAGTCGCGCTATCGAAAGATGCTCGCCGATTGTCTCGAGACGCACGGCGCGATGGCGGTCGTTCGGCTGGAGAGCCGCGACAAGATCGCGCGCGTCGCCGGCGCGGGGATCGTCGTGCAGCACGAGCAGCTTCCCGACGGGCGATCGAACCTCGTGCTCGCGGGCTCGGCGCGCGTCGAGCTCGAGGAGCTGCCGTTTTTGCCGCCGTATCGCCGCGCGCGCGCGCGCGTGCTCGACCCGGTGCACACGCACGTGCCGGAAAAAGATCACGCCGCGCTCATCGCCGCGGCGACCGATTTCGTGCGCGAGGTTCGTCGACACGACAGCGAGTTTTCCTTCGAGCTGCCGCAGAGCCGAGGCCCCGGCGTGCTCGCTGACGTCTGCGCCGCGCACCTCATCGTCGACGCCGACGTGCGCCAGCGTATCCTCGAAGACCTCGACGACGCGTCGCGCGTGCGCGCGGTGATCGAAGAGCTCGCCGGCCAGCGCCTCTCGCTCGGCGAGCGCTCGCGCGTTTTGCACTAGATGAAACTGGTCGGACGAATCCCGAAGAGCGCGATCGCCGGCGGCGAGCTCGTGCGCATGAAGTATCCGCCGTTCGACGTGCTCGTGACGATGGAGGACGGCGAGCCGACGGCGATCGAGGACGCGTGCAACCACGCCGGCGCGAGCCTCGCCGCGGGCGACCGCTCCGATTTTCGCCCGCACTGCGTCGTCTGCCCGCTCCACGGTTACGTCTTCGATTTGCGCACCGGCGCGATCGTCATCCCGCAGGGGCTTTGCGACGACCAGCGAAAATTCGTGTGCACGACGGAGGGTGACGACGTCGTCGTCTGGGACCCGCTGGAGGTGAAAATCCTCGGCATCCCCCGGGACGAGTGAAAATGCCGTCGGACGCGGACCGCGAGCTCGCGGCGGACGTCGCGTACTTGCTTCGCGAAGTGGAAACGTTTGGTGGCGTCTACGCGGACACTCGCGAAGACCGCGTGCGGCTCATGGCCGTAGTCGATGACGATCGCGCGCGCCTTCGCGCTGCTGCGCGGCTCACGGTGAATCCGTCGGCGGCTGCGGTCGACCTGGTGACGACGCGATCGATCCGCGGCGAACGGCTCGCGCTGTCGGAAGAGGAAATCGGCGCGGCGGCGCGCCGCGACACGCAGCGCCGCGAGGCCTGGAACGCGCTGCCGCCCATTGAATCGCACGTGAACGACTCGGCGCGCGCGCGTTCGGTTTTTTTCGTCACGAGACAACCAGAAGAACACGCGCGGATCCTTCGAACGCGCGCGAGCATTCCTTTGACCACGTTCGGCACGAACGACGCTGCGCGCGCGCTCGACGTGCTCGCGATCCACACGCTTCCGGATCTCATCGTCCTCGACCGCGACCTCGACGGCATCGCCGAGCTCGAACGAACGATTCGCGGTTTTTATCCGGCGCGCTTCGGAGATGGAAAGCGGATCGCGTTCATGGGGTCCTCCAGAGCATTCGGGCAAAAAACGATCGCGCGAATTCTGAGCGCCGTCGGAGCCCAGACGCGATCTGAACGAGAAGCGGAGCTACCGTTTTCCCGCGTGCGCATCGCGGTCGTCGAAGAATCGCCCGGGGACCTGCCGGCGGAGATCGCGCATGCTGCGCCCGGCGCGGAGGTCGTCGACGTGCCGGTGCAAGACATGTTCGACATCTCGCGGGATGCGGCCGATCTGTTCGTCATCGAGCTCGAAGGCACACATGATCTCGCGAGCATCGTGACCGTCATCGTGCGGCGCTTTGGGCGGGTCGTCCCCGTGCTGTTCGTGTCGCCATTCGAGCTCGACGCGGGGCCGGGGACAGAGGTCATCGTGGTGAAGCGACCGATCACGGCCGAAGCGCTTCGGCGCGCTCTCGAGTTTCCCGGGCGCATCTGAGCTCGGCGTCAGGTCGGCGCGGCGGATTGAAACGCGTCGTAGTAGGCGCTGAAGAGATCCTCCTCGACGTCTGCCCAGGCGATCTGATGCTGCGCGCACGCCGCCTCGAGTTTCTTTTTGCCGGCGTGCTCCCAGTCGAGATCGAGAAGCGTGTCGGCGTCCGATGTTTCGAAGTGGCCGAGCTCGGCTTCGCGTTTCGCGTCGAGCGTTCCATGGCGCCGCGCTTCGGCGACCACGCGCGCGCGTGCGCTCGGCGGGTCGCCCGGCGGTCCCGTGCGCGCGTCGCCGAAGCAATGCGTGCAGCGCGCGGTCGTCGCTCCCGTGGAGACGATCGCCTCGAACGTCGTGCCGCACGCCGGACACCAAACATCGTGGAGCGGCACGGTTCACTCCGTGACGGTGACGTCGCTCGGGGGCATCGTGCGGTAGTTCTTGTCGACGTACTGGACGAGCTCGTCGAACCACGTGTCGAAGAGCGCGCCGCCGGGGCGCGTCGAATCGAGGTAAAAGCCGCCTTGGATGCACTCGGGCTGACCGGGCGGCGTGCCCGCTTGCGAGCCGTTCGGTGCGGTGCCTTCGCGGCAGCGGCCGTCGACGTAGACCGCGATGAATTTCGCGAGACGATTTTCGTACGAGCGGTTGCCGTCGTTCATGAAGTTGTTGGAGATGAGCTGCAGCGCCTCGAGGTCTTCCGGTTTCTGGCCGTAGCCGTGCAGCACGAAGACGACCGGGTAACGCACGTTGCGCGCGCGGTTGTCTTCGTTGGCGTAGCCGGGCGGCAGCGTGATCGCGATCGGGCCGCTGCGTCCTGATTTCGCGCCGGTGAAGGTCGCCTCGCAGTGCCCGGTCACTTCGCAGCACGCGCCGAGGTTGCTCGCATCGCAGAGCACGTTCGGCGAGACCGTCTCGAGGTTGTCGTTCGAGGGATTGGTGAGCAAGCGATCCGCGTCGGGCCACTGATGCGCGACGAAGTAGAACGCCGCCTCGACGCGATAGAGGATCTGCGCGCCGGTGCCGACGTGCTGGCCGTCGCCTTGCGAGATCTGCGCGGCGCTCGCGTCGACGGTGCCGTAGCGGAGCGAGGGCGCGGCGGCGAGATCGGCCCAGCGAATCAGCGACGGGATGAAGTTGTCGGGCGAGGTCGGGTCCTCGCCGGGGAGCATGTTGAAGTTGTTGTAGAATGCAACGGGTTGAATCGCGTGTCCGTCGCTCGTGCGGCGCGACGAGATCGCGCCCGAGAGGTGCGTCGCCACCGCGGCGAAGTTGAAGAGATCGCGCACGCCGCCGTCGCTCCAGATCGAAAAGCGCGCGAGATCGTCGTCGCTCATCGTCGTTTGCTTCGACCAGCCGCGCAGGATCGAGTGCGGGTCGACGTCGTAAAACGACTGGAGGCCCCGCGCGATCGTGAAGACGCCGTCGCCTTCGCCCTTGTCGTAGGGCGAGCTCTTCGTGTTCGGGACGCCGTCCATGCCGTAGTCTTGGAACGGCTCGCCGAGCTCGTAGCGGTGATCGTTTTCGGTGCCGGTCGGGTTGATGTACGGGTCGTAGTCGTCGCCGTTCGGGTCGGGATTGGTCGCGGCGTCGTAGCCGGGCTCGTTCGCGTCGGCGAGCCCGTCGACGCCCGTGTCGGTCCACGGCTCGTGGCCGCTGCGGATGATCGGCTCGTTTTCGTCGCGCACGCCGTTCTTGTTGAGATCGACCGCGAGCCCGAGGCTCAGCGGGTACGCGCTGTCCGGCGTCGGCGGGACGAACGTGTTTTCGTACGGGCTGGCCGAGTCGTTGTTCGCGCTGCCGATTTGGTTGCCGTCGCAGACGCTGATGACTTGCTGCGAGCCGTCGGGGTTGTACTCGTCGTCGTAGTAACCGCTCGGGACGACGAACGTGTGCGCCGCGTCGCAGCGCGTCTTCGCGCAGCCCGATTGCGCCGATTGTTCGTCGGCGTAATTCGGGTCGGTGTTGATCGGCGAGAGCGTGAACGCGCAGTTCGTTCCGGGCGGCAGGCCGCTCGTGTCGCCCGTCACCCACGGGTCGGTCGCTTTCGGACCCGCCGCGAAGATCGCCATGTGCGTTTGGTCCGGATCGTCGTTGTCGCCGTTCGGGTTGCCGCGCATCAGCGCGAGGTCGGTGAAAATCTGTTCGTAGTCCGAGCGGGGGAAGTGACCGCCGTTGCCGCTGCCGGCTTCGTACCACCAGTGGTTGAAGTCCTCGGTGTGCATGTACGTGTCGGTGCTCGGGTACTCGCTCGGCCCCGGGAGCGTGCACGTCGGATCCGACGCGGGACAGAACCCGCCGAGGGCGTAGTGCTCGACGAACCAACCGAGCCAAGTCCAGTCGCTCGGGCCGCCCATCGGGCCGATCGCGTCGAACTCGTCGTGATGATGAAAGCCGAACGTCGCCGCGCCGCCGCCGCCCATCGAGATGCCGATGACCGCGCGGTGCGTGAGGTGACGCGTGTGCGTGCGCGTGCCGGCGTCGCTCCTCACGGCGGCTTGGTACGCGCCGAACCACGGCGACGAGAATTTCAGAACGTAGTTTCCGTCGGCGGTCGCTTCGATGCGCGGGCTCGCGATCGAGATGGGGCGCGGCGTCTTTGCTTTGACGTTCGAGAAGAGGACCTCGAGGTGACGCATGCGCGCGGGCGTGGGGAAATCAGCGGGATTCACGGGGATCGCGAAATCGATCTCGCGTCGGAGCGGCGTCGCTTCGGCGAGCACGGAGGTCGGCGTGAACGTGACCGCGGGCGAGAGCGCGACGTAACCGGGGAGCGCGCCGGCCATCTCGGTGCCGCAGCCGATGCTCACGTCGAACGTCGGCAGGCCGAGCCAATCGGTGCGACCGAACGCTGCCGCGTCGCTGCCGACCGACGCGTTGACGAGCGACTTTCGTCCCGACGCGGTCGGCGCGGTCGCCGAGAGCGTTCCGGTCTGCGTGTCGCCGGTCACGCAAAGCGGCACCGTCGGATCGCGCACGTCGACCGGGAGCGTGCCGGTCGCGACCGAGCCGTCTTGGTTCGTGTAGGGCGTGCCGTTTTGTTTCATCATCGTCGCGGTGAGCTGCGTCGTGCCGCGCGCGCCGCCGGTGAGGACGAAGTCGTAGGTCGCGTGTCGCAGATCGACTTGCGCGCTCGCCGGCGCGGCGACGATCGTCGCGTCGCCCGACGTGAAGCTCACGCTCGCCGGCGTGCACACGTCCGGGTCGACGATGAGCCGCGCGGGCCGCATCGCACCGGGCGCGACGACGACGTTCGGCGGGTCGAACGAGAGCTTGAACGCGAGGACGGCGTTCGGATCGCACGTCTGCTCGCCGGGCAGCGGCTGCGGGCCGCCGGGCGGCTGATTGGTGCTCGAGCTGCACTGCGCGAAGAGGACGAACGCAAAGAAAAGAATGCGGCGTTTCACCGCGCGAGCATACGACAAAAAACGAGGTATGCCGTCGGCATGCGCTTCTTCTTGGCTTCGATTCTGCTCGTCACGGCGTGCGGCGCGCGCACCGAGCTCGGGGGCACGCAGGTCACCGGCGGCGCGACGTGCGCGAAGTCGCCGTGGGTCGTCTTCGATTACTCGCCGCCCGGCACGTTCGAGCTCGCCGCGATTCGCGCCGACGGGACCGATTTTCACTTGCTCGGCATCGACGGATTTTTGCCGTCGGTCTCGCCGGACGGCGCGAGCCTGCTCTATCTCACCTCGTCGTCCGACGACGAGTCACTCGTCCTGCGCGATCTGGCGAGCGGGCAGACGCGGACGATCGTCCACATCAGCCTCGACACGCCGTCCTCCGGTCTCGGCAAAGCGGCGGTGTCGCCCGACGGAAAATGGATCGCGTACGGCAACATCCCCGATCTTCGCATCGTGCGTTTCGACGGATCGAGCGACGCGCTCCTCGTGCCCGGTCCGTACAACGCGGGCTGCTGCCCGTGGAGCTACGGGCACCCGGTTTTTTCGGCCGATTCGTCGCTGGTTTGTCTTTCGACCATCGGCATCCTCGAGTCGATTCACCCGGACGGCAGCGATCTCACGCTCCTCGCGCAGGACCATTTTTTCGACGGGCCGCCGATCTATCCGGGCTTCGTCTTTCCGAACGCGTCGCTCTCGCCCGACGGAAAAAAGCTCGTCGCCCAAGTCGCGTGCGACGCGAGCGAGCTCCGCGTGTTCGACGCGCCGACCGCGCCGTTCGATCCGTGCACGACCGGCACGAAGCTCGTCGAGACCGGCGTCTCCGAGTCGGGCAACGAAGCGAGCAACGCGCAGTGGGGCCCGACCAATCTCATCGTCTACAACGACGGGAGCGATCTCTTTTTGGTCGACCCGAGCGGCGGCGCGAAGACGAACCTCACCGCGAGCGTGACCGCCGGCGGAAAAGCCGCGGCCGACCCCGTCTGGGCCCCGGGCTGCGCGAATTTACCGTGACGTCCGGCCTACGGAGTGGTCGCGCTCTTCTTCTTCTTGTTCGCCCGGCGCGTCGCGAGCCCGCGCGCGGCGACACCCTTGCGCGCGCCGAAGAAGGTCCCGCTCTCCGGGTAGGACGCGGCGATCTCGGGGTGGTTGCCGACGGCGTGCTCCCACTCGGTCTTCAGTTTGTTGGTCAGTCCGAGCGCGCCGTTCCAGGCGATCTCCTTCTGCTGCTGCGCGAACTTCGCCCACGCGTCGGCGTTCTTCGCTTCGGCCGCCCACGCTGCCGCGATCTCGACGGCGTCGGCCACGTCCGCGGCTGCCGGCGCGTCGGCGCCGAAGTCGCGCGCGTAGCTCTTCGACCCGCGAAGCTCGCGCACGAAGCCAGGCGCGCCGCTCACTTGCGTCGCGATCGGTTTGAGCAGGCGCCCGACGTTCTTTCGCGTGAAAAGCCCCGACTGCTCTTCGACGAGCGGCGCGTGCGCGTGCGGCGCCGCGACGTTCGAGACAGACGAAGCCTTCTTTTTGACAGACGATCCCTTGTTCATGACAGACGATGCCTCCCTCACGTGGGTGGGTGCCTCGCGGACGATAGAGACGTCTATCGTCGACGATAGAGATTTCTATCGTCCACGAGGCAACGACTGTCGTCGACGATAGACGATCTGTTGCCGACGATAGACGATCAATTGCCGGGCGTGCAGAACGCGCCGCCCGGATAGCTCGACGCCGCCGCTTGGCAGAGCGAAGAGGGCACGCAGAGACTGTTCTGGTCCGCAATCGTCTGCGCGGCCTGGTCGACTTGGTAGGTCATACACATGAAGCCGCTGCGAATCGAGTTGCAGTAGCCGTTCTGACCCCGGGCGCAGGGAAAGCTCGTGGGCTCGGCGGGCACGCACATGCTGTAGGGGTGGAGCGGGGAACGGCCGGTGCAAACATGCTGCGAGTCGTTGCAAGGATCGCAGGTCCCGCCGCAGAGCGTCAGCCCTTGCGCGACCGGCGGGCAGCTAGTGGCCAGGGGCGGGAGAGGATCGCCGGTGTAGGTCGAACGGTCAGCGTAGCGGGCGAGATCGGGCCGCCCGTTGGCGAGATAAAGTTTGGGGAGGTCTTCCGTAACGCACGCGCCGCCCCAACAATCCGGCGCCCCCTGATCGAAGCCGCACGCGTTGAGCGCGCCGTCCGGGCAAAGGAAGGTGTCTGCAGCGCCGTTCGGCACCGCGAACTGGAAATTGACGTCGTCACAGGCGCTCAGCTCGCCCGTGTTGCCGCCGAGACAAGTCGAGCACTGCGCTCCGCACCCGTTCGGACCGCCGCAGATGCTCACGCCACTTGGCGCTTCGCATTTCGTCCAACCATCGCCTGAATCGATGAGGCCACCGTCCGTCGCTCCATCGAGATCAGCTCCGGCGTCCCCCGCGTCGGAGGACTCGCCAATCTTGCCGCCGCAGCCGAGAGCGAATGTGATGGCCGCGGCGAGCCACACCGCGCGTTGCATTGGACAGTGTTCCCCCTCGCAGCTACGCGCTGCGCGGCGATACGTCGAGCGTACGCGTGCGGTCCGCCGTGACAACGCTTCAGCTCTTCGAGGCCGCGCTTTTGTGCGAGGTGCCCGCACCCTTTCGCACGGGGCATTGCGCCGCCATTACTCCGCTGCTACTTCGCGCGGTCGAAGCATGAGCGACCTCGCGACCGAAATTCGACGGCGAAAGACGTTCGCGATCATCTCGCACCCGGACGCCGGCAAGACGACGCTCACCGAAAAGCTTCTCCTCTACGGAGGCGCGATTCAGCTCGCCGGCGCGGTCAAAGCCAAACGCGGCAAAGCCTCGGCGATGAGCGACTGGATGGAGATGGAGCGCGAGCGCGGCATCTCGATCACGACGAGCGTCATGCAGTTTCCGTATCACGGGCTGCAGATGAACTTGCTCGACACGCCGGGCCACGCCGACTTCAGCGAGGACACGTATCGCACGCTCCACGCCGTCGACGGCGCGGTGATGCTCCTCGACTGCGCGAAGGGCGTCGAGCCGCAGACCAAAAAATTATTTCGAGTCTGCAAGCAACGCAAAATGCCGATCTTCACCTTCGTGAACAAAATGGATCGGCCCGGGCGCGAGCCGTTCGAGCTCATCGGCGAGGTCGAGGACGTGCTCGGCATCGGCGTTTATCCGGTGACCTGGCCGGCCTACGACGGGAGCATGCGTTTTCGCGGTGTCTATCATCGCGCGACGAAGCAAGTGCACTTGTTCGACGCGTCGAAGGCGACGTCGAGCGCCGCGATGGGCTCGGAGATGACGAGCGCGACGATCACTTCGCTCGACGATCCGAAAGTGAAAGAGGAGCTCGGCGAGGGCTACCAACGTTTGAAAGACGAAGTCGAATTGCTCGACACCGCGGGCGACGCGTTCGACGAGGCGCGCTTTCAATCGGGCGACGTCTCGCCGATGTTCTTCGGGAGCGCCATCAACAACTTCGGCCTCCAAGCGTTCCTCGACACGTTTTGCGAAAAGATGCCGCCGCCGCTCCCGCGCACGAGCGACAAGGGACCCATCGCGCCCGACTCGCCGCAGTTTTCGGCGTTCGTGTTCAAGATCCAAGCGAACATGAACAAGGCGCACCGCGACCGCGTCGCGTTCCTTCGCGTTTGCTCGGGGCACTTCGAGCGCAACATGAAGGTGAAGATCGTCCGCACGCAAAAAGAGACGCGCCTCGCGAACCCGACGACGTTCCTCGCGCAGGAGCGCAGCATCGTCGAAGAGGGTTATGCGGGCGACGTGCTCGGCATTTACGACCCCGGCCTATTCGAGATCGGCGACACCATCACGTCGGGAGCGGATTTTCGCTTCGAAGAAATTCCGAGCTTCGCGCCCGAGCATTTCGTGCGCGCGGCGATGATCGATCCGATGCGCAGAAAGCAGCTCAAAGCCGGCCTCGAGCAGCTCGCGCAAGAAGGCACGATTCAACTTTATCGGCCCGTCGAGGGGCTCGCCGGCGATCCGATTTTGGGCGCGGTCGGACGCCTCCAGCTCGAGGTCGTGAAGTTTCGTCTCAAAAACGAGTACGACGTCGACGTTCGGCTCGAGCCGATGAGCGTCGAGTTCGCGCGATGGATCGCGCGCGAGGACGGCAAAAAATTCGAGGCCGTCGACTTGCGGAATTTCGACAGAGAGCGCGTCGGCATTCCGGTGATGGACGTGCGCGATCGCCCCGTCGTGCTCTTCGCCGGCGAGTGGCAGCTCAATAGCGCGAGGCGCACGTTCAGCGGCATTCGCTACGAAGAAACCGCGCGCGCCGCGCAGCTCACGCAAGGCAGCTAAATCGCGCCGACGCGCATGCCGACCGAGAGGGCGTAAGCCACGAAGAAGAGCACCGCGTAGACGGCGATCGCGGCGCCGATTCCCATCAGCCAGCCGACGAACGACTTGCGCGTGGCGCCGAAGTAAATGACGAGAGGCAACGGGCCGCAGATGAACGCGAGCATCAAGTAGCCCGCGGGGCTCCGATCCAGGAAGTCGACCGAGCCCTCTTTGTACGCCTTGTTCCGCTGAATTTGTCGGTCGAGCAGGATGATGCTGGCGGTCATCCCGAAGTAGAACGCCCAGATCACGACTGTGACGAGCGGGCTGCCGCGCATCGCTCCAACCTATCATCGCTCGACGGAGCGAGCGGGTTGGTCTATTCCGAAGCGATGCTTCGCAAGCTTCTTGGGGCCGTCATCGTCGCGAGCGCGCTCGCCGGTTGCGAAGGCCCGCTCGACACCGCGCCGTACGTCGACACCAATCAGCTCCAAGGCACGTGGTACGAAATCGCGCGCCTGCCGCGCTCGACGCAAGCGGGCTGCACCGGCACGACCGCGACGTACACGCCGATCTCCGACGGTCACTTCGCCGTCGTGAATCACTGCACGTTGCCCGACGGCACCGAGCTGCAAAAAGCAGCGACGCTCTACGTGCTCGGCGACAAGTCGAACGCGAAGTACGGGATCGATCTCGGCGGCTTCATCGGCGATTACTGGATCACCGAGGTCGCCGACGATTATCGCTACATCGTCGTCGGTCACCCGTCGCGAAACTATTTGTGGATCCTCGCGCGCGACAAGCACCTCGCGACGAGCGATCTCGAGGCGATCAAGACGCACGAAACGCAAAACGGCTTCGACGTGACGAAGCTCGAGTACACGAACCAAGACGGCGGCATGTCGCCGGAGGCCGCGTCTTGCTCGGTCGGCTTCGGCTCGCGCGGACCGATCGGCGTCGGCCTCGGTCTCGGCGCGCTCGCGCTCGTCGCGGGGCTTCGCCGCCGTCGCGCGAGCTAGTCGCGCCAGAGCGCGATGCCGCCGAGCAGGCCGGCGACGTTGTCGGTGATGGTCACGTGCTTCGGAAGCTTGATGTGGAGCTTCTTCGCGTTGCCGCCGCCGATGTAGATGTGCGTCGGATTGAAGATCGGTTGAATCTGCGCGAGCACCTCGGCGACGCGTTTGTTCCAGCGCTTCTTGCCGACTTTTTTGAGCGCCCGCATGCCGATGTACTCTTCGTACGTCTTGCCTTTGCGAAACGGATGGTGCGCGAGCTCGATGTTCGGCACGTAGCGGCCGTCGACGTAAAGCGCGCAGCCCATGCCGGTGCCGAGGGTGATGACCATCTCGGTGCCGTGACTCTTGATGACGCCGAAGCCTTGGACGCCGGCGTCGTTGAGGACGCGCGTCGGCTTTTTCAGCTTGGATTGCAGCGTGCGCGCGAGCGGGAATTTGTACCAGCTCGGGTGGAGGTTCGGCGCGGTCAGCGTCTCGCCGTGCGCGACGACCCCGGGGAATCCCACTGAGATTCGATCGTAGGCGCCGAGCGGCGCGACGAGCTTCACGAGCGCCGCGACGATCGCGTGCGGCGTCGCGGGGTGCGGCGTCTCGACGCGAACGCGCTCGTGCAGCAGCTTGCCTTTCTCGTCGAGGATCGTCGCTTTGAGGCCGGTGCCGCCGATGTCGATCGCGAGGGTCCGAATCATGAGGGCGGAGGTTAGCCCGGCAAGACCTCGCGCGTGAAGTTTCGAATTCCGTCGGGTTTCACGAGGACGTCGTCCTCGACGCGGATGCCGCCGAGCGGCGCGAGCGAATCGACGAGCGTCCAATCGATGTATTTTGCAAGCTCTCCTTCGCGGAGCGGCCGGAGCAGGCTCTCGATGAAATAAAAACCGGGCTCGATCGTGAAGACTTGGCCGGGCTCGATCACCGACGTGTTGCGCAAGAACGGATTGTTGGGTTGCGGAGCCATCGGCGCGCAGCCGACGTCGTGCGTTTGCAGGCCGAGCGAGTGACCAAGGCCGTGCGGGTAGAAGGCGCGGCTGATTCCGCGCGCGTCGATCGCCTCGGGCGAGAGCTCGCGCACGATGCCGATCTCGCGCATGAAGGCGCTCGTCTGCCGGTGCGACTCGTCGTGGAGCGACTCGTATTTTGTGCCCGCGCGGATCGCGGCGCACAAACGCTTTTGCATTGCGTCGACGGCGGAGACGAGCGCGTCGAACGCGTCGCTCGCCGCGCCCGCGCGCTTCACGTGCGTGCGCGTGACGTCGGAGCAGTAACCGAAGTGCGTCGCGCCGGCGTCGACCAAAAGCGAAGGCGCGCCGCTCGCGTCTTTGCGGTACGTCACGTGATGAAGCGTCGCCGCGTTTTTTCCGGACGCGACGATGTTCTTGTACGGCGTCTCCGGGTCGTCTTGCTGCGTCGACTCCAAGAAGAGGAGATGCAGGCGGAGCTCGTTCGTCTCGCCCGCCTCGAACGCGCGGCGCACCGCTTCGTGCCCGCGCGCCGCGACGCGGTTGGCTTCGGCGATGCAGGCGATTTCGTACGCCGATTTTTTCGTGCGGAGCGCGTCGAGCGTGCGCATCAGCTCCGCGTCGCGCGGCAGACCGAAGCTTCGATCCTCCCGCTCGCCGACGAACGCGACGCGCCCTTCGATGCGGACTTTTTCCCACGAGTCGATCTCGACGACGTCGAACGCCTCGAAAAAAAATCGCGCCGGCGGCTCGGGCGGGCTCTCCCAGAAGCTCGACGTGCGCGGCCGCATCAGCATCGGCTTGCGACCGGGGCGGACCCACAAGAAGCAGTCCGGCTCGGCGAGCGGAATCCAATGTTGGAAGTGCGGCGTCGGACGAAGCGGCCAATCTTGATCGTCGAAAATCGTCTTCCGCGCGAGCGATCCCGAATGAATGAGCGCGGCGTCGAAGCCGTGGGTTTTCAGCGCCTCGCCGTATGCGATCTCGAGCGCGCGGACGTGGTCGAAATACTCTTTCACGCTCCGAGCGTAGCTGATCCCTCGGTACGGTCGTGCCGTTTGCGCCACACCCCGAGATCGCGAAAGCTCCGGGTTCATGCTCGACGACCCGAAAATGTGGTGGCCCTTTCAACCGCCCGAGCCGCACGATGCCGTTGCGGACGGGCTCAACTTCAAGCTCGCGGCAGTGCACGCGCCGATCGCGATGGCCGGCCTATCGCTGCTGCTCTTCTTCGAGCACGGCGCGGCGCGCATTCGGTTCAGCCACGCGATGCCGTGGATGGGCCTCGTCCTTCTCGTGTCCATCGTCGTGCTGCGCTTCACGATCGCGACCGTTTGGAACGCTCGCGCCGACCGTTTGCGCCGCGGTCAGTCCGGCGCGTAGACGCGGACCCAGTCGACGAGAAGCTGAGCCGGAAAGATCGTCGTTTGGTCCGGCGCGCCGGGCCACGAATCCTTGCTGCCGACGGCGAGGTTCAAGAGGATGTAAAACGGGTGACCGTCGAACTCCCACGTGCCTCCGCCGTCGACCTCGGCCGAAGTGATCGTCTCGTATTTGGTTTGGTCGACGAAAAAATCGACCTGCCCTTGCTTCCACTCGATCGCGAAGACGTGGAAATCGTCGGAGAACGATCCCGCGGACGAGACGAACGGTGACCCGGTGCTCCACTCGCCCGCGCCTTTGTCGGAGTGGAGCGAGCCGTACATCGTGGTCGTGTCGCTCCCGAGAATTTCCATGATGTCGACCTCGCCGCACGTGGGCCAGCCGACTTGCGTGATGTTCGTCCCGAGCAGCCAGAACGCAGGCCAAAGTCCTTTGCCCGCCGGAACTTTCATGCGTGCGGCGAATCGTCCGTAGCTCCCGGCGAAGCCGGTCACGTTCGCCTTCGGCTCGGTCGTGATGCGCGCCGAGGTGTATTTGCACGCGCCGCCCGCGCCGTCGTTCGCGCACGAATACTTGCTCGCGCCCGCGGTGGTCGCCGTGATGACGAGGTTGCCGTTTTGTACGACCGAGTTTTCGGCGCCGTCGGTGTAGTACTCGAGCTCGTCATTTCCCCAGCCGTCGCCGCCGACCTCGTGCGACCAAATCGTCGAGTCCGGCGCCGAGCCGTCCGCGCCGTCGAACTCGTCGGACCAAACGAGCTTCCACCCGGGCAAGCTCGCGTCGTCTCCCGCGTCGACTGGAGTCGAGACGTCGTTCGCCGCGTCGACGCCTGCATCCGTTTGCGCAGCCGGCGCGCTCGAGCACCCGAGCAAGAGCGAGATCACCGCGACGCGAGGAAGCATCGACACCAGCGTAGCAGACGGACAAAAAGCACGAGGGCGGACACCCGTCGCCGGGGCCGCCCTTCGTGGAAGTTGCTTTTGCTGCGTGGGAACGGGCCGCTTGGCCCCATTTCGAGACGGCACCTTGGCCGTCGACTCACGCGCCACTCGCAGCCCGGCTCGTCTCCCGCTTCCGGAGAATCGAACCGCGGACTGCGCGTCATCGGTTGGCAGTGATGCCCGCTCTGAATCGACCCAGCGTGATTCGCGTCACGAGGGCCGTGAGGGGTCGGCGAGGGTTTTAGCCTGCGCCAGCTTCGGTACGACGGTCCGTGATGCGTGCCTTGCTTCCCCGTGAACGATCTTGCGACCGCTCCATCGACCGAACCCGCGCCTTTTTTAGGTGCGCGAGCTCCCGTTGGAAGCACGCCTTTCGACGTTTGCCACGCTGACCCTCCGCGCGTTGTTGCCGCTGGGAGAGCCTTCACCACGAAAATTTCCGCCGACCTCTGACGTCCCCTGTCGCCTGCAGGCACCCCCGACCGGTACCATCCGTCGGGAGCTCGTCGTGCAGCGCCGCTCTCGCGATCGCGCCCGACTACGCCGCCGGTCTTGCGACCGTCGACTCGTTCCGCACGAAGCCTTGCGACCTCGCCGAACGCTCCGGCACCGCCGCCTTTCGACGTCGTTTCCGGAGATGACCTGCATGGCCAGAGCCGCACTGATGCCATCCCCGTAAAGGGATGACGTAGCCTCGACTCGGAACGCCTTCCGCCGTATCGACCTTCACGAGCTTGCGCCCTTGAATCGAGACGCCCTGAATTCGGTGATGAATCACGAGGGCGCCTCGCACACCGTTTCGCCGTTGGATTTGGCCCCGGGCCGCGTCAGCGCGGATTTCCAGGGAGCCCCTCGGCTAGCGTGTAGAATACACACATCGTCTTGCGACGCTGCGTGCCCCACACGCGATGATGCGTGCGATCGGCTTCTGCCATCAACTGCTTCAATCTCGAGCACCCGTGTCTCGGTCGTTCCCGATGCGATCGAGTCGCTTCGGACACCCAGCGGTTTCACGCCGCCAGCGTGGCTGGAGTGGAGAATGTTGGAGCTCCAACTTTCTCGACCTCCTGCCGTGCCTGTCACGTCTCCTCCGCCGCGCCGGCTTGCGGATCCCTCCGCAGTGGCCCACGCATCGTGAAGGCGTCTAGATCGCTCGCGACGGCGCTCGTGAAAGCGTCGCCGTACTGCGGTCTGGCACGACTTCGTTCGATAGGTGCTCTTCTTCAACGTGCGTCTTGCGACGCGCGCCGCGTACGATCGAGACGAGGCTCATTCGTACGTGCCTGCTCGACTCCGACGGTTTTGCCGCCGCCGGGCCGTGCACTACGTCTTTTTGCCGCCGCGATTCCGCGCTGGTTTTTCCAAACGCGGTTGCTTCGGCTAGGCCCCCGTTCACGTCCGCGATCTAATCGATGCGGGCGCTTCCCTGGGCCGGACGCAGCCTTTCGAACTTCTGCAACGAATTTTCAATGGTCGACACACGAGCACAATCCACGAGCGCGATCCTCACCCGCCTCAGGGGGTTGCCCTGGGGTCGTTGCCACGCACGATGCGCTTTTCACGCTGGGCGCGCCTTCCTCTTTATTTGCAAAGAAGGTGCGTCCTCGATGCGCCGCAATGAGCTACGCAATTTTCCCCGACGCTGGGCCTCGAGAGCTCAGCCCCGCAGAGCGGTCAAGCTCTGCGCCCCTTCGAACGACACCTTTCAGGTGGGCCCGAAGGACATGGGAAACGCGTAGGCCGAAAGAGTTGAGCAGAGGCAAACGTTCGCTCCCTTGCGGGTGCGAGCGACCCTTCGAGGCTTACGCCTCGAGGTTCTCCCTCGTTGGCTCTTTCGAGCGCCTCCTGTCACCGGCGATGCGTGCGAGATGGGATGGAAGCCCATTCGCGTGCTTGTACACGTCCGCATCGCTGGCCTAGGCCTTCGTTCCGAATGCGTTCCCGCGAAGGAGCGCGTCTTTCCGAAGACCGAGGTGCTTTTCACCGCCAGGAACCGAGTGACGGAAGGGATCGCTCCCTGAATCACGCGGCAGGACCTCTTCGTTACGCGGCCGTGATTCCGGCTTTGCAGCGAAGAGCGCCCGCGCCTTTGTTTCCGAAGATCCTCGCCTGGGGCTGACGGCTCCAAGCGACGGTTTGTCTTCGGCTCGACCGGTCGATTCGGAATCCGAAGCGACCTGTCGCAGCGCCCTGACGACTTCTACGACTCGTCCGCCCGCGGAACTGACGTACCGCGAACTTCGAGAGGCGTTATGCCAAAGACGCCGAAGTCGATCAACAAAAAAATCGCAATCAAATCACTTTTTTTCTTCACCAAGGTGTCCACATGGTTCTCCACGGGTTCTCCACAGGTCGACCGCGCGCCTTGTTTTGGCTGGGTTTGGAACACTCTCGTTTCTTGTGCGAGTTATAGCGTTTGAAATGTTTGTTTGAATCGTTGCGATGAACTTCGTTTGATTGTGCTTCGCGACGCGCGGAGTACGATTCGGCGCATGCGAAAGCTCGTGGCATTTTTGTTTTGGATCGCGGCTTGCGGCGGCAACCAAGAAGCGAAACAGCCCCAGCCGGATCAAACCGCGCAGAGCGACGCGGCGGCGACGGCGACGACGAGCGAGTCGGCGATGGACGCGGGCGCGCCCGCGACGCAAACCGACGCGCAGGCGGCTGCGGCGCCCGACGCGGCGCCGTCGGACGATGTGGATAAGTCGGTCGCCGTGTGCGGTGACGAGACCATGCCGATCGAAAAAAAGGTCCGGAAGAAGGTCAAAGAGTGCTGGTCGGACGCCGCTTCGCGCGATCCGTCCATCGACGGGCACGTCAGCATTCGGTTCGTGGTGGACGCGCACGGCAAGGTCACCAAGACCGACCTGAAACAGAAAAAGACGCTCCCGGCTGCGACGAGCGCCTGCATTTTGGCTGCGATCAACGCCTACAAGCTCGATGGCACCAAGTGTCCGAGCAAGACGGTCGGGTTCGAAGAAGCCTTCGGTCGCGCCGCCGCGCACTGATACGCTCCGTCACAGGGGAGATGGAGCTCACTGTCAGCGTCGACGCGACGACCGTGTGGCTGCCGACGAGCGCGCGCGTCTCGCTCGAAAAACGAAAACCGGTCCGCCTGCTCCTCTTGCGCCTGATCGAAGAGCACGAAAAAGCGCCGGGCCACCCGCTCACGGTGGGTGATCTCCTCGCTGCGGGCTGGCCCGGCGAACGCGTTCTCCGCGACGCGGGCGCGAGCCGCGTCTACGTCGCCCTCGGCACCCTCCGCAAGCTGGGACTTCGCGACGTCATCCTCAGCGGCGAAGGCGGTTACCTCCTCGACCCGCAGGTGAAAATCGTCGTCGTCCCAGGTTAGTATGCGCGCCATGAAGACATCGGCGATCTTCCTCGGGGCGCTTCTCCTCTGCGCGTGCGACGACAACAAAGACAAGACGGCCGAGGCGAGCGCGCCGTCGGCTTCGATCGCCGCCGACACGCCCGCGCCTTCGAGCTCGATCGTGCTGCCGGCGGTCATTCAGAAGAAAGTGTGGAAGTGCGGGACGACGCCCGGCGTCGTCGACTTCGCCGGCGACGACGCGCTCGAGAAGGAAGTTCGGCTCAAGCTGAACAAGCCGTCGGGCCCCATCACGCCGGGCGAGCTCGCCAACGTGAAGTCGATCAACCTCACGAAATATGGGCCCGTGAACGAGCTCAACCCGTGCGTCATGCCGAAGTTCACGCAGCTCCACGATCTCTTCATCGGTCGCGGCGATCTCGACGATCTCTCGCCGATCGCCGATTTGACGACGATGATTTCGCTTCGCTGCACCGACAACAAAGTGAAGAGCGTCGACGCGCTGAAGAAGCTCGTGCACATGGATCGGCTGGATTTGTCGCACACGCTCGTCAACGATCTCAGCGGGCTCGCGGCGATGACCGAGCTCACCGAGCTCGAGATCGACGGCACCGAGGTGACCGACCTCAAGCCGCTCGAGAAGCTCACGAAGCTTCAAAAAGTGACGATGGCGAACACGGCGGTCAAAGACGTGAGCCCGCTGCGCGGCGCGAAGGACCTTCGCCTGCTCGACGTCTCGGGGACGCCGGTCACCGATTATTCGATGTTGCAGCCCGCGCTGGGACGTGGGCTGAAGGTGAAGATGAACTGAGGCCGCTCGGCGCGACCGACGGCGTGGGCGCGAGCAGAGGCGGCGCGGCCGACGTCGCCGCGGCGCGGCTCGTGTAATTGCGGACGGCGATCGCGATCGCGAGCACGCCCATCGCCGCGATGATCCCGATGAGGACCGCGAACACGAGGCGCGAGCGGTCGCCCGGCTTGACCTTGTCGCCGCCGGCGGTCGTTCGCGCGACGGCGGGTTGTGAGTGCTCGGCGGCGGCGGCGATCGGAGAAGGCTGGGCGAGGGCAGCCGCTTCGAACGCGCTCACCGGCGCCGCCGGCACACGCGGCGGTCGCAGCGCGTCGGGCGCCGCGTCGGGATCGGCGACCGTCCGCTCGTCCTCGAGCGACTCGACGAGCGAGCTCGAAAGATGCGCCGGCTTCATGACGCCCGGCGTCCGCGGCGCGAACGAAGGCGTCGGCGGCCGAAACCACGGCGGCGCGAACGGCATGAGCGCCGCCGCAAATTCGTCGACGAGCCGGAAGCGCTGATTGCGATCTTTCTCGAGCGCCTTCATCACCGCGCCGGCGAGCGCGGGCGGCAGATCCGGCCGCAATTGGCTCGCCGGCGCGATCGGGTCGGAGACGATCGCCGCGATGACGGCCGACGCCTCCTCCGCGAAAAATGGGAGCTGCCCGGTGAGCGCTTCGTAGAGCACGACGCCGAGCGACCAAATGTCGGTGCGGCCGTCGACGTCGCGCGCGCTGCGCACTTGCTCGGGCGACATGTAGAGCGGCGTGCCGAGCATCGTCTGCGTCGAGGTCGTCGAAATCTCGGTCGCAGAGTCGAGCTTCGAGATCCCGAAGTCGAGCACTTTGATCGTCTTTCGCGGCCGCTCGTCGGCGATGAAGATGTTCGCCGGCTTGATGTCTCGGTGGACGATGCCCGCGCGATGCGCCGTCGCGACCGCCGAGCACGCCTCGAGCAGATACGCGACCGCGTCGCCGATCGGCAGCTGCCCGCGCGTGCGAATCTCTTCTTCGAGATCGCGGCCTTCGAGAAACTCCATGACGATGTACGGCCGGCCCTCTTCGTTCGCGTCGACGTCGATGACCCGAACGACGTGCGGGCTCTGGAGCTTGGCTGCGGCGCGCGCCTCGCGCTCGAAGCGGGCGACCACGTCGCGCTTTTGCATCAAGTTGCGATTGAGCAGCTTGATCGCGACGCGCTGATCGAGCTTCGTGTGAACGGCCTCGAACACGGTCGCCATGCCGCCTTCGCCGATGACGCGCTTGATGACGTATTTGCCGAACGCGCGACCCGGCTGGACGCTCTGGGGCTCCGCCTTCGAAACCATAGGCCGACCAGAATAGCGGGTTTTGCGGGCTATTGCTTGATGACGACGCGGTTTCGGCCGCTCCGCTTGGCACCGTAAAGTGCCTCGTCCGCGGCGGCGATCAGCTCGATTCCGTTTTGCACGGCGACCTCTGGGTAGGCCGCGACGCCGATGCTGATGGTCACTGGAATGAGCCCCGCCTCGTAGACGAACTGCGTCCCCGCGACCGTCGCGCGGAGACGCTCGGCCATCGTCGCGGCGTCGCCGAGCGCGATGCCGCGGCAGAGCACGGCGAACTCTTCGCCGCCGTAACGCCCGAACACGTCCTCGGCGCGCACGGTGCTCTGCGTCACTTGCGCGAGACGCGCGAGCACTTGGTCGCCGGCGACGTGACCGAACGTGTCGTTGATGCGCTTGAAGAGATCGACGTCGAACATGAGCAGCGAGAGCGACGAGCCGTGCCGCCGCGCGAACGCGACCTCTTGCTCGAGACGATCGAGAAAATATTTTTTGTTGAACGCCTTGGTGAGATCGTCGCGGAGCGCCGCGTCGTACATCGCGCGCTGGAAATTTTCCTCGAGCTTGTCGTGGTAGGTGAACTTGAGGATCGTCGTCGATCCGAGCTGGATTTTGTCGCCGTCGCGAAGGCCCTGATTTTGAATGAGCTGGCCGTTGACCAGCGTCCCGTTGGAGCTGCCGAGGTCCTCGATGCGGACGGCGTTGTTCTCGACGATGACGCGCGCGTGACGTCGCGAGATGCCGTCGTCACCCAGCCGAATCGTCGCCGCCGTTCCGCGACCGAGCACGCTCTCTCCCGCTTCGAGCCGGTACATCTCGCCGACGTTGGAGCCTTGGAGGACGATCAGGTACGCGCGATCGCGCTGGCCGCGCGACATGAGCTCGCGCACGACGTCACCCATTTTGGAGACGTTCGTTTTTTCGCCGTCGTCGTCATCGAACGGAGGCATGACGCTCCCATCGTGGCGGGGTGCGCAAGAGCCGTCAAGCTCGTCAGGTCGTCAGCGAGAGTTTGTTCTTCGCGGCCTTCGCGACACGGGATTTCCCGCCTTTTTTCACGACATGCTCGAGGAGGTCGTCGCCGAGCGTGTGGCCCTCCTCGGCGAAGTGGAAGCCGACGTAATAGAGGTGGTCGAGCTCCAATGCACGATCCTTGCGGAGCGCGCTCGCGACGTCGTAACCGCGTTTGGTGAGGTAATTGAGGCGCGAGAGCGCGCCGTCGGAGGCGCGCGTCTGCGGGCGCGTGTCGAGGTTCGATTGACGGAGCTCGATCGACGCGAGGACGTAGCGGTCTTCGTCGGTGCCGTGCGGCGTTCGGAGGAGCAAGCCGAGCACGGTCGCCGCGCGCGGATCGTTTTTGCTCCGGCGGAGACGCTCGGCGAGCGCGCGGAGCGCCTTCGCGACCGCTTCGGCGTCGGCAGCCTGTGCGACGTCGAGCAAGGCTTGTGCGTTCTGGCCGGCCGCGAGGCGCTTTTCGGCGGTCGCCAGGAGCTCCTTGCGAAGCGCGGGCGGAACGGCCTTCGCGACGGGCGCGACGACTTTGCGAAGGAGCCACGCGCGGTCGTCTTCTTTGGCTTCGAGAAGCGCGCGCGCGAGCGCCGGGGCCGCTTCTTCGATTCCCCCGAGCGCTTCGGCGAGCATCTCGGCGCGCGCGCGGTCGGCTTTCACGAGCGCTTTCACGAGCGCCTTCGGCTCCGATTGCCGCGCGAGATACGCCGCGGCGAACCGCGCGCGCTCGATGTCCGGGTGCGCGAGGAGCTTCTCGAAGCGCGCCTGCATCGACGGAGGAAGAGCGAGCGTTCCGAGCGTGTGGAGCGCGGTGTGCGCGAGCGAGCGGTCCGGCGATTCGGCTGCCGCGGCGAGCGCATCGACGACCTTCGCGTTCGGCTTGCTACCCTGAAGCGCGAAACGAAGCGCGATGAGCGCCTCTTGCTTCACCGCCGGCGGCTGATTCTTCGCGGTCGCGTACGCGAGGAGCGTCGGCACGGCGCTCGGGTCCTCGAGATAACCGAGGATCTTGAGCGCCGCGGCGATCGCGCTCGGCGCCGCGGAGCCGTTCTTCTTCAAATATTTTTCGGTCTCGGCGAGATACGAATTTCGTTCGCGCGCGCCCGCGTCCTTCACGCGCTGTCGCACGGCGAGCGTCGCGGCTTTCGCCGCTTCACCCTCGGAGGTCGCGAGGCCCTCCAGAAGCGTGGAAAATGCATCTTTCCCGCCGAGGTCGGCCAAAATCGCGTCGAGCGCGCGTCGCTCCGGGCCCGCGACGTCGCCCGCGCCGAGCCGCGCGCGAATGAGCGGCACCACGTCCTCGCCCACGCTGCGAATCGCCGCGCTCGCCGCGCGCCGCACGTCCTCGACGTTCGATCCGAGGAGCTCCATCGCCTTCGCGACGATCTTCTTCGCGCCGATTTGCGTGAGCGCCTCGAGAGCGTGGCGCTGCAGGACCGGGACGCCGCTGTCGAGAAGCGCGACGTAGCCTTCGATCGCCGCCGGCGATTTCACGCGCAGCTCGCCGAGCACGATCGCCGCTGCGATGCGCTTTTCGACGGAGGGGTCTTTGAGCAAACGAATGATTTTGTCGACTTCAGACATTCGTGGTTCCCATTTTCAAAATTTCGTCGAACTCCGCGTCGGTGACTGGCACGACCGAGATGCGCGAGCGCCGAACGAGCGAGATGTTCGCGAGCTTCTTGTTCGCCTTCACGGCGGCGAGCGTGACCGGCGCCGCGAGCGCCTTGACCGGCGCGACCTCGACCGAGACCCAGTCTTCGTCCTTCGGCGCCGTCGGATCGCGATACGCCGTCCGCGCGACGCGCGCGACGCCGACGATCTCTTTGCCCTTGTTCGAGTGGTAATAAAGCGCGAGATCGCCCTTCTTCATGGCCCGAAGGTTGTTCCGCGCCTCGAAGTTGCGGACGCCGTCCCACGAGGTCTTGCCATCGTTCTGCAATTGCAGAAACGCATAAACATGCGGCTCGCTCTTGATTAGCCACCGGGACATGGGGCATGCAGCATACACAGATGACTCAAGCCGATCAGCATCGTCCGGCGGCGCCCAAGCTCGAGCGTTTGACGGCAGATCCCGCGGCCGCGTTGCGTGCGCCCGAGCTGCCGCGCATCGCCCACGCGCACCTGCGAATCGTGCAGAAGAGCCTCGAGCCCGGCCTCTTGGACCAAGCGCTACGGCTCGGCCAGCGAACCTTCGGCTGCAACTGGATCGAGATCTGTACGCGGAACATCCGTGACGTTCACGGTCGCGATCGCATCGGCGAGCTGGCTGACGACAAGAGCTACATCGTCGTCTCGAACCACCGCAGCTTCTTCGACATGTACGTCATCACTGCGTACCTCGTGAAGCGCGGCATGCAGCACCGCATCCTCTTCCCGGTGCGCTCGAATTTTTTCTACGACTCGGCCGCGGGCATCTTCGTCAACGGCATCATGAGCTTCTTCGCGATGTACCCGCCGGTCTTCCGCGACAAGGCGCTCGCGCACCTCAACGTCGCGAGCCTCGACGAGACGATTCGCTTGCTCCGCCGCGGCGGCTTCTTCATCGGCCTTCACCCCGAAGGCACGCGCAACACCGGCGACGCGTACACGCAGCTCCCCGCGCGGAGCGGCGTCGGCCGCATCATCCACCAAGCGCGCATGCCGGTCTTGCCGGTCTTCATCAACGGGCTCGGCAACGATCTCAAGAAGCAGGTCCTCGGAAACTTTACAGGTAAAGGAAATCGCGTGAACGTCGTTTTCGGCGAGCCGGTGGACTTCCGCGGGTTGCTCGATCAACCGGCGAGCCCGCGCACGTTCAAAGCCGTTTCGGAGCGCGCGATGGAAGCGGTCGCCCTGCTGGGCGAAGAGGAGCGCGCGATTCGCCACGGGAGCGCGACCTGACGTGCGCGTCATTTTCGTTCTGGCCGTTGGCGTAGTCTTCGCGGCGTGCTCGAGCTCGAGTCCGAGCGCAAGCGACGCCGGCACCGACGCGGCGACCGACGCCGCACAGCTCGACGCCGCCGGCGACGATGACGCGACCGACGGCGGCGCGGACGTCCCCTTTCCGAACGCGCCGACCGGCGCCGGCACCGGCACGACGTATTACGTCTCGCCGAGCGGCGACGACACGCACGACGGAAAGTCCCCCGCGACGGCGTGGAAGACGGTCGACAAAGTGAACGCCTCGTCCTTCGGAGGCGGCGACTCGGTGCTCTTCGAAGGCGGACAGTCCTTCACCGGATGCGTGAAGCTCGGCGCGAACGTCGCGAGCACCGCGACCAAGGCGTTCACGCTCGGCGCGTACGGCACCGGCAAGTTCACGCTGACGGCGAATTGCTCGGGCTCGCTCGCCGCGGCGATCACCGTGAGCGGCGTGAGCGGCGTTTACGTGCAGGATGCAACCATCGTCGGCAACGCCGGCGGCGCCGAGTTCGGCGTGTGGCTGACGAACCAAACGCAAACGATGGTCGACGGCCTCGTCGTGCGCCGCTGCGACATCAGCGGCTTTTACACGACCGAAAATAATTTCGGCGGCGAGATCTTCCTCACGTCGGACTCCGGCATCGGCATCCAGAACGTCGGCATCCTCGACAACGAGCTCCACGGCGCGAGCGCGTCGAGCCTCGACGACAACGGCGTCGCCGGTTACGGCAACAGCGAGAACATCAAGAACGTCTATTACGAGCGCAACAGCGTCCACGACATCGGCGGCAAGCCGAACGGCCCGAACGGCTCCGAGGGCAACGGCATCGTGGTCAACGGCGTCGACGGCGCGGTCGTTCAATACAACGTGATGCACGATCTCGGCGGCAACGTGAACACGTGCGGCGGCAACTCGGGCGTGCTCGTCTACAGCGCGAACGACGTCACCGTGCAATTCAACGAGGCCTACGCGTCGCGTCCGCTCACGTACACGGCGGGCTGCGATTGGGACGGCTTCGATCTCGACGGGTACGTCACCAACTCGGTGATGCAATACAACTACAGCCACGACAACTACGGCGCGGGCTTTCTCTTCTTCGGCTACGGCACGTGGGGGCCGAACACGATTCGCTACAACATCAGCGAGCACGACGCGCTCCTCGGCACGACGGCGACCGGTAGCATCAGCATTTCGGGCGGCCCGAGCCCGATGATCACGAACGTCTACAACAACACCGTCTACGACAACACGCCCGACGGCACGCAGTCGCCTGCGCTCGCGTTCGTGAACGGCGTGCCGACCGGCGGCGTCATCGCGAACAACATTCTTTATTCGACGGCGCATTTCTTCAGTCAGAGCTGGGTGCTCTGGACGAACGCGACCAACCCGAGCGGCGTGACGCTCGTGAACAACGATTATGCCGGCGATCAGAACGTCGTCATCGAGTGGAACGGCACGCGCTACACCGATCTCGCGTCGTGGCAGACCGCGTCGGGCGAAGACCCGAAGGCGCTGAGCGTCGACCCGCAGCTCACGGCGCCCGGCACCGCGGGGACCTGCAACGGTTATTCGAGCACGTGCGCCGCGGGCGCTTACTCGCTGAAGACGGGCTCGCCGATGCTCGGGCACGGGATCGATCTGACCGCGGCGCCGTACTCGCTCGACGTCGGCAAGCAAAACTTTTTCGGAAAGCCGATCGGCGGCTCGGCCGGCTACGACATCGGCGCGTTCTGACGACGGCGCTCAGCGCGGGACGAACGTTCGCGACGCGGGGTCGAGCGTGCCGAGGTCCCACGCATCGCCCGCTTTGTGGAGGGCCTCGTCGCAGACGCGCGCGGAGAGCGGTTGCGCGCCGCGCGGCAGCGGCGCGCGCGGTCTCGTCCCCGCGAGCGGGGGCCCCTGGGGGAACGTCCGCACGCACGCCATCGCCGAGCCTTTCAGCCGGAAATCGTCGTAGACGACCGACGCGCGGTACGTCTTGCCCGGCTCGGGTCGCACGATCGCACGCTGGACGGTGCCGGTCACGTGCACCTCGCACCAAGGCTTCGCGGCCGTCGGGCTGCACTCGTCGGTCCCATCGGAGACGCGCAGCTCGACGCGCGGGTACATGCTCGGGTCGTCGTTGCGATCGACTTTGGTCCAGTGGAGCTCGATCGGAAAACCGTCGGCCGGCGGCGGCGCTTCGACGAGCGCGTAGGCGCTGCCGGCGCGCACTTGATCGCGCACCTCGACGCTCACGCGATACGTGCCCCACGCGTCCGGAAAAAACGTGATGCCGCGGCTCTCGGGGCCGACGGCGAGCTTCGTCGTCGAGCCGGGCGCGGGCTCGAGCTGCCAGACGCGATCGGTGATCGTGCCGGTGTGCGGGCGACTTTGGTTGGAGTCGCAATCGATTTTTTGGCCGGGCTTGGCGATCATGTCGCGCGCCCCCGCTTGGCCGATGCCGGCGACGCGGCACAAGACCATCGCGTCCGGCGGTGGGCCGCACGGGTCGTCGCGCACGCGGTCGGCGTGGACGTGAATGTCCGCGCCGGTCGAAGCCATCTCGACGATGTCCATCGGCGGCGGTCCGCTCGCCGTCACCGGACAATTGGCGCCCGGAAGCCGCTCGACCACGTAAATGTGGAGGCCGCTCGCTTGCTCGACGACGCGCTTGATCTCGATCGATTTCGCGGCGGCGTCCGGCGCGGTCGCGACGAAGAGCATGTCGCGGTCGAAGCTCGTGCCGCTCGGCGGCGGCGGCGGCTGCGCGTCGGGGCGCGGGTCCTTCCACACGAAGAGCCAGTCGCTCGCGTCGTGCACGGCGTAGTAGCCGGGCTTCTGCGCGACGTAACCTTCGGTCGGAACGTGCACGATTTCGACCTCGTCGCCGACGTCGGGCCGGGTGACGTCATCGAGCGTGCCCGTGTGGACGACGATGCGATTTTGTTCCGTGCAGGATGCAAGCAATCCGAATGCGACGCAGATCCAGCGCATTTCAGCGCTCTACCATATCTAGTCGCCCGTTGCGTCGTTCGTGGCATCCGCGCCGGCATCGGTGCTGCCGTCCGCACCGGCGTCCGCGCCGCCGTCGCCGAGCGCGCACTCGACGAGGTCGTCGACGTGAATGAGCGGGCCGGGCGTCGCCTGACGCGCAGTGAACGCGATGCCCACCGAGACCGAATCGCACGTCGCGTTCGGATCGTTCTGCCCGCTCGCGAGAATGTCGAGGCTCCCGTGAAGGAAGCCTTGCATGAGCGTGTAGTTCGGATCGCTGTCGCAAAATCCGATGAGCCGAAAGCCTTCGATGATGTCGCTCTCGCGCGACCGCCCGGCGATCGTTCCGTCGACGATGCTCCACGTGCCGTCCTCGGCCTTGGTCACGTGACCGGCGACGACCGCTTGCGTGAACTTGAGCGGAAACGCAGTCGCGACGTCGCTCTTGCGGCCCGCGATCGTCGGAAACCAAAAGAGCGTGTCGGTCGGCAGCTGCGCGACGACGTAACCGTCTTTGACGTACGCGTTCGGATCCGACAAGACCGCGTCGGGAAGATTGGGTCCTCCCGCGTCTTGCGTCACCGCGGTGTCGCGAATGTACCAAGGCATGTCCGCGGTGAAGCACGGATGCACGCGCCAGCTCGGATCGGTGCAGCTCCACGGGAGCACGCTCACGAGGCCCGGCGACGGATACAAATCGACGCGCACCGAGTCGTCGTTCGCGCCGCCGTTGTAGTGCGAGAGCTTCATCACGAAGTTGTACGCGCCGGTGCAGAGCGCGCAGTTGAAGGCGTCGTCGTTCAAACCGTATTTGCCGCCGACCTCGGGGATCGACGCGGCCTGCACCTCGAGCTTGCCGAAGGTGTTGTCGCGACAATAATTGCCGTCGTACGGAATCGCGGCGACCGTCGGCTTGCACGAGACGGTCGGGTCGTCCTGCGTGCACGTCGGCGAGTTGGTGCAGACGCCGTCGAGGTCGAAGCCGAGATCTTCCCACGCGCCCGCGTCGGGCTGGAAGTTTGCGTCCTGCGAGCCGATGCGCATCGTGCCGACGGCGAGGTAGATCGGCGACACCTCGCTCGTGTCGCCGGCCGCCGGTCGCTCGGCGGGCGTCGGCTCACCGGCGGAGAAGCACGTTTGGCCGCCCGCGTCGTAAGCGCCGGACCAGAATCCGATGCCGCTTCCGGCTTCGATCTCGGGGACGAGGTCGGGCCCGTAAAGCGTGCAATATGCAAGTATCGTCGCGCCGCCACCCGCCAACGCGAGGGCGCCGAGCACCTTCGCGAGGGCGATGGTTCGACCCACGCGACGAGACTACATGCTCCTCACGGGTTGGACGAGCCGAACGTGCTCGGACCGACGGCCCAATCGGCGGCGAAGTTCGTGTCGGCGTTCGCCTTGCGTGAGACGCTCGCGCCGGTGGCGGTCGAGCCGACGCCGGTCCAGCTCACCGAGACGCCTTCGGCGAGCGTGTTCGTGTTGCAGGGATTTCCGGCGCAATCGGCCGGGAGCCAGGCGCCGGCGGCTTGGAGCGACATCACGTCGGCGGCGAATCCCGCGGGCGGCGTGCTCGTGTAAAACGCGGCGCCGTCTTGGATCGTGGTGTCGGGCGCGCGCACGACGAGCACGCGACCCGAGTAGGTGATGCCGGTCGTCGTGCCTTTCACGTCCCATGCGCCGGGGTAGCAGGACGGGTCGCCGCAGTCGGCTCGGGTCGTCGTTTCGCTCGTGGCGGTCGTCGCGCCGAGGTGCACGACGATCAAGTCGCCCGGCGCGACCGTGATGTTCGGGAGCGTCGCGAGCACCGTCGGGCTCGAGATGTTTTGCACGACCGTGATGCCCGTGGTCCTTCCGCCCGAAAGCGCGAGGAGCTCGACGAGATCGAGCGAGCCGGTGATGTTCGGGCTGACCTCGTTCAGCTGGAGGACGGCGACGCTGTTGAACGACGTGAACTTCGCCGTGTTGGCCGCGCCGTCGACGCCCTTGCCGAGCGTGTCCTTCAGCGACGCGTCGACGGTCACGTCGTACGTCTTGTTCATGCCTTGGCTCGCGGTCGTCACCGCGATTTGGTTCGAGGCGGCGACCGACGCGGCGCTCGCGGTGAGACCGTTGTCGAAGGCGAACTGGCCTCCGCCGAGCGCGAGCGTCGCCCCGTCGATGTCGCGGTCGAACGTGACGACGACCGACGTGTCCGACGTCGCGACCGCGCTTTGCACCTTCGGCGCGTTGCATGAGACGCCCGCGAAATCGCCCGAAACCCAGCCCGAAGGCTGCGCGACGCCGCCGAAGCGCATCATGATTCCGGTGAGCGTGACCGTGCACGCCGCGTCGAGGCCGGTCGCGCTCTTGACGGTTTGCGGCGCGCGAAGCCTGAGGTTCAGCGCGCCGTTGCCGGTGAGGCCGGTCGTTTGGATTTGCGCCTGCACGAACGCGGGCTGCACTTGGCCGAACGAGGATTCGACCGTCGCGTTCAGCGTGATGTACTCGCTCTCGTACGCGTCGAGGCTCGAGACGAGATCGGTCGCGCTCGATACGTCGCGCGGCGCGAGCGGGACGTTCTGCGCGGTGCGCGTGAACGCCGTCAGCGCGGTCACTTCGCGAAGGCCGCTCACGCTGCTCGCCGCGGTGACGGTGAACGAAACTTGATCGCCGGCGACGGGCATCGGCGTGAGCGTCGCCGGATCGACCGCGACGAAAATCGCGAGGCCCGTCGCGTCGCCTTGCACGAAAAACCCGGCGGGCTCGCTGCCGACGAGCGGCTTCACGTACGTGACGAT
This sequence comes from Polyangiaceae bacterium, assembly GCA_036488725.1. Lineage (GTDB taxonomy): Bacteria > Myxococcota_A > Polyangia > Polyangiales > Polyangiaceae > DASXHD01. Next base: position 2,013 of record DASXHD010000125.1, on the reverse strand, counting down.
CGCGCCGTCGATCGGAAGACTCAGCGCGCTGCCGCCCGCGGCGTTTCGCACGGCGAGGATCTGCTGCGAGATCGGCGAGAGGTTCGCGTCGATCGGCGCGTCGATCGGCGCGTCGGCGGGCGCGTCGTTGGCCCCGCCGTCGCTCGCGTCGCTCGCGTCGCTCGCGTCGACCGTGACGTCGCCCTTCGTGTCGGCCGCCGAATCCAGCGGAGCCCCGTCGGGGCCGCCGTCGCTGTCGTCGCCTCCGCAACCGAGAGCCAGCGCGACCAAGCCGAGCACGAAAAAGTTCCGAAGGGACCGCACACGGTCAAGTTGCCCCAGCGCCGTCCGAAATGCACGCTACTTTGAGCGACCGACGTGTTTCATCCGAAAGGCCCCACACTCTTCGAGCTCGCGCGGCAAGCCATGTCGTCGACCGAGCACGGCTACGACCTCATCGCGCCCAAGTTCGACTGGACGCCGTTTCGAACGCCCGAGCCGATCGTTCGCGAGATCGCGCGTCGCGTCGGGCCCGTGCGCGCGGCGCTCGACGTTTGCTGCGGCACCGGCGCGGCGGCCGTCGCTTTATGTGCAGAATGCACGAATCGCGTCGTCGGCGTCGACACGAGCGCTGGCATGCTCGAGGTCGCCGCGCAGAGGCTCCGCGACGCGCCGAAGCACGACGGGCTTCGCGCCGAGCTCGTTCGCGCCGACGCGCTCGATCTGCCGTTCGCGAACGAGTTCGACGCTGCGGTTTCGGTCGGCGCGTTCGGGCACATCGAGGAGCGCGACGAGCCGCAGTTCGTCTCGTCGATTTTCCGCGCGCTGAAACCCGGCGGGCGCTTCGTGTTCGCGACGAGCGAGCTCCCGCCGTGGACGTCGCCTTGGCGCGTGGCCGCCGAAGGATTCAACGCGGCGATGCGCGCGCGCAACGCGATCTACTCGCCGCCGTTCATCATGTACTACCTCACGTTTCTCTGGCCGACCGTGCGCGGTCGCTTGCTCGCCGCTGGTTTCTCCGAGGTCGAGGCGACGCGCGGCGCGTTCCCGGCGCCGTTCGGCAAGGTGCTGCTCGTTACGGCGAAGAAGTGATCTGCTGATACGCTCGCGGCGATGTCGAAGATCGCGATCGTCGGCGCCGGCGCGTGGGGAACCGCGCTCGCGATCCACGGCGCGCGCATGGGACACGCCGTGCGTCTTTGGGCGCGCGAGCCGGAGGTCGAGGAGAGCGCGCGCGTCGCACGTGAAAACAAGCCATTTCTAGCCGGATTCACGCTCCCCGACGCCGTGCGCGTGACGCTCGATGCGGCCGAAGCGGTCGCCGACTCGGAGCTCGTCATCCTCGCCGCGCCGTCGAAGCACTTGCGCGCGGTCGCTCGGATGCTCGCGCCGGCGCTCCCGAAAGACGTGCTCGTCGCGGTCGCATCGAAGGGCATCGAGGAGTCGACGCTCGAGCTCCTCAGCGAGGTGCTCGCCGAAGCGCTTCCCGCGGTGCCCGCGTCGCGCGTCGCGTTCTTGTCCGGTCCGACGTTCGCGAAAGAGGTCGCGATGGGCTTGCCGTGCGACATCGTCGCCGCGTCGCAATCGCTCACGGCGTGCGAGCCGATCCAGCGCATGCTCCACGCGCCGACGTTTCGCGTCTACGCGAGCTCGGATCCGATCGGCGTCGAGGTCGCCGGCGCGCTCAAGAACGTGATCGCGATCGCCGCCGGCGCCTGCGACGAGCTCTCGCTCGGCCTCAACGCGCGCGCCGCGCTCCTCACGCGCGGCCTCACGGAGATGACGCGATTCGGCGTCGCGCTCGGCGCCGACCCGCTCACGTTCCTCGGCCTCGCGGGCATGGGCGATCTCGTCCTCACCTGCACGGGCGAGCTCTCGCGCAATCGCCAGCTCGGCGTGGAGGTCGCGAAGGGCGTCGACCCGAAGGCGTACGTCGCGAGCCGCTGCACCGTCGCCGAGGGCTACTACACCGCCCACGCCGCGTACGACCTCGCGCGCAAGCTCGGGATCGATTCGCCGATCGTCGAGCAAGTC
>DASXHD010000123.1:0-10405 GCA_036488725.1 Polyangiaceae bacterium | reverse complement strand
ACGCCCACTCGGCGAGGAGCCCATGACGAAGCGTCTCCTCGGCGAGGACCGCGAGCGCGCGCGCGCAATGTGCCCGCGCCTCGGCGTCGGCATGCTTTGCAGCCGCGCCACGAACGAGCGCTTCGACCAGCGGCGCGCGATCGATCGTCTCGGCGAGCTCGCGCAGCGCGAGGAGCGAGTCCTCGCGCGCCGGGTCCTCCGCGATGGTGCGCACGTGCTGCCGCGCCGCGCGACGCGGGCTGCCGAGCGGCCCGCCGTAAAGACGTGCGAGCTGATCGCGAAGCGCCGGACGCTGCTCCTCGGACGCCGTCTCGACGCGCACCTCGAGCCTGGCGGCGAGCACCTCGAGGAGGCCGAGCCGCAAGAGGACGCCATCGAACGTCGCCGCGTCCTCGCCGGAAAAAATCCGATCGAGGTGAGCATCGAGCGACGCACCGAGCGCCTCGAGGTAATCGTGCGAGGCGAGCCGCTCGGAGACGATGCGCATCAGCGCGCGCCGCGCGAGCGGTCCTTCGAGCGCGAGCGCGTGAGCCCGCGCAACCGCATCGGCCGGCCCCGTCCGCCCGCGATCGCGAAGCGCCCGATCGAGCGCCGCGGCGGCCGGCTCGCTCGCCGGGTCGACCGCGAAGGCGCGCAGCGCGTCCTCGAGCTCGGCGGCGGTCGCCCCGGCCGCTTTACGCCGCGCGGCCGCATCGGCAAAGCACCGCGAGGCGACGCGCGCATCGGTCGCGATCGTCCCGCGAAGCTCGAGCGCCGTCGCGTCGTCCGGGTCGAGCTTGGCCGCGTCCTCGAGGGCCGCGATCGCGCCGCGCGCGTCGCCCGCGCGCGCGAGCAACACGCCGACTCGCACCATCGTCGCCGCGGCGGCCGCTCCGCTCTCGGTCGTTTCGCGCAGCATCATCGCCGCGGTCCCCGGCTCGCCGAGCATCTCGAGCCACGAGGCGACTTCCTTACGAAGCTCCGCGTCCCCGCCGCGCTCGACACTCGCGAGCCCGAGCTCGACCGCTTCGTCCAAATCGCGCTCGCGCGTCGCGAGGTACCGCGCGAGGTCCACCGCGGCCCGCCGCTCGCCCGCGTCGTCCCCGCTCGCGCGCGCCGAATCGAGCGCGGCACGGAGCGACGCCTCCTCCGCGCGCCGCCCCTCGCGCCGCGCGACCGGCTCGACGATCGAAGGCGGGCTCTCCGCCGCGACCGGCGCCGGCGCCCACTCCGGCGGAGGCAGCGTCACGCGCGTGTGGACGTTGGGATCGCCGCTCGACATCGCTTCCCCCCACGATAACGGAAGAAGATGACGGAAGAACCTACTTCACGACGAGCGCAAACGGCACCGCGCAAGCGTAATGTTCGTGGTCGGCGAGCGGCGCGAGGCTCTCGGCGAAGACGAACGTCTCGGGCGACACTTCCTTCGCGTACAAAATCCACGGGCTCGGTGCGCCCAGCTTCGTCGGGTCGATCTCGGGCTCGCGCGCGTCCGGCCCCGACGAACCGTAGAGCGCGTCGATGAGGCGCGACGCCGCCGGAAAGACGCGCACGATCGCGTCGCTCGGGAGGCCCCCGAGCTCCTTCGCGCGCCGGATGGCCGCGTCGAGCCCGCCGAGCGTGTCGACGAGGCCGCGTTTCTTCCCCTCGACGCCGCTGAAAATCCGGCCCTCGGCCGACGGCGCGATTTTGTCGACCGTCGTCCCGCGCCCTTCGGCGACGCGCGTGAGGAACAAATCGTAGACGCCCTTCATCGAGTCGAGCACGCGCGCCTTCGTCGCGTCGTCCCACGGCACGAACGGCGACTCGTAACCCGCGCGCGCCTTGGCCGCGTCGTCGCCCTTCTTCGCCGGAAACGTCTCGACGTGCACGCCGATCGAAGCGAGCGTGTCGCCGATCCCGATCTTGCCGCCGACGACGCCGATCGACCCGACGATGCTCGTCGGCTCGGCGAAAATCTCGTTGCCGGTCGAAGCGAGGTAGTACCCCCCGCTCGCCGCCATGTCGCCGACGCTCACGACGATCGGCTTTTTCTTTCGGAGCTTCATGAGCTCGTGCCAAATCAAATCGCTCGCGAGCGCACTCCCGCCGGGCGAGTCGATGCGCAAGACCACCGCGCGCACCGCGTCGTCGTCCTCGACCCGTTTGATGTGCCGAACGAGCGCCTTCTCGGTGATGCCTTCGTCGCCGCCGAGGAGGCTCCCGCCGCCGCCCATCGAAATGCTTCCGACCGCGCGCACGACCATCACCTGCGGCGTCGACGTGTCGTCGCCGGCGAACACTTGAAGGAGGTCGTCGAGGTCCGGCCCGTCGGACTTGCCCGAGCCGGGGCCATATCGCACGACCGTTCGCACCGCCGAGACCGCTTTTTTCGCTTCGTCGCGCGCATCGTCCTCGTAGCCGATCGCGTCGATGAGCCCGCGGTCTTTCGCGGCCGGCGCCGAGAACGGCCCGTCCTCGACCGCGTCGCGCACGCCGGCGTGCGAAGCACGACCCTTGCCGATCTCGTCGAGCCACGACGTGCGCACGTCGCCGAGCATGCCTTCGAGCGACTCGCGCGCCTCGGGGCTCGGTCCGTCACGCGTGAGCGGCTCCTCGGCGCCTTTGTATTTTCCGACTTGGAGAATGTCGACGTCGATGTGGAGCTCCTCGGTGAGGAGCTTGTGGAGATAAATCACCTGCGCCGCGATGCCGACCGTCTCGACCTCGCCCGACGGAGAGAGCGAAATCTTCGTGCAGCCGCGCGCGGCGGTCAGAATCGACGAGTTGCTCAGCTCGTCCGCGTGACAATAAACGGGCATTTCTGCTCGTATGTTGGCAAGCATCTCGCCGAGCTCTTCGGCGCGCGCCGTCCCGAACGACGCCGAGCCGAATTTCACGTAGTAGCCCTTGGTGTCTTTGTCGTGGCGCGTGTGCTCGAGCACGCGGAGCAGCGAGTCGAACGAGCGGCGCGTGCCGGGCGGCGGACCGAGCAGGCCGCCGGATTCTTTTTCGGGCAGCCCGCCGCTGATGTCGAGAACGACGAGCGCCGGGCCCGAGCGCGGCTGCGCTTTCTCGCCGCTCCCGGTGCTGCTGCGCGGCCGCCCTTCGCACGCGCCGAGCGTGACCGCGAGCGCGACGAGCGCGAGCTTGGATTTTCTCATTCCTTTTTCTCCGGCTCGGTCGTGGCCGTCGCGCCCGGTGCGGTCGTCGGCGCGGTCGTCGGCGCGGTCGTCGGTGCCGGTGCGGCGCCTTGGTTGGCGCGTTCTTTCACGCGCGCGGGCACCATCGAGTCGGGCAGTCGATCGAGGATGTCTTTGTAACGCTTCTGCGCGCCCGCCTGATCGCCCGAGTCCCACATCACGTCGGCGAGCCCGATGAGCGCGGGCGTGTAGCTGCTGTTCGCGTCGAGCGCGCGACGGAAATAAGTCTTCGCGTTCTCCATGTCGCGCTGCGCGTACGCGCACTCGCCGAGACCCGCGAGCGCCTCGGAGTCGGTCGGGCTCTTCTCGAGCACGCGCCCGTAGAGCTCTTTTGCCTTGGGGTAGTCGCCGTGCTGGCGCGCCGTGTCGGCCTCTTGATTGAGCGTCCGCGGATCCGCCGCGGCGAAGCTCGACCCGCCCGTGTGCACGCCCGGCAGCGACCCGACGTCCACCACGGCGACCGATCCCGCGTCGCCGCTCGTCTGCGCTTGGGTCGTGTGATCGACGAGCGCGCGCAAATCCGACTGGAGCGGATGCTGCCGCGGCAAACCGAGAAGCTTCTCGAGCTCCTTGCGCGCGCCGGCCGCGTCGCCGGTTCTCGCGAGCGCATAGACGAGCGCGGCTCGCGCGCGACCGAGGTTGCCTTCGCTCCCCGCGGCGTCGCGCAGACGTTCGATCACCTGCGGCGTCGGCGACGTCGCGTCGGCGAGGTCGAGCGCCGCGAGCACGTACTCGGTCTCCGGCTGCGACCCGATCGACGAGGTGACGAGCTTGGGCACGAGCGCGCGCGCTTGCGCGAGATCGCCCGCGATGCGGAGCGCATCGATCTTCGACCGCACTGCGGCCGGATCGTCTTTCGCGACGCCGAGCGCCGCGTCCGCCGCCGAGCTCGACTTCACCGAGAGCTCGTCGAGCTCCTTGCGCGCGTTCGTGTGCGCTTCACCTTGCGGCGCGAGACGCTCGGCGAGCCACGCCACGTCGGCGCGCGCCTCGGCCACGCGCGCCACGTCGAGCAAGACGCGCGGATCTTTGTCGGCGAGCACGCTCGCCTTGTCGAAGTCTTCTTTCGCCGCATCGAGATCGCCGCTCTGGAACGCGCGCTCGCCGTTGGTCAAAAGCTCCTGCGCTTTCGGATCGAGCGGCGCGAGCGTCGCGGCGGGCTTCGCGGGATGCATCAGGTACGGCTTGGCGACGATGAATCCCAACACGCTCACGCCGCCGAGCAAAACGACCGCGACGATCCAACCTCCGACGCGACGGCGCGGCGGCGCGTACGGCTCGTCGGGAATCGACGGATGCGCCGGATACGAATCGTAACGCGGCCGGGTCGGCGCAGTCGGCGGCGGGAGCGGCGAGCTCATCGCCTCGTAAGGCGCAGCTTGCGGCGGACGCGCCGACTGCGGAAGCGGCATCGTCCGCTGCACCGACTGCGGCTGCGCGGGCTGCGGCGCGGGGAGCGACGGAACGAACGCCGGCACGGTCGCCGACGGCTCCGGCTGCGGCGTCGCCATGCGCGGCGTCCCGCCGTCGGCCCCGCCTACCGGCCGCGGCACGAACGGCTCGGCCGTCGGCGCCGAGAGGTGCGGAAGCGTCGTCGAGAGCGCGCTCGACGCAGTCGCGGTCGACGCCGCGGGCGGCACGATCGCGCCCGTCGGCGGACGAAGCGTGTCGATTCGCGGACGCGCAGCGGGCGGCGGCGCGCTCGCGCCCGTCGCTGCCGGCGGATGCGACGGCGGCCTGCGATTCGTCTGCGGCTCGGCGTCGCTCGCGTTCGGCGGCACGCTCGCTCGCTTGTCGAAGAACGGCTCGAGCTCGGCGATCGCGCCGAGCAGCCGCGGCGGCCCGCTCCCGCGCGAGAGCGAGTCGCTACGCGCGACTTGTTTTCCGAGAATCGCTTTTTGCAAATCGCGCAGCGACGTGAAGACGAGCGTCTTGCCCGACACGGTCGTGACGACCCAGCGATCCGTTCCGCCGTCCGGCGCCGCCGCGCGACGCACTTTGAATTGATGACCGCACTGCGTGCACTTGACGGTCGTGCCCCGTTCGCTCACGAGCGCGTCGTCGAAATCGTATTCGGTCTTGCAACGCTCGCACTGGACGTACATTGGGACCGGCGGCCGCCACACCTTACGAGGAAGCGGGCCGTTGGTCCACCTTGCGCGTGAACGAAGGTCCACACTACCCCGCGAAACGCCCCTTTTTTGGCGGACACCGCAACGGTTGTGCAGGGCACGTCAATTGCTAGACTCGTGGGCAGGACCATGAAGCGAATCCTTTCGTTCGGCGTGCTGGCGGGCCTCGGTGTGATGCTCGGTTGTCCGATCTATCCCGACAACGGCGGGCCGACGTCGGGCGGTTGCTCTTCGCCGAGCGACTGCGCGAGCGGCGAGACGTGCTCGATCGACGGGACGTGCCAACCCGGTGACTGCACGCAGAACGGCTGCGTGAACGGTTACGTGTGCAAAGTCTCCGGCGGCCAAGCGAGCTGCCAGCCGACCGGCGGTAACGACGGCGGCACCACCGACTCCGGCATCAACTACTCGGGCTGCTTCGCCGACAGCGACTGCGCGAGCTCCGGCGCCGGTTCGAAATGTTTGAACGCGACGTGCACGCCGCCGGCCGATCAATGCGCCGACGGAACGCAGTGCAGCGCCGGCGAACAGTGCGTGCAAGGCGTCTGCACGCCGTCGTGCAGCGGCTCGCAAGCTTGCCCGAACGGCTACGCGTGCGACACGAGCAACGGCGTCTGCACGCAGAACCCGAGCCCGTGCACCACGCCGGGCGGCAGCTGCGGCAGCGGCGGCGTCTGCGTCGAGGGCCACTGCGACACGAAGTGCGGCGCGGGCAACACGTGCAGCAACGGTCTCAAGTGCGTCAACGGCGGCTGCATGCCGGACGAAAAGCCGAACTTCATCTGCGACACCGAAGGCGTCCAAGACAAGTGCGCGTCGGGCAGCATCTGCCTCCGCCACAACTGCTACATCGCGTGCTCGCCGAGCGACACCAACGCGTGCAAGACGGCCGACCAGTTCAACATCTGCAAGCAGGTGACGACCGAGACCGGCTCGTACAACGTCTGCGGCTCCGCGACGAACCTCGGCAGCGATTGCGATCCGACCATCGGCAAGAACTGCCCAGGCACGGGCATCTGCATCGACGGTTACTGCCACTGAGCAGCAGAAAGCTACCTGCGTGCAGTGGCGCAGCCCACGTGCACGCTCAGCTCGAAGTCGCCTTCGCTCCAATATTTGTCGATCGCGTCGCGCACGTATTCGAACGGGCGCGCGACGTCCTCGGTGCCTAGGTTTTTGCGGAACTCGGGCAAGAGGAGCAGACGCGTGATCGGGTCTTCGACGAACGCGCGTCCGTTCGGAAACGCGACGGCGCACGGACGGAGCGTCACGTCGACGTCGTGGAAACCGGCTTCTTCGATTTCGCCGGAGAGCGCTTCGACCGTCGGGCGCTGCGCCATCGCGCGATCGACCGCGGCGGCGAGCAGCGCGTCGTCGCGCTTCAGCGAGCACTCGCGCAAGAGATCCGCGACCTCGCCGAACGAGCCGCGCAGCGGCATCGCGAGAACGAGCTGACCTCCCGGCGCGAGCACGCGCGCCATCTCGGCGATCAGCGCGCTTCGCTCCTCCGGCGCGGCGAGCGGGTGGAGCGCGATCGCGTGCGAAAAGGCGCCGTCGGGGAGCGACGTCGGGAAGCCATCGGCGACGTGATATTCGGCGGTCATGTCGGGCATCGTCGCGGCCTTCGCACGCGCGAGCTCGACGGCTGCGCGCGACTCGTCGAGGCCTACGATGCGCGCGCCCGCGAGCCGCAGCGCGACGCCGCGATCCGGATAACCCGTTCGGCAACCGAAGTGCACGACCTCGGCGCCGTCGGACTCGACGATCGCCTCGAGCGCGAGATCGCCGAAGAGCGACAAATACCGCGGCACGACGAAGGTCTCGAAGATCGCCGCGTCCGCCGGCGCGAGGCGCCCGCCCCGCGGCGCGAACTCGGGCGACGACGCGCTCATCGTCACTCCGCGCGCACGCGGCGCAGAAGCTCGCTCGCCTCGCGCGCGAGCTCGCCGACCGTGATCGTCTGCTCGCCGGCGACGCTCACCGTGCGCTTGTCCTTCTCGAGCGGCGCGAGGAGCTTGGTGCTCGCCGGATCGCCGACCTCGACGAGCGCTTCGATCGCCGCCGAAACCGCCTCGGCCGACGGAAGCTCGAGAAAGCGACCAAGCAGCTTCGTGACGCCCGGCTCCGGAATCTCAGCGAGCAAATACGGAAGCTCCTCGAGCGCGACGCTGTCCTTCGGCAATCGATCGAGCGCACGCTCGACGGCGAGCGCCAGCTCTTTGAAGCGCGCATAGCCGCGCTCCTCGAGCGCTTCGCCGGCCGAGAGGCGCGCCTCGCCGTGCTGCGTGCCGAGGATGTCGACGAGCAAATCGGTGGCTTCGTCGCCAGGCACCTCGGCAAGGAGCTCGGCCACGCGAACGAGCCGCACGACCGCTTCGCCGTCTTCCTCTTGTGCGAGCGCCTCGCGCGCCGCGGGCGCGACGACGGCGAGCAACGCCTTCGGGTCCTCACGGAGGAGCTCGCCGTGGAGCGTGCGCACGGTGCGCTCGGCATCGAAGAGCTTCTGCAACCGCTCGCGTGCATCCATGAGAATCTTCTACGCGAGCGGCGCAGCCCGGAACAATGGTTTTTCTGGGCTGTTATAGTTGCATCGTGCAACGACTCCTTTCGGTCGCCGCGCTCGGGATTTGCGGGCTCGCGCTCGCGCCGCGCGGCGTCGCGCCGGTCGTTCGCGCGGCGGTCGTGTCCCTCGCGCGCCCCGAGGTCGCCGCCGCGGTGAGCGACGACGGCGCGTGCGCGGTCGGCACCTTTCCGGACAACGGCGCGTGCGTCCACCTCGAAGCGCCCGACGAAGCCGAGGCTCCCGTCGAACAAAACGCTCACCGCGTGCGCTCGGGCAAGTGGGAGCTTTACGACCAGATCCCGCGTCGCCCGGATCGACCCGCGGATTACGACGCCTACGTCTATCCGATTCCGCCCGGCTTGCCCGGCGGCCACAGCGTCATCTCCGGCTACGATCTCGATCGTCCCGACGCTTGGCAACGTCGCGGCGCGACGCTCCACGCCGTCGGCCACGGCGCGGTCGATCTCCCGCAAGCGCGCGGCACGCCCATCGCGATGATCGCGCTCGATCACCAGCAAGGCGACGCCGAGGTCGTCTACACCGGCCCGCTCTTCGGCACGACCGTGGTCACGCGGCACACGGTGCACGAAGGCGGCGGCCTCCACGACTACATCCTCTTGTTCGGGCACCTCGAAGCGATCGCGCCCGGCCTCACGAAAGGCCGCACGGTGCGGGTCGGCGACGTCATCGGCGAGGTCGGTGACACCGGATCGCCCGAGCTCGTCCATCTCCACCTCGAAGCGCGCCGGGTGCGTGAAGGTGTGGACGTGGCGGCCATCACGATCCCAAACCAGCTCCTCGCGCCGGAAATCTCGGTCGTTTGCGATCCACGCAACGTGCTCGAGCTGAAGCCCGGCCGTTAATGTCGCTTGCGCCGGGGGCTCAGGCGCGCGAGCATTTGGCGGCCGCCTTTGTCGTATCCGACTGCTCGGCACACCCCCGACGAAACTGCGCCATCGCAACGTGACGCGGACGTGCTCGTTTGTTCGCGGTGCGAGAAACAATTCGAGCGTAAACCCGGCGCGCCGACGCATTGCCCGCACGACGGCACGCTCCTTCTTCGCTCGGCCGACCTCGCCGCCGCCAAATTCGACCCGATGCTCGGGCGTACGCTGGGTAACCGCTTCAGCGTCGTCGCGAAGCTCGGCGCCGGGTCGATGGGCGCCGTCTATCGCGCGCGGCAAGCCAACATCAATCGCGACGTCGCGCTGAAAATCCTCCGCAGCGACAAAGCGATGGACGAAGCGTCGAAGGCGCGCTTCCTCCGCGAGGCGCGCGCCAACAGCGTGCTCGTCTCGCCGCACACCGTCACTGTGTTCGATTTCGGGCAAAGCGAAACCGGCGAGCTCTACCTCGTCATGGAGCTGCTCGACGGCGAGTCGCTCGGGCAAAGGCTCACGCGCGAGAAGCGCTTGAACGCGACGGCCGCCGTCGACATGGCGTGCCAGGCGCTGCGCTCGCTCGCCGAGGCGCACGCGAAGGGCATCGTCCACCGCGATCTCAAGCCGGACAATTTGTTTTTCGCGCGCGTCGTCAACGCGAGCGGCATCGCCGAAGAGATCGTCAAAGTGCTCGATTTCGGCATCGCCAAGATGTTCGGCGAAGGCGCCGGGCCGATGAACGCGATCGAGACGCAAGCCGGCACCGTCTTCGGAACGCCGCGGTACATGTCGCCGGAGCAGGCGCAGGCCAAGCCGCTCGACGCGCGGAGCGATCTCTATTCGCTCGGCGTCATCCTTTATCACGTGCTGACCGGAAGGCCCCCGTTCACCGACGACGACGCGATCATCGTGATGGCGCGCCACATCAAGTCGCAGCCCAAGCCGATGAACGAGGCGTGCCCCGAGGCGAACGTCCCCGTCGAAATCGAGCGCGCCGTGATGCGCTGCATGTCGAAGAAGGCCGACGACCGGCCGGCGAACGCCGACGACATGGCCGCCGAGCTGATGCGCGCGCTCGAGGCGACGAACGGCGTGACGAGCGGGGTCCGGTCTTCTCTGGCGACGGGCGGGATGCTCGACGGCCGGCGCGTGCTCCAATCGTTTCGGCCGCCGCCGCCGGCGCCCGACGACAGCCTCGAGATCCGCCCTCCCCCGCCGCGGCGAAGCCTGACGCTCGTCGTGCTCGCGGTCGCGCTGGTGATCGCGCTGACCTTCGTGGTCGCGCTCGCCGTTCGGCACAAGGACCCGGCGGCCGTGCCTGCCGAGCCCCCGACGGTGGCGACCGCGGTGCCGACGGTGACCGCCACGGCCACCGAAGCGGCGACCGCCACGGCCGTGACGGTTCCGACCGTGCTCGAGCTTTCGTCGAGCGCGCCGGCGCCGACCCACGCGGCATCGCACGGCCGCCACCACGGAGGTCACGTCGCGCCGCACCCGACGGCCACCGCGACCACGACCGCGACCGCTCAGCCGCCGTCCTACCCCATCTTGGAGTAGCGCCTGAGCTGATTTGGCTTGATTGCTAGCAACGCGCGGATGGTGTTAGCCTGCCGCGTCCCATGGATCCGAGCGAGATCGAAACGCTCGTCGCGCGGCTCGTCCAAAACC
>DASXHD010000096.1:0-40245 GCA_036488725.1 Polyangiaceae bacterium | reverse complement strand
ATCGACTACGCGCACAGCACGCAAGACGCGAGCGAGTCGGAGTCGACGAGCGTTCTCTTCGCGCCGCGCGTCGGCTACCTCGTGCCGATCGCCAAGGAGATCTACTTGTGGCCGCGCGTCTCGGCGGGCCTCATCGTCGGCCAAGAGTCGGCGACCGGGTACGGGACGTCGGCGCTCACCGGCTTCGTCGCGTCCGCGGATTTTTTGCTCGTCGTCGGGCTCGGACAGCACTTCTTTTTGTCCACGGGCCCGAGCGGATCATTCGAATTAGCGCGCATCAGCGGCGGAACGAGCTCGACGTTCGGCGCCGGCGCGAGCGTCGGAATCGGCGTCGCGCTTTGAGGGGATGGCCGTGCTATCGTCGCTGAGACCGTGCACGCCGTCGCCCAAAACGAGGTCGCCGCCGCGAAAGAGCGCGTCGACGAGCTGCGCCGCGAGGTCTCGCGCATCTACATCGGGTCTTCGCGCGCGCTCGACATGATGCTCGTGTCGCTCCTCGCGCGCGGCCACGTCTTGCTCGAGGGCGTGCCCGGCGTCGCGAAGACGACGCTCGTCAAAGCGTTCGCGGTCGCGCTCGGCTGCACCGCGCGCCGCATCCAGTTCACGCCCGACTTGATGCCGGCCGACATCACCGGCACCTACGTGCTCTCGCCGCGCGAGGGTACGTTCGCGCTGCGGCCCGGACCGATTTTCGCGAACGTCGTCCTCGCCGACGAGATCAACCGCGCGCCCGCGAAGACGCAATCGGCGCTCCTCGAAGCGATGCAGGAGCGGCAAGTCACGATCGAAGGCGATCGCTACGAGCTGCCGAATCCGTTCCTCGTCCTCGCGACGCAAAACCCGATCGACCTCGAGGGCACGTATCCGCTGCCCGAGGCACAGATCGACCGCTTCCTCGTGCGCGTGCCGATGGGATATCCGGCGCCGCGCGAAGAAGCGCAGATGCTGAAGACGTTCGGCACCGAGCCGCCCGCCGCGCGTCCGGTGCTGACGGCGCAAGACGTCCAGCAATTGCAGTCGGTCGCGGCGCGCATCCACGTCGAAGACGATTTGCTCGACTACGCCGTCGGGCTCGCCGCGTTCACGCGCAATCATCCGCGCGTCGCGCTCGGTGCGTCGCCGCGCGCGTCGCTCGCGCTCCTCCAAGCTGCGAAGGCGTACGCGCTCGTCGGCGGCCGCCCGTTCGTCGCGCCGGACGACGTGCGCGCGATCGCGCCGAGCGTGCTCGGTCACCGACTCGTACTTTCGGCGGACGCGGACCAAGACGTTCGCATCCGGCAGCACGTCGTCGACGAAGCGCTCGCGAAGGTCGGCTACCGGCGCGGCGTTCGCGCGGTCTGAGCGCCGCTCACGCCGGGTGCTGGGTCGCGCCTTCGTAATAGAGCTCGGTGCGCTTCTGCTGGTCGCGGACGGCGCGCGCGATGTCGCGGCCGAGGGGCTTCTTGCCGAGGTTGCCTTCGAAGCGGCCGAGCAGGAACAGCGGCCAGAGCGAAACGGCCGTGATGAAGCCGACGAACAGCACGACGGGCGAAATGAGGACACCGGTCACGATGACCGACCCCTTCTGCCACGCGGCCATGTCGTGCCACGTTCTACGTATCGGGTGATCGTCATCCATGCTCGGACGAATTGCATCGTTCGTGCCCTTATGACGCCTCGAGCGCGGCGAAGAGATTCACGCCTGCGCCGACCGCGCCGGCGACGCTCGGAAAGCCTGCGGTCGCGTTCGCCATCCACAGATTTTCGATCGCGCTTCGATACGGTCCGCGCCCGAACCCGACGTTTGCGGGCGTCAAGGCCGCGCCGTACGCGTTTCCTCGCGGCGCGTTGCAGAAGCGTTCGTTGGTCGCCGGCGTTCCCGCGATGCGCATCGAAAGATGATCGCGGAGGTGCGGGACGTAACGCGCTTCGACGATCGCGAGGAGCGCGTCGACGAGCATTTTCTTTTCGCGATTGTAAGCGCGGCGATCCTCGCGACGCATGCGCGCGAACCTCTCGTAGTCGACGGCCGTCGCGAGCTCGAGGACTTGCTCGCCCGCGGGGCAAAGTCCGGGCTCGTCCGAATGCAGCGTCGGCGTCGACATGAAGAGCCACGGATTCGAGAGATCGTGACGAACCAGTTGATCGTCGTAGAGGCGATCGAGGTCGGCGTGCGGATAGTGCCAGACGTTGAACGATCCAAAACCGTGATCGCGGAGATCGAGATTTTTCACGGCGAGGTAGATCGTGAACGTGCCGCACGAATAATCGTAGCGAAGGCGTCGGCGATCGGCCGCGAACCACGCCGGGCCCGCGAGCTCGGCGGTGCGGCGCGGGTCGACGTTCGAAATGTAACGACGCGCGCGGAACGTCCGTCCATTTTTCGTCCGCACCGATGAAACGCGACCGCGGTCGACGTCGATGCGATCGACCTCGTGCTCGAGCAGGATCGCGCAGCCCGGCGCGCGACGGATCACGTCGGCGAGCGTGTCGACGAAATGAAAAAAATGATGCTTCGGATAATAAGCGCCTTTGTCGTAACCAGAGACGAGCGCGACGTGGAGCAAGAAGGACACGTCGCGCGGCGGCAGGAGATAATCGCCGCTCTGGCCCGCGAGGATCGCCCGCAAGAGCGGAGGCATCCCGACGTGATCGTAAAAGTTCGAGAGCGTCCAGCGGAGATACCGCAAGAGTCGAAGGTGGCGGTGCACGCTCGTCAGCGCGACCCACGGCGTGATGCGCTCGGGCAACTGTGCGAGCTCTTCGCCGACCGCGGAGACCTCGTGAAAGTAGCGACGGAGCGGCTCGCGCGACTCGGGAAATCGCCGGATCAAACGGTCGCGATATTTCGCGAGCCCGTTCGGGACGCGCACGCGTTCGCTTCCGACGACGACGTGATCGAAGCCTTCGGGATCGAGCCGTAGGAATGGAACGCGCTCGGCGATGCCGAGATCGTCGAGCAGCGCACCGATGGTTTCGCCCTCGCCGCAGCCGAAGACGTAGTGCACTTGCGCGCAGAAGCGGTGGTTGCGAACCGCGAACGTGTGGGCGTATCCGCCGGGGACGTCGTGCGCCTCGAGAACGAGGACGCGGCGGCCGGCGCGCGCGAGGAGCGCGCCAACGGTGAGCCCAGCCATGCCGGCGCCCACGATCAGATCATCGACATCCATGCGCGCATCCCATCACTCCTCGGAGCCGGCCGGCAATATTGCCGGTATGCTTCGCGCGTGCGTCTGCATCCGACCAAGCCGACCTTTCACGTCGCCGCGACCGGCGGGGTGATCGTGCTGATGGGCTTGCTCATCGGCGCGCCCGGTTTTGCGTCGCGCGGCGGCGCGGCGGCGGTGATCGCGTTCGGCGGCGCGATGCTTCTCGCGGTGGCGGCGGGGCGCGCGCTCGCGCTCGGCGCGGTGACGCGGCTTCGCACCGCGGGTTTCGAGATGGTGTGGAGCACGCCGAAGCGCGTCGCGCGGACGCAAGCGGGCGGCGTCGTCGAGCTCGAGGCCGAGCTTCGCAATCGCGGCATCGACGACGTGCGCGGCGTCGCGCTGCGCGTGCTCGCGTCGAGCTACGTCGAAGCGGACGTCGAGCCGAAGATCGTGGATCTGCCGCCCGAGAGCCGCGCCTTCGTGCGCGTGACGTTGCGAACCAAGCGCGTCGGGCGATGGGGCGTGCACGGGATGGCGCTCGAAGTTCGCGGCACCGAGCTCGGCGGCGAAGGCCTCTACGAAGTGCCGCTCATGTTCGCCAATCCGTTCGGCGTCGAGGTCTTGCCCGTCGCGCTCCGGATGATGCTCGACTCGCCCGTCGGCGGTCGCGCGCGTCGCGGTGTCGAGGCGGGACGGCCGACGAACCTCACCGGCGAAGGCGACTCGCTGAAGGAGCTCCGCGAGCACGTGCCGGGCGACGCGTTCAAGCGCATCGCGTGGAAGGCGAGCGCGCGACGCGGCAGGCTCGTCGTGCGCGAGATGGAGCGCGATCAGCGCGACGTCGTGTGGCTCGTGCTCGACGCATCGGTCGAGCTCTGGGCGGGCGCGCCGGGCCACGCGCCGCTCGATCATGCCGTCGAGGAGGTCGCGTCGGTGACCGCGCGGCATCTCGCGAAGGGCGATCGCGTCGGGCTCATCGTGACCGCGTCGCGTTTGCGGAGCTGGCTCGTGCCCGAGAGCGGACCGTCGCAAGCGTCGCGCATCGCGGCGGCGCTCGCGAGCGCGGCGAGCATGGTCGACGCCGATCGGTCCGATCTCGACGAGAGCGAGGTCGCCGCGCGCGTCGCCGAGCACGCGAGGCCGCTCGATCCGCGCGGGCTCGCCGACATCGGCCGCGGCGATCTCGACATGCTCGCGGCGCGCGCCGAGCTCCTCCGCACGCGCGCGCCGTTCGCGCCGCGCCTCCCGTTCGGCGCGAGCGCGCGCGAGCGAACGCTGCGGCACTACCTCGCGAGCTTCGGCATCGAGTGTCCGCCGCGCACCGAAGGCGAGCACGAAAAAACGGCGATGACGCTCGCGCAGTCGCTCGACAAAGTTCTGCGCGAAAAGCTGCGCCCGAGCGTCGTCTACGCGTGGGCGCCGGCGCCCGAAGAAGGGACGATCTTGGCGCAGGCCGTGAGACGTCTTCGCGCGCGGCACGTCGACGTGCGCTGGGTGCAGCCGGAGCTCGACCTCGAAGGCGGCGACGCCGATCCGGTGAAAGACGCAGTCTACGACGCGGTCCGCATGCGCGCCGAAGTGCAGCAGGAGCGCGGCGGGCGCGCGCTTCGAAAGCTCGGCGCGAGGCCGTCGATGCTACGCCGCGCGATGCCGAAAGACGCGTCCGCCGGTCGCGTGCTCGTCGCGGCGAACGAAGAGCTCCCGCCGAGCAGCGACGCGCCCGCCCTCCAGGACGAACGCGGCCCGGAGAGCGAAGAGCCGGCGCGAGGCCCGCGTTGAGGCGAGATCCGCGCGCGGTGCTTCGCGAAGCGGGGCTCGCGCCGAAGAAGAGCTTCGGCCAAAACTTCCTCGTCACCCAGGACGTCGCCGACCGCATCGCGGCCGCCGCTGCGCCCGATGGCGAACGCGACGTGACTGTGATCGAAATCGGCGCAGGCACCGGCGCGCTCACCGCAGCCCTCGCTTCGCGCGGCGCGCGCGTCGTCGCGATCGAGCGCGACCGCGATCTCGTTCCGATCCTCGAGCGCGCGTTCGCCGACGCGCCGAACGTCCGCGTCCTCGAAGCCGACGCCAAGACCGTCGATTTCCCGTCGCTCGGCGGCGAGCGATTCGTGCTCGCAGGAAATCTGCCGTATCAAATCACCGGTGTCTTGCTCGAAGGCGCCGCGCGGCTCGGCGCTCGCGTGCGGCGCGCGGTCTTCATGGTGCAGCGCGAGGTCGCCGATCGTCTGCTCGCCGCGCCGGGCTCGAAGTCGTACGGCGCGCTCACCGTCTTCACGCGCGCGGCATTCGACGTCGCGCGCTTGATGAACGTCGCGTCGGGCGCGTTCTACCCGCCGCCCGACGTGACGAGCGCGGTGGTCGTCCTCGTGCCGCGCGCCGACCGCATCGAAGAGACCGACGCATTTCGCGCGCTCGTCTCGAAGGCGTTCGAACAGCGCCGCAAGACCCTGCGCAACGCGTGGCGCACCCTCGCGCCTCGCGAAGCGCTCTCCGCCGCCGCAGAAACGGCGCGTATCTCGCTCGATGCGCGCGGCGAAACGCTCTCGGTCGAAGCGTTCGCCGCGATGGAGCGCGCGCTTCACCCGCCCGACGCGTGAGCCGGTATCATGTGCGCATGAAGCGCGCGCTGCTCGCGGTTTTTCTCTTCGCCTGCAAAAGCGCGCCCTCGACGACGACGACCTCGGCGGACGTCTGCTCGCGCGACTCGGACTGTACGCTGACGTCGCTCGGCGACGATTGCTGCGACCACTGCGGGCAGCGGGCGATGACGAAGAAGGCCGAAGGCGAGCTCGCCGCGCGCTGCAAAGACAAACACCCGCAATGCCCCGCCATCGATTGTCCCTTCCAACCGATGAGTGCGAAGTGCGTCGCGAGCCAATGCGTCGCTGTGCATTGAAATAGCGAATAGAATGGCCTCGGGGAGCGTCGAACCAACGTGAACGTTCGTCTTTGGGTTTGCTTGCTCGTGGTGTGCGGATGCTCGACGGACGTCTTCGACAGCGGCGACGCGAGCACCGACGGGCCCGTCACCGACGGAACGACGAAAGACGTCGACGGAATCCCCGACGCCGGCGGCGGCGACGCCACGGGTGACGGCGGGATTCAGCCATTCACGTGCACGCCCATGCAGACGAACACCATCCTCTGCGACGACTTCGAATCGGAGTCGGTCCCCGGGAAGCCTTTCACGAGCGCCGACCTCTACGGCGGCGGCGCGCTCGCGTTCGACACGTCGAGCTACGTCACGCCGACGCACTCGGTCGAGTTCAGCGTGCCGACGATCGACACGGCGCTCGCGTTCGCGGATCTCCTCTCCGAGGGGACGAACGTCACGACCAACGGCATCTCGCTGCACGCGTCGCTCCGCGTCCACCAAATCGACGCGACGCAGCCGGTGCCGCTCATGCGCCTCACGTACACGGCGGCGACCGAGGTCGGGCACGTCGACTTCGACGTCGTCGCCAAGGCCGGCTCGCTCTCGCTCGATGTCTTCGCGCCCGGAGACGGCGGTCCGCTTCAGACCGCGGCGATGTTTGCGCTCGCCCCTTACACGATCGACAAGTGGATCACGGTCCGCATCGACGTCATGACGGCGCCGCAGGTTTCGGTCGCGGCCTACGTCGACGACGCGCAGGTGCTCTCGAGCAAACAGGTCGTCGTCCCGGCTCCGACTTCGGGCGACACGATCCGCGACGCGTACATCGGCGTCATCTTTCTCCAGAGCTCGAGCGTCGAGACGATCGTCGACTTCGACGACTTCTTGTTTCGCGGCATCTGATCCTCTAGCCCTCGAGCGCGTCGTGAAAATATCGGATGGGCAGCTCGAGCCCGCCGATGACGAAATCGCGCTCGAAGCCCGCGGAGAGCGAGGCCTGAATGCTGTCGGCGACGACGAGATCTTCCTTTTGAAAGACTGCTCCCTCGATGAGATTCCACGTCTCGTGCCAGTGCGCGCGCGACTCGTCGGTCGCCGCCGCGCGCGGGACCAACATCGTATGAACGTAAGTCGATGTCGCCTCGGACTCGGGAAACATCGTAATGTGAGATATCCAATCAGGGTGCAGAACGAGCACCGTATTCGGGAATATGAAATAAAATAACGTCGCTGCGTCTCGTATCGTGTCGGCTTTCGCGAGGTCGCGGCGGCCGCCCGCGCTGCGCACGTTGCGCCCGAATCGATCGACGACGAGCGCGCCGTCGATGAAGAAGCGGGCGATGGTCTTCGCGTGGAGAAACTTCGCGTGGTAGCCCTCGAGGAACGCTTCGATGACGAGCTTCCAGTTGCACGCGCGTCGCTGCGTGACCGACTCGACCCGAACGTGATCGTGCAGCGCGAAGCCGGAGAGATCGTCGTCGATTTCGGGCCCGAGGTGCGCGCCGAGATCCATCGATGCCGTCGGCTCGAGCGCGACCCACACGATGCCGTGGCGTTCTTCGCACGGGAGCGCGACGAGGCCGCGCGAGCTCGGCTCGAGCGTGGGGAACGTCGCGCGATGCGGGACATGGGTGAGCGCGCCGCGAAGATCGTAGGTCCACGCGTGATAGCGACATGCGAAAGCCTTCGCGCGGCCGCGCTCGGCGTCGACGAGGCGCGTCCCGCGATGCCTGCAGACGTTGACGAACGCGCGGAGGCCCTCCGCGGCGCGAACAATCACGACCGGAACGCCGGCGACCTCGCGCGTCACGAAAGCCCCGGTTTCAGCCACTTCCGATGCGTGCGCGAGCGCGAGCGGGACGCGCCGAAAAATCGCGCGCTCCGCCTCGAACCTCTCGCGCGACGTATACGCGCTCGCTGACACGCGCGCGTCACGTTCGGCCGCGACCGGCTCGCGGGTCACGCGACGCAATCGATCGATGAGGTCGCGCGCCGTCTCTTCTTTCATCGTCCGCGAATCATAGCGAATGCGATCACGCCTCGACAGGGTCAGCGTGGCAACCTAAGGGGCGATCGAGGGTGTTTCGCCGCCGCCGCCGGTCGCGACGGGGGCGACGGGGGCGACGCTTGCGTGCTCCGCGACGAGACTTGTGACTACCTCGATGCCGCGCGCGCAGCTTGCGAGACGAATCAGTGCATCTGCACGAACGCCGCTTACGCCTGCGAACCGGTAGTCTTCTGACGCCGATCGTGGCAGCGTGGGTCGCATGAAGATCCGCGGACGCTCCAAGCTCCTGGTGGCCCTCGCGTGCGTTTCGATGACGGGCGCGCTCGTCGTGCAAGCGTGCGGCGGCGACGACAGCAAGCCCGGCGACGCAGGGCCCGACGGGACCTCGAACGACGCGGTCGCGAACGACGCGCCGGTGAGCGACGACGGCGGCTGCCCGACGTACACGGGCTCGTCGCCCATCTGCAAAGCGTCGGTCGCGCGCTGCAACGCGTGCAATCCGACGGTCACCGCGTGCGAGCGCTCGACGTTCGTCTCGACCTGCGAGGCGGTCACGCCGTTTTTCAGCGCGGCGTACATCAACGCGACCGCGGACTGCGCGACCCTGTGCGATTCGGACGCGCAGGCGGCATGCAGCAAGGCGAGCCTCGCCGACGCTTCGGTCACCGCGGCGCAACTGAAGATCGCGACCGACTACTGCGGCTTCTGCGACGGCGGCGCCGCGTGCATCTCGCAAGTCGAGAGCTCGTTCAACCTGGTCGAGTACAGCGATTCGCTCGCCGCCACGATCGACTCCAAGTGCGCGCCCGACGCGGCGGCCAAGTGTCCGCTCCCGACATTCGGTGGCTGCGTCGTGGGAACGCTCTTCGCCACGCTGCCGCCGAACCCGTGCGCCGACGCCGGCGGCGACTGACGCGCGATCCGACGAAAAGCGCCCAGGAGAAACCCGCATCCCCGAATCGCGTATGCTCGGCGCGCGGTGACCCGACGTTGGATCATCGCCATCGTCATCCGCGCAACGATCCCGATCGTTGCGGTCGTGAGGAGCCGCGCCCAATCTCGCCGTTGGCCCGAGCGGAACGATGGACCTCGCGCGATGCGGCGGGTCGATGACTTACGAGCTCCGCGCGCCGACCGCCCGGCGCTGGCGCCTCCGACGTGCACGCTCGCGCGCATTTGGGCGGCGGCCCGCGCAGCCGGCGCAAAGGACGACCCGTGCGCGACGATCGCCTACGAGCGTCGCCCGCGATACGATTTCGGCGACGCGCAGGGCTGGTCATTTCGCGGCGGCGGCGTCGACCTCGCGATGGAGGCGGTCGGTCGCCCGTCGTCCGTTCGCCCGACGACGAGATCGCCGCGCTCGAGCATCAAGTCGACGACGCGACGGGCGCGCTCGCGGCCAACGAGCAGATCGCGCCTCGCACGCCGGCGCTCGCCGCCGAGCGCGATCGTCGACTCGGTGCACGCCGCGCCGCTCGACTAGGGCCCGCACGGATTCGGCAGCGCGACGATGAACGCGTCCGTGCGCGGCACACCGGTCGCATCGGTGCCGAGCGTGCCGTTCCAGTTCGAGTCGAAGATCACGAACCAGCCGTTCTGCGAAACGCGCGGGATGTAGAGATAATAATAATTGTCGCTGTAGGTCGTGCCGGAATACGTGTTCCAGTTGTGAGCGAAGCGCCAGACTTCGCTCGAGACGCCATCGGTTCGCACCGCGATGACCTCGCCGTCCCACGCGCGCCACGGACCGGTGTCGGTCGGCTGGCGCATCGTCTCGACGATGAGCGGCGCGCCCGCGCCCGACGACGAGTTTTGCCAGCTCGTGCTCGAGGACGCGAGCTTGTCGGTCGGCGAGAGCAGCGGCATCACGAGATCGACCGACGCATCCGGCGCCGCGTACGTCGAGATGTTCCAATCGTACGAATCGCCCTTCCCGCCGTGCGACCACGCGGCCCAGCCGATCGAGCCGTTCGAGTTGCTCGCCGCGACGATGTTGGACTGCGTGTCCCAAAACCAGTCGCCGCTCGTGCCCGCGACCATGAACTCGAGATAGCGCCCGCTCGCGTCGAGCTTGAAAGTGTGAACGCCGGCGCCGTTGATCGGCGTCGCCAGCGGCTTGCCGTCGAAGGTATTCGTGATCACGTCGAGCACGTGCGACGTCTGCGTCGCCGGATCGTACGTGACGATGTACGGCATCTTGTCTTGCTCGGGTCCGCCGAACGACGCCGCGAGCAATCCGTTCTGACCTTGCTGCACGCCGAGCGCGTAACCCGTCGCGCCCGGAACGATCGTCGTGAGGTCGACGACTGTCGTCTTGACCTGCGTCGCGAAGTCGAACTTCTTGATGACGAGGCCGGTGAGGCCGTAAAAAATCGTCGGCTCGGTGCGGCTGAATCCTCCGGGCGCGAGCGGCATCGCGAGCGGCGAGCCCGGGTTGGCCATGTCCTGCACGCGCGCCGCGGTGAGCGTCTTCGGGTCGAGCGTGTAAGGCAGAAACGCGCTCGACGAAGCTTGAATGTAGAAGAGCTTCGCGTCGGTGCTCCAGTCGTTGCCCCAGAACTCGTTCGCCACGCGAAATGAAGTCGTCGTCTTGAGCGTCGTCTCGTCGGTCAATCGAAGAATCGACGTGCCGTAGACGGGATCCTTCACGATGCTGCCGGCCGGACCGAGGGTCGGCGGCGCGACTTGGTGCGGATCGCGATCCGTCGGCGCGTCGTACGTGAGAGGAACCGAGCCGAGACATTCGCTGGGCCCCGCTTCGGTCGCGCCCGCGTCGCTCGCGTCGGCGACCGCGACGTCTTCGGTCGGCGCGTCCGAGACGGCCGCGTCGTTCGGCTCGGCGGCGCCGCCGCTGCACCCGAGGAGCACCAGGAGGAGCGCCAGCTTTTTCATGCGAGCATCCCCGTCACCACCGAGCCGCCGGTGATTTGCTTGTCGATCGTCGCCGGGTCTCCGCCGAGCGCCGTCATCACGCTCTTCGCGAACGACGTCATCGTGTCGATCGCCTTCACGTCCGCTCCCGCCTTGGACGCGCCCGTCGACGAATCGAGATCGGTGCAGCCGTAATCTCCGCCGACCGGCCCGACGCCGCCGACGACCATGCCCTTGAACGGCTTGCCGACCGCGAGCGAGAGTTGATGGTTGCCGTTGTGATTGCGTCCGATGGTCGTCGCGGGCCCCATCGTTCGGCCGAAGACGTTGAGCGACAAAAACGAGACTTGATCCTGCAAGCCCGCGGTCGCGAGCTGTTGGAAGAGCGACACGAGCGACGCGAGACCCGACACGGTTTGCGCCGTCTCGTTCGCGAGGTTCGCGTCCGTGTGATTGTCGGCGCCGAACGGCAGGTGAATCGCGATGACCGGCGAGACCTTCATCTGAATGAGCGCGATCGCCGCGGTCAGCTGCGACGCGATGGTGTTGTCCTTCAGGCCGGTGATCGCCGTGAGCAGGTTCTGCTGGATGCCGAGCATCTGCTGCTGCGACGTGACGAGCGCGTCGATGTACTGTTTTTGCGCGGGGCTCGCGCCGTTTTTGTAGATCGGCATCATCGAATCGAGCGTGCTGTCGCGCAGCGTATGGAGCTGCCCGAGCGCGCCCTGTTGCGACGCGAGGGTCGCGGCGAGCGCCGTCGGCGGAATGATCGGGAGCGCCGCGCCGCCGAAGGTGATCGTCTCGCCCGGCGATCCGCCGACCGACACCGGCTGCGGCTGCAGCGTGCCGAGACACGGCGCGAGCTGCTTCGCGAGGAGCGACGGAAACATCTCGCTCGACATGTCGACGTTGGTCGCCTGCCCCATGAGGCCGAGCACGTCGTGCTCCTTCGGATGAATCGGCGTGTTCGTCATCATGTGGAAGAAGGTCGTCCGCTGGAGCGTCGCACCGAGCGTCGCCCACGGCGCCGCGGCCTCGAACGTTCCGTTGGCGAGGCTCAACGTCGTGGGCGCCATCGACGGGTCCGTCGGGTGAACGATCTTCGAGTCGAGGTACGTGCCGGGCGCGTTCGTGTTGATCGGATCGCCTTGAGCCGACGTCGAGAAGATGACGTATTGCGCCTTGCTCAAGTCGTTGCAGCCATCGGCGGGCACGTCGGCGAGCGCCTTGCGCGGATTCGCGACGAGCGCGGCGGGCAGCCCCGACGCGATCGACCGGAGCCCGACCATCCCGGCGCCGAAGAGGCCGGCCAAAAGAGCATCCCTGCGAGCGAGCTTCTTCATGTCGTTCCTCACATTCCAATGCTGCCGAGAGAAGGCGTCAGACACGCGACGACGAACGTCGAGCGCAGCGCGTCGGTTGGTTTGATCCCCGAGGTGGCGACCGCGGCTTGGTAGTGCGCGAGGAGCTGCGCCTGGAGCAGCGCCGAGCGCGGATCGGACGGCACGACGCCCATCAGGTTGTCGACGAAGTCGGCGATCGCCGCGTTGACGGTCGTCTGCGACGCGCTCGAATAATTTTTCGCGCCGGAGATCGGCGTGGTCGGGTCCACGACCGTCGGCGCGACGTCGGCGCAGATGTTCTCGAGCCCGGCGCGGAAAAAGAGCGACGGCTGATTCGGCAAAACCGGAACCGGCGCGCCGCGCCCGTACCCGTCCGACGGCAAGCCGGGCGCGATGATCGGAATGCCGCTGTAGACGGTCTTGGTCAGATCGAGGCCGCACACGTCGGTCAGCCCGAGCCGCGAATCGAGCGCCGTGCAGAGGTGATACTTGCGCGAGACCGCGACGAGCTCGCCTTCTTCTTGCGCGGTTTTGGTGACCGACGCGTTCGTCGTGATGGGCGACGTCACGAGCTCGGTCACGAGCTTCGTCCACGAGAGGCTCTGCGCGAAGTCGGCGACGATCTGCTGGAACGCGGGGTCGTCGGTGGCGCAGGCCTGCGAGTTGAGCCAGTAGCAAAGCTTCTCGGCCCACGCCTGCGGCACGAGCGGGTGCGTCGCGAGCGCGTTCGCGAAGTCGTAGATCGTCGACACCTCCTGAACGTGATTCCGATATTGGAAGCGCCCGACCATCGCTTGGAGCGTCGGGTCCGGCTGCTCGCCGTAGTTGTAGGAGTACGTCGAGAGAAAAATCGCGCGCGACGGGTCGAGCGTCTGATGACAGCCGAAGCACGGCTGCTGCGACGCGTGCGCCGTGTCGAGCGCCGGCTGCGACGTCGTCACGGTCGGGTCGGAGCCGTCGACCTGGGTGCTCGTCGCGACGATGAACGCTTGGTTCGTCGTGACGCGCGCCTGGTTGCTCGCGTTGGTCGGATAGTTCGCGAAGAACGCCGGCGTGAGAAACCCGACGCGGGGCGTGTTGAGCACCATCTCGCTCGCCGAGTGGAGCGACGGCACGTCGAAGAAGCGCGTCGTCGCCTCGCCCGACTTCGGCTGGCGAATGTTCACCATGCGCCAATCCGAAAAGTCGGCGGTCGTGAACTGCGAAGCGCCAGCGACCGACGCATGGCCGCACGAAGTCGAGCCGACGGTGAAGCCCGGGATCTGCCCGTACAAGAGCTGGTGAAGGTATTGCGACGTGCCCGGGTAATGTTTCGCGGTGAGCGTCAGCGGGTCGCCGCCGCATCCCGACTTGAGCGCTCCCGCGAGCCCCGGAAAATACCAATGCATGTAGTTTGCATTCTTCGGGTCGAGCGTCTGCGAGAGCGGAATTGACGTCGACCCCTCGAGCACGATGTCGAGCGTCGGGTTGGCGTTGTAGAAGTAGTCGACGTAGTTGGTCGAGTTGTCCGGCTGCCAGTCGTCCATGAAGCCGTACATCTCGAGGAGCGGCGGCGTCATCATGAACGAGGTCGTCGTGAAGACGTTCGTGAACGGTTTGTTCTCGGTGACGGCGATCTCGTACGCGGTGCGCGCGAAGCTCTCTTGCACGTTCTGCAGGAGGAGCGGCACTTGCGTCATCTGACCGATGCCGCCTGGCCCATTCGGAATTTGGAAGACGAAGTCGCCGCTGCCGATCTGCGTCTGCTGGAACGCGAGCTTGAAGAACTCGAGCATCTTCGTTTGGTATTCGGGCAGCTGCATCCACTGCTGGACGAGCGACGCGAAGGACGACGGGTCGCTCGTCACTTGCGCGACCTCCGCGTCGGTCGCAGGCAGGCTCGTGAGGATGTACTTCACCTTCGGCACGTACACGGTCGGCGCGTCGGCTTGGAACGGGATGACCGTGCCGCCGTCGGCCGTCGCTCCGCCGTCGGGGTCGTCGCCGCCGCCTGGCGTGCCGCCGAGGAAGCATGCTGCGAGCGAGGCTGCGAACGCCCCACTGATCCACAAGGTCCTTCTGCTCATCGTGGTCGCTCTCGTGCAAGCCGAGGGCCGCGACGAAATGGCGGGATTTCAGCCGGATCCGCGCGATGTCGATTCGATCGTTCCGATCAACGGCTTGATCGAATCGATCAACGTCACCCGCGGTAGCCGACCGGCCAGCGATCGGCGAGCCAGTCGGCGAGCGCGACGACGCCGCGGCCCATCGCGCGCCACGCGTCGAGCGTGGTCACGGCGATCGCGAAGACCTCGAGGCGCTCGCTCGCGACGTCGACGCGCACCACGCGAAGCTCGCCGAGCGGACCGGCCGCGACGAAGTCACCGAGCTCGCGCTGCGCCGCGAGGTCGAGCGTGTCCGACGTGACGCGCACCGCGTGCTCGCATTCGACGCGCGCGCGCACCCACGCCGGGAGCGGCGGAATGCCGACGTGGATCGACGCGCGTCGCGAAAATAAATCGAGCGTGACCTCCGCCGGCGTCGTCCCGATCGCCGAACGAAAGCGAATCGATCGCCGGTGCACGCCGCGCGAGCCTTCGAGCCGCACCGCGGATTGCTCCTCGCACCACGCGTTGAACGCGAGGCGGATGCGCCGCCGTTCGCCGCGCGAGATCGCAGCGGGAGGACCCAGGACGAGCGCCGCGAGGCCGTACCCGATGCCCTCGCCGAGGCTCTCCCAGAAGCTCACTGGCCGGAGCCGGGCCGGTACGTCTCGCCCATCGACGCGAGCGCGCTGACCGCGTCGCGACGATCCGGATCGTTCATCGACGCGATCTCGAGGTACCGGTGGTACATCGTGCTCGCTTCGGCGCGCTTGCCGGTTTTGCGCAGCGCCTCGCCGGCGGCGAACTCGGCGGGCGCGACCCACGGCGGACGCGTGTCTTTCTTGAGCGCCTCTTCCACCGCGAACGAGAGATGCGGCGCCGCTTCGGCCGCGTGCCCGCGATCGAGGAGAAGCTTGCCGTAACGGAAGCGCCAATACGGCATGCGATCGTTTCCGGCGACCGCCTTGGCCCACATCGCGAGCGCCGTGGTCGGGTCGTTCTTGTCCTCGTAGCACTCGGCCATCGTCGCGTACGCGTCGACGCGGGAGGGCCGCAGCTCGAGCGCGTGCTTCAAATCCTTGAGCGCGTCGTCGACCGCGAGCCGCTTTCGTTCGAGCTCGCCGCGCTGCCAGTACGCGTCGGCGAGGAGCTTGTCGAGCTCGAGGGCTTTGTTGATTTCGTCTTGCGCGAGCCCGAGATCCGCGGGGCTCGATTCGTTCGCGGCCCACCCGACGTAGAGGTGGTACTCGGCGCGGTTCGGATCGAGCTCGACGGCGCGCTTCAAATAACGCATCGCCTCGGGCGTCGCGCCTTGGTCGGCGAAGATCGCGCGACCCAAGTAGTGATTCGCTTCGGCGCTCGCCGGGCGCTTGTCGAGCACTTTGCGCAGCATCGGGAGCGCGTCGGCGGGGCGGCCGATCGCGACGTACGCCGCGCCCACGCGGAGCTCGAGGTCGGCGTCGTCGGGCGCGCGCGCGAGCGCGTTCTTGAATTGTTCGAGCGCGCGCTCGACCTCGCCCGACTCCTCGAACAAGAGACCGCGCTCGAGCGCGAGGCCCGGGTAGTCCTTGTCGATGGCGAGCACTTGATCGAACTCTTGGCCCGCGAGGTCCGGCTTGCGCATGTGCCGGTACGTCACGCCGAGCTTGAAGTGCGTCGAGAGGCTCGACGGCGAGAGCTCGAGCGCGTGCCGGAAGTGCGCGACCGCGTCCTCGTACTTTCCTTGCGTCGCATCGTACTCGCCGAACGCGACCGCGACCGGCGCCTCGTCGGGGAGCTTCGATTTGGCGTCGGCGATCACGTCCTCGGCGTCTTTGTCTTTGTTGTGCGACGCGAGCAGCGTCGCGAGGGCGATGTACGGCTCGACCGACGACGGATCTTTGGGCGATGCCCAGTCGATCGCCTGACGGAGATCTTTCTCCGCGTCGGCGGTGTTGCCGAGCGCGCTCTCGGCTTGCGCGAGCGCGAACATGATCCGCATCGACTTCGGGAATTTCGCCTTCGCCGCGACGAGCTGATCTTTCGCTTCCTTGAGACGCTCGAGCTTGATCTTGGTGAGCGCGTCGTAGCTCGTCGCCATCTCGTCGTTCGGACGCGCTTGCAGCGCGGTGTCGAAGCGCGTGAGCGCCTCGGTGAAGCGGCTCTCGTCGAAGAAGACGCTCCCCTGCCCGACGAGCGCGTCGACGTTTCGCGCGTCGAGCTTGAGCGCGGCTTCGAACGCCGTGCGCGCGTCGCCCGCGCGGCCGCTCGCGAGAAAAATCTTTCCGCGATTCGCGAACGCCTGCGCGGTCTCGGCCTGGGACGCGAACGGCTTCGCGGGGCCGTCGGTGATCTCGGCGAGGTCGGCGAGCGCGCCGGTGTCGTCGCCCTTCGCTTCGTAACGCTCGAGCGCGCGAAGCAAGAGCGCGCCGGGGTGGTGCGGCGTCGCGGCGAGCGTCGCGTCGCATTCGGTCGCGACTTTTGCCCAGTCGCGCTCGCCCATCGCGACGCGCGCGAGACCGAAGTGCGCTTGCGCTTTCGCGCCGAGCTTGAGCGCGGTGTCGAACGCGGTCGTCGCGGCGCGCGCGTCGTGCGCCTGGAGCTCGACCTCGCCGCGCAAGAGCGCGATGTCGCGCTGAATCGGATCGCCCGGGTCGCGCTTGCTCGCCGCGTCGAGCCCTTTGCGCGCTTTGTCCAAGTTGCCGGCGGCTGCGTCTTGCGCGGCGCGCGCGAGCTCGAGATGCGGAACGTCCGGCAGCGACGCGGCGTCGGCAAGGATCAGCTTCGCCTTCGCGTTGCGATCGACGTCGGCGCCGAAGCGCGTCTCGTACGAAAACTCGGCGAACGCGGCGTACGTCGCGAGCGCGGCCGCACGCGGCTTTTGCCAATGCGCGGCGAAGAGCCCGTCGACTGCGCCGCGCGCTTCGGGCGCGACGTCTTTCGCCATGCGATCGCGCGCGCGCTGCGATTCGGACGCCGTGAAGCTCGCGTACTCTTTCGCGTGGAGCGCGTCGCCGATCGTGAGGTACGCGAACGCGCCGTGCCGCGTGAATTGGAGCGCGCCGCCGCCGATGAGCGCGAGCGCGAAGAGACCGAGCAGGACGCGTCCGGCGCGCGACGGTTTCTTCTCGACCTCCGTGCGACCGCGCGGAGCTTTGCCCGTCTGCACCGGGAGCGAGAGCTCGACGGGCGCGGAGCCTGGCCCGCTCGGACGAACCGACGTCGGCCCTTGCGGCAGCGAGAGCTCGTCGGCGGCCGACGCCGGAGGCGGCGGAAGCGGCTCCTCGGTTTGAATCGGCGACGGGCCGGTTGCGCCCGCGCCCAAATCGAGCTCGCCGAACGCGAGCGCGTTGCTCGACTTCTGCGCAGCGGGAGGCGCAGGCGGCGGGACGGGCGGAGCATTCCTCGGCGGCGCCGACGGAGGCACGCTCTTCAAATCGAGCGCGCCGAGATCGAGCTCCGGAAAGCTCGAAGCGCCCGCCGGCTGCGCCGCCGGACGCGGAGGCGGAAGCTGCGGCGGCTCGTCGAGGCTCGCGCCGCCGAGCGGACCGAGATCGACCTCGCCGAAATCGAGCGACTCTTTCGCCTGCGGCATCAACCGTTCGTTTCCGACGGTCGCGGGCAGCTGCTGGCCGACTTGCGGAAGAACGTCGGCCACCGTCGGCAGCGTCGAGGCCACGGTCGGAAGCGCCGAAGCGACCTGAGGGAGCTGCGCGTCGATCGAGGGAAGATCGATTTCGCCGAACGCCGGCTCCTCGCGCCTCGCGACGGCGGGCAGCGACGCGGCGACGACCGGGAGATCCGGAAGCGGCGCGGGCAAGTCGGCCGCAGGCGGTCCGAGATCGAGCTCGAGATCGTCGGCGCCCGACTTCGCCGCGGCGCGCGGCTTCGGATTCGGAAGATCGAGATCGAAGCTCGCGCGCGATGCTTTCGAAGTCGCCGGACGCGCCGGAAGATCGGCCGCGACCGCCGGCAAGTCGAGCTCGCCGAACTGCGCGGGGGGCGCCGCGGGCGCGCTCTGCGCGCGCGGCACGGGCAAATCGAGATCGTCGACGCTCGGCGTCGGCGCGGCTTGCGCGGACGTGCCCATGCCGAGCGCAGCCGGAAGCGACGACATCTTCTCGCGTGGCGCGGGCAAATCGAAATCGGGCGGCGGCGCTTCCGGCGCGGGCCTCACGGCGCGCTGCGGCACGGTGGGCTTCTGCGCGGGCGGCTGCGCGGGCCGAGGCGCGGCTCCCGGAAAGTTCGGACGCGGCGGAAGCGCGCCCGGCTTCGCGATGGGTCCTCCCGCTGGACGCGGAGGCACCGCCCGCGTCGCCGGCAAATCGGCTTCTTGCGCCGGCGGTTTCGCCGGCGCGGCGGGCTTCACCGGAACCGGCGGCGACTTCGGAAGCGCAGCGGCGCGCGGCGCCGGAAGCGCGGCCTCCTCCGGCGCGTCGCCGAGCCCCACCATCGTCATCTTCAACTTGTTCGGCGCCGCGGGCGCAGGCGCAGGCGCGGCCTCACCGGGCTTGGTCACCGTGAACGTGTGCCCGCATTTCGGGCAACGCATCTTGAGCCCTTGCGGCGGAACGCGGCGCTCGTCGACCTGATACGGCGCGTGACACGACTCACACTCGATCCGCAACATTCGGCTTGGGAGGCTACCACACGCCGCACGCCGCTCGATAAACGCGATACGGTAGTGCCGTGGACCCCGCCTACGAAGCGAGGCTCGAAGCCCGCTGCGAAGCGCTCGCGTCGATCTGCGTTCACGCGGGCGAAGAACCGAACGCGTACCGCGCGCTCGCGACGCCCATCGTCCTCGCGAGCGCGTTCGAGTTCGACTCGGCCGAGCACGCCGCCTCGGCTTTTCGCGGCGAGAACGCCGCGTTCATTTACGGCCGCTGGGGCAACCCCACCGTGCTCGCGCTCGAGGCGAAGCTCGCCGCGCTCGAAGGGGGACCTGCCGCGTGCGCGACCGCGAGCGGCATGGCCGCGGTGAGCGGCACCCTCCTCTCCATCTGCGAAGCTGGCGCTCACGTCGTCGCGCCGCGCTCGATGTACGGCGAGAGCGCGCGTCTCCTGCGCGAGCGCCTGCCGCGCCTCGGAATCGAGACGACCTTCGTCGACGACCCGACGCCCGAAGCGTACGCGCGCGCGGCCACGCCCAAAACACGTGTATTTTACATTGAATCGCCCAGCAACCCGACGCTCGCGGTCGCCGACCTTCCCGGCATCGTCGCCGCGGCCCGCCGCGCCGGCGCCAAAACGATCGCCGACAACACCTTCGCGACGCCGTTCTGCCAGACGCCGCTCGCGCTCGGCGTCGACCTCGTCGTTCACTCGATGACCAAAGCGCTCGGTGGACACGGCGACGCGATCGGCGGCGCAGTCGTCGGCGGCGAAGAAGACGTCGCGCGCGCGCGCGACACGATCGTGAAAGGCTTCGGCGGCGTGATGTCGCCGCTCGGCGCGTACCTCGTCGCGCGCGGCATGGTCACCTTCGCGCTGCGCCAGAGACGCGCGTGCTCGACCGCGGCGCACCTCGCGTCGGTGCTCGCTTCGCATCCGGCGATCGCGCGCGTGCATCATCCGTCGCTCGCGCCCGAGCGCGCCAAGCACATGCACGCGTTCGGGTCCCTCCTTTCGTTCGAGCTCGCCGGGCCCAATTCAATCGAGCGCGGCCGTACGGTCCTCGAAACGGTGAAGCTCGCAACGCACGCCGTGAGCCTCGGCGACGCGCGAACGCTCGTCACCCAGCCGGCCACGACGACCCACGCGAGCATGCCCGCGGATGCCCGGGAGAAGGCTGGAATCACGGGCGGCCTCCTTCGTTTGAGCGTCGGCCTCGAGTCCCGTGAAGATCTCGAGCGCGATCTGCTGGCAGCGCTGGAAGTTCGGCCTTAAGATGCTCCTCTTGCAATGGGGCGGGCCACGCAAAAGATCCGAGTGGAACATCCCGAGAGCGCCTCGAAAGAGAAGGCTGCTCGGGCGACGCTCGATCGCATCACGGTCGTCGGCGCGCGGCAGCACAACCTTCAAGACGTCACGCTGTCGCTGCCGCGCGGCAAGCTCGTCGTCCTGACGGGGCCGAGCGGCTCGGGCAAATCGTCGCTCGCGTTCGACACGATCTACGCCGAGGGCCAGCGTCGCTACGTCGAGTCGCTCTCCGCGTATGCGCGGCAGTTCCTCGAGCAATTGCCCAAGCCCGACGTCGAGCGCATCGACGGCCTCTCGCCCGCCATCGCGATCGAGCAGCGCCCGCTATCCAAATCTCCGCGCTCCACGGTCGGCACAGTCACCGAAATCGCCGACTACCTCCGCGTCCTCTTCGCGCGCGCCGGCGTCCCGCACTGCCCGAATTGCGGAAAGCGCATCGAAGCGCAGACGGTTCAGCAAATCGTCGACCGCATCCTCTCGCTCGGTGAAGGCTCGCGCATTCTCTTGCTCGCGCCGGTTTGTCGCGCGCGCAAAGGCGAGCTCAAGCTCGAGCTCGAGCGTCTACGGCGCGAAGGCTTCGTTCGCGCGCGCATCGACGACACGATCGTCGACCTCGGCGACGAGATCGAGCTCGACCGCCAAAAGCCGCACGACCTCGACGTCGTCGTCGATCGCCTCGTCCTCAAAGAGGGCATCAAAGGCCGCGTGACCGACTCGGTCGAGCTCGCGCTCAAGCTCGGCGAAGGACGCTTGCTCGTTCAGAACGAGGCGGACCCCGAGCCGTTCTGGCTCTCGGAGCGCTTCGCCTGCATCGACTGCGGCATCTCGCTTCCGCCGATCGAGCCGCGGATGTTTTCGTTCAACGGGCCGCACGGCGCGTGCCCCGCGTGCGACGGCCTCGGCGCGCGCACGGTCGTCGATCCCGAGCGCGTCGTCGGCGATCCGCAGCGCACGCTGCGCGAAGGCGTGCTCCTCGCCTGGGGGCGGCGCGCGTCGGTCGCGCTCTCCGCGGAGCTCGCGCGAGCGACGCAAGCGCTCGGCGTCGACCCCGACGTCGCGTGGAGCGATCTCCCCGAGGAGCACCGCAACGCCATCCTCTTCGGCGGCACCGGCAAAAAGAAAAAAGGCGCCTACGTCGGCATCGTTCCGCGTCTCGAAGCACGGCTCGAAGGCGAGCGCGCGCGTGAAGAGGACGGCCCCGAGGACGACGATCCCGACGCCGACGAAGGCGGCATCGCCGACGACGAGCTCGGCCGCTTCTGCGTGACGCGCACGTGCAGCGCGTGCAAAGGGCGTCGCCTCCGTCCCGAAGCGCTCGCCGTGAAGCTCGGCGAAAAAGACATCGCCCAGCTCGGCGCGCAACCGCTCTGCGATTTGCGCGATTTCGTCGCGTCGCTCGGTCCCGACAAATTCAGCGCGAAAGAGCTCGCCGTCGCCGAGCCGCTCCTCCGCGCGGTCGCCGCGCGCCTCGGATTTTTGATCGACGTCGGCCTCGATTACCTCACGCTCGATCGCAGCGCGCAAACGCTCTCGTCGGGCGAAGGCCAGCGCATTCGCCTCGCGACACAAATCGGCGCCGCCCTCGTCGGCGTCCTCTACGTCCTCGACGAGCCTTCGGTGGGCCTCCACGCGCGCGACAACGCGCGCCTCATCGAAGCGCAAGTGCGTCTCCGCGATCTCGGCAACAGCGTCATCGTCGTCGAGCACGATCGCGACGCCATCCTCGCCGCCGATCACGTCGTCGACATGGGCCCCGGCGCCGGCGTCCACGGCGGCCGCGTCATCGCCGCGGGCACGCCCGCCGAAATCATGGCCGACCCCGCGTCGGTCACCGGCCCGTACCTCTCGGGAAAACAAAAGCTCCCGATTCCGAAGCAGCGAAAGAAAAAACCGAAGAACCAAATCGTCGTCGAAGGCGCGCGCGCCCACAACTTGAAGAACGTGACGGTGCAGATCCCGCTCGGTTTGCTCGTCTGCGTGACCGGCGTCTCGGGGAGCGGCAAGTCCTCGCTCGTCGTCGACACGCTCCTGCCGGCCGCGCGCAGTCGCTTGTATTCTGCAAGTAGTCCGATCGGCGAGTGCGACGCGGTCAAAGGTCTCGAGCACGTCGACAAAGTCGTGTCGATCGATCAAGCGCCGATCGGCCGCACGCCGCGCTCCAACGCCGCGACGTACACCGGCGTCTTCTCGCTCCTCCGCGAGCTCTACGCGACGCTCCCCGAAGCGCGCGCGCGCGGCTACAAACCCGGTCGATTCTCGTTCAACGTGAAAGGCGGCCGCTGCGAAGCGTGCCAGGGCGACGGGGTCCTCCGCGTCGAAATGCATTTCCTCCCGGACATCTTCGTCACGTGCGACACGTGCGCCGGTCGCCGTTACAACCGCGAGACGCTCGAGATCCTTTATCGCGGCATGTCGATCGCCGACGCGCTCGATCTCACAGTCGAGCAAGCGCAGACCGCGTTCGAGACGATCCCGCGGGTGCGCGAGCGGCTCGACGCGCTCCGCCGCGTCGGCCTCGGTTACCTCACGCTCGGCCAGCCCGCGACGACGCTCTCCGGCGGCGAAGCACAGCGCGTGAAGCTCGCGCGCGAGCTCGCGCGAAAAGCGACCGGCCAAACGCTCTATGTCCTCGACGAGCCGACGACCGGCCTCCACTTCACCGACATCGAAGCGCTGCTCCTCGCGCTCATCGGGCTACGCGAGCAAGGCAACACGGTGCTCGTCATCGAGCACAACCTCGACGTCGTCGCGTGCGCCGACTGGGTCATCGACATGGGCCCCGAGGGCGGCACCGGCGGCGGCGAGCTCGTCGTCTGCGGCACGCCCGAGCAGATCGCCGCCGACGAGCGCTCGCACACGGGCCACTACTTGCGCGAGGTCCTCGACCGCCACGCGTGACACGCGCGGATCAATTGGTGCAGATCCCCGTGACCACGTTCGTCCCGACGAGCGAGATCGCCTTGCAGCTCGTGCCCGGAAGGTTCCCGCAATCCTGATCGACGAGACAAATCTGCGAGCCGCCGCACGTCGCGTTGCAAGCTGCGGTGGAGCTCAGTTGACCGACGAGCGGGCAGCCCGCCGAAAAAGCCAGGGCGACGCAGCAGTGCGACCCGTTGCAGTCCGACGGCCGACTGCAGCTCCACGCTGCGTTGGGATCGGTGCACTGGGCGGCCGTCGTGCAAGTCTCGGTGGTGATGCAGCAGAGCTCGCTGGAGCAACCGGACGGGCACGCCGCGTCAGGCTGCACGGAGCAGCCCGCCTCGGCTTCGGCTTCGCTGCCCGCGTCGCTCGCGCCTTCGGCGGGCGCGTCTTGCGTGGACTGATCGCTCGGCGCGTCCTCGACGGTCGCGTCCGGCGGTTCGCACACGCCCACTCCGCTCTCGAGAACGCACGAAAGGCCCGCGTTACAAGTGTTGTTCGCAAAGCAAGCACCGCCGAGCGAGCCTTGCGGCTTGCCCGACGTGTCGTCGCCGCTCACGCACCCCATCACGATGACCGCGGCCACCGCTCCCATCGCCCACCGCATGGGCCGAGACTACACGATTCGGCTCAGCCGAAGTCCTTCTCCATCCGCTCCTGATCCTCTTTGCACTTGATGCAGAGAGTCGTCTCGGGGCGCGCTTCGAGCCGCTTGACCGAAATCTCTTCGCCGCACTCTTCGCAGACGCCGAAGGTGCCGTCGTCGATCTTCACGAGCGCTTTGTTGATCTTGTCCAGGAACGATTTCTCGCGGCC
This sequence comes from Polyangiaceae bacterium, assembly GCA_036488725.1. Classification (GTDB taxonomy): domain Bacteria; phylum Myxococcota_A; class Polyangia; order Polyangiales; family Polyangiaceae; genus DASXHD01. The sequence continues at coordinate 16,297 of DASXHD010000096.1, read as the reverse complement.
GCGAAGGCGGAACGTGAACGACTGGAGGTACTCGCTCGACGCGAGGTCCATCTCGTCCGGGAGATCGTTGGCATCGAGTGTCATGTCTTCTTCGAGCGTTTGTTTGGCCTTTTTGACGATCTCGTCGCGCTTTTCGAGAAGGAGCGATTTGAATTTCTTGAGCTGCGTCTTATTCATGGCTCGTCCTGACGACCCCCGTTTTGGGGCGCAAGACGGTAAGCATCTCGTACTCCGCCGTCAATGGTCGAGGTGCGTGGCGAGATGCATCGGATGTGTTACGGCTCGGGCGTGGTCGTCGTGGGCGTGGACGAAAATGGGCTCGGGCCCCGGCTCGGGCCGCTCGTCGTCACGGCGGTGACCGTCGCGACCGCCGACGAGCGCGCCGAGAAATTCGCGCTCGCGCGTCCCGGCAAACGATTCGCGCGCATCAACGACTCGAAGAAACTTGTATCATACAAGGAACACGCGCTCGGCGAAGCGTGGGCGCGCGTCCTCGGCGCGGCCGTCGGCGCGGGCGGCGCGGCGCCTCACGAGCTCGTCTCCGCGCTCTCGCTCGACCCGGCCGAGTGGCTGCGTGAGCTCTGCCCGAGCGAAGCGGACCATTCGCATCAGTGCTTTTCGGTCGCGGACGAAAAGTTCGAAGCCGGAGACGATCTCGTCGGCGACGTGCGCTCGGATCTCGCGCGGCTCGAGAAGCGCGGCTTGCGTCTCGTCGCGGTGCGCGTCGGCATCGTGTGCACGCGGCGATTGAACGACGCCGTCACCCGTCGAACGACGCGCTTTCAAGTCGACCTCAACACGATGGAGCGCCTCGTCCTCGACGCGCGCGCGCGCGCCAACGAAGACGTCCTCGCCGTCTGCGGAAAAGTCGGCGGGTACGACCGCTACTCGGACGCGTTCGGTCCCCTCGCCGGCCGCCTCCACGCGATCGTGTGCGAGGGCCGCGCGAAGAGCGAGTACGCGCTGCCCGGCATCGGCCGAATGGCCTTCGTCCGCGACGCCGACGCCAAGCACCTCGTCGTGTGTCTCGCGTCGCTCGTCGGCAAGTGGGTGCGCGATCTACTGACCGCGCGCGTCGTTCGTCACCACAAGCGAACGCTCCCGCACCTCCCGATGGTGAGCGGCTACCACGACCCGGTGACGACGCGATTCATCGCAGACACCGCGCACGTCCGCGCGCAAACGAACTTCCCCGCGGAGTGCTTCGAACGCCGCGCGCTCTACTCGGAGGCTGCGCTCCAAGAAGAAGATTGAAAATTCACTTCATGACGGACTTCAGCTTGTCCATCTTCTCCGCTTTCGTGAGTCGCCCATTCGGACCATCCGCCACGAACTCCTCGTCCCCCACGCCGAGCACCGTGTCGCCCTTGCGCGCGATCAGCCACTCGATCTTCGCCCGCTCCGGCGTCGGCTGAATCACGACGAGCGCCGCTTCGTCACCCACGCCCGAAACCGGCAGCGCGCCGGGCCTCGCGCGGAACGCATGAAGCACGTCCTTCGCGCGGTCGGCCGAGCCGGGCGCCGACGCGACGACGCGGTAGCGTTTGCCGGCGGCGTCTTTGTAATAACCGACCGCGCCGGGGCCCGCGTTTGCCACGCCGAGCACGTCCTTCGGAAAAAATTGGACGCCGTTCGGCAAGCGATCGGCCACGGGTAGCGCCTTCGCCGAGGCGGGCACGTCGGGCTGCGAGGGGAGCTTCGCCGCGATCTCTTTCGAGAGCGGCGCGAGGATCGCGTCGGCGCTCTTCTTCAGTTGATCCGGCGTCTCTTGATCGTTGTTGTACGTGAGCTCGAGAAAATACGCCCCGCGCTGCGCGTACGCCTTGCCGGTGCCGAGCGCGCCCGCCGCCGCAGGCAGCGCGTTCACGTCGGGGAGCGGCCGCGCCGCATGCTCGTCGAGCGGATCGATCTCGCCCGTGAGGCGCGTCGTATAAATCGCATACGCGCCGTCGCCCGCGAACTCGGAGAGAAACACCTCGACCGACCCCGCGCCGTCGTTCGCGATGTAGTGCACGATCACGCTGCGCGTGACGCCGAACTTTTTGTACTCCTCGCAGCCGCCGTCGAGCGCCGTCTCGCAGAGCTGACCGATGTCGAGCTTCGCGTTTTTGCCGTACGTTTTTTCGTCGCCGTGCGGCGAGACGCAATAACCGGCGACCGTCTGCGGAAAGAACGGCGCGCTGATCGCGTCGCTCACGTGACCGCCACCACCGGCGCATGCGTTCGTTTGCGCGCTCGCTGAAGGAGGAGGAGGCGGCGGCGTGCCTTGCGAACGCGGCTCGTCCTTGCAGGCGAAAAGGGAGAGCGCTCCGAGCGCGATCAGCCACTTCATCCGCCATTGACTACCACAAACACCCACCACCGGCGCGACTACGCAATGATTTCATAGCTTCGCAACGGTTACGGGGAACGCGCTGGTGTCCGATACGAAAACACCGTTAAAATAGGCCTCGGAGCTGCGGGCTGGGCGGTACGTGGCTTGCTCTTCTCGGCTCCTTGGCGGGGAGTGCGCTCGGAGCGGTCCCGCAAAAACTTCGAACCATGAAACGACCTCGTCCAATCCGCTCGCGCCGTCGCTCACGAGGCTTCAGCCTCATCGAGCTCGCGGTCGTCGTGATGATCATCGGCATCCTCGCGGCGATGGCGATGCCGGAGATGGGCGACGCCCAGCTCGAGCGACACGCCTACGACGACGCCGGACAAATCCTCGGTCTCGTCCGCACCGCGCGAACGCGCGCGATGGGTCGCGGCGCGGCGACGATGGTCACCTTCGATACGACGACCGCCGGATCGTTGCGCGGCAACTACCAGATGTACGAAGGCGTCGACCCCAACCCGGGCGGTGGGCTCAACAACACCGCGCGCGTGCCGCGTTCCTCTTGCACGTTTCCGGCGACGGGATGGCAAACGAGCGACCCGCACAACACGTTCGTCGACGGCGTGAATCTCAACGGCAACTACGAGAACCAAGCGAACATCACTTCGCGCATCGTCATGTTCGACAACACCGGGACGCCGACGCTGGCGACGACCGGCATCGCGCTTTGCTTCACGCCACTCGGGCGCGCTTACCTCTATCAAGGCTCGCTCGCCTCCCCGCAGTTCTCGGCGGCCAATCCGTTCCTCGGGACGATCGCGATCGACGTCGCGCGTCTCTTCCAGGGGCAGACCGGCATCTCCGCGACGTCGACCGTCGGCATCACGCGCCGAATCATCGTTCCCTCGAGCGGCAACGCTCGCATGGTCTCCACGCTCACTCCTCCGGCTCCATGAAACGATCTCGCAAAAACGAAAGAGGCTACACGGCCGTCGAAGTGATGATGGCGATGACGCTCCTGCTCATCGGGTCGGTCGGCGTCATGACGATGCAGCAGGCCGCGGTGCAGGGAAATGCCGACGCTCGCGAGATGGACGTCGCGAGCTCGATCGCCCGTTCGTGGATCGAGCGGGCGCAGCGCGACGCGACGCTCTGGACGCCGTCGACCGTCGCCATCGTGCCGCCGGCGAATCTCCAGAGCGCGCTCCTCGTGAACGAGAACGTCACCGGCCAGTGGTTCGTGCCGAAGTCGCGGCTCGCGGCGAGCGGGTCGCAAAACGACATCGAGAGCGCCGGGTTCGACATGCTCGGGCAAGACGTCGACACCATGACCGCGTCGGGCCTCCGCTACTGCGTGAACCTCCGCATCACGCCGCTCACGCTCGATCAGACGCTGCTTCGCGTCGAGGCGCGCGTCTTCTGGCCGCGCAATCTCACCGTCGCGCCCGACGCGAATTACTGCAACCAAGCGCCGGCCGCGGCGCTCGACGCCGACACGCAGAAGTATCACTTCGTCTACGCCGTCGGTGCCGTGCGGCAGAACGTGCAGCCATGACGCGTGCTCGTCTCACGCGTCGCGCGCGCGGCTTCACGCTCCTCGAGCTGATGGTCTCGCTCGTCGCCGGCCTCTTCGTCGCGCTCGCGGTAGTCGGTCTCTCGACGCAAGCCATGAACACGTTCCACGAAGAGTCGCGCACCGCGGCGGCGGAGATGTCGCTGCGAACGGCGGTCGAGCGTCTTCGCGCGGACATTCAGCGCGCCGGGTTCATGTCGAGCGGCAACGCGCAGCGCGATCCGTACATCGCGCACGCGCCGGCCAGTCCGATCATGCCGACGTCCGGCACGTACAACGGCATCTACAAGCTCGCCGGCATCCACCTCGACTACCAAGGCTCGATGGCGCTCACGCCGCTGAGCACCGCGGCCGGCTTCACGCCCGACGCGATCGAGCTCGGCGGAAACTTCACGACGACCGACGACTACGTCGTTCGTTATCAAGAAGACGGACGCTCCGCGTGCGGCGGCGTGCGCCTCTGGCTCGCGATCGACTCGCCGGCGATGTGGCGCATCCTCTCGCAGTCGAACCCGAACGCGTCGCTCGATGCTGCGTTTCAACCCGTCTCGGGGAGACCGTTCGCCGTGCGCGTGACCGACGACACCGGGCACTTCCAGTACTTGCCGACTTGCACCGGCGTGACCGCCGGCGTGACCGGCGCGGGCATCGCAGCGACCGCGTTCGTCGACCTCGACACGACCGCGATGCCGCTCTTGAACGCGCAGCAGACCGGCACCAACGGCGGCACCACCGGCCTCGGCGTCGGGCGCCTGCGCGTGAATCCAGTTCAAACCGTGCGCTGGGAGATTCGTCCGATCGACACGTCCAAGTCCGGCGACGCGCCGTACGCCGCGCTCGCTTCGACCGCGGGCGACAAGTACGAGCTCTTTCGCACGTTCGAGGACGCAACCGGCGCGCTCACCGAGCAGCCCGAGCTCGTCGCGGAGTACGCGGTCGATTTGAAGTTCGCATTCAGCGCCGACCTCGACCCGGTCGTCACCGGCAACGGCCAGCGCACGCTCACCGTCTACGGTTTCTCCGACACGCACAACAAGACCGTCGCCGACGACGTCGCGCAAAACGTCACCGCGACGCCGCAGCGCATTCGCTCGGTGCACTTTCGTCTGACGACGCGCTCGGCGACCGCCGATCGCGAAGAGACCGTCAGCATGCCCGCCGCGAACGCGCAGCAGGGCGCGTATCCGACGCGTTACTGCGTCCTCGCCGCTTGCACCGCCGGCCAAACAGGCTGGGCTCGCATCCGCAGCATCACCAGCGAGTCATCCACGCCGAACCTCGCGAAGCTCTTCTATTGAACATGAACCTCCTCCTCGCAAAACAGAACGCACGTCGTCGCCGGCGCGAAGGCGGCGCGGTCATCTTCATCGTCGCGATGACGCTCGCGGTCCTCGCGTCGCTCGGTCTCTACGCGCTCCAGTCGGCGTCGACCGAGGTGAAGACGAGCGGCTACATCCGCCAGAACGCGCAGTCGCACTACTTGAGCGAGTACGGAATGCTCTCCGGCGTCAACGCGATGTCGGGCACGACCGGCCAGCTCTATCTCACGATGATGCGCAACACGACGCAGATGGACGTGCAATGCACGTCGCTGCAGGGCGTCGACGTCGCGAACGCGTCGAACCTCACGAAGGCGTGTTACCGCATGGGCTCCGGACAGATCGGCAGCACGTGGGGAACGAGCGTCACGCCGGTCGTCGCCGCGCAGCCGGGCATCGCGGGCAGCCTCGGACCTTACGCGCTCACCGGTGACTTCTACGTCGAGATCACCGACCCGTCGGCGGGCTCGACGATGTGGGGCATCGACAACCGAATCGGGCTTTGCTTTCAGTCCTTCTCCTTGCTCGCGGTCGGCATCACCGAGCCCGACCAGCAGATGCTGCTCCAGCAAGGGATCACGCTGACGCCCACGGCGCTCTACGGCGCCGAGGGCATCGAGATGTCGAGGGCCCGCATCACCGCGGGTCCGATGCGCAACGGGTGCAAGTGATGAAACAAAGACTGCTCCTTCCGCTCTTGGCCGGCTCGGCGACGTTCGCGCTCGCGGGCGGCGCGCGCGCGCAGCTCGACGTCAACCCGCCGCTGCCGAACGTCGTCATCTTGCTCGACACGTCGGGCTCGATGGAAAACATGCTCGACGGCAACACGCCCGAGTCGGAGAACGCGACCTGCGCGTACGCGTACAGCGGCAACGCGGTCACCGTGGTCAACGCGACGAACGCGACGAACGGCACCTCGCCGAACCGCTGGGGCATCGCCGTGCAGGCGCTCACCGGCAGCATGTCGCCCGCGTACAACTGCGTGTCGATGCCGCGCACGAAGGGGTCGTACTTCGACACCGAGTACGAAATCGACGGGAAATCAGCCTACGACGTGAATTACGTCTTGCCGTATCACCGGCCGGTCGTCGGCAACGCGCTCACCAACGCGTGCGTCGTTTCGCCGGGCGTCTTGCCGGGCGATCCGGGCGGCGGCGTCGGCTCGCCTCCGCGCGGGCAGTCGGGCAACGCCGAAGATTTTCCGGCGAACGCGATCACGACGCGCCTCCTCAATGGAAACGTGGGGGCCTGCACGTTCACGCAATTCCAAGACGGCATCCTCGACTCGGCGCGCGACATGGTGCGCTTCGGTTTGATGACGTTCGATCAAGACACCGCCGCGGGCATCGGCGTGTCGGGCTCGTGGCCGGCGCTCTCGGTCGCGAGCACGCCGAGCTCGCCGTTCGACGGCAACTGGAGCTACTTCCCCGGGTGGAACGGCGCGGGCGCGCCCGCGAGCGGCAATCCCTCCGACTGCACGACGAGCAGCGTGTTCGAGGTCGGCGCGCGCAACCCGGCGGCGCCCCCGTGGGAAGGCCGCATGATGATGCTGCCCTCGTCGAGCGCGACGGTCGCGCAAGTCGAGTCGCAGAACGATCAAGTGCAGCTCGCCATCAACGCGATGCGCCCGTACGGCGCGACGCCGACGGCCGGCATGTTCCAAGACGCCGAATATTATTTTTGGACCGACCCGCTCGGCCCGCAGCAGAGCGACGCGTACGTGCAGGGCGACTGCCGCGACGAGTACATCATCCACATCACCGACGGCGCGCCCAACCTCGACCTTCGTCCGAGCTGCGCGCAATCGTCGGTCGATCCGAACAAGCCCGGCAAGTGCCCGTACAAGCTGCCCGAGGACATCGCGGCCGAGCTCTACACCGGCGGCGGCGGCAAGCACCGCGTGCTCACGTACGTCATCGGCTTCGCGGTCAGCACGATCAACAACGTCCAGTGCTCGACGATCACGCCGAACGACTCGCGCTGCGTGAACAACGATCCGAACTTCGCGGCTTGCTGCGAGCTCCAGAAGATCGCGTTCGCCGGCGGGACGACGTCGGCTTACTTCGCCGACACCGCGGGCGACCTCAACAAGGCGCTCGGCGCGATCATCGCGAACATCTCGCAGAACGTGACGACGCGCACGACGCCGGCGTACGCGCCCGCGGCGACGTCGAACATCGACCCGAACACGCCGACGACCAACTCGGCGCTCTATCTCTCGTCGTTCTCGCCGATTCCGGGCAAGCCGTGGGTCGGCGACGTGCAGCGCGAGCGGTTCGTCTGCAGCTTCAGCAACAACGCGTTCACCGTACCGCCGCCGGTCGTCGATCCGACCGCGGGCGACGACTTCGGCGCGAACTTGAACATGTCCGGCGCGCAATCGAACCGCCAGTTTCGCACCGTGCTCGCGACGATCAGCGGCGCGACGTATCCGTCCGACGGAACGATTCGCCCGCAGATTACGAACTTCGCGCTGACCGGCGTGCACCGAGACGACTTGCTCGGCGTGCAGGGCGGCACGCTCGTCGGCGCCGCGCCGAGCGATCTCCTCGCGATGCCGCCGCTCGCGCTCAACCTCGGAGCGACGAGCTGCGCGAACACGCTCAACACCGAGTGGCTCACGGCGAACGCGTGCCGCGACCTCGTCCTCAACTTCGCGATGGCGCAACCGTCGACCGACCCGATGCCCGACGCGACGTTCCAGCCGTTCCAGGCGCGCACCGGCTACGCGCTCGGCGCGATCTTCCACTCGACGCCGTCGGTCGTCGGTCCGCCCGGCGCGAACCTCGACGATGAGTCGTACCAAGCGTTCGCCACGGCGAACGCGACGCGCAAGACGGTGCTCTACGTCGGGACGACCGACGGTTTGCTGCACGCGTTCGACACGAGCGTCGACTCGACGACGCGTCCGAAGAGCGAGCTCTGGTCGTTTCTCCCGCCCGGCGTGCTCTACGGTTTGCGCTCGTCGTATCCGAGCGCCAACCCGCTCCTCCTCGACGGCCCGCCGATCGTGAAGGACGTCGTCTTCGATCGGAGCAAGGCCTCGAGCAGCTTGCTCCTCGAATCGAACTGGCACACCGCGCTCGTCGCCGGCTTCGGAAGCGGCCACCGCGGTTACTACGCACTCGACGTCACCGACCCCGCGCCGAACGCCGACCTCACGAAAGGGCCGCAGTTTCTCTGGCAGCTCACGTCGATGCCGCAATACAAAGGCATCGCGCAGACCGAGCTCTTCGGGCAGCACTCGGCGACGCCGGCGATCACGACCGTCTTCGCGGATCTCGACGGAAGCGGCGCGCACGAAATCGGCGTCGCGATTTTGCCGGGCGGCGAGGACCAAGGTCCGGTCGGCGGCTCGTGCGTGCGCGGCGCGGCCGCGGGCACCGACGCGGAGCCGGCGACGAATTTCCAACGCCGCAACGCGGTGCAGTGCTGGGCGGCGACGGGCAAGCCGGTCGTCGGCCGCTCGGTCACCATCGTGCGTCTCGACACCGGCGAAGTGCTCCGCGTCTTCGGTCGCAAAGTCGACATGCCGCAAGCGCTCATCGACTCGAACCGCGTCGGCTCGGCCGAGACGATGCTCGACTCGCCGATGACCGGCGTCCCGGTCGTCTACCCGGACACGCCCGGATCGATCGCGCAGAAAGTCTTCATCGGCGACGCCGACGGAACGATCTGGCGCTTCGATCTCACCGACACCAATCCGCAGAACTGGACGGGCCTCCTCTTCTTCGACCCGTACAACCAAGACGTCGACAAGAGCGCGACGTCGTATCTCGACGGCCAGCCGCTGCAGCTCGCGCCGGTCGTCGCGACCGATCGACTCGGCGCGGTCGTCGTCGGCATCGCGACGGGCGACCAAGAGAGCTTCACCGCGAGCGGCAACAACTACGTCTACTCGATCACCGAGAAGGCCGACACGGCCTCGAACCGTCTCCGCGCGAACGTGAACTGGTACGTGCCGTACACCGGCGGCGAACGTTCGTCGGGGCCGATGACGATCTTCGACAGCGTCTTCTACTGGTCGACCTACGCGCCCGCGGCGACCGCGGCGGTCTGCTCCGGCGGCACCGCGAAGATGTGGGGCCGCGACTACGAGCTGCCGAAAAACGCGGCCGATCTCTCGCAAGGCGGCGTTCCGCGCCTTCAGCCGCCGTCGAGCCCGCCCCCGACGCCGCCCGATTTCATCGTGCCGTCGACTTACGATCCGACGCTCGTCGGCAAGCTCATCCCGGGCGTCTCGGTGAACGTGACGCCGGCGTGCGCCGACACTTCGCAGAGCGTCACCGATCAGTACACCGGCGCGTCGCACACGATGGCGAGCTACGTGACGCCGGGCAGCTACTCGCTCTTCTCGCAAGTCGGCGGCAAGAACCAGAGCAGCAACGGCGCCGCGAACGCGACGTTCCAAGTTTCGCTCCCGACGCCGCAGACGCAAGCGATCGTCGACTCGTGGGCTTCGATCGTCGAATGAAACGCGGCGCGCTCCTCTTCGCTCTCGCGCTCGTCGCGTGCGGTCACGACGACGTGACGGTCGTCGGCGCCGCGAGCGCGCACCCGAGCGCGTCGGCGGTTCCGGTCGATCACTTGGCGAGCGGCGAGCTGCTCGAAGGCAGCGCGAAAGCGTTCGGCCTCGTCTTGCCGCGCAGGATGAAGATCGACGCGGCGTTCGCCGACGTCGTCTACGCGAGCGGTCCGGTCGAGAGCGAATCGCTCGTTCGCTACGTGCGAGCGCGCGTGCGCGAGGGCAAGCTCGTTCGGCCGGATTTCGCGGGCGACGGGCGCACGACGTTCGACCACGTGAAGGTCCCGGCGATGCCGGACAAAGAGTTCGTGGTGACGGTCGGACCGGCGCTCGGCGCGATCGCGTCGAGCAGCCTCGAGATCCGCGACGTCACGCCCCAAAAAGGCCCGAGCCTGCCGGACGAAACCGCGCGCTGGCGCAACGCGGGCCTCGCCCCCAACGGAGCGGTCGCCGACCCGACGCACCTCCAATGATGGTAGCTTCCGCCCACGATGCGATTCGCGTTCTGCGCGCTTGTCGTGGTTGCAGCGGCGTGCGAGCCGCAGGACCAGGGCTGCCCGAACGGGATCTTGGTGCTGAGCACGAACGAGCAGAACTCGACGCAGACCGGCGTCTTGCCGCTCGATGGGACGCCGGCCGTGATGGTCGACGCGACGATGTTCGGCGGCGGCGATCCGGTGCTCGCGACGTCGGCGGGCCGACATTTCCTGATCAATCGCGACCAGAACATCGACATGGTGTACGAGCTCGACTCGTGCGGTCACGGGATCGCGCAGGGAATCTGGTCGACGCGGGCGTACGGCGAAACCGCGTGGAGCGATCCACAAGACGTCGCGGCGGATCCGATTGGGAGACTTTGGGTTGCCCGGTTCCTCACGCCGTCGGTTCTGATCAAAGGGCAGACCGACACGACGATCGATCTCTCGCACCTCGATCCCGACGGCAACCCCGACATGAGCTCGATTCGCATCGTCGGCACCCAGGCGTTCGTCGCGCTCGAGCGGCTCTCGCCGGCGTCGAGCGGATTCGTCTCGACGCAGAAGTCGGAGATCGCGGTGATCGACACGGCGTCGCTCGCGCTCGTTCAGACGATCACGCTCGCGGGGCGCAATCCGCTCGGCCTGATGTCCGAATCGCCGGGCAAGCTGTGGCTCGCGGACGCTGGCGATCCGCAGTTGCAGAATGCAAACGAGCCCGACGCGGGGATCGAGGTGGTCGACACCGCTTCGCTCACCAGCACGCTCCTCATTCCCGAGACGACGCTCGGCGCGTCGGCCATCGAGGTCGCGGTGAGCGCGACGTGCGGCGCGGCGATTTTGGCGGACGCGACGCCCGGCGTGAATCACACGTCGCTCGTCTCGTTTTCGCTCGACGGGTCGAACCTCGCGACCGCGATCGCGCCGACGCCCGACTTCGACTTGCGCGGCCTCGCCTGGCTTCCGGACGGACGGCTCCTCGTGGGCGACCGGCAGTCGAAGACCGGCGGATTTCCGGTGCATGTCCTCACGCCATCGGCGAGCTGTGCGCTCACCGCGGGACCGGATTTGACCGTCCCGGACTTGCCGGCGCTCGCGTTCGCGCCGTGATGCAGCCTCGAAGGATTCGACGTAAACTGGACGTCGGGGAGTGGCGACGATGAAGTGGCTTTCTTACCGGTGGCTGGTCGGGGCAGCGGCCGCAGCGTTCGCGCTCGCGTCGGCGTGCTCGAGCGGCAACCCGCCGAACCTCGGCGACAGTGACTCGGGCGTCGGCAACCCGCTGCCCGGCGGCGGATGCTCGAGCGGAAAAGCCGGCTGCCCGTGCTCTCCCGAAGGCGCGACCGCCGACTGCGGCGTCGTCGAGCGTAGGTCGGGCGACTACGTGACCTGCTCGGAAGGAACCGCGACTTGCACGGGCGGCAAGTGGGGCGCCTGCACCGGCGCCATCATCTACATGAAGAGCGTCGGCTCGATGACGCTCGGCGGAAATCTCCAGACGCAGGGCCTGCAAACGAACCCGACCTCGTGCGACTCGGACCCGTGCGATCCCGCGTGCACCAACTACGTCGACAACGGCACCGGGCTCGACGCGGGCGCGGGCCTCCAGCCGAGCGACTCGGGCGGCGTCACGCTCGTGCAAGAAGGCGGCACGTGCAGCGGCTACCAGTGCCAAGTCGTGACCTGCGGCGGCAACGCGCAGACGACGCTGACCGGCACCGTGTACGACCCGGCGGGTTTGAACCCCGTGTATAATGCAATCGTTTATGTGCCGGTGAGCTTGCCGCTTCCGGCGATTCCGGCCGGCGCGCAGCAAGATGCGTGCGGCGGCGGCGGCAACCTCCCGCCCGCGGTCGCGTACGCGTACACCGGGCCGGACGGAAAATTCACGCTGACCGGCGTGCCCTCGGGCGTGAACATTCCGCTCGTCGTGCAGATCGGAAAGTGGCGGCGCACGCAGATGCTCGCGTCGGTCAACCAGTGCGTGACGACCGCCGTGCCGACCTCGCAGACGCGTCTGCCGCAAAACAAGACCGACGGCTACAACAACCAAGCCGACCTTCCGCAGATGGCGATCGTCACCGGCGGCTGCGATCCGATGGAGTGTCTCGTGAAGCGCATCGGCGTCTCGACGAGCGAGTTCACCTCGCCCGGCGCCGGCGGCAAAGTCGATTACTACCAAGCGTACGGGGAGCCGCTCGTCGGGGGCACCAACCCGCAGCCGTCGAACCTGCTCGGCAACCTCACGACGATGATGAAGGAAGACCTCATCATGCTGCCGTGCGATTGCGACGAAGAGTACTACCAATACCGGAGCTCGTCGGGACGCTGGTCGGGCAACTACACCACGTTCCTTTCGAACATCGTCAGCTACACGTCGAACGGCGGGCGGCTCTTCTCGTCGCACTGGGGCCGGCAGTGGCTCGAAGGCGGCGGGCTCACCAATCCGTTTCCGGGCATCGCGAGCTGGGTGCCGTACGGAAGCAGCGGCGGCTACGACGGGTACAACTTCGAGGGGCAGATCAACACGAGCTTCCAGAAGGGCGCCGACTTCTCGACGTGGATGGCGAACGCGGGCGCGACGTATGCCGCGGGTAAGTTCTTCATCAACCCGACGCGCTACGACACGTACTCGGTGAGCTCGGCGGCGCGCCTCTGGGTTTCGTACGACGGCTGGCTCGATTATTTCGGCACTTGGTATTCGGGCTTTTTCCAAGGGCCGGCCGACTTCACGTTCGACACGCCGCTCGGCGCCGCGAATCAATACGGGCGCGTGATGTTCACCGACATGCACCTCGCGTCGGGATTCAACACGTCGTCGTTCCCGTCGGAGTGCCCGACCGGCGGCCTCACCGCGCAGGAGAAAGCCGCCGAGTTCTTGCTGTTCGATCTCGGCTCGTGCCTCACGCAAGTGCCGCCGCCGCCGCCCGCGTATTACCCGGCGACGTTCACGCGCGACTACGAAGGTCAGTGCCCCGCGGGTCAGAAGGTCGTGTGGCGTTTCTTCGATTGGGAGACGCACACGCCGAGCGACTCGAACATCGTCTTCACGGCGCAGACTTCGGATACGCAAGCGGGGCTCGCGACGGCGACGCCGGTCGTCAATCTCGGCACTGCGTCGGGCGCGCCGATCACGACGTACGTCGGCACCGACGTCGGCCTCGCGCTCGCGCCGAGCCCGTCGCTCGATTGGCTGCGCGTCACGATCACGCTGAACCCGTCGTCCGACGATCTCAGCGCGCCGACGCTCGACGCGTGGCGCCAGCAGTTCGACTGCGCCGACAACCAATGACCCGGCTCGCGATCGTTGCGGCATGCGCGCTCGTCTTCGCGTGCGACAGCCCTCCTCCGCCGATCGGGAGCGACGCGGGCGGCGACGCGAAAACGGCGGACGTTGCCGCGCCCGACTCGGGCGTCGACGCGAGCAGCGATGGCAGCACGCAACCGGACTCGTCGGCGACGTGCACGTCGCTCGATTCGCCGCCCGCGAACCCGACGTGCGCGTCGTGCGTGCAGTCGACGTGCTGCGCGACGTGGAACTCGTGCGTCGCGAATTCGGACTGCACCGGTTACGTCGCGTGCGTTCGCTTGTGTTACCCGGACGCGTCGACCGCCGACGCCGGGCCGCCGAATCCGGACGCGGGGTTCGACGGCGGCGAAGGGAGCGCGTTTGCTTGCGCGAAGGCTTGTATGAAGCAGTTTCCCAACGGGGTGAACGACGGGATCGTCGTGGTGGATTGTGAGGACAATGGGTGCGGGGGGAAGTGCCCGTAGACGTGGGCGTGGACGTGGACGGGGGGCGTGGGTGGCTTGGAGGGCGGGGCGAGGCTGTGGGGTTGGGGCTCGCTCGGCTGATTCCATTTTCGCCCCGTCCTCGCGGCCGTCAATGACGACGCCTTCGGCGTCGCCGCTCCGCTTCGCTCCGCGGTGCCTTCGGCATCATTGACTGCCGCTGCGGGCGAGGCGTTGCGGGCGGTGCCTTTCGCGAGATGCGAGAGGCGAAGGAGACTCTCATGGCACTTCACATCTACGACTTCACGATCGAAACGATCCGGCTGTTTGCTCCCGTCTTGCGCGAGATCGAAAAGCGGGACCGCAGCTTGGCCGACCAGATGCGGCGGGCGCTCGCGAGCATCGCGTTGAATCAGAGCGAGGGCGCGGGCAGTCGCGGCGGCAATCGGCGATTGCGATACGAGAACGCGTGCGGCTCGGCGAAGGAATCGCGAGCGGCATACGACGTCGCGATCGCGCTCGGATACGTCACGCTCGACGAGGTGCTCGCGGACCGAGTCGAACGAATCGTCGCGACGATGTACCGACTCGGGAGGCCCGCGCCGTAGCGGGGGCGGGAGCCGTCGCCGTCGCCGTCGCCGTCGCCGTCGCCGTCGCCGTTGCCGTTGCCGTTGCCGTTGCCGTGGGCCGCTAGTCGGTGCCGGCGTCGCAGGGGTCGGGGTACGCGAGCGGAGGGGCGACTTTCGTGGGGTTCGCGATGCGCGTCGCGTGGAAGCCCATGCCGAAGGAGATCGCGGTGCACGGGGTGCCGGCGTGGTTGCTTCGGTCGGGAAGGATGTCGGCGGCGAACGCGATGTCGTCGGCGAGGCCATCGAAGGCCGAGCCGCATAGGACCTCGTCGGCACGACCCACAAAACGCCGGAAGATCGCCGTGAGCTCGGCTAGGTCGAGGACACCCCCGAGCACGCCGTTGGCAGCTTCGCCCGGCGCGACGTGGTCGAACGTGATGATGGCTTCATGAATTGGCAGGGTGAAGAGAAAGCCGTCGATGTTCGTATGGAGTGGCACCGTGACGTGGTCGTTGAGCCCCGCGACGAAGGTCCCGTGGACGACGTACGCGCCGCCAAAATGAGCGAGGGCGCCGCCGTCCGGCGCGACGGATTCGGGCAGCACCGGCCAATCCGTCGAGCTGTCGAACGCCGGCACGGCGCCGAGCGCATCGCTCGCGAAAACGTCCGCGGTAAGGCTCAACGCCGTTTGATCGGGATCGTCCGTCAAACCGGCCACGGAGAACTGGAGTGTGAAGCCACCGTTGTCGATGACCGCGGTTTCGGATTGGGAAAGCGAGGGAATCGGCGGCCCGGCGTCCGGACAATCGAAAATGCAAATCGGACCGCGCGCAGTCTGCACGATCGGCACGATGACGCTGCCGAAGGCGTTGTCGCGCCCTCCGATTCCGTCGGCTTGATTCGACCTCGCTGCGCCAACCTGGAGCGTACAAACGTCCGTGGACGATATCGTCGTCGTAACCCGATCCAGATCGTAACCGAGCACTTTCCAGCCGCTGTTCGTCGGCGAGCCACCGTCGTCGGTGTCGCCGAGAAGAACTGAATCGATCGCGAACGTCGACACGCCCGTGCTCGTCGAAACCCCCGCTTCGGGCTCTGCGGGCGGCAACGCATCCGACGCACTCTCAGACGAGCATCGCCATGCGGTGAGCGCAGTCACGACTCCAAACGCTGCGCACCATCCGCCCCGCATGGTTCGAACCTAGCGCAGCGCGAGCGATGGTCGAGCGGACCCGACTCGTTACTCACGCGATCAGCGTGAAAGCTTCCACGTCGTCGCGGCGATTCGATCGAGTCGATCGCAGAGCACCGCATCGAGCACGACGTAACCGAGCGCATCGGCGGTTTGGTATGCGCAGCGGCTCTCTTTCGCCGAGCCGCACGCGGTTTCGAAACGACTGCGACGATTGCCCCGCCGATTGCCCGCGCCCTCGCCCGTGTTCAAGGCGATGCTGGCGAGAGCGCGCCGCAGTTGATCTCCGAGACTTCGATCGTGCTCTTCGATCGCGCGAATGATCGGAACGAAGAGCCGAATGGTTTCGAGAATGAATGGGTAGATGGTGAGCGTCATGAGAATCTCCTTCGCCTCTCGCACCTCGCGAAAGGCGAAGCCCGACACGCGTCGCGCGCAGGCGGAGTCAAGGATTGCGAAGCAACCGCCGAAGGCGGCGATGCCGCAGGCATCGTCCTTGACGCCGCCGAGCACGACGCGACAATGAGACCAGCCGAGCGAGCGCCCAACGCAGCAGACTCGCCCCGCCGTAGGGGCCAACACGGCAACGGCAAC
>DASXHD010000085.1:0-146138 GCA_036488725.1 Polyangiaceae bacterium | reverse complement strand
CGAGCGCGCGCTCGACGTTGGGCCAGATCGACTCGAGGAACGCGCGATCCGCGGTGCGCCGGTAATACGCGCCCGCGAGGATCAAGAAGAGCGGCGTCGCGTCGATCGTCCCGTAGTAACGCGCGAACGGGATTTCGCCGAGGGCCGCCATCTCGCCGAGCCGTTCTTCGTGGATGATCTTTCCCGGCTCGGCGTCGCGCGACGGATCCGACTCGGTCGCTTGCGTCGCGGCGAGGTGCCCGAGGACGCCACGCGCGACGCTCGGGTCGAGCCACAGAACCTCGAGCGCCGTGATGATGCCGTCGCGCCCGAAGACGGTCGAGTACCAAGGCACGCCCGCGTAAGGGTAGGGGCCTTCCTTGCGCGCGGTGAGCATCATCCGCAGATCGCACGCCGAGCGCTCCATCCATTCGTCGATGCGCGGGTTGGACGCGGCGATGACGACGCGTTGATCGGGGTCGTCGCACTCGCCGCGCAGACGCGACATCGCGCGATCGAACGTCGTCGTCGGCCGCGCGTCGACTTGCGCGACGAAGGTCGCGGTCACTTCGAACGACTGCTCACCGTGCGGCGGCAACTTGAGACGCCACGTCGAATTCGCGGCGGCGAGCGCGCTCGGCTTGGGCGAGAAGACGAGGCGCGTCTCGCGTTTCACGCGATCGAGACCTTCGTACCCGAGGACGACGCGATCGGTCTCGACGCGCGCCTCGCACGGCGTACCGCGGCGCGGCCGCTTGATGCCGCGGATCTCGAAGACGTCGGCCCAATCCGCCGCGAAGCGCAAGCTCGCGTCGATGTCGATCTCGTGCAGCGTGAAATTGTGGACGACGACGCGTGCGTACCACGAGCCGTCCATGAGAAAGCTCGTGAACGCGACGTGGAGCGCGTCGCGCGGCACGGTGTCTTGCAAATCGCGATAGTCGGGGTTGGTGAGCTCGACGGTGAGCACGTGATCGGCGCGCACCGTCGAGCGCAGCGGCTGGAGGGGCCTCCCGTGCAGCTCGATCTCGAGCTGGCTCAGAAAGCGCGTGCCTTCGTGATAGATGCCTTGCTCGCCGATGCCTACGGGACGGATCGATCCCGCGCTGCCGAAGACCGCGAAGCTCTCGCCTTGCTTGATGACGCGCGGGCGTTCATCCGCGCGGGAGCTGGTCGCTAGAATGTAATAGTGGTCCTCGATCTGGATGATCTCGTCGGGCATCGATGAGCCTCCTGTAGACTTCGACGTAGTCGCGCGCCATGCGGTCGGCTGTGAAGCGGCGCTCGAACGCCGCGCGGCACACCTCGCGCGACAGCTCCGGCACGCGCGCGACCGCGCGCACCGCCTCGTCCACGTCGTCGCACAAGAAACCCGTCACGCCGTGCTCGACGATCTCGGGCACCGAGCCGCGAGGAAACGCGATGATCGGCGTGCCGCACGCGAGCGCTTCGATCATCACCATGCCGAACGGCTCGGGCCAATCGATCGGGAAGACGAGCGCGCGCGCGCCGGCGAGAAACTCTTGTTTGCCTCGTTCGCCGATCTCGCCGACGAACTCGACGAGCGGGTCGGCGAGCAGCGGCATCACCTCGCGCTCGTGGTACGCGCGATCCTGCTCGCCGATCTTGGCGGCGATGCGCAGCGGCATGTGCGAGCGCTTCGCGATTTCGATCGCGGCGACGATGCCCTTCTCCGGACAGATTCGTCCGAGGAACGCGAGATAATCGCCGCCCCGCCCCGGGCGATGGATGTCGATCGGAAGCCCGTGGTGGACGGTGCGCACCCACGTCGCGTGCGGGAGCGGCGCGCGCTGCGAGTCGGAGATCGACACGAGCGGCATCCCCTCGAAGTCGTGAAAGAGCGGCATGAGATCGGCGACGTCGAGCCGATTGTGGAGCGTCGTCACGTGCGTGATGTGCTCGCGCTGCGTGATCGGAAAGTGGAGATAGTCGACGTGGAAATGCACGACGTCGAACTCGGAGCGCCTGCGGTAGACCTCTTCGAGCATCGCGAGGTGGAGGGCGATGCCGTCGGCACAGCCGCCGAGCCGCAACGCTCGCGGCGTCGTCGCGACGAGCTTCGCGCTCGTGACCGAGTCACCGCTCGCGAAGAGCGTCACGTCGTGCCCTTGTGCCACCAGCGCCTCGGTGAGGTACGCAACGACACGCTCGGTGCCGCCGTAGAGCTTCGGCGGGACGCTCTCCCAAAGCGGTGCGACTTGGGCGATTCGAAGGGGTGCGGTGCGATTCCAGCTCATCGATCACGCGACGACGAGCGCCGCGGTGCTCGAATCTCTACAAGCGACGTGCCACCTTCACCTCGGCGGGTCGCAGGGAATCGTGAGCCGCGCGCCGCACACGCACGTACGGATCTCCATCCAGCCCTCGTTGCCCGCGAAGTAGCGGCCGTCGGTCGGAAGCTCGGACCATTCGTCTCGGCTCCACGACTCTCCGCATCGGCAGGTCTTCGGCCACTCGGCGCGTTCTTCGTTCTCGGGCACGCTGCGCTTTTAGCACTACTTCGTCGTCACCGCGTAGAGCGACGTCCCGCGGACGTTCTCGTCGACGACGAGCGGCTGCCTCATCGAAGGAAACGCGCGCTGGTCGCAGTCGGAGCGCTCGCACGTGCGGCACGTGACGCCGACCGGAATGCAGATCCCCGGGTTTTCGAGGTCGACGCCATCGGAGTAGACGAGCTCTTTGGCTTGCTCGAGCTTGCAACCGAGCCCGATCGCCATGACCGGTTGCTGCGCGTGATAGCCGCCGCTGTCTTTTTGAATCGTCCGCGCGAGACAGAAGAACGGCTCGCCGTCCGGCATGCGCGAGAGCTGAATGCGAATCATCCCCGGCGTGAGGAACGCGGCGAAGATGTTCCACCGCGGGCACGCTCCCGAAAATCGCGCGATGCGAATGCCCGACGCCGAGAAGCGCTTCGAGATGTTTCCGGCGACGTCGATTCGCACGAAGTGAAACGACACTCCCTCGGCGCCCGGCCGCCGAAGCGTCGTCAGCCGATGGCAAGTCTGCTCGAAGCCGACGCGAAAGCGCCGCCCGAGCACGTCGATGTCGTAACGCTCCTCGCGCGCCGCCCGCAAAAACGCGTCGTACGGCATGAGCATCGCGCCGGCGAAATAGTTCCCGAGCGCGACCCGCGCGAGCGCGCGCGACGCGTCGGTCGTCAGGTACCCCTCGCGTTCGACGAGCCCTTCGATCGTCTTCTGCTGCGTGAGCATGCCGATCTGGTACGCGAGCTGGAAGCTCCGGCTCCGCGTCGGCAGGAGCTCCGAGAGCATCAGCGTCTTCTTCTCCGGATCGAAACGCCGCAATGTCTCGCGTGCTTTTTCGCTACGTGCAATCTGCACGGAGATGCCGAGATCGTTTTCGAGGAAGCGAACGAGCCCTTGATAAATCTCGTCGGTGTGGAGCTTACCTTTCGCGACGAGCTCCTCGGCGCCGGTTTCCAGCGCGGCGAAGTGGTTTTGGTTTCGTTGGATGAAGTCGCTGACTTCTTCGGACGGCAAGTGCGCCGGCGTCGCGCCTTGGCCGAGGTCGTCGCGTTCCGCGATCCGTGACGAAAGATCATCTGCGGCACCTTTCGCCGCGCGGTACGCGCGGTAGAGCGAGATGACGGCGCGCGCGGCAGCAGGGCTCGCCGTGGCCATATCGCGCACCTCCGCTTGCGTCAGCGCGGGATCGTCGAACATCGGATCGGCGAACGCTTCCATCAAATCGGAGACGAGCCGCGCGTCTTCGTCGCTCGCGAATTGGCCGAGATCGACGTTGAACTGCTGCGCGAGCTTCACGAGCAGCGGAGCCGGCAGCGGCCGCTTGTGGTTCTCGATCAGGTTCAGGTAGCTCGCCGAAATCCCGAGACGTGTGGCGAGATCGGCTTGGCTCAAACCTTCGCGTCTGCGTAAGGCCCGCACCTTGCTCCCAAAGCGCACGACGTCACTCATGACGCAACCCTACCACACTGAATTATTTACAACCATTACACACTGACAGCGTGTCGTTGACTGCATATGACAACTGTTTCTAGCAGTAACCAGCGGGTTCGTTGACTTGTGAAGTCACAACACCCATGTTCTGACGCGCTGCACTAATCGACGAAGGAACCGACATGGCGATGACCATCGACATTCGAGGAGCAAGGGCCTCGGCGATCCTCTCTGACGAGGCGGTCGCGTTCGTGGCCGACCTGCAGCGCACGTTCGGCAAGGCCGTCCTCGACTTGATGGATCGTCGCGCGCGTCGCCAAGCGGCGCTCGACGCGGGCGAAGAGCGCTTCGATTTTCTTCCGGAGACGAAGCACATCCGCGACGGCAACTGGACTTGCGCGCCGATGCCGAAGGACATTCGCGATCGCCGCGTCGAGATCACCGGGCCGGTCGACCGCAAGATGATCATCAACGCGCTCAACTCGGGCGCGCGCGTCTTCATGGCGGACTTCGAGGACTCGAGCACGCCGACGTGGGCGAACGTCGTCGCGGGCCAGCAGAATTTGTTCGAAGCGGTCCGCCGCAAGCTGACTTTCGAAACGCCGGAGAAAAAATATGCGATCGGCGACAAGCCGGCCGTTCTCTTCGTGCGACCGCGCGGGCTCCACTTGCCCGAGCGGCACGTCGTCGTCGACGGCGAGATCGCGCGCGGCGCGCTCGTCGACTTCGGTCTCTACTTTTTCCACAACGCCAAAGAGCTCCTCTCGCGCGGCACCGGCCCGTACTTCTATCTGCCGAAGCTCGAGAGCCACCTCGAGGCGCGTCTCTGGAACGTCGTCTTTCTCCACGCCGAGCGCGCGCTCGGCATTCCGCAGGGGACGATCAAAGCGACCGTGCTCATCGAGACGCTGCCGGCCGCGTTCGAGATGAACGAGATCCTCTACGAGCTCCGCGAGCACTCGGCGGGGCTCAACTGCGGGCGCTGGGATTACATCTTCAGCTTCATCAAGAAGCAGCGCGCGCAGCAAGGCGTCTTGCCCGATCGCGCGCTCGTCACGATGGACAAGGGCTTTTTGCGTGCCTATTCGCGCCTCCTCATCGAGACGTGCCATCGGCGCGGCGTCCACGCGATGGGCGGCATGGCGGCGCAGATCCCCATCAAGAGCGACGCGAAGAAGAACGAAGAGGCGCTCGCGAAAGTTCGCGCCGACAAGCTTCGCGAGGTCAAGGACGGTCACGACGGCACGTGGGTCGCGCACCCGGGGCTCGTCGAGGTCGCGATGGACGTCTTCGACGAGCACATGAAAGGCGCCAATCAAATCGACGTCGCGCGACCGCCCTCGGGCGTCGGGCAAGCCGACTTGCTCGCTGTGCCCGAAGGCGCGAAGACGACCGAAGGCTTGCGCCACAACGTGCGCGTCGGCATCCAGTACCTCGCGTCGTGGCTTCGCGGCCAGGGCTGCGTGCCGCTCTACGACTTGATGGAAGACGCGGCGACGGCCGAAATCAGCCGCGCGCAAGTCTGGCAATGGTTGCATTCCGGAACGCCGATCGACGGCGAGCCGCTGACGAAAGAGCGCTACCGCGCCGTCGTCGACGAGGAGCTCGCGCGGCTGCCTGATCCCGCGCGCTTCGACGAAGCACGAAAGCTGTTCGACTCGCTCGTCTTGCAAGAGCGGTTCGAAGAATTCCTCACGCTACCGGCCTACGAACGCCTCCCAGGAGAATGATCATGAGCGCTGCAGTCACGCTATCGACCTTCGAAACCGACCGTCTCGTCACCACGCGCGACCGCTTCAAGGGAATCGTGCGCCCGTATTCGCAGGCCGATGTGATGCGCCTTCGCGGGTCGATTCACATCGAGCACACGCTCGCGCGGCTCGGCGCCGAGCGGCTCTGGGATCTCCTGCACGACGAGCCGTTCGTCGCGGCGCTAGGCGCCTTGACCGGCAATCAAGCCGTCCAGCAAGTGCGCGCCGGCTTGAAAGCGATTTATCTCTCCGGCTGGCAAGTCGCCGCCGACGCGAACACCGCCGGCCGCATGTACCCCGACCAAAGCCTTTACCCGGCCGACAGCGTTCCGAACGTCGTTCGCCGCATCAACGCCGCTCTCCTTCGCGCCGATCAAATCGAAGTGAGCGAGGGCAAGCGCGATCGCTATTGGCTCGCGCCGATCATCGCCGACGCAGAGGCGGGCTTCGGCGGGCCGCTCAACGCGCACGAATTGATGAAGAGCATGATCGAAGCGGGCGCCGCCGGCGTTCACTTCGAGGACCAGCTCGCGAGCGAGAAGAAATGCGGTCACATGGGCGGCAAAGTGCTCGTCCCGACGTCGCAGTTCGTTCGAACGCTCGTCGCCGCGCGCCTCGCGGCCGACATCTACGACGTGCCCACGATCCTCGTTGCGCGCACCGACGCCGACAGCGCCAAGCTCATCACGAGCGACGTCGACGAGCGCGACCGCGCGTTCATCACGTCGAAAGAGCGCACGCCCGAGGGCTTCTTCCGCCTGAAGAGCGGCGTCGAGACCGCCATCGCGCGCGGCCTCGCCTACGCGCCCTACGCGGACATGATCTGGTGCGAGACCTCGACGCCGGACCTCCAGCAAGCCAAGCAATTCGCCGAGGGCATCCACGAGGTCTTTCCGAACAAGCTCCTCGCGTACAACTGCTCGCCGTCTTTCAACTGGAAGAAGAACCTCGACGACTCGACCATCGCGAAGTTCCAGCGCGAGCTCGGCGCGATGGGCTACAAATTCCAGTTCGTCACGCTCGCCGGCTTTCACGCGCTCAACTTCGGAATGTTCGAGCTCGCGCGAAAGTACAAGGACCGCGGCATGGCGGCGTACTCGGAGCTCCAGCAGAACGAGTTTTCGGCGGAGAAAGACGGCTATTCGGCGACGCGCCACCAGCGCGAGGTCGGTACCGGCTACTTCGATCGCGTCGCCGAGGTGATCACCGGCGGCAACGCGACGACCCTCGCCCTCGAGGGGTCGACCGAAAAAGCGCAGTTCTGAGCTCCCCCACGCCGCTTGCCCCTCCGGCGGTCGGCCTGCGGCCGCACGCGAGGGGGCGGGACGCGAGGCTTGTCGCGGGATCGGCCGGCTCGGCGATCACCCGCTGCGTGACGGACGCCATCGCCCGTCTTGCAAGCGTCGTCTTGCAAGCTTTGCAACACCGTCTTGCAAAAGCGCAAGGCGTCTTTAGTGGCCGCACATGTCGTTCGAGCCGCAAGTGAACGAGCTGACCTCGCCCGGCAGGCACGCGCAGCAATCGCTCGGCATCGGCACCGCTGGGCCGCCGCAGCTCCCGGCGCAGCACTGGTGGCCGACGAAGCAATCGGGCGGGCAGACGCGTGTTTGCACGACGTCGGGTGGGGTCACGTCGACGCTCGCGTCGTGCTCGGGCGCGGCGATCTCGGTGCGCGCGCCGCAAGCGCAGAGAAGAAGGAGGAGCGCGATTTTCATCGGCGGGCTCCCGCGCAGGTGCCGGCCGAGCATTTCGCGCGGTAGAGCGATGCGCTCTCCACCGGCGTGCACGCTGGCTGCTGCGACATGTCGCAATCGACGGCCGCGCAGATTTGCCGAGCGTGCTCGAACGACGTCTTGCTCATGGCGGTGGGAGCCGATTCGCAGTCGCGGCGGCAGCATTCGCGTGAATTGACGACGACGCAGTCGGCATCCGACGCGCACGCGTCGGTGGAGACGAGCACCGGAGTCGGAACCGGAATCGGAGACGGAGTCGGAATCGGAATCGGAGACGGAGTCGGAGATGCGGGCGGCGTCGCGCAGGCGAGGATGAAAGGAAGCGCGTATTTCACGGACGCGAGGCTAGCGCGATTTCAATCGGTGCCGGCGTCGCTCGCGCAGATCGTCGTCGCCGCCGACGTGACCGAGCAGCTCCACTTCCCGCCGTCGCAGGTGCACGTCCAGCGATCGATCGGCGCGGGCCCCGAGGCGCACGAACGCGCGACGAGATAACCGCAAGACGGAGCTCCCGAGCAGGCGCCGCTCGGGAGCTCGCTCGCCGTATACGCGCTCGCGTCCAAGCTCTCCGCCGGCGAGCACACGGGCCCGCTCGATGTCGAGCAAGCACACGCGAGCAGACCTACCCCAACCGCGAAACGAAGCACTCAGACTTCTTCGGGCGAAGCAATCCGTCCGGCGATCGCGCTCGCGGCGACCACCAGCGGGCTCGCCAAGTACACCTTCCCGGGGCCGCTGCGGCCCGGGAAATTCCGGTTGATCGCGCTCACGGTGACTTGGTCCGGCGAGTCGCTCACGCCCGGGCCTGCTTTGATGCACGCGCCGCACGACGGGTCGACCGTCTCGGCGCCCGCGTCGCGGAACACTTCGAGGTAACCCTTTTTCTCCGCGTAGCGACGAATGTCTTGCGAGCCGAATTGGATGTAGAGCCGTACGCCGGGCGCGACGTGCTTGCCTCGAAGGACGCTCGCGTACATGTCCATGTCGGCTTTTTTTCCGCCGGTGCACGAGCCGCCGTAGGCGATGTCGATTTTCACGTCGCCTTTCTTTTCGAGATCGGCGAGCGGAATGCCGTTGCGCGGATCGCCGGGCGTCGCGACCATCGGCACGACCGCCGAGAGATCGACGTCGAACGTCGCGCAATACGTCGCGCCTTCGTCGGCTCGCACGATGCGGGCGCGCACGTCGTCGGCCTGCAAGCCGCGTTGCTTCACGAGGTAATCGACGACGATCTCGTCGGCCTCGATGATGCCCGTGAAGCCGCCCGCTTCGACCGCCATGTTGGTGAGCGTCGCGCGCTCGTCGAGCGGCAAACCGCGGACGCCGTCGCCCGCGAACTCGATCACTTTGCCGATGCCGTCGCCGCTCTTGAAGAACGGCATCGCGAGAATGTGGAGCATGACGTCTTTCGCGCAGACGCCTTCGCGGAGCTTGCCGCGCAAGTCGAAGCGCGCGGTCTCGGGGACGGTGACGCGCACGTCTTTGGTGAACCACGCGTTCGCCATGTCGGTCGAGCCGACGCCGAACGCGAAGCACCCGAGCGCGCCCGCCATGCACGTGTGCGAGTCGGTCCCCGCGACGAGCTGCCCGGGAAGCGCGAGCTCCTCGATGACTTTGTTGTGGCAGATGGCTTCCGACCCGACGAGCTTGTCGTCGCGCCGCACCTCGCCGTAGAGCTTGATGCCGTGGCGCTTGGAAAAGTCGTCTTGCACGACGGCGAGCTTCTCGGCTTGCTCCTTGAGGCCCATGTCGCGGTGCGCTTTGGGCATGATCAAATCGAGGAACGTCAGGTGATCGCGGAATGCGAAGACGCTCTCGGGATCGGTGACGGTCGCGCCCTCGCCGAGGCCCGCGCGGAAGAGCGCGTCGGCCATCGGCGTCACGTACTCGTGCGAGAAGCGCACGTCGGTGCGCGCGAAGAAGGCGTCGCCGGGTTTCACGGCGCGCACACCGATTTTTCCCGCTTTGGCGTCGACGATCGCGTGCGCCGCGAGGATCTTCTCGCAGAGCGTCATCGCGCGCGCAGGCGTCGCGATCGCCGGCGGCGAGACTTCACCCGCGAGGCGCGCCTTGTTGTACGCGAAGAGCCCGCCGCGCTCGACGATGCCCGCGCTGATCGGGTCGAGCCCGCGCGTGAACTCCTCCATCGGGATCGCTTCGCCGCGCTCGATGCGCGCGAGCAAACCGAAATCGGTGCTCGTGAGAAGGCCGATGTTTTGCGCGTTCTGCTTGTAAATCTTCTCGATGCTCTTCGCGATGACGAGCTTGATGCCCGCGTGGAGCTCGCTGTACGGCGCGGTCTCGCGCGAGCTGCCGCAGCCTTTCGAGATGCCGCTCACGATGACCGAGAAGCCGCCGCCCTTGATGGCGTCCTTCTTCACGCGATTGCCGCGCAAACCGATCAGGCAATAGCGCGCGAGCGTTTCGTCGTAGTAGTAACAAACCCAGCCGGGCGTGATCTCATCGGTCGAGATGTTGCCGATGAGCGCGCGCTCGGGCTCGTACGAGAGGGTCGTTTTCTTTTCGAGCTGCGCCTCGAGAAGCTCCGGGTCCTCCGTCAAATAGAGGACGCGGCCGTCAAACTTCACCATGCCCATGCGTAATCCTTACCGTATCGCGGTCGTGACGACGAGCTATCCGTCGACCGAGCACGATTGGGTCGGGCACTTCGTGCGTCAAGAAGCGCTCGAGCTCGTCGCGAGCGGTTGCGACGTGACCGTGATGACGACGCGACTGGCATTTTGCGACGCGGGCGTTCGCGCGATCGATCTTGGCGACGAATGGCTCTCGCCGTTTGGGCCGCCGGGCGCTGCGGCGCGCATTCGCGCGTTTCCGCCGCGTGCGCTCGGCGTCGCGACTTGGGCCGCTCGCGTCTCTAGCGCACTGCGTCGCGAGCGTTGGGATCGCGTCGTCGCGCACTGGGCGATTCCGTCCGCGCTCGCCGCGATCGGCGTGCCGGCGCCGCTGGACGTCGTCTCGCACGGGAGCGACGTTCGGTTGCTCCTCGCGCTACCGGCGATCGCGCGGCGCGCGCTCGTGCGATCGATCGCGTCGCGCGCGCGCACGTGGCGATTCGTATCCGATGCGCTGCGTGAGTTGCTCGTCGCTTCGCTCGACCGCGCGACCGCCGAGCGCGTCCGTGCGATCGCGAGCGTGCAGCCTCCGCCGATCGCGATTCCGGACGTGAGCGGTCGCGCTGCGCGACTTCGCGCCGAGCTCGGCGCGTTCCACGTGAGCCTCGGCCGCCTCGTCGCGAGCAAGCGCGTCGACCGTGCCATCGATCGCGCGGCCGCCCGCGGCGAAACGCTCGTCGTCGTGGGCGACGGCCCCGAGCGCGCGTCGCTCGAACGGCGTGCCGCGCGCGCGCGCGCCGACGTGCGATTCCTCGGGGACCTGCCGCGCGACGAAGCGCTCGCGTACCTCGCGGCGGCGCGCTCGCTTCTCTTCGCGAGCGAGGCCGAGGGCTGCTCGACCGTGGTGCGTGAAGCTCGTGCGCTCGGCGCGCACGTCGACGTCCTCTGATCTGAACTGCCACGTCGGAACGCGAACGCCACGCGCGCCGTTCGCTCGTCCGCGTCGATCTCGGCGGCGCGCCGAGTGGCATGTCCCTTGTACTTCCGCGGCAATCAAGGAGACCGTCATGCCCACCAACAACAGCATTCACGAGCCGAACGGCCATCGACCGCAAAAGCACGAGGCGCGGCTCGAGTCGTTCGCCGCGGTTGCGCGTCAAGCCAAGGGCGCGCTCGGCAAGCTCGACGTTCAAGATTCAGTTCGAAATTATCCGTACGCCGCGGTCGCGATCGCCGGCGGCGCGGGTCTCGTCATCGGCCTCACCGTGGGCTCGAGGCTCATTCGCATGATCGTCGGCAGCGTCGGCGTCTTCACGGTGAGCGAGCTGCTCCGCCGCTACGCGCGCCGCGCGCTCGACGAGATGGTCGACGAGTACGAAGTCGACGTCGCGCCGGACGCGTCGCAACCCGGCTGATTTTTCCCCGTAAAGGATTTCCCCCGAGCTCGCGCGGCCATTTCCCAGCCGCGCGAGCTTTTTTCATTTCAAGTCGACTTGGAACGCAAGCGGTTGCGCACGCCGCGAACGCCGGGGACCTCCGCGACGACTTCTTCGGCGAGCGTCTTCATGAGCGCGGTCGCGACCGTGCCGTCGAGCGTGACCTCGCCCTTGTCGACCTCGATCGTGAGATCGCTCGCGTCGACGCCGTCCTCGCGCGCGAGCGCTTCGCCCACGTCCTCGAAGACGCGCGTGTCGCTACGCACGTAGTTTTTCGGCCCTTTGCCGCGATGGCCCGACTCTTCCACGGCGCCGTGCATCCATCGCTCGTTCGAAGACACGCCCGGGGTCGTGACTTGATCGTCTTTCATGCAGTGCACGAAGCGAGCGTCATGCCAACTTTGGCTCGGCCCGTGGCACTTCGGTGCCGCTCGGCCGCAGTGCCACGCGCGGCTCGCGGGCACTTTGCGCAAAGGTGCGAGCCGTCGTCGGCGCCGCCATGGCACATGCCCTGCACCCGCCGGCGCGATGACATTCAAACGCAACCTCATCATCGCCGGCGCCGGCGTGGCTCTGCTCGCCGCCGTGGCCTGTGAGAAAAACAACAAGGCCGAGGAGACGCAGACGACCGGTGCGACGCAAAGCAACACCGACAAGACTCAGCCGAACGCGATGACGCCCGATGCGAATCAGGCGACGATCATGCGTGTCACGACCGCGCGCTGCCAGCGCGAGATGGCGTGCGGCAAGATCGGTGCGGACAAAGACAAGAAATGGACGGACGAGGCTGCGTGCCGAGACGACCTCGGCCATGACACCTACGAAGGTCTCAAGGCGAAAGACTGCAAGACGCTGCTCCAAGACAAAGTGCAGACGTGCTTGTCGGCGATCGGGACCGAAAATTGCGACAACGTGGAGTCCGGCTTGAGCCGTATCCAAGCGTGCCGTTCAGACGCGCTCTGCAAGTAATCGAGGAAGTCATGCAAAATGATAAGCGGGCCTTTCGTACGTTCGCGGCCATCGGGATCGCGGCGGTCGCTGTCGCCCTCGCGGGCACTGGCGTTTTCTTCGCCGTGAGAAGCCGGCGGAAGACCCGCTTTCAGCGCGTCGCCGCGCAAGCGAGACGCGTGCTCCGACGTGACGTCGCGCACCTCGGACGCAAAGTCCGTTCGCGCGTCGATCACATGTCGAGTTAAAAAGACATCGAGAACGCGGCGCCTGCGCCGTGCGCGCTCACGACGGGAACGACCCGCGCGCGCGGCGCGGTGAAGACGAGCACGAGGCCCGTCACGATCGCCGCTGCGCCGATGCCGACGCCGAAATCCGAGAGCCACGCGAAAGTCTTCGCGCGGTTCTCGGCGTCGACGCCTGCTTGGTTGCACGAGTTGCTCGTCGGGCAGTTCGCGTTGCTCTGCGAATGTTGATCGAGCGCCTCGACGCCGGTCACGACGCCCGCTCCGACGAACGCGAGGCCGACCGCGCCCGTGACCCAGCCGAGCAGCGCTTGGTTGCTGCGGCGTTCGGGGATCGTCGTTCCGAGATCGCGATCGCGCCGCACGATCGGCGCGTTCTCGAGCGCGGGGATCTTCACGCGCTGCACGCCGCCGTCGGTCGTGATGCTGACCTTGGTCGTGTAGTCGCGTTTGCCCGGCGCGGTGACGACGAGCGTGTGGTCGCCGCGATCGATCGGCGTGAGCACGCCCCACGCGGCTTGGCGAATGGCGGCGCCGTCGAGGTGGATCTCGATCCCGTCGGTGTGTCGCGCGGCGTCGCTCAGATCGATCGCGAGCTTCGCGACTTTTCCATCGAGCTGGTCGACGTTCGCGCGCGCGGCCGTCTCGCGGTCTTTGCGGCCGTCTCGAATCGCTTGGCTGAGCGCCTCGTTGTACGCGGCCCACGCCGACGCGAGCTTGCCCTCTTTCTCGCGACAGAAACCGAGGTTCACGAGCGTGCCGCCGCCCGGGTCGAGCCGCTGACTCTCGGCGAGCTTGGGGCACGCTTCGCTGAACTTTCCTTGGTCCATCAGCCGGAGCGCTTCGTCGAAGAGCGACTGCGCGAGCGTTTGATCCGTCGTCGTTCCGTCGGCGCGCGCGGATGGTGCGGCGAGCACAGCGAGGGCGAGGGCTGCAGCTGCGAGCGTCCTACTTGCGGTCACGCGAGATCCCGGTGAGCACGACGGTCGACGTGGCGGTCGCCACGTGGGCGGGGGACTGCGTGTGATGATGCGGTCGCGTCGCGTGCGCTGCGCTCGCGCTCGTGCTCGCGATGGCGGCAGGCTCGGGCGTCGCGGACTCGACGGTCGCGGCTTGCGTCGGCGCGGCAGCGACCGCGTTGGTCGCGATCTGCGGCACGGCGCTCACGACGGGCGTGTCGTGCACCGCGTGATCGTCTGCGCGCACGAACATCGCGGCGGCGAGCGCGATTCCGAACGCGACGCCGACGCCCAGCGCGATGGGCAGCGTGCGGCGCGATCTGTCCGGGATCTGAATTCGCGGCAGGCTCCCGCCCGTGTCGAGCGGCCCGAGCGTTTCGGCACCGAGCGCGACGCGACGAAGCGACGGCGCCGACGGAACCGGCCGCGGCGGATTCGTCATCCCGAAGACGAGCCGCTGAATGCGTTCCACGCGCGTGCGCGAGCCCGGCGCGAACGGCTCGAGATCCGCGGCGAGCTCGGCGATGTTCGGATAGCGATCGTCCGGTTTCTTCTCGAGGCACTTGAAGACGACTGCCTCGAGCGCCGGCGGCGTCGTCGGAAGCGCCTTCACCATGCGCGTCGGCGGATCGGTCGCGATGCGCACCGCGAGCCCCGCCATGCTCTCGGCGTCGAACGGCATCTTGCCGGTGACGAGCTCGTAGAGGACGACGCCGAGCGACCAGATGTCGCTCCGCTCGTCGGCCTTCGACGCGCTCTGCATTTGCTCGGGCGACATGTAGAGCGGCGAGCCGAAGACGGCGTCGGTCGTCGTCACGGTCCCTTCCGCGCGAACGTCTTGCGAGAGCGCCTTCGACACGCCGAAGTCGAGCACCTTGATGACGTCGCTCCCGTCGGGCGTGCGCGCGCGAAACAAATTTCCCGGCTTCAAATCGCGATGGACGATGCGCGCGGCGTGCGCCTCGGCGAGCCCTTCGCAAGCCTGGAGCACCATGTCGACGGCTTGCTCGACGCTCTGAGAACCTTCGGTCTCGAGAACTTGCGAGAGGTCTTGTCCCTCGAGCAGCTCCATGACCATGAAGGGCAGCCCGTTGTCGAGCGTGCCGACGTCGGAGACGCGGACGACGTGGTCGCTGCGCAAGAGCGCCGACGCTTTCGCTTCGGTGAGAAACCGCGCGGTCGCTTGCGACGAGCCGGCGTTGTGCGTGAGGACCTTCACCGCGACGCGTTGGTTGAGCGTCATGTGGCGCGCAGCGACGACCATGCCCATGCCGCCGACGGCGAGCACGCGCTCGACGCGATACCTGCCCGCGAGGATGTCACCCTCGCGGACGGGGGCGTCGCGGTCCAAATCTGCGCCCATCACACACGAGAGTACGGGGCACGACGGCTGCTAGCAACTTCCTCCCGCGATGGTCGGCGCACGGTGTACGATAAAGGAGTATGAGGCGTCGCTTGGCTTTCGGCATCGCGCTCGGCGGCTCAGTCGTCATCGCGTGCCAGCTTCTTGCGGGGATCGACGATCGCACGCTCGGCGATTCGGGCATCACCGAAGACGGCGGAGTCGATCCGTGCAGCATCGTGAATCTGCCCGGAGCACCGATTTCGCCGCCGCCCGACACGAATCCGATCACGGTCACCGCGGCGCTCTCGCAGATCATGCTCGGCGCGACCGACGGCGGGCCGTACTACGGTTTCAACCTCGACAAGACTTGCACGTGTCCCGACGTCGAGTCGTGTGTCCCGCAGGGTGATGCTGGAGCGCACTGCGACGACGACGGCGGCATCGACAACTACGCGCGCCGCGCGTTCGAGCAAATCAACGCCGTGAGCTCCGCGTTCGGCGACGCCGGCGGTCTCATCACCGAAAAAAAACTCAACCTCGCGCTCACGTCGGGTCTCTCCGGCGCGCTCATCGAGATTTCGAAATACAACGGTCAGTCCGACGACGGCCAAGTCACCGTGACGATTTACGCGTCGCAGGGCTTCGACGGTTATCCCGACGCGGCGCCCGCGTTCGACGGAAAAGATCACTGGATCGTCGATCCGGGCTCGGCGTCCGGACAGTACTCGACGACCAACGCGTACGTCGTCGGCTTCACGCTCGTCGCGACCGGTCTGAATTTTCCGATCGTGATCGGGAGCGCGACGACGCAGCCGGTCACCATCCAGCTCGACGAGGGGATCATCGAAGCCAAGCTGGTCATGAGCGGCAATCAGCTCGTGAGCCTCACCGGCGTGCTCGGCGGTCGCTGGGACCCGGCGAAGTTTCTTCCGAGCCTGCAGTCGGTGCCCGATCCGTATTTCGGCGGATATTTATGCGGCAACGATCCGGTCTACGGCGTCGTGAAGAACATCATCTGCGGGAACACCGACATCAACGTGAGCTCCGCGGGCGATCACAGCGGCCCGTGCAACTCGGTGTCGATGGGCCTCGGTTTCCAGGCGCTCCCGGCGATGATGGGAAATGTCGGGAGCTACGTCGACGCGGGTCAGCCGTGCGGCGCGACCTGGAAAGACAGCTGCAACAACTGATCTCTCACTGTTGCTTGCGCGAGAACGCCGGGATGTCCCAGTCGTGATCGAGCTCGGGGAAGGTCTGCGCGCGCTCGCGGATCGGGAGGCGCGGTTGCGATTGGCGCGCTTCGGCGGCGTGCGCGGCGCGCCGCGGAACGAGCGTCGCGTCGGCGGGGAGCGACGGGCGGCTCGAGGGCGCAGCCTGCGAAGCGAGCGCGCGGAGCTGCTGCGATGGAACCGTCTGCGGAATCGAGAACGCGCTCGGTCGCGGTTGCGCCGCGGCGGCGAGTGACTCGCGCTCTTGCGCGCGCTGCGCGGCGTCGAAGCCGGTCGCGATGACCGTGACTTTGACGTTCTCGCCGAGCGACTCGTCGATGCTCGCGCCGAAGATGATGTTCGCGTCCTCGTGCGCTTGCTCCTGAACGAGCGAAGCGGCCTCTTGGATTTCGCGCATCTTCAAGTCGGGGCCGCCGACGATGTTGATGAGGACGCCGGTCGCGCCTTCGACCGAGATGTCGTCGAGGAGCGGCGATTGAACGGCCATCTCGGCGGCGATGCGAGCGCGCGACGCGCCCTTCGCGATGCCGGTGCCCATGAGCGCGCGGCCCATGTTGTTCATGACGGTCTTCACGTCGGCGAAGTCGACGTTGACGATTCCGTTCTGCGTGATGAGGTCGCTGATGCCTTTGACGGCTTGAAAGAGGACCTCGTCGGCCTTGCGGCACGCGTCGATGAACGTGAGGTCGTCGTCGCCGAGGAGCAGGAGCTTCTGGTTCGGAATCGTGATGAGCGTGTCGACGTGCTCGGCGAGCTGCGCGAGACCGATCTCGGCGCGGCGCGCGCGTTGGCGGCCTTCGAAGAGAAACGGCTTGGTGACGACGCCGACGGTGAGCGCGCCTTCTTCTTTGGCGAGCTGCGCGACGACGGGTGCGCAACCGGTGCCGGTGCCGCCGCCCATGCCGGCAGTGATGAACACCATGTCGGCGCCGGTCACGAGCTCCTTGATGCGCTGCACGTCCTCGAGCGCCGCCTTGCGGCCCTTCTCGGGATCGGCGCCGGCGCCGAGGCCGCGCGTCACGCTCGAGCCGATGTTGAGCTTGGTCGGCGCGGCGTTCGAGTTGAGCGCTTGCGCGTCGGTGTTGATGACGACGAACTCGACCCCTTCGAGCCCGAAGTTGATCATCGTGTTGACCGCGTTGCCGCCGGAGCCGCCGCAGCCGATGACCTTGATGCGTGCCTGGTACTCCTGCGTTTCGTCCGCGAACTCGATGCTGAAGCTCATGACTTGGCCTTCCTCCTGGAGCGCGATTTCCGAGCGCCTCTCTCGGTGAAATCGCGCGACGCTTGCTCGCCCATCGGTAAGGGAACTGGGGCGAGTGGGCCAAGAAAACGGTGGCGGAATCCGCGATCTCGCCGACCGCGACGGCGTCGGCCACGCAAATAAAAAAAGGCCCAGCGTCCAACTCCGGACGCCGGGCCTTCTCCTTCAGGGTCGCGGGCTCAGGGGCAGCCGGCGATCTTTTCCACGTAGATGTCCTCCGATTCGGCGCCGAAGTAGAGGTTGCCGCTCGAGTCGCGCGAGAGGTACGAAATCACGCCCGTCGAGTTCACCTGCGAAAGCGCCAGGAGCTCCACCTTCGACGCCGATTGCGGCTTGCTCGGGTCGTAGCCATCGGTCCAGTCGAAATCGAGCTGGTTTTGGACGTTCCACGTGTCGTCGTTCTGGCCTGCGAGCGACGCGCTGATCTTCGGGGTGCCGCTCACGTCGATCGAGAAGATCTGACCGTCGGCGGTCACGTAGAGCTTCGTGCCGTTGGTGGTGATGCCGCCGATGTCCCACTCCGCGCCGGAGTCCGCGCCGACGTCGGCTGCCTTGAAAGTGGCCGCGGGCGCCGGATCTTTGACGGCGGTCGCCGCGTTCGGATCGAGCGCGATGAGCATGCCCTCGTCTTCGTCGGTTTGCGGGTCGTTGCCGCGCGCCCACATATAAAGCTTGCCGTTGAGAAACTGGAGCTGGGCGTAGGCGTAGACGCTGTCGCTGAAGGTCGCGAGCGTGCTCACGACCGCGCCCGACGTGATTTTGCGGACGGACCAAGCCGTGCCGTGATCGAGCACGTAGAGGTTGTTCGAGCCGTCGATGGTCATCGACTCGGGACCGTAGAACTGCGCGGCCGCCCCGGTGCCGTCGTTCGTTCCGACGTTGCCGGCTTGCGCGTCGTTGTTGATGTCGGCCGTGTCGACTTCGACGCTCGTGCCCGCGAAGTAGCTCACGGTGCAATTGTTCGCGTCGAGCGGGCTCGTGATCTTGAGGACCGCGTTGGTCGCCCAATCCGCGACGTAGAGCGTCCCGTCCGAGCCCATCGCCGAGCCGTCGAGGTTCGCGAAGCGCGCCGTCGCGCACGGGCCCGCGAGGAGCTCCGAGGGCGCGGTGAGATCGCCCGCGACCGGATGCAACAGGCTGGTCCCGGTGTCGACGCGCCAAACCGAGTGTTGATCGTTCGTCAGGATCGACGTGCCGGAGAAATGCATCAGTTGATAGCGGTACGGAATGCCGGTGAGCATGTTCGCGCCGTCGGCCGGACGCTGCGCCGGATCGTCGCCGGGATTCGGATCGTGATCCGACTCACCGAAAAATGGGTTGCCCGCGAACAGCGTCGCTTGCCCGCAGCCGCTGCCGGGGTTGCTTCCATCGGGGTTGCTGCTCCCGTCGGTGTTTCCAGCGTCGTTTTTCTGCCCGCTGTCCGGCGAGCTGTCGTCGCCGCCGTTGTTCGAGCTACACGCCATCGCCAAGCAAATCCCCATACCGATGCCAAGCGCGCCCCAAGTCTTTTTCATGCAAGTCTCCTTTTGAAGGGCCACTTCACCTTAGAGTGCGCTTTCGACGCAACACCAAAGTGTCCCGCCTCACGGCCGCTTTTGCTTACAGCTCCGTTTACGTTTTCACGGCGGTTGGATCGCGAAGCACGCCATCACCGCGGCGGAGACGACGATCGCGCCCGGCGCGTATGCGCTCGACGTGCGGTCGTCGTCGGATGCGAGGTCGACGTCGGGCGCGTGCGACGAGTAGCCGCGTCGGCCCGCTTCCTCCGGATTCACGTCTTCGATGTGGAGCACCGTGCCCAGGCGGATGCCGGCGGCTTTTGCATAAAGCTCCGCTTTGGTCTTCGCAGCGGCGAACGCGGCTTCGCGTGCGCGCGCGCGCACCTCGCGCAGCTTGCGGGTGCCGAACGAGACGCGCTGGATGACGTCGGCGCCGTGCTCGACGGCGGCGATCAAAATTTCTTCGGTGCGCGCGACGTCATCGAGCACGATGCGGAAATCGATGCGCGCGCGGTAGCCGAGGAATTTTCGCGCGCCGCCCAGGTGCTCGAACTCTTGGGCGAGCGTGATTTGCGAGGTGCGCACGTCGCGCTCCGGCAGCGAACGCTCGCCGAGCACCTTGCGCAGCGACTCGGCGCCGCGGCGCGCGTCGACGAACGCAGGCTCGGGCGCCGGCGCGAGCCGCGTGACGGCGAGATCGAGCGTCGCGTAATCGGGGTCGACGCGAATCAGGTGCGACCCGAAGACGTTGACGCCGAGCGCACGATGGATCGACTGTTCCACGAGCAGAGGGTACGCTCGCTCCATGATCAAGTGGGCGGTGATCTTCCTCGTCGGTTGCGGCGGGCCCGCGCTTCGGCCTAGCGACGTCGCGCATCTTCAACCCGGGCAGGCCGTGCGCGTGCACGTGTGGCCGCCGGGCGCGCCCGGGCCGGGCTACACGGTGAAGGGGACGTTTCAATCCGCCGACGACACCAAGATCGTCGTCATGCAAGACGGCAAACCGGTCGAGATTTACCGGCAGTCGATCCACGACGACACGATGGACGTTCGCTGATCGCTCAGGGCGCTCGGCGCAAAAAGAAGATGGCCGAGCCGCTGCGTGTGACTTGCTTGCCATCGCCGAAGTCGGTCGTCGCCGGCCCGTCGAGCGTGCCGAACGTCACGACGCCTTGCGTGAGCGGATCGATCGCGACTTCGCTCATCGCGATGCCCGTCGCGGGCGCGTTCGCGGTCGGACACGAGTTGCCTTGCGCCCAGATCGCCGTCTTGAGGTCGCTCGAAAATTTGGCGGTGTAGGCCGCGTAGGCGTGACCGTTCGAGTCGGGGAGCTGCGTGCCGCCGATCTTGATGCCTGCGGCCACCGCGTCGTAGTAGCCGGCGACGGCCACGTCGCCGGTCGCGTCGACGGCGACGCGCGTGCCGATCATGTTCACGTTCGCCGCGCCGAACTGAGCGACGCCGCTCGTGACGCCGGCGGAGGTGACCTTCACGACCATGCCGTCGACGCTGCCTGCGGCGGTGACTCCCCCGAGACCGAAGTCGACCGTGCCGTTGAACTGCCCGGCGGCGTAGAGATCGTTGGCCGTGTCGACCGAGGCGCTGGTGAAGCTCGTGTTCTTCGCGCTTGCGCCGTAGGCCTTGTCCCAGAGAAGCGACCAGTCGGAGCCTTTGAGATCGATGACGAAGCCGGCGCTGCTGGACGCCGGCGGGCTCAGCGTGAACGAGCTCGAGCCGCTCGTCGCCGGGATGTACGCGGCCAGCGTCGACGAGGACGTGGTCCCGACGACGTAGAGATTGCCCGCCGAGTCGTACGCGAGCTTCGCGACCGAATCGCTCGCGCTGCCGGAGAGGTACGCGCTCTTCGCGACGTGACCGGTGGCCGGGTCGAGCTCCGCGAGGAAGATGTCGCCGGCAGCGTTGAGCGCGTGGGTGACCGTTCGCGTCGTGCTGCCCGTGTCGACGAACGATATGTTGCCCAGCATGTTGCACCCGACGGTGACGTCACCGTTCGAGGCGTCGAACGCAGCCGCGAAGCAAAAGTTGGTTCCGCTGCTCGCCGTGTCGAACGTCTCGAGCCATGCGATCGTGCCGTCGGCGGCGTTGAGCTTGGCGACCACCGAGAGGAGGCCCGTATGCGAGCACGCGATGCTGTGCGAGACGTCGAACGCGACTGCGCCGCTCGCGGTTTGGCAGTCCACGCTGCCGACGACGTAGGCGTTGCCGGCGGCGTCCATCGCGACGCCGTTGACACGGTCGTCGTTCGCGCCGCCGTAGTCGACGGTCCATTTGAATCCGTCGTTGGGTGCGAGCTTCATCACGAGCATGTCGTTTCCGCCCTTGCTCGTGAAGGTGGTGCCGTTGATCAGCGCGGGACCGCTGACGTCCGATAGGGCGCCGCCGAGTAGCACGTCGCCGTTGGACCCGAACGTCATCGCCGACCAGGCGAGCGTCGAAGCCGGGAGGACGAGCACGCTTCCGAACGCGCCCGTGAGCGGCACCGCGGCGTCGGCCTCGTCGCCAACGTCTTGCGTTGCGTCGGTCGCCGAGTCGAGCCCGGCGTCGGTCGTCGCGTCGTTGCCGCCGTCCGGCGCCGGGACACTGGAGTCGCCGACGCAGTGGACGCACAGCGCAAACGCGAAGGGCGAGAGGACACGGAGCTTCATCGTGCCGAGAATATCAGCGTCGCCGTTTCGTCGCGCGCTTCTTCGTCGCGGGTTCCTTTGCGACCCGTTTGGGCGCGCCCCACTTCGGCGACGCATGCTTCGGTTGGTACGCGCCGAGCTCGGTGCGCTCGGGAGCGTGATGGTCACGAGCGAGCCCCACCGCTCCTCGTGCACGTCCGAGCACGCGACGCGGCGCTTCTTCATGTCGGCGACGAACGCTTTCACGTCGTCGACCATCAGATAAAGCTCGTGTGACGATCTCTCGCGAAGATCAGCCAGCCGTGTCGCGCGATCCGACTCGGCGTCCTTCGTATGGAGGATGACGTGTGCGCACGTGATCAAGGCGCCGCGCCATCAGAACGCGGCTTTGATCCAGTCCCAGAGGCGCGACGACTGCGGCGGCTGCGCGCCGTCGCGATCGGCGCGAAGCTCGGTCGCCGAGACGTGCGAGCGGAGCCGCGAATGCGACGGCGCGTGCGCGGGCGGGAGCTCTTCGTGGACGCGCGCTTCGCCGATCGCTTGCGCGCCGAACTTCACGAGGCCGACGCCGGTCGAGAACTGCGGACCTTGCACGAGCTGCGTGATGCCTTTGACGCCGACGGGGTAACCGATGCGGATCGGCATGCCGAGGACTTCTTCGGCGAGCTCGGGCATTCCTTCGAGCAAGACCGCGCCGCCGGTGAGGACCGCGCCGGCCGAGAGCTGCTCGAGCAAGCCGGTGTCCTCGATGCGCTTGCGAATCGCGGCGAACATTTCTTCGACGCGCGGCTCGACGATGTCGCTGAGCACGCGGCGCGCGGTGCGACGCGGCGCGTGACCGCCGACGCCCGGCACTTCGATTTCTTCTTCGTCGCCGACGAGACGACCGAGCGCGCAGCCCGAGAGACGCTTGATGCGATCGGCCTCGGCCATCGGCGTGCGGAGGCCCGCGGCGATGTCGCTCGTGATGTTGTTGCCGCCGACCGGAATCACGCTCGTGTGCGCGATGCCGCCGTCGATATAGCAGAGGATGTCGGTCGTGCCTCCGCCGATGTCGATCACCGCGACGCCGATTTCTTTTTCGTCATCCGAGAGCACGGCCTCGGCGCTCGCGAGCGCTTCGAGCACGACGTCGGCGACGACGAGGTTGCATCGCTCGGCGCAGCGGATGACGTTCTGCACGCAGCTCGTCGCGGCCGTGACCAAGTTCACTTTCGCGCCGAGTCGAACGCCGCTCATCCCGATCGGATCGCGGATGCCGTCTTGCGCGTCGACGATGTACTCGCGCGGCAAGACGTGGAGGATCTGCCGGTCGGAGTCGACCGGAATCGCACGCGCGCCTTCGAGCACGCGTTCGACGTCGGTGCGCGTGACCTCGCCGCCGGCGATCGCCGCGACGCCGTCCGAGCACTGCGAGCGGATGTGACTGCCCGCGACGCCCGCGTAGACGGTTCGAATCTCGACGCCGGCCATCGTCTGCGCCGCTTCGATCGCGTCTTTGATCGAGCGCACCGTCCAGTCGATGTTCGAGACGATGCCTTTTCGAAGCCCGCGGCATGGCACCGTTCCGACGCCGAGGATGGTGATCCCGTCGGCGTCGACCTCGCCCACGACGGCGGACACTTTGGTAGTTCCGATGTCGAGCCCGACCACGATCTCAGATTCGTGTTCCATTTCTCCGCCAGCATCCACGGATGCGCGAAATCGGCCAAGAAAACGGCCAATCAGCGGACGCGTGCGACGACGCGCTCGGGGCGCGCGTCGTTGTCGAGCAAGATCGCGTCCGGTTTTTGGCCGCGGCGCTCGAGCTCGAACGCGACGCGCGCGGCTTGATCGAGCTTCTTTCGGAACGGCGGCCCGCCGAGCACCAACGTCGTCACCGGCGAACCGACGTCGAGTGAAATGGCGCTCCCGGGCTCGAAGTGAATTTCTTGGAGCGGCATCTTCGAGGCGAGGGGCGACTGCTGGTAGTCGACCGCGACATCGAGCGCGCGGCGCACCGCATCGGCGAACGCGTCGCGATCCGTTTCGGCGAGCTCGGGCTCGAGGCCCGTGATGACGGGCAAGTCGGACGGATCGCCGATCTCGAGGTGCTTGAACGTCTCGCCGTCGCGCGTCACGAGGAACGTGTCTTTGCCGAGCGAGACGACGGCGGCCGGCACGCGCTCTTCGAGGTCGACGGCGATCGTGTCCGGCAAGCGGCGCGAGAGGACCGCGTTCTTCACGTACGGGTCGCCGAGCATTTTGTTGCGCGCGGCGTCGAGGTCGATCGAAAAAACGTTTTGCCCCATCTTGATGCCCGCGCGTGCGAGGAGCGCATCTTTGGTCCGCGTTTTCTGACCGCTCATCACGACTTGCTCGAGCGAAAATCGCGCGCTCGTCATCAAGTAGCGGCGCGAGCCCCACGCGACCGCGAGCGACACGCTGGCGACGAGCACGAACCCGCCGACCGTCCGCAGCGGCCCGACCCAACGCGCGGTGCGCGCGCTTTCGAGCCCGTCCACCGGCGGCTCGTCGACCTCGGGCGGAATGGAAGGAGCGACGCGTCGATTCTTCACGCGACCGCCAGACTCCTATGCGCGGCCGTTTGGGCCAAATAAACGGGCCTGAATGCCGGGAAGCGTTTACGCACCACGGCTCAGCGCATAAACTTTGGCTTGCGAGGTACGCAGCGATGA
Organism: Polyangiaceae bacterium; assembly: GCA_036488725.1. Classification (GTDB taxonomy): domain Bacteria; phylum Myxococcota_A; class Polyangia; order Polyangiales; family Polyangiaceae; genus DASXHD01. Next base: position 121,916 of record DASXHD010000085.1, on the reverse strand, counting down.
GCCTGAAACATGCGGTGGCAAGTGGAGCGGGGATCGTTCTTCTTTTGACGGTTTCGCGCTGCGGATCGGGGCTCTCCCAATTCGGAAACGGCGACGGCGGCTCGGGCGATGGCTCGACGCAAGGCGACGGGCCGAGCTTTTTGCAGGGCGACGGCGCGGTCAGCGACAGCGGGCCGCCGGTCGACAAGTGCCACGTCCCGCCCGACAACGGGACCGGCGGTAACGCGCCCGTGTGCACGACGCCCGCCGCACCGCCGAACTCGTTCAGCCCGGTCCTCAAATGGAAATGGGAAGACCCGAACGCGGGCGCGGGCTCGATCGGCGTTTGGACGATCCCGCTCGTCGCGAACCTCACCGACGACGACGGCAACGGCGAAGTGAACCTCTGCGACATCCCCGACGTCGTCGTCGAGACCGCGGGCACCGGCGAGTTCTCGCGCTCGGGCCACCTCTACATGCTGCGCGGCACCGACGGTAAGCTCGAGTCGAGCTTCAACGACATCGTGGTCGACGGCGACGCGACGCCCGCGATCGCCGATCTCGACGGCGACAAGGTCCCCGAGGTCATCGCGGTCGATCAGCCCGGTCACCTCGTCATCTTCGACAACAAGGGCGCCGTCAAATGGACCGGCGACGTCACCGAAGCGTCGACGAACTACTACGCGTCGTGCGGCTCGATCGGCGTTTGGGATCTCGACGGCGACGGCATACCCGAGATCGTCTACGGCTTCGAAGTCTTCGACAACCACGGCAAGCACAAGTGGAGCGTGCAAAACGCCGGGCCCGGCTTCTGGTGTCCGACGCCGACCGCCGCCGATCTCGACGGCGACGGCAAGCTCGAGGTCATCTTCGGCAACGCCGCATACCACTACGACGGCACGCAGTATTGGAGCATCGGCGGTCAGCCCGCCGATCCGCAGGTCGGAAACTTCGACTCCGATCCCGATCCGGAAATCTTGCTCACACGCGAAGACGGCATCCTCGTGCTCGAGAACAACGGCACGATCAAATTCGGCCCCGTTCAGCCGTTCGACCCGAACACGGGCACGCTGTGCTGGAACAAACCGGCGGCCATCCACGATTTCGACGGCGACGGTCACGCGGATCTCGCGATCTCGAGCTGCAGCACGTACGGCATCTTCACCGTCGGCGCGACCGGACTCACCAAGCTGTGGAGCGCGCCGGTCAACGACTCGAGCGGCATCGCGTCGAGCACCGGCTTCGACTTCCTCGGGCGCGGCATCGCCGACGCGGTCTACGGCGATCAAGTGAACCTACTCGTCTACGACGGCAAGACGGGCGCGAGCGAGCTCCAGCAGGCGCGCTCGTCGGCCACGATCATCGAGTACCCAGTCGTCGCCGACGTCGACAACGACGGCTCCGCGGACATTCTCGTCGTCTCGAACGAAGGCGCGTACCCCGCGCTTCAAGTCTTCCAAGACGCGCAAAAACGCTGGATCCCGACGCGTCGCATTTGGAACCAGCACGCGTACAGCGTCGTGAACGTGCGCGAGGACGGCACCATCCCGGCGCACATGGGCAAGAGCTGGCAGCTGCTCAACACCTTCCGCACGAACTCCGAGATCCAAGCGGGCGGCGACTGCGCGCCGCCGCCGCCGAACCCGCACTGATCATTTCAACGCGAGGCGGCGCTTCGTGAAGCGCTCGTGCGGCGAGCCGAGGTCTTCGAGCCAACCCGGCGGCTTCTTCGCCGTCAGCGCGACGACCATCGTCTCGAGCCACTGCGCGAACGAGTCGAAGTCGGGCGCCGCATCTTTCGGACTGTCCCACGCGCCTGTCGCAAGGACGCGCGCGCGCGGCTCGTCTTGATGGTGATAGTAGACGGGATAGTCGCCGCCTTTGCCTTGCGTCACGTCGAAGCACCAAATCGCTTCGCCCGAGGCTTCGGCAAACCCGACGAGATGATTGGTGGAGAGATCGACGCCCTCGTCGCGCGACACGCCTTCGGGCATGTGCACGAGATCCTCGTTCGTCTCGCGAAGCTCGTCCGGCCCGAGCAACGTGAAGCCTTTGCCGTCTTCGTTCTCGGCGCGAAAAGGTCCCCACGTCGTGAGCGCGCTCGCGTACGTCGCGGGCGGCGTCCACGTGATTTTTCCGAAGTGAGGCTTGATCCGTTTCGCGAACGCGGCGACGTCCTTGATGGGCTCGTCGCGTTCGATGGAGACCTGTTTGGACGCCGCGAGAGCGTCGAGCAGCTTCGCGATCGTCGTGCTCATGAGCGCGCATGGTAGCGGGGCCGCGCGACATTCTCTAGCGTGAGCCGATGCAGAAGCTGCTCTGGGTCGCGACCGGGCTCGCGGTCGTCGCGACGGCGATCATTCCGCTCAACTTCTTCGTTCTCACCTCGCCCGCGTCGAGCGGGATCCCGACCGCGTTCTGGGTGCTCGCGACCGTTCAGCTCGTCGTCGGCGTGGCCGCCGCCGTGTGCAGCGTGATCCACGCGGTGCGGCGCCGCGGCGGGGTTCGTGTGGTGAGCATTCTCCTCGCCGTTTTCGCGGGGCTCGTCGGGCTCGGTGGGCCGGTCGGCATGTTCTTGGTTTTGTTTTTGGAGGGCGTCGCCAAGATGGCCGTCGGCGGCGCGTGGGGTCGCCCGCTGCGCGTGCGCGGCAAGCTCTTGCACCCGCGTCTCTCCGTCGGCTCGGACTGGACGCGCGGCGAACGTCCCGACGTGCGCGACCTCGACGAAGCGACGCGCGCCGCGCTCGAAGCGCTCTGGCTCCACGACGCGCAGAAGGAGCACGCGAGCGTGCCCGCGTTCGCGCGCATCACGTGGCTGCTCTGCGCGGTCGGCGCGCCGGGCGATCTCGTCGCGTGGAGCAACCGCGCCGCAGCGGAAGAAATCGACCATGCGCGCCGCTGCTTCGCGCTCGCGGCCGGTTATGGAGGGCGCCCGCACACCGCCGAGCCGATGCCGGATCTTCTGCTCGGCGGGCTCGACCTCGGCGGCGACGCGCTCGTTCGGCTCGCCGTCGAGAGCCTCGAGGACGGCTGTCTGCTCGAAGATTTCAACGCGGACGTCGCCGGCGAGTGTGCGCGCGCGTGCCGCGATCGCGCGACGCGGGACGTGCTCGAGCGCATCGCCGGCGAGGAGCGTTCGCACGCCGAGTTTTCGTGGGCGCTCCTCGCTTGGCTGCTCGCTCGCGGCGAGCCGAAGGTCGCGCGCGCGATTCGTCGCGCGCAGCGCGACCTCGAACGTGTCGTCCGGCCGACGGCGGTCTCGGGCGACAAGCTCGCGCTCGTTGCGCGCGCCGACGCCGCGCAGATGCGAGCGCACGGGCGAATCGACGACGCGGAGTGGGCCGCGCTCTGGAACGCGCGCATCGAGGCCACGCGCGCGCGGACGGCCGCTCTCCTCGGAGACGACGCGCAGCGTGCGGCGTGAGCTAGGCGGAGGGTGCGCTCCGCTCCAATTCGGCGAGCAGATCGCGCGCGCTCGCGTTGATGTCGCCGGCGCCGAGCGCGATGACGAGGTCGCCCGGCTCGACGATGTCGCGCAGCGCGTCCTTCACGTGCTCTTTGCCGGGCACGTAGCGCACCGAGTGGTGGCCGTGCGCATGGATCGCCGACGCGAGCGCTTCACCGCTCGCGCCATCGATCGGTTTTTCGCCGGCCGCGTACACGTCGGTCACGAGGAGCACGTCGGCGCCGTTGAACGCGCGCGTGAACTCCTCGAAGAGCGCGTGCGTACGCGTGTAACGATGCGGCTGGAACGCGACGACCACGCGCCGATCGAAGCTCTTTTGCGCCGCAGCGAGCGTCGCTTCGATTTCCGCAGGGTGATGACCGTAGTCGTCGACGATCATCACGTCGCCGCGCTCGCCGTCTTTTTCGAACGTCGGTTGCCCGAGGATCGTGAAGCGCCGCTGGACGCCGTGGAACTGCGCCATCGCCTCGCGGACGACGTTGAGCGGTACTTCGAGCTCGTCGGCGGCGGCGACGACGGCCATCGCGTTCAAGACGTTGTGCGCGCCGGGCATGCGCACCATGAACTCGCCGAGCGGCTCGTTCTTTCGCGACGCGGTGAAATACGTTTCGAGCCCTTCGAAGCGAACGTTCGACGCGCGGTAGTCGGCCTGCCGCGACGTGCCGTAGGTCACGTGACGGCGCCCGAGGCGCGGAAGAATCGCCTGCACGTGCGGGTGATCGATGCACATCACGCAGAGCCCATAGAACGGCACTTGATTGGCGAACTGAACGAACGCGTCTTTGACTTTTTCGTGCGTGCCGTAGTGATCGAGGTGCTCGGCGTCGATGTTGGTGACGATCGCGACCGTCGGGTTCAGGCGCAAAAACGAGCCGTCGCTCTCGTCGGCTTCGGCGACGAAGAGATCGCCCGCGCCGAGGCGCGCGTTCGAGCCGAGCGCGTTCACTTTGCCGCCGACGACGACCGTCGGATCCAAACCGGCGTGACGGAGCACGGTCGCGACGAGCGAGGTCGTCGTCGTCTTGCCGTGCGAGCCGGCGATGGTGACGCAGTATTTCACGCGCATCAGCTCGGCGAGCATCTCGCCGCGGGAGATCGCGGGGATCTCCAGCGCGCGGGCGCGCGCGAGCTCGGGGTTCGACTGCGCGATCGCGCTCGAGTGGACGACCACGTCGGCGCCGTGGACGTGCTCGGCCTTGTGACCGATCTGCACGCGGACGCCGAGCGTCTCGAGCCGGCGCGTCACGTCGCTCGCTTTCATGTCCGAGCCGGAGACGTCGAAGTCCATCGTGCGCAAAATCTCGGCGAGCCCGCTCATGCCGATGCCGCCGATGCCGATGAAATGAACGTGCCGAACGCGCCCGCGAAACATCTAAGCTCGAAGCCTCGCCGAGCTGGCGGGCCGTCGCTCGCGTTGTTGCCTACGCGCGGCAGCGTGACCTCGCGGCCGGGCCGGCACGTTCCGCGTCGTTCGGCGGATGTGGCCCCGACCTCGGTGCGCCTCGCGCGAGTCGAGGCTGTCGAGCCGCGGCCCCGCCGCGAAGCTCTCGCTGCCGCCTGTCGGCCGCAACGGCATGTCGAGATCAGGCGACGTCATGCGAGCTCACGAGACTTGTACTGCCGATCCGTTCGTTTTGGTGCGGGAAATCCGCAGCGGAATGCGTGCAAGATGCAACAAGTCTTCGGCGATCTCCCACGCGGCGCGCGGGCGGCCCATCGCGCGCGCGGCGTCGGCCATCGCTTCGCGGCGCGCGCCGTCCTCGAGCAGCGCGCGGATTTCTTCGCCGAGGCGCGGCGCGGTCGCGTCTTTTTGGATGATGCAAACGGCGGCGCCGCGCTTCGAGAGCGACTCGGCGTTGCTTCGCTGGTGGTCGTCGGCGGCGAAGGGGAAGGGGACGAAGATCGCCGCGCGCCCCACGGCGGCGATCTCGGCGACCGTGCCCGCGCCGGAGCGAGCGACGACGACGTCTGCGCGCGCGAGCTCACTGGGGACGTCTTCGAGAAACGCGCGCACGTCGGCGTGAAGACCGAGCGAAGCGTACTTCGATCGGAGCGCGTCGTCTTGCCCGCGCCCGCTCTGGTGGACGATCTCGAGATTGGGCATGCGAAGCGCGGCGAGCGCTTCGGGCATCGCGTCGTTGATCGCGCGTGCGCCTTGGCTTCCGCCCATCACGAGCACCCGCGCGCTCGCGCCGGCGCGATACGGCGACGCGTCGAACCCGTCGCGCAGCGGAACGCCGAGCGGCCGAACGATTTTGCTCTCGAGGACGCCCGGCCACGCGACGTACGCGCGCTTCGCGATCGGCGCGAGCAATCGATTCGCGAGACCGAGCACGCCGTTCGGCTCGAGGATCGCGAGCGGCGCACCGCCGAGGGCGCTCGCGAGCGCCATGGGACCTGCCGCATAACCGCCGACGCTGAGCACCGCAGCCGGCGCGATTTCTTTCACGAGCTTTCGCGCGCGCCAGGTCGCACGCGCCGCGACGAGCGCGCCGCGCAACGCGCGCACCGGGCCGCCGCCTTTGATCGGCTCGACGTCGAGCAGCTCGAGTCGATATCCCCGCGCGGGCACGAGCTCCTTCTCGAGACCGCGCGGCGAGCCGACGAACACGACGTCGACGTCGGCGAGCTGGGTCATCGCGTTCGCGACCGCGAGCCCGGGAAACACGTGTCCGCCGGTGCCGCCGCCCGCGATGACCACGGCCGGTTTCACGCGAGGGCCTCTTCGGGAATGGCTTCGGGCTCCGGGCTTCGGGCTTCGGGGCGCGGGTCGCCTTGCCGACTGATGTTGAGGAGGAGGCCGGCGGCCGCCGCGTTCACGAGAAGCGAGGACCCGCCGAAGCTCACGAATGGAAGCGTGAGACCTTTGGTCGGCAAGAGCGAGAGCGCGACGGCGAGGTTCAAGAGCGCTTGCACGCCGAACATCGTCGAGATGCCGAACGCGAGGTACGCGCCGTAATCGTCCGGCGCGCGAAGCGCCGCGCGCACGCCGCGCAAGACGAGCAAGAGAAAGGCCGCCGAGAGCGCGAGCACGCCGATGAACCCGAGCTCCTCGCCGACGATCGCGGCGACGAAGTCGTTGTGCGCCTCGGGCAAATACAAAGTCTGGAGGCCGCGCCCGAGGCCCACGCCCGTGGGTCCTCCCGATCCGAACGACATGACCGACTCGAACGGCTGATACGCGAGATCTTGCCGGTGCTCATCCATGTTGAGCCACGCGAGGTAGCGCGCGTAGCGATAAGCGCTCGCGCGGATCGCGAACGCGCCGAACGCCGAGCCGAGGATCGACGCGCCGAGGATGTAACCGACCTTCGCGCCCGCGACGAAGAGCATCGTGAACGTCAAAAACAAAAGCACGACCGCGCTGCCGAAGTCCGGCTGCTTCAGACAGAGCACCATGAAGACGCCGGCCATCAAGAGGTGCGGCAAAAATCCGACGGTGAAGCTCTTCACGCGGTCGGCCTTTTTTGCGAGCGAGTAGCCGAGCCACAGCACGATCGCGAGCTTGGCCATCTCGGCGGGCTGAACGTGGATCGGGCCGATCGAGAGCCAGCGTGTCGCGCCGCCGCCGGTGTGACCGAATCCGACGACGCACGCGACGAGCAGCCCGGCGACGCCGATGAGCACCGGATACGTGAGCTTGTAGAGGCGGTGATAATCGAACCGCGCGACAGCGAAGAGGAGCGCGAGCGACGCGATCGCGTACGCGGCTTGGCGCTTCAAGAAGAACTGCGGATCGTGCTGCTCGACGGTCGCAGCGGCGGCCGACGCGCTGTACACCATGACGACGCCGAACCCGATGAGCCCGACGACCACCGCGGCGAGCACGGGGTCCATCGCGCCTTTTGCGCGCGCGGCGTCCGGCGCGGCGTCGAGCGGCGCGGCGAAGTCGATGTGCTTGCGAACGTTCGGCGGAAAAATCACGAGCGGCCTCCGAGCGCGCGCACCGCGCGAACGAACTCGTCGCCGCGGTGCTTGTAGTCGCGGAACATGTCGAAGCTCGAGCAAGCCGGCGACAGCAAGACGGCGTCGCCTGGCTTCGCGAGCTCGGCGCTCTTCTTCACCGCTTCGTCCATCGACGCCGCGCGCACGACCGGAACGATCGGCCCGAGCGCGTCCTCGATGTGCGCCGCGGCCTCGCCGATGACGACGGCCGCGCGGCCCTTCTTTTTCATCGCGTCGGCGAGCGGCGCGTAGCTTCCGTGTTTGTCGCGCCCGCCGGCGATGAGCACCGCGCGCGCTTCGGCGAGCCCGAGCAGCGCGGTCACCGACGCGCCGACGTTCGTTCCTTTCGAGTCGTCGTAATAATGAACGCCGCCGATTTCGGCGACGTGCGCCATCCGATGCGGGAGGCCTTCGAACGTCGCGAGGACGCGCGCGATCACGTCGCGCGGCACGCCGAACGGCTCGATCGCCGCGAGCGCCGCTGACGCGTTCGCCCGGTTGTGCGCGCCGCGCAGCCGGAGCTCGTAGTCGAGCGATTCGTCGAACGTCGCGACGCGTGCGCGCCCGCGCTTGGCCTCGCGAAGACAAATCGCGTCGCCTGCGGGAACGACCGCGAGATCGTCCGGCGTCTGGTTGACGAACGCGTTGCCCTTGGCGCGCGCGTAATCGTCGAAGCTCGCGTAACGATCGAGGTGGTCGTCGGTCACGTTCAGCAAGACTGCGACGTTCGGCCGAAATGCGCTGACGCGCTCCATCTGAAAGCTCGAGACCTCGAGCACGACCACGTCGAACTCTTCGTCGGCGTGCGCCGCCCAAGGCTCGCCGAGGTTTCCGCCCGCGAAGACTTTCTTTCCGGCCGCCTCGAGGAGCGCCGCGACGAGCGACGTCACCGTGCTCTTGCCGTTGGTGCCGCCGACGGCGACGACCGGTGACACATGCATTCTGCACTGAAATGCGAGCTCGATTTCGCCCCAAATCGGGCACTTCGCAGCTTCGAGCGCCGCAAACGTCGGCACGCCGGGCGACACGACGACGAGATCGAACCCCTCGAAGCGCGCGTCCTTCTGCAAGACGAAATCGCCCTCGGCGAACGCGACGGGCTTTTGATCGACGCCCGTGACCGTCGCCCCCCGCGAACGACAGAGCTTCGCCGCAGCGAGCCCGCTCGCCCCCAATCCGACGACGGCGACACGTTTGCCCTTCAAGACCGTTACCTAAGCTTCAAGCTCGATAACGACACGAGGGCCAACAAAACGGAGACGATCCAAAATCGGACGATGATCTTCGGCTCCGGCCAGCCTTTTTTTTCGTAGTGATGGTGAATCGGCGCCATCAAGAAGACGCGCCGCCCGAGGAGCTTGAAGCTTCCGACTTGGACGATGACGCTCGACATCTCGAGGAAGAAAATCCCGCCGAGGATGATCGAGAGGAGCTCGTTCTTCGTGAAGACCGCGCACATCCCGAGCCCGCCGCCCAGCGCGAGCGCGCCGACGTCGCCCATGAACACTTGCGCGGGGTACGTGTTGTACCAAAGGAACCCGATGCCGGCGCCGACCATCGCGCCACAAAAAATCGAGAGCTCGCCGACGCTCGAGATGGACGGAATGTCGAGATAGCGCGCGATGACGAAGCGCTGCGTCGCGGTGATGCCGATCGTCGCGCCGCACAAGTACGCCCACACCAAGTAGGTGCCCGCGCTGAAGATGACCGGACCGATCGCGAGCCCGTCGAGACCGTCGGTGAGGTTCACCGCGTTCGAGGTCGCGACGACCGCGACGACCGCGAACACGAAGTACACCGCGAGCGGCAGCACGATCGGATGCTTGTAAAATGCAACGAATGGAACCCCCAAATCCCCGCGGATTTTGAGCCAATCGTCGGGCATCTGCTTGTTGTAGAAGACGTAGAAGAGGACGCCGCCGGCGACGAGGAACTGCCCGAGGAGCTTGTAGCGACCCGGGAGGCCGTCGCTCTTCTTCGTTTTGATTTTGATGTAGTCGTCGAGATAGCCGATGACGCCGTAGCCCGCAGTGACTGCGGTCGTCGCCCAGACGAAGACGTTCCGCGGGTCGCACCAAAAAATCGTCGGCAAGAGAACGCTGAGCAAGATCAGCGCGCCGCCCATCGTCGGCGTGCCTTGCTTTTTGAAGTGCGTCGCCGGTCCGTCGCTGCGAACGATTTGGCCGATTTGTTTTTTCTGGAGCTCGCGGATGAACCACGGCGCGAGCACGAAGCTGAGGAGCATCGCGGTGATCGTCGCGGCGATGACGCGGAACGGAACGTAACGAAGAACGTTGAGCCAGCGGAGGTGCGGGTAGCGGTGGAGCGGGTAGAGGAGCTCGTAGATCACTTCTTGAATCTCCTCTCGAGGGCTTCGACGATGCGCTCGGCGCCGACGCTGCGCGAGCCTTTGACCAGGACGACGTCGCCGGCGTGAACCCGCTCGAGCGAAGCGGCGACCGCGGCCTCGAGATCGCGGCATGCGAGCGCTTCGATGCCGAGCTCGCGTGCGCGGCTCATCGTTTGGTCGGCGAGACCTCCGCACCCGATCGCGAGCGCGACGCCCGCGGCCGCGAGGGCGTCGCCGATCGCCGCGTGCTCGGCCGGCGCGGCAGGTCCCAGCTCTTTCATCTCGCCGAGCACCGCGACGCGACGGCGCGCGCCCGCGAGTTCGGCGAGGATCGCGAGCGCTGCGCGCATGCTCGCGGGGTTCGCGTTGTAGGTGTCGTCGACGACGAGCACTTCGCCGAGGTCGAGCACGCCCGCGCGCCCCTCGACGTTGCGTACGCTGCGCATCGCGGCGTCGAGCGCGTCTTGCGAAATCGATCCGGCAGCGAGCTCCGCGGCGGCGAGCGCCGCGCACAAGTCGATCGCCGCCGCTTCTCCGACGAACGGCAGCTCGAGCTCGACGATCTCTCGTGCAGTCGGCGACGCGCACTCCGCGCACGGCCGCTCGATCGTTACGCGCGAGCCCTCGCGCCCGCGCGAAACCCGATCCAAAAGCTTGTAATCTGCATGCTTCGCGCGACCAAAGCCCAATTTTCGTGGGGATTGCGCGGCGAGCTCGGTCGAGAGCGCATCCTCGGCGTCGTACACGCACGCGGCCTTCGCATGGCGGAAGAGCGCGCCCTTCTCGCGCGCGACGTCCTGTCGCGTGCCGCCGACGCCCTCGGCGTGCGCGAGGCCGACGTTGGTGATGACGGCCACGTCGGGCTCGACGATGGCGCCGAGCCGTTCGATCTCGCCACGCACGCTCATGCCGCACTCGATGACCGCGAAGCGATGCTCCGCCGTCAGCGCGAAGAGGACGGCGGGGACGCCGACGAGGTTGTTCAAGTTGCCAGGCGTCGCCCACGTCGTTCCGCGCGTCGCGAGGAGCGCCGCGCAGAGCTGTTTCGTCGTCGTCTTGCCCGCGCTCCCGGTGATCGCGACGACTTTCTTTTCCGCGCGCCACGCGGCGAGGCGCGCGCGCGCGAGGTCGCCCCACGCGCCGAGCGTGTCGTCGACCCGCACGACATCCGCTTCGCGCGGCAGGTCCCCGTCGATTCGATCGACGATCAACATCGCAGCTCCGCGCCGCGCCGCTTCGCCGAGGAACGCGTGACCGTCGTGTCGCTCCCCGCGCAGCGCGACGAACGCTTCGCCGCCCGCGATCGCTCGCGTGTCCGACACGATCCCGCGCGCCCGTCGCCCGGACTCGCGCACGATCTTTCCGCCCGTCGCGCGCGCCGCCGACGCGGCGTCGAGCTCGCACGCGTTCTTCGGGATGGGCGTCGACATTTACTTTGCTGCTTCCTTGGCGCGCCGACGTGCGAGCGCGGCGCGCGCGTGCTCCCGGTCGTCGAACGGACGTTTCTCGCTCCCGACGATTTGGTAGTCCTCGTGGCCTTTGCCCGCAACCAGCACGACGTCGCCGGGCGCAGCTTTTCGCACGGCGAGATCGATCGCACGCGCACGGTCGAGCTCGACGACGTACCCGCGCGCCGCGCCGATTTCGTTTTCGTCGATGCGCGAGAGACGCGCGCGCACGGCTTCTTCGATCGGCTGCGCGATCGTTTCGGGCGATTCGTTGCGTGGGTTGTCGCTCGTCACGATCGCGACGTCGGCGCGCGCCGCGACCGCTTCGCCCATCGGCCCGCGTTTCTTCGCGTCGCGATCGCCCCCGCATCCGAAGACGCACACGACTCTCTTGCTGCCGACTGCGCGAAGCGCGTCGAGCACGCGCGCGAGCGCGTCGGGCGTGTGCGCGTAGTCGACGAGCACGCTGATGTCGTCGCCGTCGTCGCATCGCTCGAGCCGACCGGGCGCGCCGAGATCCTGCGCGAGCCCAGCGAGCGCCGGCTCGATCTCGAGCGCGAGCGCGTGCACGCACCCGATCGCGACGACGAGGTTCTCGACGTTGTGCGCGCCGACGAGCGGCGAGCGAAACTCGAATTCTCCCCGCGGCGTCTTGAGCGTCCCTTCGATCCCGCGGGCCGAAAGCGCGAGCCGCGACGGAACGACGTCTGCGTCCGCGCCGACGCGCGCGCTCACGCGAAGCTTCGGCCCGCTGACCCGCTCGAAGAGCGAGCGCCCGAATTCGTGATCGACGCAGATGACCGAATTGCCCGGCCCGTAATCGAGAAAGAGCTTCGCCTTCTCGGCTGCGTACGCCTCCATCGTGCCGTGATAATCGAGGTGGTCTTGCGTCAGGTTCGTGAGCGCCGCGACCGTGAAGCGCACGGCGGCCGTTCGCTTCGCCGCGATCGCGATCGACGAGACCTCCATCGCGACGTACCCGGCGCCCGCGCGCTTCATCGCGAGCATCAAGCGCTGGAGATCGTCGGCCTCGGGCGTCGTGTGCGATGCGGGCACGGAAAACCCGCCGAATCCGTGCGCGACGGTGCCGATGATGCCCGCGCTCGGCGCGCCCTTCGCGGCGTCGATCGCAGTTCGCAGGAGGTGCGTCGTCGTCGTCTTGCCGTTCGTGCCGGTCACGCCGACCACTTCGAGCCCGAATGACGGATGCCCGTACACGACCGCCGACGCACGCGCGAGCGCGCCCATCACGTCGTCCACTTGAATCGCCGGCAGGTCCCCGCTCGCGCCGCGCGCGACGAGCAACGCGGAGGCACCGCGAGTCTTTGCATCATGCACGTATTTCGCGCCGTCGGCGCTCGCGCCTTTTCGCACCACGAACAAGTCGCCGGGCTGAACGCGGCGCGAGTCGTGATGCACGCCGCGCACTTCGACGTTCGCGTCCCCCGCGAGGGTCGCGCCGCCGAGCTCGCGCACGAGATCGCCCAGCCGCGTCGGATGATCGGGCGCGACGCGGTCGAGCGCGTCGTCGCTCATCGTCGAAACCTCGGACCTTCGCTCATGAGCTCTGCTCGAACGAAAGCCGGACGGCGCTCCCCTTCGGCACGATCGTTCCCGCCGCCGGCGACTGCCGCACGGCGCGACCGCTCCCTTCGATTTGCGGCACGAGCCCCGCGCCGAGCATCGCGCGCACCGCGTCGCGCGCGCCGAGGCTGCCGACGTCGGGCACCGGAATTCCGTCTTGAACGTTCTGCGCGACCGGCTGCGCCTGCGTCGCCGTCGTCGAAGCGCGATACGCCTCGATCACTTTGTCCGCCGGGTCGTCCACGCGCGAGACCTCGATCTTCTTCGCGCCGTCGGTCGGCGTGACGCCGAGATAACGCAGCGTCCCCTCGGCGACGCGCCGAAAAACCGGGCCCGCGAGATCGCCGCCGTAGTGACCGATCATCGGCTCGTCGAGCACGACCGCGACGACGATGCGCGGACGCTCCGCCGGGACGAACCCGATGAACGACGCCGTATATTTTTCCTGCGAATATTTCCCGGTCTGCGGATCGACTTTCTGCGCAGTCGCAGTCTTCCCCGCGACGCGAAATCCGGGCACCGCGGCCTCGACGCCGGTGCCGCCTTCTTCGGTGACCGCGGTCAGCATCTCGGCCATCAGCTTCGTCACGTACGTCGGGACCGTCTCCCGCCGCACGTGCATCGTCCCTTCGCGGACGACGTCGCCGGTGCTCGTCGTCACTTTCTTCACGAGGAACGGCTCGAGCAAGCGTCCGCCGTTCGCGATCGACGAGAGCGCCGTCGCGAGCTGCACCGCCGTCACGCTGATGCCCTGACCGAACGAAGCGTTCGCCGTCTCGACGTCGAACCACGGCCTCCCGCGCGGCCGCAGCACGCCGGCCGCCTCGCCCGGAAGCGGCAGCCCCGTCGTCTCGCCGAACCCGAAGCGCCGAAGCGCCGCGTACAAACCCGGCTCGCCGAGCCGCAACCCGACCTTCAGCGCGCCGATGTTCGAGCTCTTCGCGAGGATCTGCGTCGGCGTGAGCCAGTCGTTTTCGTGCGTGTCGTGGATGACGACGTTGCCGACTTGATACGTCCCGTGCTCGCAGTTGATCGTCTCGGTCGGCTTGACCACGCCCGAAGCGAGACCCGCCGACAGCGTGAAGATCTTCATCACCGAGCCCGGCTCGAATCGATCGGTGATCGCGCGGTCGCGCCGCGCATCGGGCACCGACTCGGAGTAGTCGTTCGGGTTGTATCCGGGCGTCGACGCGATCGCGAGGATCTCGCCGGTCGACGGATCCATCACGATGACCGAGCCGCCCTTGGTCTCGTACGTGCTCATCGCCGCGTCGAGCTCTTGCTCCGCGAGGTGCTGAATCGCCGAATCGATCGTGAGCGTCACGTCGTGACCCGCGAGCGCCTGCTCGTCGACCTGACCTTCTTCGAAGAGAAGATGCCCGCTGCGATCGCGAAGCCCTTGAACCTCCTCGACGCGCCCGCGAAGCTCTTCGTCGAGCGCGAGCTCGAGCCCGTCTTTGCCTTGCCCATCGGGCGCGACGAACCCGAGCACCGCGCCGAGCAGCTCGCGCCCCGGATAATAACGATGTCCTTCGCCCTCGATGCCGAGCCCGTGGATCGGACGCACTTGTTTCTTCGGATCGCCGAGATCGCGAATCGCGTTCGTCTCGTCGCTCGACGCGCGCCGTTTGAGCCAGATGAATCGACGGCGCGTCGCGAGCTTTTGATAAATCTCGTTCGCGTCCATCGAGAGCGCGGCGCCGACGCGGAGGCTCGCGTCGCGCAGCACGACGTTTTGCGCCGAGTCGCCCTCGACGCCGTGGAGCATCTCGGCCACGTCGGCGACGATGCTCGGCACCTCGACGCTCACCGCGAGCGGCTGCCCGTTGCGATCGAAAACGCTCCCGCGCTTCGGCTCGACGTGAAGCCGCCGTTGGCGCTGCTTTTCGGCGAGCTCGCGCCACGCCGCGCCGTCCTCGACTTGAACGCGGTATGCGCTCGACACGATGACGCCGAGCGAGAGGCCCATGATCCCGCAAAGCACGCCCATTCGAACGCGTATCCAGCGCGCGCGCTTCCCTTCGAGGTTTCTCATGGCGCGTTCTTCGCGAGCGGCGCGGCGTGTGTGCCTGCGGCGGGCAACGTGATGACGCGCTCGGCGGGCGGAGGCTCCATGCCGAGCAGGGTGCGCGCGACGATCTCGACGCGGTCGGGCGTCTCGTAGCTCGCCTTCTCGACCTCGAGCACGCGCTTCACTTCGCGCAAGTGCGCTTGCTCGCTCCGCGCGCGCCCGAGCTCGTAGCCGAGCTGGAGCGTCCGCCCGCGTAATGCGAGGTGCACGACGAACGCGCAAACGCACGCGACCGTCGCGAGCGTCCAGCTCAAGACGAAGTAACGATTCGAGCCATTTTGGCTCGTCGCGCTCATTTCGGCACCTCGCGCAGACGCGCCGCCCGGAGCTTCGCGCTCCCCGCGCGCGGATTCAATTCGCGCTCGGCGTCGGTCGCGAGCACCGGCTTCTTCGTGAGCGGCTCCCACTGCGTGCGATCGGCGAACGCGTGCTTTGCGCGCCGGTCCTCGAGCGAGTGAAAGCTGATGATCGCCGCGACGCCGCCCACCGCGACGATCTGCGGAAGCGACGCGAGCAATCGCTCGAGCTCGCCGAGCTCGTCGTTCAGCACGATGCGCAGCGCTTGAAACGTCCGCGTCGCCGGATCGATCCCGCCCACGCGCATCGGCCCCACGGCGCGCACGATCGCGCGCCTCAAATCCACGGTGCTCGCGAGCTCGCGATCGCGCTCCGCACGTTTGATGCTCCGCGCGATGCGCCGCGATCGCCGCTCGTCGCCCGCGCGATAAATCACGTCGGCGAGATCTTCTTCGCTCAATCGCTCGATCATCTCGAGCGCCGTCTCGCCCTCGCTCGGATCCATTCGCATGTCGAGCGGCCCCTCGTGGCGAAAGCTCATCCCGCGCGACGGATCGTCGATCTGCGGCGAGCTCACGCCGAGGTCCGCGCAAATCCCGGCGACGTGCTCGACGCCCATCTCGGCGAGCGTCTCGGCGACCGCACCAAACCGCGCGTGCACGAGCTTCACCCGATCGCCGAACGGCGCGAGCCGCTCGCGCGCCGCCTCGAGCGCTGCCGGATCGCGATCGAGCCCGATCACGCGCGCTTGGCTCGACGCCTCGAGAATCGCTTCGGCATGCCCGCCGCCGCCGATCGTCGCGTCGACATAAACCCCGTCGCCCGGCGCGAGCGCCGCGACGGTCTCGGCCTTCAACACGGTCGCGTGCACGAAACGCATCGGCTCCGTCTCTTCCTCGGCCCAAGTCCACTCGACGGACTCGACCACGCCGGGCAGCGGCAGCTGCGGCTCGAATAGTTGCAGTTGCGACTTGAGCGCCGAGCTCATAGCCCGAGCTCCGCGAGGCGCGCGGCCATTTGCGCGCGCTCGTCGTCGGACGCGATCTCGGTCGACTCGCGCCAGGTGTCCTTGTCCCAGAGCTCGGCGTAGCGACCCGCGCCCGCCCAGAGCACTTCCTTTTTCAGCCGCGCGTGATCACGCAGCGTCGGCGGCACGAGCACGCGGCCCGAATCGTCGACGTCGCACTCGATCGCGCCGGACACGTAAATGCGCCGGAGCTTCTGCACCGCGCGATCGAACTGCGAGAGCTTGCCGATGCGCTCTTCGAAGCTGAGCCACTCGGGCATCGTGTACGCGACGAGGCACGGGTCGAGGCTGCTCGTGAGCACGACGCGCTTCTCGCCGATGGACGCGAGCACCTCGCGGTAACGAGCCGGCAGGCTCGTCCGACCTTTTTGGTCGATGGTGTGCTCGTACCGACCGCGGAACATCGACTCGTGCGACCTCGAGCGGGGTCAATGGCACTTCATGCCACTTCTTCCCACGCAATCTGCACGCTATGGAACGACGCCCCAACTGTCAACAATCTCGCAGCGCCAAATGCCCTGAATCATGCCTCCTTTTGCTCAGCGGTACAAATGATCAGCGGCGGTTGACACGATCGTTCGGATCCGAACATTCATGCGTCATGACCCGGTCGCGGACGGTGCGGCGTGAGCTCGAGCGCGAGCGAAAGAAGCTCGTGGAAGCAAAATGGAAGCTCGCGATGCTGCAGGAGGGCTATCGGCGCGACCGGCCGATCGCCGTCGATTCAGCCTCGCAGATCGAGCCGCACGTCCGCGGCATGACCTGCCCGGGGTGCGACGTGAGCTATCGCGTCCTCGAGCACCGCGCGACGCCGGAGGGTCGCGTCGTCCGCGCGCAGTGCCCGCAATGCGGCCGGAGCCCCGAGATTCACTTCGTGCTGCGGTCCAGGCTCTCGAGCTGAGTCAGGGCGCGAGCAGGTGCCGCGCGATGACCATGCGCTGCACTTCGCTCGTGCCTTCGCCAATTTCGCAAATCTTCGCGTCGCGGAGGTGACGCTCGACCGCGAACTCGCGCGTGTAGCCGTAGCCGCCGTGGATCTGCAGCGACTTGTTGCACGCGCGCGTCGACGCTTCGCTCGCGTAGAGCTTGGCCATCGAGGCTTCGCGCGAAAAGGGCCGGCCGTGATCGGCGAGCCACGCGGCGCGGTACGTCAGGAGCGCCGCGGCGTCGAGCTCGGTCTTGCAGTCTGCAAGCATCCACTGGACGGCCTGGAAATCGGCGATGGGCTTGCCGAACTGCTTGCGGTCCTTCGCGTAGCTCACCGCCATTTCGAGCGCGCCGAAGCCGAGGCCGAGGGCCATCGCGGCGATCGAGATGCGGCCGCGGTCCAAGATTTTCATCGTGTCGATGAACCCCGCGTCGATTTCGCCGACACGATGGCTGTCCGGGACGCGGCAATTTTCGAAGTGGAGCTCGGCGGTGTCGCTCGAGCGGCAGCCGAGCTTGAGCAGGTGCTTGCTCGCGTCGAAGCCGGGCGTGCCGTGCTCGACGACGAACGCGGTGATGCCCTTTTGTTTGCTCGCGTTCGGGTTGGTGCGCGCGAGGACGACGCAGAAGCCGCCGACCGAGCCCTGCGTGATGAACATCTTCGTGCCGTTGATCACCCACGCGTCGCCGTCGCGACGTGCGGTGGTCGCCAGCGCGGCCGAGTCGCTCCCGCTTCCGGGCTCGGTGAGCGCCCACGCGGCGAGCCATTCGCCCTTCGCGGCTTTCGGGAGGTATTTTTTCTTCTGCGCCTCGGTGCCGAACGACAAGATGTGGCCGGTGCCGAGCCCGTTGTGCGAAGCGACGGTGAGCGCGAGCGAGCCGTCGACGCGCGCGATCTCTTCGACGCAAATCGCGTAGCTCGTCGTGTCCATGCCGGAGCCGCCGTACTCCTCCGGAATGCGGATGCCGAGGAGGCCGAGGTCGGCGAGCTTCGGGACGAGCTCTTTCGGAAAACGTTCTTCCTCGTCCCACTTGCGCGCGCCGGGCGCGACCTCGCTTCGCGCGAAGTCGCGCACCGTCTTGCGCAAGAGCTGATGATGCTCGGAGAAGTCGAAATCCATCCTCCGAACGAGTTACCACGAAGGCGGCTTATTGGGCGATGCAGACCTTCTTGCCGCCGGTCACGTCGGTGCAGTGGTAGCCGTTCGGGCAGCGGTCGCCCGTGCCGCACGTTCGCGAGCAGTAGGTGTCGGCGCCGTTTTTCACGCAGACGCCGGTCGAGCAGTCCGAGCCTTTGTTGCAGGATGCACCCATGTCGGTGCCGGGCTTGCTCGAGCTCGCCGCGCCCGCGTCGGACTTCGTCTTCGGCGAGTAGACGCCGGCGTCGGCGTCGGACCCGGGGTCTTCGGCCTTCGCGAGAGCGGAGGCGATGACATCGGCGAATGCGTCGGCGCGCGTGTAGATGTTGTGGACGTCCGAGCCTTCGCACGCGGGGCCGCCGCGCGAGACGACGCCGATGAGCTCGCCGCTCGATTCGTCGAGCGCCGGGCCGCCGCTGTCGCCGTTGCACGTCGCTTCGCCGACCTCGAGCTCCGCAGCGGAGACGTCTTGGATCTTCACGTGCTCGCGCAGGAGCTTTTCGCCCGCAGAGCCGTTGTCGCCGGTCTTGCCGAAACCGACGGCGCGTACGAAATGACCTTTTTCAGGCGCGGTTTTGCTGATTTTGACGGTTTGAATGCCCGTCACGTCTTGGTCGAGCACGATGGCGGCGATGTCGTGATCGCAGAGGACGTCGCTCTTCGGGACGACCACGGCTTTGCCGTGGGCGACGAGGTCGGCCGATTGCGCGTCGTCGCCGACGAGGATGCCGAGCGACTTGGGCGAGCGGTTGCTCGTGATTTGCGCGGTCGTCGACGGGCACGCGACGCTCTCGGACGTGACCGAGACGCAGTGACGCGCGGTGAGGACCACGCGCGGCGCGATGAGCGTGCCCGAGCAGAGGCCCTCGCCGCCGATGTCGATGGCGACGACGGCGGGATCGCGGCCGTGATCGGGCGAGCCGCTCACGATTTCGGTCGTGTCGACCTCGAGGCCGCCGCCGCCGTCGCTCGCGTCGGGTGACGCGTTGGGCGACGGTTGGGCGGAAGGATCGAAGCCGGACGAGCACGCGCCCGCGCCGAGCGCGCAAGCGAGCAGTGTGACGATACGAACATGAACGTTGGACATGCGAGACACCTCCAGAGGAGGCGGCCGCATTGCGACGTGCATGCCGCTCGGATTTCGCGGTATTTCGCGCTTTCGGGGTGGCCGGGCCAGGCGCGGGCCGGCCGCGGGCCAGGTCAGTGCGGGTGCACGTTGTCGCGAACCCAGGTCACGATTTGCTCGAGCGTCGTGCCGGGCGTGAAGACGCCCGCGACGCCTGCGCTCTTCAAGCGATCCATGTCGTTTTCGGGGATGATGCCGCCGCCGAAGACGAGGACGTCGTTCGCGCCTTTCGCTTTCAGCGCGTCGATGACCGCGGGAAAGAGCGTGTTGTGCGCGCCGCTCATGATCGAGAGGCCGACGGCGTCGACGTCTTCTTGGACCGCGGCGCTCGCGATCATCTCGGGCGTTTGGTGCAGGCCCGTGTAGACGACCTCGAAACCGGCGTCGCGGAGCGCACGCGCGACGACCTTCGCGCCGCGGTCGTGCCCGTCGAGGCCGGGCTTCGCGACGAGAATGCGGACTTTGCGAGACATGCCCGAACTTTACTCAAGGACGGCACGCCGGCAAAGCCGCGGAGTCTTCGATTCGGCACGGGTCGTCGAAGACGGCGCGCGGACCGTCGGCGTCGCGCGCGAGCTTGTCGATGACGGCGCGGTCTTTGTCCGAGTCGAGGAGCCGCGTGGCGATGTGCGGGTGCGGGTTCGATTTGTCGAGCACGTGATCGCTGTCGACGAAGACGAGGCGGTAACCCCACGCGGCGAGCTTTTGCGGGCCCTTCGTGTCGAGCTGGAACGAAAGATCCGCCAGCATCCCGAGACGCGTCCAGCCGTTGAGGTAAACGATGTGGCGGTCGTTTTGGGCCGCGGGGTAGTCGGGCGTCCAGCTCTCGCCTTGGTTCGAGACGAGGTTGCCGAGCGACGCGAAGATGGGGACTTTGCGGCCGTCCTCGGTCGCGTGGATGACGACCGGCGAGACGACGTGCGGGTGGTGGATGATGACGGCGTCGGCGCCCGCGTCGGCTGCGGCGTTCGCGAGCGAGAGCATCGCGCCGGTTTGGGGCGCGTATTCCTGGCCGCCGTGGACGATCGCGACGACCGCGTCGCATCCGTCGTGGAAGGCTCGGGCAATGGCGCGCGCGACGCGCAATCGGCCTTCGTGGGTAGGCGGGGCGATGGCGAGTCGGCCCGCGGTCATGCAGCCGGGGCGGTGGTCGTTGACGAAGGTCGTCCAGGCGACCGCGCAGAGACGGCGGCTGCCCTGCATGGCGATAGTCTTCGCCTCCCACGGGTCGCCCGCCGACGCGCCGAGGGCGGTCACGCCGATCGAGGCGGCGGTGTCGACCGACGCGGCGAGCCCGCGACGCCCCAGATCGCACGCGTGGTTGTTCGCGAGCGTGAGCGCGGTCACGTTGGACGACACGACCGCGTGCATCCAATCGGGTTTTGCGGCGAGCGAGAGCGTCGAGCTGTCGATGCCCGAAATGTCTCCGGTCGCCGTCTCGTAGTTCACGACGGCGGCGTCGGCTTCGGCGAAGAGCGTCGCGAGCGGCGCCAGGCCGGCGGTGATGCTCGCGGCGTCGACGAGCTGCGGGCGGTGGGGAATGACGTCGCCGCCGACGAGGACGCGCACCGGCGCCGCGGGCGCGTGCACCGCTGGAATCGCCGGAATCGCCGCCGCGACGACCGCGTGCGGCACCGGCTCGAGATCGCGCGCCGGCGCGGATGCGCACGCGCCGAGCCACACGCCGAGCAGAATCGATGCGGGTCGCACGGGCGGATCGTTTCGCGCCGGAGGCGCGGCGGCCAAGTTTTCCGCGTCGCTCAGTCGTGTCGGAGCGCGACGCCGTCGAGCTCGATCGACGTGCCGCGCTTGAGGACGATCGCGACGTCGCCGTGCGCCATGTGCGCCGGAATCGGCGCCTCGAGCGATGCGCTCTGCGGCGGTCGCGCGCGATGCGTGCAGATTGCACGAATCGTCGCGCCGTGGGCGGCGACGTGGACGTGGTCGACTTGCGAGAGCGTCGTGCTCGAAGAGAGCTCGCGCTCGGCGGTCGGCGTCATCTCGACGATCGCGATCTTCGCCGGGGTTTGCCCGTCGCCGGGGACCACGCGGAGACCGATGCCCACGCCGTCCTTGCCGCTTCGCGCGCGGAGGAGCACGGCGAACGAGCCGGTGCCGCGGACGTCCGCGTCGAATGCGACGTCGTCGCCCGCGGAAATCGCGACCGCGTCGAGATCGCTTCGGCCCTCGATCCGAACGCGCGGCCCGTGGACGACGCCGACGAACGGTGAGCCGTAGAGCGCGCGGAGCGCGAGGCCGCCGCCGGTCCAGCTCGCGCCGCCGGCGATCGGAATGCGTGCATTCTGCAACATCGAAAACGCGAGCGGCTGGCGATCGCGGTGGACGCCCGTCGGCGTGCCGGTCGCGTCGCGCACGATTTCCCAACGGGCGCCCGAGAGCGTGAAGCCGGTGGCGGTGCCGTTCGGCGCGAGCGTCACGGCCGAGAGCGGACGCGGCGAAATCGACCCGTCGTGCTCGCCTTGCCCGAGCACGATCGACTGCACGCCCGCGGGGCCCGCGCTTGCCGCCAGCACGCCGATCGCGTCGGAGACGAGCGCGACCGATTCGGTGCGACCCGCGAGAAAACGCGCCATCGCGAGGTCGAGCGCACGCGGCGCGTCGACGAGGAGCATGGCCATCTCGGTCGCGACCGCCGTTTCCGGAGCCGCGGAGCCCGCGTCGCGCTGCACGGCGAGCCGCAGGTCCCCGTGCGATGCGAGCGTGCGCTTGGCGATCGAGAGCGAGAGCTCGCCCGCGAGATCGCCGAGCGCGCGCGGCACGGGCGTAGGCTCGACCTCGTCCTCGGGGAAACCCGGCATGCGTGTCGTCGCGTCGAAGTCGGACCCGATCGCGATCACCTCGCCGTGCGCGCGCAGCCCCGGGTGCGCGTCGCCGAAATAAATCGCTTCGACGCCGGAGAGCGCGCTCGCGGGGAGCCGCCGGACGAGATCGGTCGCCGATATGCGCAAAGCGCCGCCCTTGCCTGAATCGAGCATCAGCACGTTTCGTTCGAGCAAGACGCGGCGCGTGCTGGCGTCGAGTGCGATGCGGTCGGCGCCGTCGATGACGCGCGTCGGCGAATCGGCGCCCATGTCGTAAGCCGCGAGCATCGCCTGCGCGCGAATGCGCGACGCCGTCGGCGAGAGCGTCACGCCGGGTTGAAGCGCCGACGCGTGGTGCTTCAAATGATCGCCGACCGCTTTCGCGCACGACTCGTACGTCGCTTCGTCGATGCCGATCGAGCCGTCGTGCACGCGGCCCGGGCCCGGCGACCCGCCGGCGTTCGCGAGCTCGTCCAAAAATGCGTAAATGCGAAAGAGCTCGCTCGCCGCGTCGCTCGGCGCATCGAGCGAAGGGCTTCGATCGAAGACCGCGTCGGCGCGCGCGAGAAGCCCGCGCACGACCGACGCCGCGAGCACGCTGCGCGACGGCAGCGAGCCCGGCCCGAAGACGAGCTCGCGCAAGAACGCGACGCGCGCTTCGGTGACCGGCGTCGGCGCGAGCGCGTGCTGCATCGCCGCGGCCGACTCGTCGGCGCTCAAATCCGGGCGCGCGACGACGGCGCGCACGCGCGACACGTTCGCCCGCTGCCCGCCGGCCACGTACTGTCGAACGAGGACCTCCTCGCTCGGCGTGAGCGAAGCGTGTGCCGCGCCCGCCGCGAGCACGATCGAAAGGGCGAACGCGGCGCTACGCACGGCTCACGCTTCTTGCGACTCTTCGTCCTCGTCGTCGTCCTCGTCCGGAAGCTCCGGAAGCGAAGCGGACGGAGGCATCGGCTTGCCTTCGCGCTCGGCCTGTTGCCGCGCTTTTTCGGCTGCGACCTTCGCCTGCGCCACCTTCTGCATGACGGCGGGCTTGGGCGCGACGAGCGCGGTCATGGTGCGCGCTTCCATCGCGGCGCGCCCCTCGAGGTTCGCGAGGTCCTCGGTCTCGTGGATGACGAAGTCGAGCTGCTCGTGCGCCTTCTCGGGGTGCGTGATTTCGCGCCCGCGGAAGCGCACGGTGAACTTCACCTTGTGCCCCGCCTCGAGGAAGCGGCGAGCCGCTTTCACTTTGAAGGCGATGTCATGCTCGTCCGTCTTCGGACGAAGCTTGATCTCTTTGATCTCGACGACGGTCTGCTTTCGCTTCGCCTCGCCGGCCTTCTTTTTTTCTTCGTATTTGTATTTGCCAAAATCCAGGATCTTGCACACCGGCGGATCCGCCTTCGGATTGACCTCGACGAGATCGAGGCCTTGCTCCTGGGCCATCCGCATTGCTTCTTGCGTGCCGAGCACGCCGAGCATCGATCCGTCGGCGGCGATCACGCGCACCTCCGGAACACGGATGCGGTGGTTGACGCGGATCTGAAATTGTCGCTGATTCTGGCGTGGATCGAAGCGCGGACGTCCCATCGACATGTAGCGGGTGTACCTCCTGGTTTTGGATACGAGCTTGCGACTGATAGACGAGGGCGGTAGCTCTGTCTAGACGCACCCATGGCGGAAAAGCCCGTCGCGATAGCCGACCGTCTCTTCCGGGACCTCATGGCGCCGCTCGTGGTCGGCGGCGAGCTCCGGCCGGGGCGGCCGATCGGCGGGAAAAACGCCCTCGCGCTGGGCCCATTCACCGACACCATCGACAAGGAATTGCTGGCCCACGTCGATCTCGGGCGGGTTCGCGTGGCAAGGCGCCTCGCGCCGGTGGACCGGCTGGCGGCCCCGACGGCGGCCGATTGGGCGCTCGCGGCCGTGCTTCACGATTTGGTGCAGTGCGCGCACCCGGATTTGCGCGTTCGGCCGTCGTCGCGATTGTTGCAGATTGCAACCATGACCGCGGACCGCGTCGCCGGGCCCGCGTCGGTCGGCGAGGCGCTCGCGCGTCACGCGTGGTTTTCGCGGGCGCTCGAGATCACGCGCACCGACACCGAGGTCTCGTTTTGGGTCGGAAAGCGGACGTTTCTCGGCCAGGACCCGCCGAGCCGATTGCTCGCGTGGCCAGACCTCCGGCGCGTGCACGTCGACAAGAGCCCGCGGCCGCTGCTCGAGCTGCCCGGCGCCGGCGGGCACGTCGACGCGCCGACGTTCGGCGCGGGCGTGTCGGCGTGGTTGAAGAAAACGCCGCTCACCGACCTCGCGACGTGCGTGCGCGCCGCGCCCGCTTTTACGTGGTCGCAGGAGACGCTTCGTTTGATCTCGACGCGCGCGGGTCGAACGCTCGCGCTGCGCGCGCAAGACAATCTCGTTTCGCTCGACGTCGAGACGGCGCTCGGCCGCGCGACCAAACCGCTCATCGCGGGGCGCGCGTCGGAGGCGCTCGCCATCGTGACCGCGCTCCTCGGCGAGCGAACGCTCGCGGCGGTCGTCGAGCGCGCCGAGCGGCGCACGCCCGAAGGCGACGCGCCCGCGGAAGACGCGTTCGTCGCGCGAGCGATCGGCGCGTTCGGCGCGACCGCGCTCCTCGCGGCGAACCAAGGCGCGCTTAGGCCCGAGCTCGCGTCCGCGGTGCGCGGCCAGCTCGAGCCGTGGATGCAAACGGCCCCCGCGCAAACGGCGAAGACCCTGCTCGGCGCGTGAAGCTTATTTGTTCTTCAGCTGCGGAAAGCTGAACGGCTCCGGCGGCGGCTCGACGTACTCGATCTTCGTGTACGTCATGATGCCGTTCTCCGGATCGGACTCGATGCCCGCCGACGAGCGACCGAAGTTGACGCCGTATTTGCCCGTGACCTTGATCTTCGCGCCGATGTTCGGCAGCGGGAAGGGCGGGTGAACGGCCCAGAGCTCGTCGCTCCAGGCGTCTTTCTCGGCCGGCGGCTCTTTGAGGTTCTTGTACTTCTCGTACGCGTCGAAGATGTTCGCGTAGTTCGAGGCCCAGCCCATCACGCGGATGCGCGGCTTCTCGTCGTTCTTGCCGTCGGCGATCCAAATCGTCGGGATTTGGATCGGCTTGCCGTCGCTCCACTTGCAGTCTTCCGGGTCGGCTTTGCCGGTTTTGTGGATCGCGCACTTCGGAGCGCGCGACGTGTTCATGTCGACGATGTAGCCGACGATGGTGATTTCTTTCGACGTCACTTCGGGGTTGTGAAGGACGCTGTTCAAGTGGTGGATGGCGCCTTTGACCGTGTACGCGTCGCCGTCCTTGATTTGGATCGTCGGCAACGTCGGGACGGGCGGCAGGCTCGCCTTGCGGCCCGACCACGCGGGGACCGGCTTGTAGGGGTCGGAGTTGCTGCTGCAGCTTGAAGCAGCGACCACGAGCGCGGCGAGCGCGAAGACCTTGTTCATGGACCTCTCCGAATTGAGGGCTTCCGGGATATCACGCCCGCCACAGAAGCGGCAAGGTGATCGGGATCGAGGGGCTCGGGCTCGAGCACGGCGCGGACGTCGGGCTCGTGGACGACCTCTTCTGCGGTCCGGGCGACGAGCTTCTGGACGATCGCCGCGAGCTCGGCGTCCTCGCCTTCGAACGGGTGCTCGACGAGCACCGCGAACGCGGCGTCGTCGATTCCGACGGGCGCGCCGCGGACGCGCATGCCCTCGCGCGCGAGGCGATCGGTGACGATCGCGCGAATGTCCTCGGGGCGCTCGGCGATGCCGGGGAGGCGCACGGGATCTTCGAGGGCGCTCGCGACGCGCGACGCCAGAACCGAGTCGAGCGGTAGCTCGTCGAGCACGTTGTCTGGCGCGGACGTGCCGAGGGTCGCGACGGTGATCGCGAGGACGATGTCGAGGGCGTCGGGGCGCTCCCACGGCGCGCGACGCTCGGCGAGCGCTTGGCCGACGAGCCGTTGCACGTCGCTCGGGAGCGCGACGGCGTCGAGCAGAACGAGCAGGCCCCCGTCGGCGAGCGCGAGGGGCGACGCGATGGGATCGCGCCAGCGATCGAGATCGTGCTCGCGCGTGCTCGTGCAGTCGACGAGGACCAGCGGCGCGCTCGAGCGGGCGCCGGCGAGGTGCGCGCGCGCGAGGAACGGGACCGGGTCGACGCCGCTCTTGGCGATGACGACGACGGGCGCTTGCGTCTTGGCGAGACGCTCGAGCGCTTCGTAAGCGTCGCGCGAACGCGCCGAGTAGATCCCGACGGCGGCGGGACGCGCGAGGCGCGCCGCGGCGAGCGCATGCTGCGCCGAAGCGCGCGCGAGCTGATGCTCGAGGCGCTCGGCGCGCGTCGTGGCTTCGCCCTCGGCGGTGCGCGCCGCCTGCTCGCGGACCATGCTGCGTGCGAGCTTGGCGCGCGCGTGGCAGAGCGGCGCGAGATCATCGGCGAGGGCGCGAAGAGCGCGCGCTTCTTCGAGCACGAGATCCGGCGCGCCGTCTTGCGCGGGGAGAAAGAGGATGCCCTCGATGTCGCCGCCGCGGGCGATCATCGTCGCGCTCGCGAAGCGCGCGTCGCGCATCCACTGCGAGAGCGGGCGGAGATCCGGGCGGCGAACTTCGACGGCGCCGAGCGTCTCGGCGCGGAGCGTCGACTCGGGCTCGCCGCACGCGACGAGCGCGAGCTCGGGCGGGAGCGACGCGGCCTCGTCGTGCGGATAGCCCGCGGCGTCCACGCGGAGAAGCCGGACCGGGTCGAGCGTCCACAGCTCGGGCGAGCCAGCTTGACCTCGTCCGGTTCCTTCGCGAAGCGCCGCGAGCACCGACGCGAGCGCGCCGTCGGCGTCGCGCCCGCGGAGCGACTCGCGCGCGGCGTGAATCGCTTCGAGTCGCCGGTTCGTCTCGCCGCTCGCGAAGCGCGCGATGCGCGGCATCTCCGCGCCGCACACGACGGCGATGAGCACGACGACCATCGTCGCGAGCGCTTCGTGCGTGCGAAAATCGACGAGCAAGAACCCGAACGCACCCGAGAGGACGACGGCGGCGACGAGCATGGCTGCGCCGCGGCGGGTGTGGTGCCGGATGACGACCGGATCGCCGAGCTCGCTCGCGACGCACGCCGCGCCGCCGATCAGCGCGCACGCGAGGCACGCAGCCGGCGACGGGTCGAGCGCGCGCGCGAACGACGCGGTCACCGCGAGCACGCCGATC
The DNA here is from genome assembly GCA_036488725.1 of Polyangiaceae bacterium. Lineage (GTDB taxonomy): Bacteria > Myxococcota_A > Polyangia > Polyangiales > Polyangiaceae > DASXHD01. The sequence continues at coordinate 94,551 of DASXHD010000085.1, read as the reverse complement.
GAGCCGGAAAACAGCAGGAACGCGTCGAGTCGCTCCGGGACGCCGAGCTCCACGCGTCGCTCGAGGCGCGCGCCGGCCGCGAACGCGACGAGGGCGATCGCGCTCGTTGCTGCCGAGCCCGCGACCATCCAAAGCGAGAGGCTCGGTCGCCGGGCGAGCCCTTCGGCGAGCGTGACGATCGCGGGCGTCCAGAGCGCGGCGAGCAAGACGAGCGGGATCCGCGGCGAGCGCTTCCGATCGCCGACGACGCCGCCGAGCGACGGCATGCGCGAGAGCGCGACCACGCCCGCGGCCGCCGACACGAACGCGCCGAGGCTCGCGGCCGCGCGCGTCGACTCTTCGTTCGCGAGCAGCGTGGCGACGACGATTCCGGTTCCCCACGCCGCCCACGCGAGCGGCCGTCCGCGACCGCGCCTCGCCCGAACGCGCGCGCCGAGCGCACCGAGGCCGAGCGCCGCGGCGAGCAACGCGAAGCCACCGAATCCGAAGCGATCCGCGTGGCGCGCGGCGACGAGCGCGACGTACCCGATCGACACGAGCGCCGCCCCGAGCGCCAGCCGGCTCGGGCTGCGCGCGTCCGCCGCGACGCTCGCGCGCTCTCCTCGATCGCCCATCGGACGGAAAAAACGGCAAATCCGCGCGCGGGTCAAGTGCGAGCAAGATGCTATGGTGGCGCCGATGACGCGCGTGCGGAGTCTGCTCGGAAGCGCCATGTCGCGCGCGACCTCGGGGCTCATGCCGAAAGCGGCGATCGCCGTCGCCGTCGTGACGACGTTCGCCGGGCTGGTCCTCGGCGTCGCCGCGGGGCGCCAGGGCGAGGAGCCGCTGCGCGTCGCGCCCCTCGCGGCGCAGCTCCTCGCGTGGGGCGCGGGCGTCCTCCTTTGTTTTGCCGCGTCGATCCGCGCGTTCGATCGCGATCGCGACGAAGGCTGGACGGCGCTCGTCGCTCGCCACGGCGCGCGCGAGACTTCGTACTTGGTCGCGCGCATCGGCGGGCTCGCCCTCGCGACCGCGATCGTCGTCGTGCCCGGCACCGTCGTCACGGGTCTCGCGACCGCGCTCGCCGCCCGTGACGCCCACGTCGCGCGCGAGGCGCTCGTCGGCACCGTCGCCGCCACGGCTTACGCGATCGGCTTCTCGATCATCGTGGCGCCCATCGCGCTCGCCGCGCTCGGCGCGCGCAACCGCGCGTCCGGTTACCTCTGGCTCCTCACCCTTCTCGTCCTGCCGGCGTTACTTGCAGAATACACGGGTCCGCTTTTCCCCGAGGGCTGGGGCGGGCTCGTCTCGGTGCCCGGCATCCTCGACGAGCTCCGCGAGTCGATGCAGGGCGCGTTCGATCCGGTGCGCGGTCTTCGTGCGATCGTCGTGCTCGCGCTCGTCACGATCCTCGCCTCGGCGTGGGCGCGCGCGCAGCTCAGCGTGCACCGGAGCGAGCCGTGATCGAGACGAAGCTGCTCGCCGTGCGCCGCGATCGGGCCGACGTCTTGCCGACCACGTTGAAGCTCGAGGCCGGACGGCACGCGCTTCTCGGTCGAAAAGAAGACGGCGTGCTCGCGCTCCTCGCGTGCATGGCCGGCGACGTGCGTCCGCGGCGCGGATCGATCTCGGTCCTCGGCGGCGCGCCGTCGTCGCCGTCGGTGCGCGCGCGCGTCGGGTCGATCCCGCTCGGGCTCCGCCTGCCGGACGTTCTCCGCGTCGACGAAACGATCGCGCTCGCGCGACGCATCCGCAAGGACGCGCCGGTCTCCGCCGCGTCGGTGCTCGAGCCGTTCGGCCTCGGCGCGCTCGCGACGCACCTTGGGTCGACCCTCGACGCGGGCCAGACGCGCGCGGTCGCGCTCGCCGAAGCGCTCGCGTCGCCGTCGGTGTCGGTCATCTTGATCGAAGAGCCCTTCGTCGCGATGGCGCCGCCCGCGGCCGCTGCGCTCCCCGCTCAGCTCGCGGCGAAGAAAAAGGCGTGCGTCGTCGTCGCGACCGCGTCTGCGTTCGACGCGTCGCGTGTCGCGGAAGATTTCGCGATCTTCGATCGCGGCCGTCTCGTCCGCATCGTGACCGAAGCGCCGCTGCGCGCCGAGCGCGAGCGTCCGCGCGTGCGCGTCGTGGCGAGTGACGTCCGAGCGCTCGCCGCCGCGCTCGCGAAACAACCGGCGACGCTGCACCTCGACTTCGACGCGCGCAGCGTGGTCGTCGACGGCGACGATCCGACGGCGCTCGCCGCAGCGGTGAACGCCGCGATCGTCGAATCGCAAACCCAGGTCCAAAGCATCGAGCCCGAGCCGGCCTCGCTCGAAGATTTGCAGCGCGAAGTCGCCGCGCCCACGAAAGGCGCCGCGTGATGTCGTTCGACGCACTCATGCGACTGCCGCTGGCGCGCCTCGTGCGGACGCGACGTGCGGCGCTCCCGCTGCTCGGATGGAGCGTCGTCGCATTCGGCGCGACGCTCCTCGCGCGTCACGCGGGGGCGTCGAGCGACGACCGCTCGCTCCTCGAAATTTACGCGCCGTTCGTGATGCCGCTCGTGTGTTACGCGCTCGTCGGCGCGGCCCTCGGCGGCGAGGGCGTCGTCTCGGCGTCGCGCCCGCTCGTTCGCTTCGGCGCGTCGCCTCGTCTCGCGGCGCTCGCCGCCGGCATCGTTGCGACCGTCGCCGCCGCGATCGTCTCGGCCGCGCTGGCCGCGCTCCTCGTCGTCGCCGCGCACAACGCCGGCGACCCTCCGCTCGCGCACGACGCGGCGCTGAGCGCCTACGCGGGCGCTCTCGGCGGCGCGGCCCACGCGGCGTTCTTCGTGCTCGGCTCCGCCGTCGGCCCGCGCGGAAGCGGCCGCGCCGGCGCCCTCATCGTCAACTGGCTCTTCGGCGCGTCACCCGGCTGGATTTCGATACTTGTACCTTACACGCATTTCCGCGCCCTCCTCGGCGGCGCCCCCGCCGTCACGCTGAGCGAGCCCGCGAGCGCGTGGGCCCTCGTGATCATCACGGTCGTGAGCTTGGCGCTCGCATCCGCCCGCGTTCGACGCTGACTCAATGCGGATTCGGCGGGGCCGGCGCGCAGTTCTGCCCGCCTTGCACCTCCGAGTTCGTGCGGAACGTGTTCAAGTTCAGCCAGCTCGGCTTCGGCTTCGCCGGGATCGTCCCGTCCTCGCGCACGTTCACGACGCTGTACGCGTGCTGATTCCAGATGCGTCGCGTCGGGATCCAGCGCTTCTGCGAGTCTTCGTACACGTCGACGGTGTGCTTGAAGTTCGACGAGTTGTCGCCGGTCTTGTTCGAGACGACGACGATGTCGGCCGAGCCGTCGTTGTCGACGTCGACGACGATCGGATACTCGATGAGCGTCCCGCTCGAGCGCGGCTCCTTGAGCTCGAGCGCGCCGTTCGCGCCGTCGTAGACCCAGAGATCGTCTTGGTCGCCGTAGACGCCGTCGGCGATGCCGCGTCCGAGGAAGTCGAACGCCGTGCTCGACGCGAGCCCGCTCGTGTCGTCGATCGCCATCGGCGACCACAAGACCGAGAGCTGGAACGTCGGGCTCACGTGATAAACCGACACGTGATTGCAGCTCGAGTCCGAAATGTCGGGATGCCCGTCGCCGTCGAAATCGTGGACGACGCCCGGCTTCGACCAACAATACGGCGACGTCGCCGGATCGTAGAGCTGCGTCGGCCCGCTCAAGATTTTTCCGTCGTGGCTCAGGATCAAGATGCCGTCCTGGCGCGAGACGAAAATTTCCGGGATCTTGTCGCCGTTCAAGTCGGCGATTTGCGGCTGGCCGGGCGGGCCCGGGATGGTCCAATAAACCGAGCCGTCCGAGTGAAGCGCGGCGTTGCCGAAGATGACCTCCTGCTTGCCGTCGCCGTCGAGATCCGCGGCGATGTTCGCCGGGCACCAGTACTGCGGCGTCGAGCCGAACGCGGACTCGTCGTAGCCGAATTTCCTGTTGCCCTTGTTGTCGAACACCTCGAACGCCACGATGATCTCGGGCTGCCCGTCGCCGTCGAGATCGGCGATCGCGATCGCGTGGCAGTACGAGCCGAGCGAATTCTTGTAAGCGCCGACGTCCTTGCCGACCCACTTCACCTTGCCGTGATTGTCGAACGCCACGAGGTGCCCGGCCGTGTCGTTCGCGATGACCTCGGGGATTTTGTCGCCGTCGATGTCGCCGAGCGCCGGCGTGACGCTCGTGTCGATCTGGCCGGCCATGTCGAACGTGTATTCGAGCTTTCCGGTGTCGCCCGCGAGCATGTAAATCGTGCCCGGCGCGCTCGGCGGACCGCCCTCGGTCGCGACGATGACATCGGGCGTGTCGCAGAGGTTCACTTCGCCGTCGCCGTTGTCGTCGGTCATGTTCGCGACGATCGGCGTCACCATGCTTCCCTCGTAGAAGCCGGTGGTCGACGGGTCGTCCCACGACCACTTGATGACCGGGTCGAACGAGTTCGGCGGTTGCGGCGGCGTCGTGCAAACGGGCGCGTTGTCGCTCGAGTCGTCCGGCGGCACGTGGCATTTGTCGACCGGCGGGCTCGTGTCGGGCGCGCCGTCGAGCGGGCCGAATTTCGCGTCGAAGCCGCCGCCGTCAGCCGCGGCGCCGTCAGCGCCTCCGTCGTTACCGAAGCTCGTCGGCGTCGAGCCGCACGCGGCGAAGATCCCCAACGCGAGCACACCAAGCAAGCCAGCGCGCATCCCCACTACCTCCGAGCGAAAAGGTTAGCACCTCACTTCGCAGCGACGAGCCCGAGTAGTTGCTGTCGCAACGATTTCGACAAGTCGAGGATACGGCCGTCGATGCGAAAGCGTTCCCCGTCTTTCTTGCAGCCGTGGACCTTGATGCGGATCGACGTACCGTCATTCACGAGCGATCCGTCGACGTAGGCGCCCGGCGGCGAGGACGTCGTGGACGCGAGCGTCACGCGGTCGTCGTCGATCGCGACGATCTCCGCCTCGCCACCCTTCGCCCATCGCAGCTGAATCATCCTTCGCCTTTTCGGCCGCGCATGATCGCGGCGCGCGCCTCGCGCTCGGCGTCGCGCTTGGCGACGCCCGCGCGTTTGTCGAAGTGCTTCTTTCCCTTGGCGACGCCGAGCTCCACCTTTACGCGACCGCGCTTGAAGTAGAGACGCAGCGGCACGATGGTGAACCCGCCGCGCGCCGACGCGTCGTGCAAGCGCGCGATCTCGTGCTTGTGCAGGAGCACCTTGCGCGGCCGGCGCGGCTCGTGCGGGAAGGCGCTCGCCTGCTCGAAAGGTGCAATATACATCTGTTTGAGAAAGACCTCGCCGTGCTCCTCCGACGCGTACGCGTCGACGAGGTCGACTTTGCCGGCGCGCATCGACTTCACCTCGCTGCCGACGAGCACGAGCCCGCCTTCGAACTTGTCTTCGATGGCGTAGTCGAAGAACGCGCGGCGGTTCTTCACGATGAGCTTCTCGCCGTCGCTCTTTTCGTCGGGCTTGGCCAAGCGACCGGGACCATGCCACGGCCGGACGCGTTCGTGCTACCCCAGCTGACGCGTGAAACTGGGTCCTCCCGTACGAATCGCGAGCTACCGCATCTTTTCGGTCTGCGAGAGCACGGTCGAGGGACGCTCGTCGGTCTACACGCTCGAGCACCCCGATTGGTGCCACGTCATCGCGCTCACCGACGCGAGCGAGGTCGTCCTCGTGCGGCAGCTCCGCTTCGGAACGCGCGCGATGTCGCTCGAGCTCCCCGGCGGCATGCTCGAAGCGGGCGAAGACCCCGCGGCCGGCGCGAGGCGCGAGCTCCGCGAAGAAACCGGCTACGAGCCCGCGTCGATCGAGCCGCTCATCGTCACGCACCCGAACCCGTCGCTCCAAGGCAACCGGCTCTTCTCGTTCGTCGCGCACGGCGCTCGCCTCGCGCACGCGACCGAGTTCGACGAGCACGAAGAGTGCGAAACCCTGCTCGCGCCGCTCGATCGCATCGAGCGCATGCTGGACGACGGCGAGCTGATGCACGCGCTCGACCACGTCGCGCTCTCGACGTTCCTTCGCCGCTCGCGCTAAGCGCTCGAGTCGAGGCCTTCGGCCATTTCGAACATCGCGCTTCGGAGGAACATGCGCCCATCGGCGACGCCGAGCGCGAGCGCTTCGCGCCGCAAGTCGTACGCGACGATGCCCGCGTGCGCCTGCCTCTCGCGCGGATCGGGCGAGAGCGCGCGATCGACGATCGCGCCGATGGTCGGCGGCAAGAGCGGCGCGACGACCGGCCGCTCGACGACCCCATCGCGCACGAGCTCGAGCGCTTCGCGCGGCGAGCACGCGTGCCGAAAACGCGGGCCGTAGAGCATCTCGTGCAAAATCACGCCGAGCGAAAATACGTCTGCGCGGCCGTCCCCGCGCGATCCCCGCGCGACCTCGGGCGCCATGTGGAGCAACTGTTCGCGCACGCCTTGGTCGGTTCGCCGCACGCCCGATACGACGCCGCCGCCCGGCCGCCAGCCGAAGTCGCCGACCTTCACCTCGCCGTTCCACGAGAGGAGCACTTGTCGCGCGCTCAAATCGTGATGCGCCATGTTGAGGATGACGCCGTCGATGCTCGTCGCGCCGCGCGCGCCGGAGAGCGCCTCCGCGATTTCACAGCCGATGAAGAGCACGAGGTCGAGCGGAATGCGGCGACCGGCGCCCTCGAATCGCGCGACGAAACGCGCGAGGCTCATCCCGTCGACGAGCTCCTCGACGACGCACGGCACCGGCTCGGACGCGATCGATTCGCCGAGCGTCGCGACGAAAAAATCGTGCACGCCGACGACGTTCGCGTGCCGCACGAGCGCCGAGCGCCGCACCGAGCGCTTGAGCTCGTGCATCGTTTCGGGGTCGCGGCACAGCGCCGGGTCGACGACTTTGAGCGCGACCGTCCGCGCCATCACTTCTTCGCCGGCGCTCGTCACGTCGATGGCTTGCTCGATGCGCGCGATGTGAACCGACGAGCGGCTCCCTCGCCCGATCTCCGCGCCGATGACGAGCCGCCGCTGGCCGCGCAGCGACAAGACGGGCGCCAGCGACGTCGCGGGGACCATGCTCCAGCCCCAAGCAATCTCCGAACCGCGCGCGACGAGAATGCAACACCGCGGTTTCTCGCGGGTCCGTCGCTCGCGGGCGACTCCACTGGATCCGAAGCGATCCTGCGATGCGGATCCAAGCGAAATGTGGGAGCTTGTCGTCGTGCGGCTGCACCTCTTCGTCTGCGTGAACGAGCGAGCGGAGGGCGACCCGCTCGGCCGCGGCTGCGGCTCGCGCGGCGCCGAGGTCTACGCCGCGCTGAAGGAAGAGGTCGCGCGTCGCGGCGAGATCCAATCGGTCTGGGTGACGCGAACGCATTGCCTCGGCGTGTGCCCGCCCGACGGCTGCACCGTCGCGGCGTACCCAAAAGGGGAGATCGTTCGGATCCGAACGATCTCGGACGCCATCAGCCTTTTGCAGGGGGATTCGGACGACGACGGGCTCGGCGCGATCGAAGATCTCCAGCGCGAAAAAGTGCTCGCCCTCGCGCGGCGGCTCAACCCGCGCCTCACGCTCGAGGACGTGCAGAACCCGCACGACTTCCCCGAGCTCGATGATCCCGACTGGCACTACGAAGACGGCGTCCTCACCGGCATCCAAACCGTCCGCGCCGCTCTCAGGGCGAAGCGAAACGGATGACGCGCTGCGCGATCGATTGTTGGTAGCTGTCCGCCGCCAACGACACTAAGCTCCTCCGCAACCGATGGTCGACAAGCTCGAAAAGGTTTGGCTCGACGGCAAGTTGATTGATCAGCAGGCCGCGACGGTTCATCTCCTCACCCACACGCTGCATTACGGCGTCGGCGTTTTCGAGGGGATTCGTGCCTACAAGCGGGCGGATGGTAAGTCGTACGTGTTCCGCCTGAAGGAGCACATCGACCGGCTCTTCGACGGCTGCAAGCTGACCTTGATGAAGTGCGAGTTCTCGCGCGAGCAGGTCATGGCTGCGTGCGTCGAGGTGCTTCGCGCCAACAAGCTCGAGGAGGGTTACCTCCGGCCGATCGTGTTCGTGGGCGACGGCGCGATGGGCGTCTACGCGCCGAACAACCCGATTCGCACCGCGGTCGCCGCGTGGAAATGGGGCACGTACCTCGGCGAGGACGCGCTCAAGCTCGGCATCCGCGCGAAGATCAGCTCGTACGCGCGCCATCACGTGAACGTGTCGCTCGCGAAGGGCAAAATCACCGGCCAGTACACGAACAGCGTGCTCGCGAAACGCGAAGCCAAGCTCGCCGGTTACGACGAAGCCGTGATGCTCGACCCGAACGGTTACGTCTCGGAAGGCACGGGCGAAAACATCTTCATCGTGAAGAACGGCCGCGTGCTCACGCCCGACTTCGCGAGCTCGATCCTCGGCGGCATCACGCGCGACACGGTCATCACGCTCGCGAAGGAAGAAGGCATTCCGCTCGAAGAGTGCCGCATCACGCGCGACATGCTCTGGCTCGCGGACGAATCGTTTTTCACCGGCACAGCGGCCGAGGTCACGCCGATCCGCGAGGTCGACAATCGCAGCATCGGCGAGGGCAAGCCCGGGCCGATCACGCAGCGAATCCAGAAGCGCTTCTTCGACATCGTTCGCGGCAACGACTCGTCGCACCCCGAGTGGCTCACGCGCGTCTAGCGATTTTCGCGTTGCTCCTCGCGTGCGGGACGCCGCCGCCGGTCGTCGTCGCGAAGCCGCTGCCGCCCGAGCCGCCGGCGTTCAGCGCGGGCTCGCACATGGCGCGCTTCCATTCGACGCGCTTCGACGTGTCGCTTCCGCTTCCGGACGGCAAAGCGTGGCGCATCGACGACCATCACGCGCCGGTACTTCGCGCGACGCACGCGGCGACCGAGTCGCTCGTCGAGCTCGCCGTCTGGCGCGAGGACGAGCTCGTGAATCGCGCCAAGTGCGAAGCGCGCGCGCACGAAAAAGCGCTCGCGCCCGAGCCCGCGGGCGACGAGATTTCGACCGAGGTCGTCGCGTTTCCGCCCGGTTGGGACACGGGCATCTGGATTGGCGCCGACCACGACGCCAAGGACATCACCGGTGAGCTCTTCGCGTTCGGCGCGTTCGTCCACAAGTGCATGTATTTTCGTTTCGTCACGAAAGCGCCGCTGCGAGACGCCGACACGATTTCGGACCGGCTCGCTTTCGCGAGGCTCCGCATCTTCGGCGGGCTCGCGCTCGACTCGTTCGACGTTCCGCGCGTGCGACGTTGAGTCGCGTGGCGAAGCGCCACGACGAAAATACTTTCGTTCGCGCTTCTTGCGCTCGTCGCGCGCTCTGCTACTCGTTTTGCCTACGCGTTTTCACGGCTGTTTTAGCGGCCCGGCGTGAAGGCGCTTCGTTTCAGGGTCGCAGGTTTGTGAGATCGAGATGGGTACGAGACTCTACGTGGGTAATTTGTCGTTCAGCTCCACCGTCGAATCGCTGCGTGCAGCGTTCACCGAGTCGGGCGAGGTCGTCGACGCGCACATCGTGAAGGACCGCGACACGGGCCGCAGCCGCGGCTTCGGGTTCGTGACGATGGGCAGCGAAGACCAGGCGCGCAAAGCCATCGAGGCGATGAACGGCGCGATGCTCGACGGTCGTCCGCTCAAGGTCAACGAGGCGCAGGAGCGCACTGGTGGCGGCGGTGGCGGCGGCGGTGGCGGTCGCGGCTTCGGCGGCGGCGGCGGCGGCGGCTACGGCGGCGGCGGCGGCGGCGGCGGCGGTGGCCGCGGTCGTCGCGGCGACCGCGAATAGCACCGGCGTCACGCAGACTGGGCCCTCGCGCCTGCAAGCGCGACACGGACGATGCGGCGGCCCTGATACGGGCCCGATGAGGCGACGTCTACCTTCGTCGTGACGTCGCGCGCCGCGTGAAGGACGCTCGCGAGATCGCGATCGGCGGCGGCGACTTGCGAGAGCACGAGCGAGCGCGGCTCGGCGGCGGTCGCGAGCCAGAGCGCGCGGTGGAGCGTCTCGCCGAAATATTCGATGCGCGCTTCGCGCGTGAGCGCGAGGCAACGTCCGCCGTGGATCGCGGCGCGTACGGGCAACGGGCCGGCTGCGTCGAGGAGCGCGAGCGTGGCGCGGAGTGCGCGCGATCCCGATGGGAACGCGGCGACCATCGTCTCGAGCGGGCCGGGCAGTCGCGAGCCGCCCTCGTCGCGCACGGCGTGCTCGAACGCTTCTTCGAACGCGCGCAGCGAGGCGCAGGCCGCCGCGTCGCCGCGATCCAAGAAGAGCGCGCCGCCGTCGCTCGCGTCGAGCGCGACGAAATACAAATGACTCACGCCGAGGAGCTGCCCGTAAGACAAGAGCTCGCTCGCGAAGAAATCGCGAAACGTCGGATGCGTGAGCGCGACGGTCGCGGGCACCGAGTCGGCGAAGGCGGCGCGCTTCTCGATGCGCACCGAGCGCTCGTCGGCCGTTTCGTTGACGAAGCGGAGCACGATCTCGCCGCCGTCGCCGAACACGGCAGGCCGCGCGACGACCGCGTGCTCGTCGATCGCGATTTCGCCGGTGCGGCCGTAACCCACGGGGCTCACCGCGACGTCCGCCGGCGCGGCGACGCCGAACGCCGCCGCGCTGTACTCGCCCGGCGGGAGCTGCGCGGTGATCGTGCGGACCTCGCCCGGCTCGAGGACGAGCTGCACGAGCACGTGCGAGCGGCGCGACGGCGAGCCTGCGCAGAACGTCTCGAGCTTCGTCGCGCGAACGTCCGGGTGCGGGCGCAGCACGAGCTCGACCGAGCTTCCGAGATCGCGGTCGTATTCGGTTTCGCACGCGACGCACTGCGCGTGGCTCGTCACCTCTTCGAGGTGGGAGCGCGTGTCGTGCGCGACCATGCACGTCGGGCACACGAGGTCCCACGCGATCTCGAGCAGGCCGAGGTGCGCTGCGTGGAGCATCAAGTCGAGCGCGCGCTCGCGGCTCGTTCCGAAGTCCGGCGCGAGCGCGAACGGGCGCATGCGCGCGAGCTTGCGCGCGGGCCCATGCAGCAGCAGCTCGGCGAGATGATCGACGGCGTCGCGCTCGAACCCGGCCGCGATGAGCTTCGCGTGGCCGACCTCGATGCGAACGCGCTCGGCGCCCGTCGGCTCGTGCCGCGCGTCGTACGGATCGACGACCTTGCCTGACGCGACGACCTCGTCGACGTGCCGATACACGCGATCCATCGCGCGACGAAGTCGCTGACCGATTTCGACGAGCGTCGCGACGCGGCCGAGCACGCCGCGCGGGATGACTGCGATTTCGTGCGTGAGATCGGTGCCGCCGTCGCTGCGCGGCCGGAGCTCGACTTTGTTCCAGAGCGCTTCGAGCGGTCCTTCGCGATACCACCGAAACACCGTGTGCTCGCGGTTTCGAATCCACTCGAACGGGTACTCGCGCCAGCGCATGTCGAGGCCGAGCGTGGACGCGTGGCCGAGGCGCGCCATCGTCTCGGGCGACTCGCGGCCCGGCTCGACGTCCATCGGCGAAAGACCGACGGCCTCGTTGAACGAGTCGGTGTCGGCGACGTGCGGCCAGAGCGCCTCGGGTGACGACGAAAACGACCACGACCAACGGAACACGCGCTGCGCCTGATCGCGCGTCGGCTTCGTCGACTTCGGCACGATGCCCGACTGGCGCGGCACGCGCACCGGGCGCTCCTCGCGGCGCGAAGCCTTGCCGTCGCGAAGCCCGTCGAGCGCGTCCGCGAGCTCGTGCGCCGAGGAGAAACGCGCGCTCGAATCTTTCGCGAGGCAACGCACGACGACCGCTTCGACCTCGCTCGGCACGGCGGCGAAGCTCGAGAGCGGCGGCGGCGGCTCGAACAAAATCGAATAGAGCAGCGCGGGCTGCTCGGGCGCCGCGAACGGCCGCCGGCCCGCGAGCATTTCGTAGAGCATCACGCCGATCGCGTAGACGTCGACCTCCGGCCCGACGGGCGCCGCGCGCACTTGCTCGGGCGCCATGTACGGCGGCGAGCCCGCGAACGTCGTCGGCGTCGGTGCCGTCGCGTGGCGAAGCGCGAGGCCGAAGTCGAGCACGCGCGCGCGCCCCTTCTTGTCGATCATCACGTTGCGCGGCTTGAGATCGCGATGAACGATTCCTTTGTCGTGCGCCGCCGCCACGGCCTGCGCGATCTCGCTCGCGATGCGCACCGCCTCGACGTGCGCGAGCTTGCCGTCGCGAAGCACCGCCGCGAGATCGGTGCCCTCGACCAGCTCCATCGTGTAGTAAGCGCGCCCGTCGAGCGCGCGGCCGACGTCGAGCACCGTGACGACGCCCGCGTCGTTCACGTGCGCCGCGAGCTTCGCTTCGCCCCACATCGCCGCGACGTCGTCCGACTCTTGCGCTTGCACCTTGAGCGCCACGCGACGCTCGAGGCGTAGCTCGATCGCTTCCCAGACGACGCCCATTCCGCCGCGACCGATGACGCGAACGCACTCGTATCCCGGCACGTCCGGCGCGGCGTCCGCACCACGGCTCGTCGGCGAGCTCTCGTGGATCGTCGCCGCATCGTCGGGACGCTCCGGAGAAGATTCGTCGACCATTGAATGCTCGCACCCAGAATAATGGGTCAGAGGCCCTACGCGTAAGGCCCGGCTGTGGTTGCGTGTGCGCCGCGGCCCGCGATTGTGTAGATTGTGCTTCCTTCCCCGATGAATGCCCGCCGTCTTCTCGTCGCGTCGCTCGTGGTCGCGGTCTCCAGCGTGTTTGCGTGTGCCGACATCTTCGGCTTCAAAGACCTCGGAGCGCCCGACGCGACGGCCAGCGACGCAGGCGACGCCGCGACCGACTCGGGCGACGCGGGCGTCTCGTGCACGCAGCGCGCGGTCGACGACGCGAAGGGCGTCTTCGTCACCGTGAACGGCGGCGACACGAGCACGTGCGGCTCGCGCACCGAGCCGTGTCAGACGATTCAGCAAGGCGTCAACCAAGCGAAGCTCCTCGCGCGCTCGATCGTCTACATCGCGCGCGGCACCTACGTGGAATCGGTGGAGCTCGCGTCGGGCGTGACGCTCGAAGGCGGCTGGGACACGGCGAGCACGACGTGGATTCCCGCGTGCGACACGACCGAGGTGAGCGCCGTGAAAATCACGATGCCCTCGAGCACGAACGTGGGCGTGACCGCGACGTCGGTCGCGAACGCGGGCCTTCGACTGCTCTCGATCATCGGGAAATCGAGCGCGCAGCCCGGCGAGTCCGTCTACGGAATTTTTGCGACCGAGTCCGCGCTCACGCTCGACACGATCAGCGTGAGCGTCGGCGCGGGCGGCAGCGGAGCGACGGGCGCGAACGGCGACGCGGGCACGCCGGGCGCGACCGACTGCGATGCGGGCGACGCCGCGGCGGGCGCGGGCGCGGGCAACGTCGGCGAAGGCGCACAGGCCGGCACGTTCGGTCCGACCGGTTACGATCCCGCGACGGGCGGGCCGGGCGCGGCCGACGGAAGCGCGGGAACGCCGGGGACCTGCAGCATCAATCCACTCTGCGTCACGATCTGCGGCACGTGCGAATCCGTCTGCGTGAACGCGCTCGCGGGATGCGGCGGCGGGCCCGGTCTCGGCGGCGCGGGCGGAAGCGGCGGCGGAAGCAGCGTCGCGGTCTACGGGTGGAGCTCGACGCTCCAGATCATCGGCGGCTCGTTCACCTCGGGCAACGGCGGGAGCGGCGGCAACGGCGGCGCGGGAGGACCCGGCGGCGGCGGCGGCTCGGGCGGCGTGAAGGACGCGACCTGCGCTTCGTTCTGCCAGGTCGACGCGGGCTGCGCGTCGGTCGGCGACACCTCGCCGCAAATCGGAAGCACGGGCGGAGCGGGCGCGGCCGGCGGTCAAGGCGGCGGCGGAGCGGGCGGCAGCTCGTTCGCGATTTGGAACGGCGGCGACGCAGGCGCGGTCACGGTCACCGGCTCGCCGACGATCGTGTTCGGCCAGCCCGGCCAGGGCGGCGCCGTGAACGGCGCGCCGGGCGTCGCAGCGGCGCAAGGCCCGTGAGCTAAAACGCGTGCTGCGCGAGGACGCGCGCGCCGACGACGCGCTGCGGGTGCGCGCCGATGTCCGAGAAATCGAACGAGCCGCTCACGATCGCCGGGCCGTCCGCCGGTCGATCGAACTGACCGTGCGCCGCGTGCGCGAGGCCTTCGACCGCGGGCGACTCGACGTTCATCGGATGCTGCGCGCCGCTCGGCAGCGCGACCTTCGACGAGATCTCGATTTGCATCGCGACGCGCTTGGCGCCCGGTGGAACGTGCAGGCGCTTCTGCGCGAGCGCGTTGAGCACGGCCCGCGCGACCTCGTCCCAGGCGGCGCGGCTGCCGCTCGCTTCGGATACGCCCACGTTCACGACGAGACCGAGCTCGTCGACGTCGACCGAAAACACGGCGCGTCCCTCGAACGGCGTTCCGTCGAGGCGGCGCGTCGTTCGCTCGAGCTCCTGCGCGACCGGGCCGCTCGTGAGATCGGTCGTCGACTGCGAGCGCAGCGACTCCGCGACCGTTCGGCTCGCCCTGTCCTGATCGGTCTCTTCCTGGGTCGGAATCTGCTTCGCGATCTCCATGCGAAACGATCCGGGCCCATCGAGCCCGATGGATTGCGGCCCGAGGATCGCCGACGTCTCGGTGTCGCCCGGATTCGTGTCTTGCGCGGTGTCGTTTTGCGGACCGATCGTGACGCTGGTTTCGACGCGCGCGCGGGCGTGACCGTAGACGTGCGTCCGCCCGGTGCTTCGCGCGTAACCCATCGCGTCGCCGTGATGGGTCGCGACGCCCGTCGCGCTGCTCGGCGATTCTTCGACGTCGATTTCAATCGGCGGTCGCGGCGGCGGCTCGACGTGCTTGCGATGAACGAACGGCAAAACCGCCACGAGGATTGCGTGGAGAACGACCGCCGCCCCCACGAAGCCGGCATTTCGCCACTCCGCCACTCGATCCCAACCGCGCGGAGCCGCGATTATTCCTGCACCTTCGCGTGCTTCGCTCGCTTTGGTGTGTTTGAATGATCCGGTGCGCATAGGTCCGAACGCGTTCGCCGAGATCGAATACGTACTCGAAGGCGAGGATGGAGAGGTACTCGATGACAGCTCGGCGAACGGCGGCGAGCCCATACGATACGTCCACGGCTATGGAATGCTCGTTCCCGGCCTCGAAAAAAGGCTGACCGGGCTCGAAAAGGGACAAACCGCAGAAATCGTCGTCCCGCCCGAAGAAGCGTACGGCCTTCACGACGCCGAGCTCGTTTTTTCAATCGACAAGAGCGACGCGCCGGACGCCGCCGAGGGCGACGAGCTCGTCCTCGAGGACGACGAAGGCGACGAAGCGGTCGCGCACGTCGTCGAGGTGAAGGGCGACGATCTGCTCGTCGACGGAAACCATCCGCTCGCCGGCCTCACGCTGCGTTATCGCGTGCACGTGCGCGACGTTCGGGAGGCGACGGCCGAAGAGATCGCGCGCGCCGCGACCGCGTTCGACGAGCAGCGCGACTCGAACGAGCCGCCCGACCCCGACGGCCTGATCCCCATGTTTTCGCTGAATCGGTCGCGCAAGGCTGGGCCGCCCTCGTGATGCTCCGTGGGATGTGCTACGCACACGCCCAGCATGAGCAACAAGATCAATCCCTGGGACTTCGACATTCGCGTCCGTGAGCGCAACCTCAAGAGCGGTCACCTCCAGGAGAAAGACGTCGAGAAGTTTCTCACGGCGCTGCCCGACCTCGCCGACCAGACCTCGCCGTTCGGCACCGTGCAGCCGGCGATTGAAGGCCACAAGACGGAATAACGCCGTGACGGACGACGCCTTCCCGCACCTGGATTTCGCGACGTTCATCCTGTCGCTCAGCCACTCGGCGCTGATGCACCTCGGCGAGGCCCCGCACCCCGACGACCATCAGACGCGCACGAGCCTCCCGCTCGCGAAACAAACCATCGACCTCCTCGGTTTGCTCGAGGAGAAGACGAAAGGCAATTTGACCGGCGAAGAGGAGCGTCTCATCACGCAAATCCTCTTCGACCTTCGGATGCGTTACGTCGAGAAGTCGAAGAGCGAGAAAAAGTGAGGACAGCGGTTCTGGCGGCGTCGCTCGCGCTCGTTTGCGCGTGCGGAAAAAATGGCAGCGCGGAGGACGCAGGGACTGACGCGGATTCGACGTCGGCGACCGTCGCGACCGCAACGACCGCGCCGCCACCGCCCGCGATGTCCGGCGTGCAGCTCGCGCCGGTCTCCTTCGCGCCGATCGCAAAAGCCGCCGATCCGAGCGTCGTGACGGTCAACGTCATCGTCGACCAAATCGTCGAAACCTGGGGCGGCCGCCGCATGCGCCGCGAAGGAAAAGGGCTCGGAACGGGCTTCATCGTCGACAAAGACGGGACCATCCTCACGAACAACCACGTCGTCGCCGAGGGCGGGAGCGAGGCCGAGTCGATCAGCGTGAAGCTCTCGAACGGCAAGGAGCTACCGGCGCGCGTCGTCGGGCGGGACCAGTCGACCGACATCGCGGTCATCCACATCGACGCGAAGGGCCTCGACCTGAAGCCGCTGACGCTCGGCGACTCCGACGCGATGGACGTCGGCGACTGGGTCGTCGCCATCGGCAACCCGTTCGGCCTCGAGCACACCGTCAGCCAAGGCATCGTGAGCGCCAAGGGCCGCACGAAAGAAGACGTGCCGCTCGATCCGGCGGGTTTTTACGACTTTTTGCAGACCGACGCGTCGATCAACCCGGGAAACTCGGGCGGTCCGCTCTTGAACCTTCGCTGCGAGGTCATCGGCATCAACTCGGCGATTCGCGCCAACGCGAACGGCGTCGGGTTCGCGATCCCGATCAACATGGTCAAGCAGCTCTTGCCGATGCTGCTTCGCGACGGAAAAGTCGTGCGAAGCGCGATCGGCGTGCGCATCGCCGACGTCCGCGAGCTCTCCGACTCGGACAAGAAAGAGCTCGGTGTGACGGGCGACAAGGGCGCCGTCGTCGAGTACGTCGCGAGCGGCGGGCCGGCCGACAAGGCCGGAATCAAGGTCGGCGACGTGATCACGTCCTTCAACGGCAAGGACGTCGCGCTCGGCACCCAGCTCCAGTGGATGGCCAGCACGACCGGGGTCGGCAAGACGGTCGACGTCCAGGTCCTGCGCGAAGGAAAGCCTCAACCGCTCAAAATCACGCTCGGACTGCTGGAGACTTCGGCCCCTCGTCGGTTACCGTAGCTCCACAGATGCCGCGCCCGCCGAAGACGGTGAATAGCCCCGCGCCGGCGGCGTCGAACACCAAAGAAGTACGAGCGAAAGAGGCACAGGAGGACCGTGCGCTCGTCGAGCGTGTCCAGGCCGGGGACAAAGAGGCGTTTCGGACGCTGGTCGAGCGTCACCAGCGCCGCGCGTTCTCCATCGCGATGTCGCTCGTTCGCGACGAAAACGATGCCCGCGAGCTCGTGCAGGACGCGTTTTTGCGCGTTTACAAGAACATCGGGACTTTTCAGGGACAGTCGAGCTTCTTCACGTGGCTCTATCGGATCATCACCAACTTGAGCATCGATCTCATTCGCAAACCGGGCAGGCAAGTGGCGGAGCTCGACGAGTCGCGCCGAGGGGGACATTTGGCCGCGGTCGCCGATTCGGAAGAAGGTTCGACAAAAGAATTTCCGTTCCTTTCGCGTATCGATGGAGCAGACCCCGCGGACGTCGTTCGTCGCGGCGAAATCGCTTTGCGCTTGCGCGAGGCGCTCGCTGCGCTGCCCGAGTATCACCGCGGCGTCATCTTGATGCGTGAGGTCGAAGGTCTGAGCTACGAGGAAATGGCGGAATCGATGGGGGTCTCGAAGGGGACGATCATGAGCCGGTTGTTTCACGCGCGGCAGAAGCTCCAGAAGGCGCTGGTCGATTGTTACAAAGAACAAATCGGCGAGCGTCCGGTCTCGACGCCGACTTCGTCCGAAGAGAGCGCGCCATGAGCCTCACGCAAGAACAGATGCTCGACGTGATGGCGCTCGCCGACGGCGAGCTCGAAGGCGACGACCGCGCGCGCGCCGAGAAGCTCGTCGAGTCGGACGCGGAGGCGAAGGAGCTCCTCGCGTCGCTCCACGCGATCGGCGACGGCGTTCGCGGCGCGGTGGATTACGAAGGCATCGACGTGCGCGACGCCGTGATGGCGAAGCTCACGCCCAACGAATTCGACAAGGCGCGTATCAAGCGCACGGCGCGCACGCGCATGATCGTCGTCGGCGCGTCGCTCGTCGCGCTCGCGGCCGCGGTGCTCTTCTACGTGCGGACGGTGCGCGAGCCGGTGACCAGCCAAAACGGCCCGCGCGCGCCGTCGTCCGCCGAGGTTCTTGCGTCGATGAGCTCGGCGGGCGTACAGGTCGACGTCGTGGACACGCCCACGCAAGTCTCGGTGTTTTACGTTCCGGCCGAGAGGGCCTCGCCCTCGGCGAAGGAGCCGCCGCCGAGCGTGGTCGTGTGGGTCGACGACAGCGCGAGCGCCGAGCCGCCGCCGGAGAAGCCGTGAGCACGACGACGCGTCGTCGTTTCACGCACGCCGCGCTCGGAGGTTTCGCTGCGCTCGCGCTCAGCGAGACCGCGCACGCGACCCCGCAAGCGACGATCGAAGTGATGGTGCTCCACGCGACGATGCAGCCGGGCGCGGGCTCGATCGACCCGACCATCGGCAACATGCCGCAGCTCCGGAGGCCGCCGTTTTCGGCGTACAACACGTACAAGCTCCTCGCGAAGCAGCAGCTCGTTCTCGTGAAGGGGACGCCGACGCAGTACACGCTCGTGAACGGTCGCGTTTTGCAGATCACGCTCACGAACGTGCTGCCGGGGCCGCGCTACGAGATCGCCGCGGCGATCAATCAGCCGGGCGGCGGCTCGTATTTGAATTTGCTCCGCGTGACGACGCCGCCGAACGAGACGTTCTTCGTCGCGGGGCAGCAGTTTCGCGGGGGCGTGATCATCATCGGCTTCACGCTGCACTGAGGCGTCACGTGCGGCGCGAGCGCGTGAGCGCGAGCCAGAGCACGAGCTCCCACGCGCCGTAGATTCCGACGAGGAGGATGACCACGGTCAGCGCGGCGAGCGCGCCGAACGGTCTCGCGCCGAGCGCGAACGCGACGCCGCAACCCGCGAGCGCGAGGTGCGCGGCGAGCGGAAGGAAGATGCCCGAGATCCAATCCGAGAGCTCGATGTCGTTGGCGACGCGCTGCGCTTCGCGCATGTGACGATGAACGCGCACCAGCGTGGCGAGGCGCAGCGCGCCCATCGCGACCAGCAAGACGCCGAGCAAGACCGGCCCCGTCGACGGCGCGACGACCAGGCACGCCGTGAGCAGCACTTGGACGAAATGCGTGAGCACCGGATCGAGAAACGAGCGCGTCGAGCTCGCGTCCTTCACCTCGATCATCGACGCGCCGAACGTGATCGCGACGAACATCAGGCCGACGAGCGTCGCCGCCGCGGCGCCGACGAGAAGGTAGAAGTTCTGCCAAGTCGCGGCGACGGCGGAGAAGCTCACTTGCCGATCGCGCCGCGGTACACGTAACCGTCGCTCGCGAAGCCAGCGCCGTATTTGATTTTGTACCAGCCGCCTTGCGATGCGCCGAGCTGCACGTGCGTGCCGCGCGGCAGACGCGCGACGATCGTGCCGGTGTGCGGCGCGTCGCGCACGATCGCCGTGTCCCACGCGACGGCGGCTTCGCCCTCGGGGAGCGCGGCTTGCGACGAAGCGGCCGAGGGCGTCGCGCTCGCGGTCGCGGCGGGCGCGGGCTCGGCCGATTTCTCTTCGCCGTTTTGGATGTGGACGACGTAGACGACCGAGTAGCGGTCGTATTGATGGTCGACCGACTTGAGGCTCATCGACTTCACTTCGCCCGCGACGAACGCCTTCAGCGACGCGACGTCTTTCACGGTCGACGAGCGGCCGCTCTCGACCGAGATGTGGTTGTTCTTGAAGTCGAGGCCGAGCACGATGTTGAGCTTGCCCGGGTTGGTCGCCGCCGCGGGCGCTTGCGACAAACGCTTGAGGCGCGTCTGAACGAGCGGGTCGAGGCCCGCGAGGCCGCCGCATTCGCGACCTTTGAGCGTGTCGCCGTCGTCGTTCTTGCACGAGAGGATCGCGGCGTGGCCGACGTTGATCGTGATGACCGGCGCGGGCGCGGCGCTCGCGCTCGGCGCGGGCGGAGGCGCGACGCTCGCGCTCGCGGCGGCGGCCGACGCGGCCTCGGCGGCGCGCTGGGCTGCGACGGCGCTCACCGCTTCGGCCGGCGCGGCAGGTCCCAGGCGAACGCCGGCGATGCGCGGCCACGCGACGCCCAGCGCGAACCCGACGAGCGCGACGAGCCCGACGCGCAGCCAAGAAGGTCGGTCGGCGGAGGGCGCCGGGATGTGAACCGTGGGCCGGGCAGCCATGGGGGCGACAGGTAGCATGAGCGGGCGATTTGGGCGAAAAACTGGCCGGTTAATGCAGGACGCGGACGGTCGAAACCGGGAGGCGGACGGTTAAACGCCCAAAGCGGACGGTTCGATTCGCGACGCGCGCGGTCGCGACGGGGAGGCGGACGATCGCGAGCGCAACGCGGACCATCTCGACCGGGAAACGGGCGGTCTCGCGCGCGAGGCGGACCGCTCAGAACGGCGGCTCGTCCTCAGGCTCGGTGCCGGTCGACTCGAACGGCGCCGTGCGGGCTTTCCCTTGCGCGTCGACGGTGAGCAGGCGCTCGATGCGCTGCTGGGCGGCGTCGAGGCGCTCTTGGGCGAGGCGCGAGAGCTTCACGCCTTCCTCGAAGAGCTCGAGCGATTGCTCGAGCGGCAGGTCCCCCTCTTCGAGCTTCTCGACGATGTGGCCGAGCCGTTCCATCGACTGCTCGAAGGTCGCGGGCGGTTTGCTGCTCGGCGCGGTCATTTCGGCACGACGGGGCTTAGCACGACGCGGCCGTCGCCGGGCGGCACGCCGGCGACGAGCGCGTAGCCGTCGGCGTCGAACGCGATCGGGATCGCGACGCCCTCGGACGTGACGTACGCGGCGACGATGGGGCGGCTCGGCGGCGCGCCCGAGTCGGTCGCGACGCGAAGCCACGCGACCTCGCGAACGGGCCACGGCGCGGGAGGCGCGGCGCCAGAGAGAGCGCGCGCGGCGACGTCTCGAATGCGTGCTTCCGGGTCGAGCTTGGCGGCGATCGCGAGCATGTCGTTGCGCGAAGGGGCCGGCGCGCGTCGGCCGAGCGCCTCGATTTCGGCGAGACGAACGAGCGGCTCGGCTTCGTAGCGGCTCGCTTCGGCGAGCTTGCCGGTCGCGCTCGGCTCTTCGCTCGCGCCGAGCCCGCGCGCCACGTGCGCGCGCATCACGGGGTCGGTCGAGGCGAGGAGCGAATCGATTTTGTCTTTGAGCGCGTCGCTCTTTCGCGCGGCCATCGCGGCGGCGGCGAGCGGCGCGTCGGCTCCGCCCGCTTCGACGCGCGCCTCGAGACCGAGCGTCGGAACGAGCGCCTGTCGATCGCGATCGAGGAGGCCGATGCCGAGGACGGCGCGCGTCGGCTCGTCGGTCTCGCGATCCCAATGACGAAGGAGGGTCTCGGCTGCGGGGAGCTCGCTGCCGTTCCACCTCGCGAGCGTGCCCATCGCCGCGGCGCGACGGACTACGGGATCGCGATCGCCGAGCGCGTCGACAGGGCCATCGTGGCCGAGGGCGACACGCGCGAAAGTCGCGAGCGCGCGATCCGCTCCGTCGTTCGACTTGTGCAGCTCGTCGATCACGTCGTCGAGCTTGCCCGAGTGCTCGCCGCGCACGAGCGCACGAAGCACGTAGCCGCGCACCGCGAGACGACGGAGCGAGCGAGTCGCCGCGATTCGTTCGAGCGTGGCCATTGCGTTCGTGTTGGGCGAGCGCGCGATCGCTTGGACGGCGTCTCCGCCGACGCGCGGGTCCATCGCGACGCTCGCGAGCACTTTGAGCCCCTCGTCGGTCGCGACGCCGCGGCCGAGCGCCGCGATGATGCGAAGACGCAAATCGCGATCGGTCGTCGCCGAGAAGCACGCCGCGAGCGCTTTGACGACGCTCGCGTCCTGCGCGCGATGCGCGAGGCGAATGCCCGCGTCGATCGTGTCCGGCGTCGACAAGAGGTGCGTCACCGCGGCGAAACGCTCGAGCGCGTCGAGCAGGACGAGCGCCTCGCCGGCTGCCGCGCGAACCTCGCCGTCGCGATCGGCGAATGACGCGATCGCGATCGGGCGCACGCGTCCGTCTCCGAGCTGGCCGAGCGCGAGCATCGCAGCGGCGCGCGTCGAAGCGTCCGCCGGCGCCTGCGCCTTCACGAGGAGCGTGTCGAGCACGCGCAGGTCCCCGCTCTCCGCGAGCGCGCGGACCGCAGCCGCCGACGTCGGCGGCACGATCGGCGCATCGGTGATCGCGCTCGGATCCGACGCGATCGCGCGGAGCGCATTTTCTTGGCCCGGCCCGCCTTCGCGGGAGGCAGCGTAGACCGCGTCGAGCGCCTTCGGATCGCGCGACGCGACGAGCGCACGCGCCGCGATCCGCCGCGCGAAGTCGACGTGCGCCGTGAACGAGGCGCTCGCCGCCGCAGCGTGCTCGCCGCGCAAATGCGAGGGCCGCGCCGTCGCGTCGAGGAGCGACACGAGCTTCAGCCGGGGGCCCTCTTCTTTCGCGAACGGCGCGAGGGCGCGCGCGAGGTCGATGATCGTGAGCTCGTCGTTCGGCTGCTCGGCCTGCGCGACGAGGAGCGCGACGGCCTCGGGGGTGCCCGTCGCGGCCGCGCGCGCGATCCCGCGGCGCACGTCTTCGCTCGTGCCGCCGCGGAGAAGCGCCTCGGCCCGATCGCGACCGAAGCGCGAGCGGAGCGGAACGATCGCGTTCTCTTGCGACGGCCTCTGCGGCTGCTCCTCGTCGTCGTCGGCCTGCTGCACTTGGGCCTGCAGCTGCACGTGCGGCGGCCGCCTCCGGCCGAACTGCGCGTTCGCGTCGGGCGACGCGAGCAAGAACGCAGCGAGCGCGAGCGAAACGCGGCGAATCATTTTTTCTCGAGCGGCTTCGGTTCCGTCGGCGGCGGCGCGGTGAGAATCATGAGCCCGATCCCGCTCGCCGCGGTCGGGACGCGCTTGACCGAGTCCCACCCGACGGTCTCGGCGGAGCCATCGCGGTGCGTGAGGTCGGTGATCGCCTTCACGACCGCGACCGCGCGCGCGAGCGCTTCGGCGCCCGCTTGTGGCGTCGCGGCGGTCGGACGTGCGCCGACGGCGAGCACCCAATCGCGGTGCTGATTGAGGTCGAGCCCGAGCGCGCGCAGCGTCGTCATGCTCGCGGGGTCGATCGCAGGCGCGTCCGCGGTTCCGCCGATTTTGATCTCGTGTGCGAGCTTGATGACGAGCTTCGCGTCGATCGTGACGAGCGGCTTGCCGCCTTCGTCCGGGCAACCGTCCTCGTCCTTCACGCCGTTGAAGACCTCGGCGGCGTCGGGGCACTCGTCCTGATCGTTCGAGTACGTGTCGCCGTCGCGATCCGGATTCGGGCATCCGTTTCGTTTCGGATCGGTCGAAGGCTCGCCCGGCACTTTCGGGCACGCGTCCTCCGAGTTTTTCACGCCGTCGCCATCGTCGTCGGCGTTCGGGTCGGGCGGCGGCGGCGCGGCCGGTTTGCTCGGGCAGCCGTTCGTCTTCGGGTCGTCGGTGCGCTCGCCTTTTTCTTTCGGGCACGCGTCGTCGGCGTCGGGGATGCCGTCGCCGTCGCTGTCCTGTTGCGGGCAGCCGTTGAGCTTCGGGTTCTTCGACGGCGGCCCGGCGACGTTCGGGCACGCGTCCTCGCGATCGACGATGCCGTCATTGTCGTTGTCGATGTCGGGGCAGCCGTCGGAGTCTTGGAAGCCGTCGCGATCTTCGGGGATGTCCTCGCACTGATCGACGTCGTCGGGGACGCCGTCGTGATCTTTGTCGTGCTCGCGCGGCGCCCAGCCGAGGCCCGCGATCACGCGAATGCCCGGGACGCCGACCGCGTCCGAGAGACCGATGTCGATGCCGCCGGTGAAGAAAAAATCTTTGTCGCGCCCGATCGCGACGCGATCCGAAAGCGCGAGCATCACCGGCGAGAGCGCGGCCGCTCCGCGATCGACGAACGGCGCTTGCGGCCCGGCGGGCACCCAGCCATGCGCGGCGAGCTCCCAGGTCTGACGATCTTCGCGGTCGATGTGGAAGATGTCCGGTCGAAGCCGGATGCCGATGCTCCACGGAACTTCGTCGCCGAAGTTGTAACCGCCGGCGCTCGCGTCCGGCCAGGTGCGCTGCTCGGTGCGAAGAAAATATCCGAGCGAGGCTTGGAGGTGCGCGACGACGAACGAGTAGTCGGCGATGACGCGAACCTGCGCGGTGACCGCGCCTTCGCCTGCGAAGCTCGTGTGATCGCCGGTCGGCACGGTCAACCCGGCGAGCGCCGCGAGGCCGAAGCCGCCGTTTTTATTTTTGAGGATGCTCACCTTCGCGTCGAGCCCGAGATCGCCGAGCGCGGTCTGCGCGACCGGAAGGGTCGCGGCCGACGCGGGCAAGTTGTCGCTTCCGGTTTGAAAGAGCACGACGGGCATGTCGATGCCGAACGACGCGTGCTCGCCGAGACCGACGTTCGCGAGGAGGTTGAGGCCGAAGCCGTAATCGATCGGCCGATAGAGCGTGTCGCCCGTCGTCGGATCTTTGAGCGAGAGCGGGCGGAGCTGCCAATCGGCGTACGCGCCGAAGTTGAAAGCCCACGGGCCTGGCGTGTTCGGCGACTCGAGCACGAGGCTCGCGCTCGGATCGACCGACGGCCGCCACGTGCGAACGTCGAGCGACGGTTGTTGCGCGGACGCGGCGGACGCGAACGACAAGACGATGGCCGTGACGAAAGCAGCGCGCGCGCGCATGGGCAGACAACACTAGAGAAGAAACGCACCGCTGGGAACCGGGGAATCGCCCGGCGAGGACTGTCGTTTCATGAAGCGCGAATGAAGCATTGGTGCTTGGCCCTCGTCGCGGCGTGCGCTCCGGCGGCCGCTCCGCACGTGGAGATTGCGACGCCGCTCGCGCATCCGGTCGCACCCGCGCCTGTCCTCGTCGAGCCGATGCCCGCGGACGCGGCCGCGGTTCATTCGAGCGCGTCGGGCGACTGGGCGCGCGCGTTTCCTCTGGACAGGACATTCCGCGCGCTCGACCTTCCGCCGGCTGCGCGCGTCTTGATCACGTGGCGCGTCGGCGCGTCGCGGGCCCTCGAACGGCTCCCCGACACGCAGGATGTTCCCTGGAACCACGTATCGGAGACGTCGCTCGTCGTTCGCGCGGCGGGCGCCGAGCGCACGGTCGCGTTGGGCGAGCTCCCCGGCTCGCCCGGCCCGAACGAAGTCAGTTATTGCAACCATCGCGGCTACCGCGCCGACGCGCAGGTCGGCTGGGCCTACTCGAAAGAGCCGAGCATCGCCGCGGCGTTCGCGATGTCGATCATCCAAGGCTCCGCGGACTTTCTGCTCGTCCGCGACGGCGGCACGCTCCACTTGCTCCGCCGCAACTCGAGCGACGGAAGTTGCGCCGCCGCCAAGCAAGGCCCGCTCGACGTCTGCAAGGGCTTCGAGTGGTCGCGGGTCGCGGACGTCGCCGTGGGCGAGGCCGATCTCTTCGAGCGCATCGACGAGGGCGGCGGCTTCGACTGCGGCGCCGAACATTGGGGTGAGCGTCTCGTTCCCCCTTGATGTAACGTCGGAGACGATGGACCTGAACGTCCTCTGCCTCGCGACGTATTACAAAGGCGAGCGATTCATGCGCCAAGCGCACGCGGAAGGCGCGCGCGTTTACTTGCTCACGGTCGCCAAGCTGCTCGAGCGCGCGTGGCCGCGCGACATCCTCGCGGACGTGTTCGCGATGCGCGACGGCGCCGACCTCGGCGAGACGACGCGCACGGTCTCGTATCTCGCGCGCGACATTCGATTCGATCGCATCGTCGCGCTCGACGACTTCGACGTGGAGACCGCCGCGTCGCTTCGCGAGCACTTGCGCATCCCGGGGATGGGCGACACGACGGCGCGCCACTTCCGCGACAAGCTCGCGATGCGCGTGAAAGCGCGCGAAGCCGGCATTCCCGTGCCCGACTTCGTGCACGTGCTCAACTACGACGCGGTCCGCGATTTCATGCGGCGCGTGCCGGCGCCGTGGATGAACAAACCGCGCAGCGAGGCGAGCGCCGCCGGTATCACGAAGGTTCACACCGAAGAGCAGCTGTGGCAGCTCACGGAAAAACAAGGCGATCGGCAATCGTACTTCTTGCTCGAAGAATTTTTGCCGGGCGACGTCTACCACGTCGACTCGATCGTCACCGAGCGCGAGATCGTCTTCTCCGAGACGCATCGATGCGGCGCGCCGCCGTTCGACGTCGCGCACGGCGGAGGAATTTTTTCTTCGAGCACGGTCGTCCGCGGCTCGCCCGAGGATCTCGAGCTTCGCGATCTCAACGCGCGAACGCTCTCGTGCATGAACCTCGTTCGTGGCGTGTCGCACGTCGAGTTCATCAAGTCGAAGAAAGACGGCAAGCTCTACATGCTCGAGTGCGCCGCGCGCGTCGGCGGCGCGCACATTTCGGACATGGTCGAAGCGTCGACCGGCCTCAACTTGTGGGCCGAGTGGGCGAAGATCGAAATCGGCGGCGGAAAAGTGCCGTACGTGCTGCCCGCCGCGCGACGTGAATACGGCGGTCTCATCGTGACGCTCACGAAAGACGAGCGGCCCGACACGAGCGCGCTCGACGCGCCCGAGGTCGTCTACCGCTCGCCGGAAAAGCACCACGTCGGCATCGTCCTCCGCTCGTCGAGCCCGGAGCGCATTCAAACTTTGCTTGCAGAATACATTGATCGCGTTCGACCGATGGTCGCGACGCTGCCCGCGCTCGCGAAACCGACCAATTAGCTCGCGAGCACGGAGCCGCCGGCGACGTCGAGCACGACGCCGGTCACCCAGCTCGACGCGTCCGACGCCAAGTAGAGCGCGGCCTCGGCGACGTCCTCGGGGGCGCCGAGACGTTTCAGCGGGTGGTCGTCTGCGAGCGTCGACTTCATCGCGTCGGGGATGCGCGCGACGTTGCGCTCGGTGAGGATCGTCTCCGGCGCGACGCAGTTGACGCGCACGCCGCTCGGGCCGGCTTGGAGCGCGGCGATGCGCGTGAGCGTCTCGATGCCGGCTTTTGCCGCGGCGTACGCGATCGGGTTGCGAACGCTCGCGCGCCGCGCCGCCGCCGACGAGACCGTGACGATGCTGCCGCGGCCGCGCTGCTTCATGCCCGGCAAGAAGACTTTCAACGTGAAGAAGGTCGCCGTGAGATTTCCGTCGATTGATGCGTGCCAGCCGCGCTCGGTCGCGTCTTCGATCGCGCATGGAGGCTCGAACGAGCCGCCGGCGTTCGCGATCAAAATGTCGACTGGGCCGAGGTCGCGCTCGACCTCGGCGCGCAGCCGCTCGATTTCTTGGAGACGCGTCACGTCGGCCGAGAAGCGCGCGGCGCGGCCGCCGGCGCGTTCGATTTCGGCGACCACGGACGCGAGCGCCGCTTCGTCGCGACCGGCGACGGCCACACGCGCGCCGCGCGCCGCGAAGAGACGCGCAATGGCCGCGCCGATCCCCCGCGATGCGCCGGTGACTAGCGCGACTCGATCTTCGAGCGAGCTCATTGCACCACCATGCACACGATCGCGACGGCCAAGAGTCCACCCGCGATGCGGTGCCCGAGCAAGGCCCGCGCGCGCGCCCCGTCGTCGCTCTCGATTCGCCGCCGCACGCGACCGACGAGCACCGCCTGAACGATCGCCGCGACGACCGCCGCGAGCGCGCCCGCGCCGAGAACCGCGTGGCCGCCGGAAACGAAGAGCGTGTGCCAGAGGTATCCGCCCGCGACGATCGACGCGGCGGCCGCGCCCATCTGCGGGCCGAACAGGGCACCTGCGCTCTTGCCGCCGATGCGCGCCAGCGTGAAAGTCGAGCCCGCCCAGAACGTGGCGGCGAGAACATGAATCGCGAGAACGACGGAGACGATGCCCATGCGGAACCTCCGACGTCTCGTTTAGCTATACATGGTGTATAGTCAATGACGCGAGTGAGAAGAAGTGCAAAGCGCCGGTACGAGAGCCCGAAGCGCGAGGCGGCGCGCGACGCGACGCGGGCGGCGATCGTGGCCGCCGCGGGCCGTGTTTTGCGGGGGCGCGGCTGGGAAGACTTCTCGCTCGACGAGGTGGCGCGCGCGGCCGGCGTCACGCGGCTCACCGTTTATCATCAGTTCGGCGATCGGCGCGGGCTTCTCGAGGCGGTCTTCGACCAGGAAGCGATGCGCGCCGGCCTCGGCGACATCGCGGGCGCGATGGCGGGCGGCGATGCGCGCGAGGCCCTCGGGCGTGTCGTCGAGATCTTTTGCAGCTTTTGGCGCGCGAGTAAGCCCATGCAAGGCATCATGGCCGCCGCCGCCGCGGATTCGCAGCTCGCCGAGGCCATCGCCGCGCGCAACGAGCGGAGGCGCAAGCTACTCGGCGTCCTCGTCGAGCGGCTTCGCGCGCGCGGCGACGTCGACCCTGCGCGGGCGCACGCGCTCGTCGACACGCTCTTCGCGCTGACGAGCTACGCGTTCTACGCCGAGCTCGAGAAGGGCACGACGCTGCGACGTCGAGACGCCGCCGAGCACGCCGTCGCCGCGCTGGTCGCGCTCGCGGTCGACGCCGCGCGCTGACTCACTCCGCGTCGCTGCCGGTGCGCTTCAGACCGAGCTCGGGGACGTCGTGCGCCATGCGACGCCGCTTCGTATCGAGGTAGCTCGCGGCGAGCGGATTCGACGGGACGACGACCGGGATGCGCCCGGTCACTTCGACGCCGAGATCGCGCAGCGCGGAGACTTTGGCCGGATTGTTCGTCATCAAGCGAACGCTGGCGACGCCGAGCCAATCGAGCATCTCGGCGGCGACGTCGTAGCGACGCGCGTCGTCCGGCAAGCCCAACATGCGGTTCGCGTCGACCGTGTCGGCGCCGCGCGATTGCAATTCGTACGCGCGAATTTTGTTGGCGAGGCCGATGCCGCGACCTTCTTGCCGCAAATAGAGGACGATCCCTCGGCCGCGGCGAACGCACTCGGCGAGCGCGAAGTCGAGCTGCTCTTTGCAGTCGCACTTGAGCGACCCGAAGGCCTCGCCCGTCAGGCATTCCGAATGCACGCGGACGGGGGCCTCCCGCGCGCCACGCACGTCGCCGTGCACGAGCGCCACGTGCTCTTTTTCGCCGCGCTCGCCGCCGTCGTGATTCGCGACGGAGCGGAAAACGTGGGCGTCGAAGGTGCCAAACGCCGTAGGAAGCGTCGACGAAGCGACGGGGGCTCGAAAGGTGGAAGGCCGGATCACCCGAGGGGGGACGTGCGTCTTCATGTTCTCCTGAAATTGAGTCGTCGCGGCTTGCGAGGTTCCTTCGCACGCAACGTAAGGGCTGTGGTGCTCGGCGTCAAAGGCGGCAACAATGCTCAGCCTCTTCTGATGCCGAAGCTCCCCAAAACGGTTTGGCGGCTGGGGTGGGTTTCGCTCCTGACCGACGTCGCGAGCGACATGAGCTACCCGCTCTTGCCTGCGTTTTTGGCGACGATGGGCGCCGCCGGCATATGGCTGGGCTGGGTCGAGGGCATCGCCGAATCGGTCGGCGCGTTCGTGAAATACGCGGCGGGCGCGTCTTCGGATCGCACGCCGGCGCGGAAACCGTTCGTCGTGCTCGGCTACACGGTCTCGTCGCTCGTGCGGCCGCTGCTCGCGATCGTCTCGGCACCTTGGCAAGTCGTCGCGCTGCGAACCGTCGATCGCACGGGAAAAGGCGTGCGGTCCGCGCCGCGCGACGCGCTCCTCGCCGCGGCGATCACGCCGGAGACGCGCGCGTACGCGTTCGGTTTTCACCGCATGATGGACAACATCGGCGCGGTCATCGGACCGCTGCTCGCGTTCGTCCTCGCGGGCGCGTTTCACTGGAAGGTGCGCTGGATCTTCGCGTTCGCGATCGTGCCGGGGCTCATGGCGGTCAGCGTGCTCGTCTTCGGCGTGCGCGAGTCGGCCGGCGCGCCGCCGGCGAAAAAGAAAGAAGGCGGACGGGACCCACTGAATCCCAACGTGAAGCGCTACCTCGTCGCGATCGGAATTTTTTCGCTCGGCGCTTCGTCCGATTCGTTTTTGCTCTTGAGGCTCTCGCGCCAGCACCTCGGGGCGGCGTGGTTGCCGATCGCTTGGCTCACGCTCAATTTGATGAAGGCGCTCACCAACGTCGCGGGCGGGCGCCTCGCCGATCGCGTCGGGCGCCGCGGGATCGTGCTCGCGGGGTGGCTGCTCTACGCCGCGGTCTACGCGATTTTGCCGCTCGCGCACACGTTCGCGGCGACGTGGGCCATCATGCTCGGCTACGGATTTTATTACGGGCTCACCGAGGGCGCCGAGAGCGCGCTCTTGACCGACCTCGCGCCGAAGGAGCAGCGCGGGCGCGCGTTCGGATCGTTCCACGCGATCATCGGCGCCGCGGTTTTACCGGCGAACGCCGTCTTCGGGTTCATCTTCGACACGCACCCGAACGTCGCGTTCTTGCTCGGCGCATCGTTCGCCGCCCTCGGCGCGCTCGCGCTCGCGTTCGTGAAGCTCGAAACGCGCTAGACGGTACCGCGGGGCATTGCGTGATCCGCAGCGCCTCAGGCTGTCGCGACCGACAGACTTCGCTCGAGCCAATCTGGCCGAGCCGCCGTGCCATCCTTGGCGTGTGACAGTGTCCAGCGGCGGCCCGGCCGCGCAGTTCTCGCTGCCGCTTCTCGTCTGCAACATCCGTTCGAGACGTGAGCGGTGCGCGTGACGGCTGCGTTATCGCCGGCAAAGCCGCGTGACCATGTCCTCGAGGACCGCGTCGGGCGAGCGTTTGCTGCCTTTCAGCGCGAGGTCGGTCTCGGCGAGCACGGTGATCCATCGCTCGAGCTCGCGCGGCCTGACCGCTTTGGCGCGCGCGGCGAGCTCGCGGGCGCGCGACGGCGAGAACGCGGCCGCACGTCGGGCTGCTTCGCCCGGGCCCGCGCCTTCGTCGAGCGCGCACTTGTATTTTGCAAGCTGTCGAATCGACCACGCGATCGCGCCGAGCATCGGGAGGCCCCGGTCGCGCGGGTCGTACGCTTCTTTCAGCGTCGCGAGCGCGGTCGCGACGTCGCGCTGCTGAACCGCGCCGACGACGGCCCACGTGTCCGCCGCGCGAACGCGCGTCACGCATTGGCGCACCGCCTCGTCGTCGATCGCGTTCTTGTCGCCGACGAAGAGCGAGAGGCGCTCGACCGCGTCGAGGATCGGCGAGAGCTCCGGCCCGACGAGCTCGGCAACGAGCGCCGCGGTGTCGCGATCGATTTGGTGGCCGCGCTCGGTCGCCGACTCGATCACGAACTCCACCGTCTCGTGGTGCTCGAGCGGGTTGCACTCGATCAAAAATCCTTGTTTTCGCGCGAGCGACACGAGCCTGCGGCGGCCGTCGAGCTTGGTCGCCACGAGCACGAGGCACGTCGAATCGACCGGCGCTTTCGCGTATTCGTGGAGCTCGTCGAGCGGCGTCGTGCTCGCGTCGTCGGCGTCGCTTTCGTCCTCGCCGTCGGCTCGCGCTTTGTCCCAGCGCTCGAGGCTGCGGACCATGACGTAGCGCTTGGTCGCCATCATCGGCACGGTGCGCGCCGCCGACACGATCTTGTCGACGCTCGTCTCGCCGGCGGTGAGCTTGTCTTCGTTGAACGCGGCGATGCCCGTGCCGAGCGCGGCCGCGCGGACCGCCTCGATCGCGCGGTCGCGCAACAGGCGCTCGTCGCCCACGAACAAATAGACAGGCAAGAGCGCGCCGCTCTTCGCCTGTTTCTCGATCGCCCGCGGCGACGTCACGCCGAGCGCTTTTTTCGTCGAGCCGCGAGCAAACCGAGGCCGAGCAGCGTGCCCGCGACCGCGAGCGACGAGGTCGTCGTGCCCGGCACGTCGCAACCGCAGCCGCCCGGCTTGGTGTGAATCTGCTCTTCGTCGGTCTTCTGGAAGCCCTCGTCCGGAACGAACGGCGGCGCCGTTCCGACCGCGGCGACGTCGGTCGACGTCGGGACGGCGGAGGTGTCGTTCTGCGCGAGCTTTTCTTTTTCTTTGGTCTTGTCGTCTTTCGTCTTCGCCGAAAAGACCATGCTGCGACGATCGACGACGGGGTTGTCGCCCTTCAAGATGATCGTCGAGGTCCCGCCGATGTCGGTGCCGTCGGAGGTGCGAATCTGCATCTTGTATTCGCCCGCTTCGTAGCCGCGCGCGCGCGTGAGGCTGAAGTCGAAGTTCGTCGTCTTGAAGACTTTGCCCGTCGCGTCCGAAAAGTCGACGTCGAGGCTCTCGACCTTCGGCATTTGGTTGTTCAACGGGATGCGGTTCAAGACCGGATCCTTCGAGTTGTCGGTGAGCGCGCGCTCGTACTGCGTCTCTTCGGTGAAGAGGAATCGCATCGGCGTGTGCGCGAGCGAAGGCGCGTGCGGAAGATCGATGCGCAAGTAAACGTGCCATTGGCCGCCGCTCTCTTGCACCTCGTTCGAACGAACGCGGTACGTTCCCATGGCGGCCGCGTCGACCGCCAGAAACGACGTCGAGAGCACGACGGCCGCGCCCAGACCCATAAACATCTTGCGCGTCATGCGCGGGACGTTATCAAAGGTCGTTGTCCGTGCCCATAGCGCCGCCTTTTTTCACGCGAACTGGGGAGGGTTCCGGTCCGACCCCTGCGTGGGTGGCCATCGGCAATTTCGATGGGGTGCATCGCGGGCACCAAGAAGTGCTCGGCGAAGCCATCGCGGGGGCGCGCGCGGCGGGCCTGCCGATGCACGTGCTCACGTTCGACCCGCATCCGGCGGTCGTTCTCGGCCGGCCGGCGCCGGCGACGCTCACCGCGCTGCCGCGAAAGGCCGAGCTCCTCCTGCGGCTCGGCGTGGACCGCGTGCTCGTGAAGACTTTCGACGCCGATTTCGCCACGTTTTCGCCGGAGCGGTTCGCGCGCGAGCTCCTCGCCGGCGAGCTCGGCGCGCGCGCGGTCATCGTCGGTCGAAATTTCCGCTTCGGACACAAACGCGCCGGCGATCTCGCGGCGCTCGAGGGTCTCGGCAAGTCGCTCGGCTTTTCGGTGCGGTCGTTCGATCTTCGCGGCGACGAAAAAGGCGCCTATTCGAGCACGCGCGTCCGCGACGCCCTCGCGAACGGAGATCTCGCCGACGCGAGCCACGTGCTCGGCCGGTTTCATGCGTTTTCGGGGACGGTCGCGCGCGGCGAGGCCCGCGGGCGCACGATCGGCTTTCCGACCGCCAACGTCGAAGAGACGACCGAGCTCGTTCCGAAAAACGGCGTCTACGCGGTCGTCGTCGATCGCCTCGATGAAGCCCGCGCGCTCGGGCGCGGCGTAATGAACGTCGGCGTGCGTCCGACGGTCGCAAAAGAGCCACGCCGCAGCCAAGAAGTGCACCTCTTCGATTTCGATCAAGACATCTACGGCGCGCGGCTTCGCGTGCATTTGGTCGAGCGGCTCCGCGACGAACGCAAGTTCGCCTCGCTCGACGAGCTCCGCGCGCAGATCGCCGCCGACGCCGACCGAGCGCGCGAATCGACCGCGAAGGTCGTCCCGAATTTTGGCGGCGCGTTCGGCTGAGGCGCGCTACGTTCCGCCCTCCATGGAACCGACGTACAGCGCTCGCGAGGGCTCGTCTCCGGCGAATCCGTCGACTCGCACCGAGCTCGAATCGCTCGATCGCGACTCCCTCATCGCGCGGGCCGAGGGCGCGGGCGTCCTCCGCGCGCGCGTGCTCACCCGACCGGAGCTCGTCGACGAGATCCTCGTCCGCCAGAATTTCGATCCCGACACGTCGCGCCGCATGCGCGGTCTGCTCGGGCGCGCGCGCGATCTGCTCGCGCGGCTCGTCGAGCGTGGGCTCAACTTGCCGGACGCGGCCGATCGTTTGCGCGGCGCGCCCGCGCCTGCGCCGAAACGCGTGGGACCTGCCGTGCCGACGGTGACGCTCGCCGAAATCTACGCGACGCAAGGCCACACGAAAAAAGCAGTCGACACGCTCCATCAAGTGCTCGAGCGCGAGCCGGATCACGCGGCGGCGAAGTCGCTCCTCGAAAAGCTCGCGTCGCCGTCGTATGCGCCGAAGACTGCGCCGCTGCCCGAGGAGACCGACGACGAGCGCGTGGGGTACGAGGTCGTCGCCGAGGGCGAGACCACGAAGCCGAGCGAGCCTGCGCGCATGCTCGACGCCGATCCGCTTCCGCCGAAGTACGACGTCGACGAGTGCGTCGCGATCCTCGTCGATCCGGCGACCATCTACGTTTATTGGGAAGTGCGCGACGACACGCTCGCCGCGATCCAAAAGCGCGAGGGGCAGGGGCAGCTCACGTTGCGCGTGCTCGTCATCGTGCCGACGTGGGACGGGCCGCGCACGTACACGCGCGACATCGACGTGGGCGTGAGCTTCGGCGATTGGTTCGTGCGGGACCTGCCGAACGACGCGATCATTCGCGCGGCGATCGGCTGGCTCACGCCGCAAGGCGCGTTCTTGTCGGCGGCGCATTCGCAGACGGCGCATCCGGCGCCGCGCGATCGGGCCGCCGCGTTCGCCGAGCAGCTCGCGCGTTGGACGCCGGCCGGTACGGCCCCGCTCGGCGACGGCGCGGCGGACGTCGAAGCGGCGCGCATCGCGCGCGCGCTCACACGCAGCGAGGCCCGCAGGATCGCCGAGGAACGCGCTCGCCAGGGCGAGTCGGCGTTCGGAGCCGTTCGGATCCGAACGATCGGCGGCAGCGAGCGCCTCGTCGAGACTGTCGCTTCGAGCTGACCATTCGTTCACGTCGCCGTCACAATCGGCACGTAGCTTCGGAGCTCGGGAGGACGCTCCGATGGCCCGCATCCTGATCGTCGAGGACGAAGTCGACATTCGAGACGTGGTCGCGTTCAACCTGCGCCAGGCCGGTCACGCGGTCATCGTGGCGACGCGCGGGCGCCAGGCGCTCGACAAGCTCGCCGAGAAACCGGCGCTCGTCATTCTCGATTTGATGTTGCCCGACATGAGCGGCATCGAGATCTGCAAGACGATCAAGCACACGCCGCAGACCGCGAACATTCCGGTGCTGATGCTGACCGCGCGCGGCGAAGAGATCGATCGCGTAGTCGGCTTCGAGGTCGGCGCCGACGACTACATCGTCAAACCGTTCAGCATGCGCGAGCTCCTCTTGCGCGTGGGCGCGATCTTGCGACGCGCGGGGGCCGCGCCGGCGAAGACACGAGGCGTAATCGAGCTCGGCGATCTCAAGATCGACGTCGACGCTCACCGCGTGTGGATTGGCGTGCAAGAGGTCGAGCTCACGGCGCTCGAATTTCGGCTGCTCATGACGTTTTACGAGCGCCGCGATCGCGTGCAGTCGCGCGCGACGTTGCTCGACGACGTTTGGGGCGTCTCGCCGGACCTCGTGACGCGCACCGTCGACACGCACGTGAAGCGGCTGCGCGAAAAGCTCGGCAACACCGAGCTCATCGAGACGGTTCGCGGCGTCGGCTATCGTTTGACCATCGCAGGTTCATAACCAGCCGCCGACGGAGAGAGACGCGCCGATCGAGGCCGAGCGCGGGTCGACTGCGACGCTCGGCTGCTCCGCCTGGAAGACGATCGCGTCGAGCGACGGTCCGAAACCGACGAAGACCTGGGGCGCGAAGTGAAAGAGCACCGGCGCGTACGCGCCCACGTCCATCACGAACGTCGTCGTCGCGGGCTCGGTGCGAGCCGAAACGCCGAAGCCGAGCGACACGCGCGGGTAGAACGAGAAGCTCTCCGAGATCGGAACGTCCCATCCGATCTCGGGTCGGATCGACGCGCTCCAGTCGTCGTAGGGCGTGGGCTTGAAATCGTTGTGCCCGAACCCGGCTCCGGCTCCGATGCCGAGTGAAAAGTGCCGCGCGACGAAGTAGTCGATCTCGGCCGACGCGCTCGCGCTCGCGCTCCACGCGCCGACGGTTTGATCGCCGTTCCATCCGAGCTCCCCGACGGCGGCGAGGACGAGCTCGCGACGTTCGCCGAAACGCGGACGCTCGACGCGCGCATCGTCGGTCGACTCATTTTCGCCGCCGATCGTTCCGCCGAGAACGGTTTGGATCGAGACCGTGGTCAAGTCGTCGTTCGAGCTCGTGCCTTTGCTTTGGACGTTGTCGAACGTGTGCGAGATCGCGGGACCGAAGCCGATGAAGAAGTGCGTTCGCAGCTGGAGTAAAATCGGTGCGTAGACGCCCACGGTGGGCCCGGCGATCGTTTCGTCGACCGTGCCGACGCCCACGTGGCTCGCCTCGAATCGGATCTGCGCTTGCGGCCACCACGAGATCCACCTTCCGAGCGGCACGTTCACGCCGACGCGACCGCGGACGCCGCCGCCGAACGTCGTCGCCTGCGTGTCGCCGCTTTGCGACGATTGGAAGCTCACGTCGAACCCCGCGCCGATCGAGAAATTGCGAACGACGAAAAAATCGACGCTGGGCGAGATCGTCAGACCGAACGAGCGCGCGTCGCTGCCGAACGCCGACTGGTACGACATGCCGGTCGTCGCGTCGCTCGAGAGAACGAGCTGCCGCTCCGCTCCGAAGCGCGGGTCGAGCGCGTACGCGGGCGCGGCGAGCGTGAGCACGCCCGCGATGACGGACAACTTCACGCCGTGGATGTTACCGCGTGCAGGTGAACGTGTTCGTCTCGGTGCCGGTCACGTTCGTGCCGCCGAACACGCCCATGACCGAGGCGGTGGCGTTGCCGCTCATGCCCTTGCCCGAGCCGTCGAGGATGAACGTGCCGCCGTTGAACGTGGCCTTCGCGGTGTCCCCCTGTCCGTCGTCGAGCGCGCAGGTGCCGCCGGTGACCGCCGCGGTGCCGCCGGAGAACGACGCGGTGAACGTGCAGTCGCCGCTGCTCCCCTGGTCGTCGACGAGGAGCACGCCGGGTCCCGTCGACGAAACGAGGACGGTGTCCGTCTCCTCCTCGGGCTGCGGCGGCCGACTGTTCACGGTGACCGTTTGCGTGATGTCGCACGTCCACGTGCCGACGAACGTGTCCGACGCGTTGCCCGAGTCGCCGACGCACGCCGCCGCGCACACCGCGACGATCGCCCCCAAAATCCGCTCTCCCACGAGCAAAACCGTAACACGATTCACTCCGCGGCGATCGCCCCTATGTGAGTCGGCGTCAGAGACGCGCTCCGGCGCGCGTCCGGAGCCGGGACCCAGAAAAGGAGGCTGCCATGCAAGCCGCGTTGCGACTGTTTCGGTCGCGTCCCATTCGTTTGCGCATCGTGCGCGCGCTCGTGCGGTGGTTTCGCGCGCGCCTTCGTGAAGAGAGCCCGGTGCTCGACGTCGTGGAGCCGGTCGTGAGCGACCGCTCCGGCTTCCGCATCCGCCCGCGCTGATCTATTCGTCGGTCGGCGCTGGCGCGGCGTCCGCCGTTTGAGCGGGCGTCGCTGCGGCCTTCGCGCGCGCGGCGCGGTCGGCGTCGTCGCCGCGAATCAAGACGATCGCGTCGATGCCGAAGATGACGAGCGCGAGCGGAATCACGACGAGCATCGCGATGGCCCCGGGCGTGAATTTCTTTTCGGGCTGCTCGTCCACGGCGAGTTCTTTACACGATCGCGCCTCGGGCGCACGCGCCTTTGGCGGCCTCGTCGTCAGCACGGCGCATCCTCGCGCGTCGAAGGGAGCGTGATTTCGCCCATGAAAGCTCATCTTCGGCTCGTTCGCGTCGGCCCGCGGGTCCACCGCGTGGTCGCGCTGCGGCCGTCGTGCGGCGCGCGCTTCAGCACGAACTCGTTTCATCACACGTGGCACGTCCTCAGCGACGGTGCCGGCGCGCTCGTCCTCGCGCGGCTCATGTGGAGTCTCGCCTACCAGCGGGCGCGCCGCACGATCGTCGTCCTTGGCCCGGAGCATCTGGTGAGCACGCCCTTCGACGGCGATCCCGCGCAGCCCATCGTGCTCGTCAACACCGACCTCGGCTGCGTCGACGCGCAGGACCTCCGCGCTGTGCGTGCTCATCTCGCCCGGCCGTCCGACGTGACGGTGCGTCTTCAGACCTTTGGGCTCCAGCTTCCCGGCCCCGCGCGGCCGGAGCCGAACGAGGGACGCGAGCGCGTCGAGCGGATCGGCGGCTGCGTGGTCTACTCGGCGAGCCCCGCGGCCCTCCGTGCGACGGCGCGCGCGATCTACGCGATGCGCGACTGCACCGGCATGGAGTACCGCTACCTCGGCGCGTCGCGCCACTGCGTGCACGCGGACGGCGAGGTCCAAGTGCTCCGCGACTTCCGCGTTCGCGTCTCTGCCGCGCGCGTCGCGCGCCGCGCGATCGCCGAGGACGCGCGCGTCCTCACCGAGAGTCAGCGCGAGGTCGTGTGGCGGGACGCCGATGCCCGTGTCCGCCGGGCGTCCGGTTCGTGCTAACGCCAAAGGAGAGCGCCGAATGTCTTTCAAAGCTCACGTCGTCCGCCAAGCCGACAATCACTTCGTGCTGCCGAAAACGCACGCGATGAAGGTCGAGGCGCACGCGTTCTTCTCGGACGAGCTCTTCCGCGCGTCGGAGGAGTCGATGTGGCGGCAAATCGCGCAGGCCGCGTCGTACGAGGGGGTGGTCGGCGCGTACGTCATGCCCGACGCGCACACGGGTTTCGGCGTGCCGGTCGGTTCGGTGATCGTCACCGACGAGACGATCCTCCAAGCCGGGTCGGGTTACGACATTTCGTGCGGCGTCATTTATCTGCGCGTGCCGGGGCTCGACGCCGAGAAGGTCGCGTCGTGGGAGTCGCGCGAGCGCTGGGTGCGCGCGGTCGACGCGCGCGTCGCCACGGGCATCGGCTCGCGGCGGCCCGCGCGCATGAAGAAATTTTCGGAGCGCGACGCCGAGCGGGTCCTCCGCTACGGCGCGAAAGCGATCGGCGTGCGCGCCGACGTTTGCGAGCGCCAGTACATCCCGATTCCCGAGGACGTCGATCTCGACGCGATCGATCGCGCCCGCAGCAAAGTCGCCGGGCAGCTCGGGTCGGTCGGCGGCGGCAACCACTTCATCGAGATGCAAGTCGACAAAGAGTCCGGCGAGGTCTGGGTGATGGTGCACTGCGGCTCGCGCGGCTACGGCTGGCAGACGGCGAACCACTTTTTCTACGAGGGTGCGCGCGCGCGAAAGCTCCCGATGAACAAGCGCGAGGAGTCGTTCCTCTACGCGAGCGAGCCGCTCGGACAAAAATATTGGGCGCACCACAACAGCGCCGCGAACTTCGCGGTCGCGAATCGACATCTCATCGCGGAAGCGGTCTGCGACGCGCTCGAAGAAGTGTGGGGCGTGCGCGGGGAGGTCTACTTCGAGATTTCGCACAACCTCGTTCAAGAAGAGACCGTGCGGCTCCCGGACGGGACCGAGAAGCGCGGCTTCGTTCACCGAAAAGGCGCGACGCGCGCGTTCCCCGCGGGCCATCCGGATCTCGTCGGGACGCCCTGGGAGTTGATGGGCCATCCGTGCTTGATCCCGGGCTCGATGCTCGCGGGCGCGGCGATTCTCTTTCCGCTCGCCGGCGCGGCGAAGAGCGGCTTCTCGGTGAACCACGGCTCGGGACGGCTGATGGCGCGTGGAGAAGCGAAGCGACGTCTCGAGGCGCACCACGACGCGATCGATCACGAGATGCGTCAGACGACGCGCGTCTTCGGCGGCGTCGCGATCCGCGGGGTCGTCGGCAACACGAAGCGAACGCCGCTCGACGAGTGCGGTCGCGTCTACAAAGATCTCGACGCGGTGCTCGCCGTGCTCGAGGCCGAAGGGATCGCTCGCGTCGCGCATCGTCTTTATCCGGTCGCGAACCTCAAGGGGATGGATTGAGCGCTTCGAGCGATTGAATCGCGGCGGCGAGCGCCCAGGTCGCGGCCGTCGCGGTCCGCCCTTCGCGCTGCTCGACGAAGGCTTTCTGCGAATCGGGCGCGAAGAGCCAGGTCATCGCGAAGAGCGTTCGCTCGTACGTGACGCCCGGAAAGCTCTCGCCGAAAT
Source organism: Polyangiaceae bacterium (assembly GCA_036488725.1). GTDB lineage: Bacteria > Myxococcota_A > Polyangia > Polyangiales > Polyangiaceae > DASXHD01. The sequence goes on along the minus strand of DASXHD010000085.1, from coordinate 54,500 downwards.
CGCTCGCCGCCCAATCGCCGCTGAACGCGACGTAGTCCGAAGGGCTCGCAAACGCCGGGTCCTCCCGATTGACGTCGTCGAAGCGCGGCGCCCACCGTTGAAACGCGAGGAGCTCGAAGTGGTCCCACGTCGTCGGCGAGCTCTCGTGCCAGACTTGGAGCGCGTGCGCCGGGACGCCGAGGTCCTCGACGAAGTGCAAGAGGATGCCGACGAACCAGAGCGCCTTCGCGGGATCGCCCGCGAGCCAGCGCTCCTCGGCGTGGGCGAAGTAAACCTCCGGGTGCTCGCAGCCCGAGTTAGTGCCGCCGGCTTCGAGCCGCAGCGACTCGAGCTCCGGGTCGGCGACCGGGAGCTCGTGGAGCTCTTCGTTCGCGCCGTCGAGCACGTCGGCTCGGTAGGTGGCGAGCGCGGGGTGCGCGTCTTGAAGCGCGTCGAGCGCGTGCTCGGTCAAATAGCTGTGGGTCGCGTGCGTCGGGTTGCCGCCGGCGCTGTCCCAAGTTTGGTCCGTTTGATCAACTGGCTCGGCCGAGCAGCCGCACACGATCGACAAAGCGACGAGCATCCATCTCATGGCGGCGACCGACTGCGCGATTCGTGCCGCGCGAATTCATCGAGAAACCTCGCGCGAGGGGGTGGCCAACTGGCCCGCGGGCCGGCCCGCGGGCCACCCGATCAACTTTCGGCGACGGTGGGGATGACGTCTTCGGCGACGCGCTCACTCTTGCGGCGCAGCGCGATCTGTTCGAGCGAAGGCGCACCGAGCGCGTCGGCGATCGCGCCGAGAGCGCGCGCGAGCTCGGCGGCCGACGGCCGTGCGGCGGGCTCTTTCGCGAGGCACGCGCGGAGCAGCGCCGCGAAATCGGCGGGCAGCCCGGGCGCGAGCTCGCGCGGGTCGGGCGCGTCGACGAGCTTGTGGCTGATCATGACGTGCACCGAGCTCGCGCCCTCGAACGGGTAGCGACCGGTGACGAGGAGAAAGAGCGTGACGCCCGCGGCGTAGACGTCGGCGCGATCGGTGACGTCGCGCGCGCCGTCGATTTGCTCGGGCGCCATGAACGCGGGCGTGCCGAGCATCATGCCGCTTCGTGTGCCGGAGGGCGTCGTCGCCGAGTCTTCTTTGAGCTTCGCGATGCCGAAGTCGACGAGCTTGAGACCGGGCGCGCTCGCCGTGAGGAGGACGTTGCCCGGCTTCACGTCGCGGTGAATGATCGACGCGGCGTGCGCGGCGGCGAGCGCTTCGGCGAGGACCGCGCCGAGACGGGCGGCTTGCGCGGCGGGCCACGCGCGGTTGCCGCGCGCCTTGGCGAGCGTTTCGCCGGGGACGAGCTCTTGGACTTGATAGAGCATTCCTTCGGCGGTGACGTCGACGTGCAGCATGCGGACGATCGCCGGATGACGAACGGCCGCGACACTCCCGGCTTCGCGCACGAAACGCTGGAGCGCCTCGAGCTCGCGCGCCGAGCTCGCGTGCACCACTTTGATCGCGACGCGCTCGTGCGAGACGCGGTCGACGCCTTCGTAGACGACACCCATGCCGCCTTCGCCGAGGACGCGCGCGATTTCGAAACGGTCGGCGACGACTGCGCCCGGCGCGAGATTGGCCGCGCTCGGTCGCGATTCGCCGAGCTTGGCGAGCGCGGCCTCGAGCTCGGTCGACCGCGCGCGGACTTGCGCTTGGAGGTGCGCGTTCAAGCGCTCGACCTCTTCGGCGCGTTCGACGATCTCGGCGACCTTCTCTTCGAGTCGGCGCTCGAGGCTTTCGTTCAGCTGCGCGAGCGCGGCGCGCTGCGACTCGATCGTTTCGCGCTGCGAGAAATCGCGTTTGCGCGCGCTCCAGAGGATCCACGAAAAGGCGACGCTCAGGACGACGATCGAAAAACCGTTCGGCAAAATCGCGAGGCGCGCGTTCGCCGCGGCTTGCATCGTCTCGATCGAAACGACGAACGCGGCGAGCCCGACGACGTAGAGCGGAATCGACACGCGCGGCGGAAGGACGATGACGACCGCGACGCCGAGCGCGTAGCCGATGAACGGCGTCACGCTCGTGACCTCTTGTTGGTCGATGCCGACGACGATCGCGGCGTGGAGCAGATAGACGAGCGACACGGCGGCGCCGAGCCACTGGGGCGCGCCGCCTTTGCGCCCGCGGAGCGCGACGATCGCGAGCGGCAGCACGAGGACGAAGGTCACCGCGTGCGTCAGCGCGATGCCGTCGCGCCAGTGGAGCGCGACCGGCGTCATCGCGGCTCGCGCGGCGCCGCTCCTGTGAAACACCGCCACATGGACGGCGTGCGCCACGAGCAGGATCGGCAGGAGCACGGACGTGCGCCGCGCGTTGACCTCGGCGACTTCGCGTTCGAACGTCACGGGAGCGATCCGCGATTATCTCACGACGCGACGCGCCGGCGCTCGACCTTCGACAGCCACGCGGCGACGGGCACGAACATCGCGAGCAGCACAGCCGCAACGAGATACACCCGGCCCCCGCAGAAAATCGCGGTCCCGACGATCGGCCCGAGCATACCGCCGAGGTCGCCGGTGACGCCGAGCGCGCCGACGCTCGCGCCCTGGCGCTCGGGCGGGACGATGGCCCCCATGATGACGAGGAGCGACGGCCCGAGGCCGGACGCGCCGAGCCCGATGAGGGCGAGGCCGAAGAGGAGCCCGCCGCGATGTGTCGTGAGGCCGATGGTCGCGAGGCCGAGGACGAGCAGCATCATCGCGCCCATCGCGACGCGCGCGTGCGCGCGAAAGCGATCGCCGAGGCGGCCGGCGAGCGGCGTCGAGGCGGCGTCGACGATCGTCATCCAGCCCATCGCGAGGCCCGCGGTGCCTTGCTCGTCGCGACCCAAGATCGAGATGCTCCGGTCGTGCACGAGGAGCGCGAGCGTCGTCAGCACCAGGCCGCTCGCCGCGAAATTGAGCGCGAAGTTGAGCGCGCCGACGGCGAGCAGGCGCCGGTCGCGGAGCTCGCGGATGAGCCCGAGCATCGGCGGTCGTTTTTTGAAAGGCGTCTCGCCGCGCAAATCGGGGACCGTGAAGAACGCGCCGGCGAGCGCCACGACGACCGCGCCCGACGCGATCGAAAAGGTCGCGACCTCGCCGACGAAGTCGGAGAGGATGCCGCCGACGACCAGGCCGACCGGAACGCCGAGGACCATCGCCGCGCGCACGGATCCGGCTGTTTTCCCGCCTTGCGATGCGCCCCCGGCTTGGAGCGCGAGCGTCTGCGCGGCGATGAAGACGCTCGCCGATCCGAATCCGTGGAGCACGCGACCGCCGAGAAAAAATATGCCGACGTGCCGGACGACGATGCCGATCGCGTAGAGCGCCATCACGACGATGTTGATGACGAGCCCGGCGAGGAGCGTGCGGCGCCCGCCGAATCGATCCGCGAGCGAGCCGACGAGCGGCCCGAACACGACGCGCACGGCCCGGTTGGCCGCGAGGATCACGCCGATGAACGGAATCGAGAGGCCGACGCGCACGCCGACGATCGGCAGGATCGGAAATGCAATCCCGCCCGCCATGCCCGCGAGCAGCGTCCCCGGCGTGATCGCCAGCGCGAGTGCGAGCGGTGAGCGCTTCTCGTCCAATGTGCCGTGGACACTACTCGACGATGCACTGTCCCGCGACGCAGGCGATCTTTTTCGTTTGGCAAGGGTCGATGAAGCACGAGACGGTTCCCGCGTCGCACGAGCTCGCGTCTTCGCCCGCATCCGCATCCGCGTGGGCATCGGCGTCGGATGCGTCGACCCTCGCGTCGGAGCCGGCGTCGGTTTCCGGTCCGTCGTCGCCGCCGCAGGAAGAGAGTCGCGTCATCTGGAGGCTGTCAAGTTGCACGATTTGCCTTCGGTCGCGAAATCGCGGCGACCTTCGCGTGCGTCGCGCGCTCGTAGTCGCCGGGCGCGACGAAGATCTGCGTTCCGCGCACGCCGGCCGAGACCGAGATCACGTCGAAGAGGATCGCGGTCTCGTCGAGCACGACCGGATAATCTTTTTTTCCGCCGAGCGCCGTGACGCCGCCGCGGATGTAACCGGTCAGCGGCTGCACCTCTTTGAGCGGCACGGTGTCGACGTCGCGATCGCCGGTGACCTTCGCGAGCGCTTTGCGATCGAGCTCGGCGTCGCCCGGAATCACCGCGAGGCAAACGCCATGGCGATCGCCGCGCACGACGAGCGTCTTGAAGACTTGCTCCGCGGGCAAACCGACTTTCGCGGCGACCGTCTCGGCGCGCAGATCCTCCTCGTCCACTTCGTACTCGACGAGCCGAAAAGCGATGCCGAGCTTTTCGAGGATGCGGGCGGCGTTCGTCTTCACGCGCGCATCCTACCGCGAGCCCTCGCGGAGGGCGGCGACGTGGATCGACGTCTGCTCACGCAAAAGCCCATGAAAATGAGCCTCCGCGTGTGGCACGTGGGCTGCAAAGGCGCGACCCACATGTTCCTTCGCATCGCCAAGGTCCTTCTCGTCGGGTCGATCGTCGCGCTCGCGGCTTGCGGTCCGAGCTCCGGCTCCGGCGAGGACGTCGGCACCTCCGACGACGCGCTCGTCATCGCGACCGGAGTCGACTACTCGTGGGCGCGTCCGTCGCCGAGCGGCCTCAAGTCGCAGGGGTACACGTTCGCGGCGCGGTACCTGAGCTACGACACGAGCGGCAAGAACCTCACGAAGAGCGAAGCGACCACACTTTGGAACGCGGGCGTCGACGTCATCGCCAACTGGGAGAACTCCTCGACCGCGGCGCTCGACGGATACAACCAAGGTGTCTCCGACGCGAAGGCCGCCGAGTCGCAAGCGAACGCCGACGGTATTCCGGCCGGGCGCCCGATTTATTTCAGCGTCGACTTCGACGCGACGCCCGGCGACCAAACGCCGATCAACGCGTACTTCGACGGCGTCGCGTCGGTCATCGGCGTCGCGCGAACCGGCGCGTACGGCGGCTACTACGTCATCATGCGGCTCTTCAACGCCGGCAAAATCAAATGGGGCTGGCAGACCTACGCGTGGTCTGGGGGACAATGGGATTCACGCGCGCAGCTTCGCCAAGTTCAGAACGGCATCACCGCCGCGGGGGACGGCGACTGCTGCGACGAGGACCAAGCCGTCGCGACCGACTACGGCCAGTGGCACGCGAAGCCCGCGAACACGCCGCCGCGCGGTTACCTCGACAGCGCCGGCTGCATCGCGCTCGCCGGCTGGGCGCAAGATCAAGATGCGCCGTCCACTGCGCTCTCGGTCGATTTGTATTTCGATGGCAAGGCGGGCACCAAAGGCATCGACTCGATGCGCATCGCCGCGGGCGACAAGCGCCAAGATCTTTGCACGGCGATCGGCTCCTGCAATCACGGCTTCTCGATCGACGTGCCCGTCGGTTTGCACGACGGCAAAGCGCACGCGACTTACGCGTACGGCATCGACACGCAAGGCGGCACGAACACGCTTTTGACCGGCAGTCCCAAGTCGTTCACGTGCGCGAACGCGGCGCCGCCGCTCACCAAGCTCACCGGCGTGAAGCGCCACGTCGTCGACCCGGCGTCGATGACCGCGTGGAAATTCTCGTCGCTCACCGACGTCGCGCCCGAGCCCGACGCGGTCGTCAGCGATTTCCCGCAGAGCGCCGACTGGAGCGAAAAACCCGAGCTCGTGCAAGCCGACGACGGCACGCCCGAAGTCTGGCTGATCGACGGCGAGGTCCGCCGCCACGTCGTGAGCGAAGCGTCGCTCGGCGCGTGGCATCGCTCGTTCGCCGACGTCGTGAAGACGCCCGCCGCGAAAGTCTACGGCTACGCGCACGGTCCCGATTTGCCGGCGAAGCCGTTCTTGATGCAAGGCAGCGGCTCGGCGATCTGGGTGCTCGACGTGGCGCCCGACGGTCCGCCGTCAGGCCCCGGCAGCGACGGCGGCGCGACGGGCGACGACGGCGGCCCGACCGGCAACGGCGACACGGGCGGGGGCGCTGGTTGCAGTATACACGCATCGTCGCCGTCCTCGGCGGCCACGTGGGGCGTCGGGTTCTTGCTGCCGCTGCTCGTCCTTTCGCGCCGTCGCCGCAGCCGCCGGTAACGCGACAGTCGACCGGGCCGCCGAAGCAGTTCTGGGCAACCTCGGGCTGAAGCCCGAGGCATGCGAAGAGATCAACGGCGCTTCGGGGCGAGCCACCGGCGCTTCGCGGAAGTGGCGGTAAGCCCGCCTGCGGCGGGCTCGGAAACGGACACGCGCGATTCTGAGCCGTCCGAAGGACGGCTTACCGCCTCTTTCTCCAAGGCGCTCGCAGATCGCCGCGAAGCCGCGCTGATCTCGCCGCATGCCTCGGGCTTTAGCCCGAGGTTGCCCAAATCCAAATCATCAGGCCCGCAGACCCGATCGGTCGCAAATCAAATCACGTCGAACGGGTAGCCGCCGTCGACATAGGCGCGGTCGGCGATGCTCTTGCGGAGCTCGTCGTCGTTCTTCTCGAACGAGGCGACGTTGGCGGCGAGACGGCGCTCGGCCATCGCGACGAACATCGCGGTGAGATCGCTTTCGCGGCGGGCGCCCTCTTCGCCGTGGCGGTCGAGCGTGCGCGTCGTTCGCGAGAGGACCGCCGCGATGCCGTAGAGATCGATCGCCATGTCGGCGACGCGGCGCTGCGTGTACTGCATCTCGGCGATGTTCTTGCCGTGCTTGCGGAGGACTTTTTCGACGTTCTTGCCGAGCTCGGTCACGTACTCCTCGAAGACGACGGCCTCGCGATTCAAGACAGGGTGCGCGCGCGTGAGGCGCTCGCGGCCGAGCGCGGTGCGCGCCTTGCGAATCGCGAAGTCGCCGAGCACGCCGAAGCCTTTGATCGGCTCGCGCATCGCTTTGGCGACCTCGACGAGCGCCTCGCCGGGCCCCGCCATCCCCGAGAGCGCGATGAAGCAGCGCAGAATCTCGTTCGTGCCTTCGAAGATGAGGTTGATGCGCGCGTCGCGGAGGTGCCGCTCGTACGGGTAGTCCTCCATGTAACCGACGCCGGCGGCGATCTGCAGCGTCTCGTTGACGACCCGCCAGAGCGTCTCGGAGCCGTAGACTTTGCAAATCGCGCTCTCGACCGAAAAATCTTGGCCGCGGTCGACCATCGCCGTCGTCGCGTAGACCATGCTCTCGAGCGCGTAGGTCTCGGCGAGCATGTGCGCGATCTTGTCTTTGACGATGCCGAACTCGCCGATGATGCGGCCGAACGCGCGTCGCTCTTGGACGCGCTCGGTGGACATCTTGATGAGGTGCTTGCAGAGACCGACGCAGCCGCTCGCGAGCCCGAGGCGCCCGCTGTTCAAGACTTCCATCGCGACTTTGAAGCCGCGGCCGGGCTCGCCGAGAACGTTTTCGGCGGGGACGATCACGTCTTCGAAGAAGACCTCGGTCGTCGAGCTCCCGCGGATGCCGAGCTTTTTTTCGCTCGGGCCGGTCTTCACGCCCCATGCGCGCTCGACGAGGAACGCCGTGATTTTCGGCTTCACGCCCTCGTCGCGCGGCGAGGTGCGCGCGAAGACGGTGAACAAATCGGCGAAGCCGCCGTTGGTGATCCAGATTTTCGAGCCGCTCAGCTTGTAAGCGCCGTCCGGCTGGAGCTCGGCGTGCGTGCGAATCGCGGCGGCGTCGCTCCCGGCGCTCGGCTCGGTCAGCGCGAACGCGGCCATCATCTCGCCCGAGGCGAGGCGCGGGAGGTATTTTTCTTTTTGCGCGTCGGTCCCGAAGAGGAGCAGGCCTTTGTAGCCGATCGACTGATGCGCCCCGAGCGTCACCGCGAGCGAGCCGTCGAGGCCGCCGATTTCCTCCATCACGCGCGCGTACGCCGACGCCGAGAGCCCGATGCCGCCGCGCTCCTGCGGGACCAAAAGCCCGCACAACCCGAGCTCTTTGATGCCCGCGAGGACTTTTTCGGGAATGACGTGGTCCCTATCGATGGTTTTGGAGTCGACGTTCTGGGCGAAGAACTTCCGTACGCTGCCGAGGACGAGATGGAGCTGATCCACCTCGGTTCCGCTCATTTCGGGGTACGGAAAAAGCAGCCCGTCGGCGATGTCGCCGAGGAACGCCGACTTCATGAACGATTCGGACGAGGCCATGCCGAAATAACTTTTGCCGAGTCGGCACGCTATTGCTAGGCCAAACTGTGGTGACGACGAAGTTGGACGTTTTCTTGCACGCGCTAGGGCGGGCCGCGGAAGATCGCGGTGTGCTCTTGCTAGGCGTGTGCAACGTGACGCCCGATTCGTTCTCCGACGGCGCCGAACATCTTTCGCTTCGCGATGCGTGCGCCCACGTGGATCGATTGGTGGACGAAGGCGCCGACATGATCGACGTCGGCGGCGAGTCGACGCGTCCGGGCGCCGCGGCGATTCCGGCGCAAGAACAGCTCGCGCGCGTGCTCGAGGTCGTGCGTCATGCGGCGCGTCGCGTGCCGACGTCGATCGACACGACCAACGCCGAGGTCGCCGACGCGTGTCTCGAAGCGGGGGCGTGCGCGGTCAACGACGTCTCGTGCGCGCGGAGCCCGGAGCTCTTGCGCGTCGTCGCGCGTCACGGCGCGGCGTATTTTTTGATGCACGCGCGCGGCACGCAAGAAGAGATGGTTGGATTTTCCAACTATCCGGACGACGCGTACGGCGACGTCGTCATCGACGTGCTCGGCGAGTGGAGCGAAGCGGCCGGGCGCGCGCGCGAGGCGGGCGTGCCTTCGGACGGCATCGTGATGGACCCGGGACTCGGCTTCGCGAAGAACGCGCGGCAGAGCGCCGAGCTCTTGCGACGTCTCGGCGAGATGGTGACCGCGTCGCCTTCGCCGGTGCTTGTCGGTGCGAGCCGCAAGTCATTTTTGAAGAGCTGGGACGAGACGGCCGAGCCGAAGGAGCGTCTCGGCGCGTCGATCGCTGCCGCGCTCTTTGCCGCGGGCGCCGGCGCGAGGATGCTCCGCGTCCACGACGTGCGGGCGACGCGCCAAGCGCTCGACACATTTCGCGGCCTGACGCCGGCGCCCGTCGACACCGAGCGCTCGCTAGCCGACACGGCGGACGATCATGCTTGAAGGTCTGCTCCACCTCTTCAAGCCGCGTCCGTGGAGCGACATTGCGATCGACGTCATCGACATCATCGTCGTCGCGTACATCGTTTATCGCGCGCTCCTCGTCTTGCGCGGCACGCGCGCGATGCAGATGGGGACCGGGCTCGGGATCATCTTTTTGATTTACGTCGGCGCAAAGTACGCCGGGTTCGTCACGCTCTACAACCTCCTCTCGACGCTTCTCTCGTCGATCATCTTGATCGTCGTCGTCGTGTTTCAGAACGACATTCGACGCGGGCTCATGCGCGTCGGCGCCGGAACCTTCTTCGCGCGGCTCTCGGGTCAGCAAGAAACGAAAGTGGTCGACGAAGTGGTCGCCGCGGCGACCGAGCTCGCGCGCCACCGCATGGGCGCGCTGATTTGCTTCGAGCAAGACGCGAACCTCGACGAGTTCGTGGTCGGGCAGGGGACGATCATCGACTCGGCGGTGCAGCGCGACTTGCTCGTGTCGCTCTTCGTGCCCGAGGGCGTGAACAAGCTGCACGACGGCTCGGTCGTCGTTCGCAACTTGCGCATCGCCAAAGCCGGCGTGTTTTTTCCGATGCCGGAGGCCAAGGGTCTCGACAAGTCGCTCGGCTCGCGTCACCGCGCCGCGCTCGGCATCACCGAGGAGACCGACGCGGTCGTCGTCGTCGTTTCCGAAGAGCGCGGCACGATCAGCTTTTGCTTCAACGGCAACATCATCTCGAACCTCGACGGCGCGTCGCTCCGGCAGGCGCTGCTCGGACTTTTCGGAAAAGCGCGCGCGCAGAAGAAGGGCAAACGCGGCGGCCCGAGCTCGCAGCGCGTGAGCATCGCGCCCGCGTCGAGCGGCACCGGGTCCTATCGCGTGATGCTGCAGGGCGCTCGCGGCGACTCGGACTCGGAGATGCCGCCGCCGCCTTCGCGCGGTCCGGCCGCCGAGATCCCGCCGCCGCAACCGTCGATGCCGGACATCGATCCCAAGCCGCCGCGTCCGATGGCGCCGGCACCGAAAATCGAAACGCCGCCGGCTTCGCCCGCGTCCGACAACGACAATGAAGGGAGCGGGAGCTGATGGCCTTCTCCGAGCGGATTCGCAGCGCGTTCACCGAGAACATCAACCTGAAGCTCTTGAGCATCGGCTTCACGCTCGTCCTCTATTCGCTCGTGCACGGCGCGCAGGACGCGCAGCGCGTCGTCTCGGTCGATTTGGTTTTGCTGTTGCCGCCGAGCGATTCGAATCGCGTGCTCGTGAGCCAAATCCCGCCGCAGGTGCGCGTCACTTTGCGCGGGCCGCGGACGACGCTCGACGAGCTCCACGCCGATGACATCGGAAATCTCCAGGTCGACGTGCGCGCGGGACAAGACCGCCACCTCTACTTCGAGAAGACGAGCGTGCATCTGCCGACCGGCGTGCACGTCGATCAGATCGATCCGCCGAGCATCGATTTGCAATGGGACGACGTCGTGACGCGCGACGTGCCCGTGCAGCTCACGGTCGCGGGGACGCCGGCGCCTGGGTTCATCGTGAAGGGCGTGCCCGTGTCGGAGCCGCCGCAAGTGCGCGTGCGCGGGCCGAAGAGCGAGGTCGCGGTGCTGCAGCACGCGCGCGCCGACGCGTTCGACGTGAGCGGGCTCACCGAAGGGACGTACACGCGCACGCTCGCCATCGATCGGCCGACCGGGCACCTCACGTTCGACGTGCGGTCGCTCTCGGTGACGACGCAGATCACCCGCGAGCTCGCCGAGAAGACGTTCACCAAAGTTCCGCTCGTCGTGGTCGGCATCGCGAAGGCGAAGACGACGCCGCCCGACGTGGACGTGCGCATCTCGGGGCCGCCGGACATCGTGCACTCGCTCCGGCCGGAGCAGATTTTGGCGCGCGTCGAGGAGAGCTCGACCACGCCGAGCGGCAGCGAGACGCGACCGGTGATGGTCACGGTCGACAAGTGCGAGGTGCACGTCACGCCGGACGTGGTCGTCGTTCGCTGGTAGCGGCGATTCGGCGCGCGAGGTCGACGAGCGCGTCGGCGCCTTCGACGCCGCGCCGCCATTTTTCGGGGATCGCGTCGCTGCCGAGACGCGCGCCGGCGATCGATCCGGCGATGCACGCGAGGCTGTCCGAGTCGCCGTCGGTCGTCGCGGCGGTCGTCACGACGCGCGCGAAATCGTCCGGCGTTCGCCAAACGCAATAAAACGCGGACGCGACCGCTTCTTCGGCGAGCCAACCTTCGCCGAGGCCGCGCGCCGAGAGCGCGTGCTCGGGCGGCGCGTCGCGCATCGCGGGGAGCTTCGACCAGCACGCAGCGAAATCGCGCGAGCGCGGACTGCACTCGCGCGCGACGGCTTCGTACATTTCTTCGGGCGTGCGATCTTGCATGGCGAGCGCGACGAGCAGCGCGGCCGCCGCGGCGCCCTCGACGCCGGCGTCGTGACGATGCGTGAGCACGGCTTGTGCGCGCGCGACGGCGAGCACACGCTCGAGATCGTCGTGCCAGAGCAGACCGATCGGCGCGACGCGCATCGCGCTGCCGCAACCTTTCGAATCGGCGACGCCGGCCTCGCGCCACGGGACGCCGCGCGCGAGCGCGTGGCACCCCGTCATGCACGCGTTGCCCGGCGCGCGGTCGTTGTCGTCGCTCGAGCTCCACGCGACGAAGCGGCGCGCGATCGCGTTCATCTGCGCGTCGAGATCGTCGTCTGCTTCGAGGAGCGCTTCGGCGAGCGCGATCGTCATCTGCGTGTCGTCGCTGAACGTGCCCGCGGGGTGCGCTTTGGACGCGATGTGCGGTCGCGGCGGCCACCGCGGATCGTGGAGCGCGACGAAATCGACGAGCCCCTCTTCGCCGAACGCCGCGAGGATCTGCTCGCGCCGTCGAAATTCGGCGGGAAACCCGAGCGCGTCGCCGATGGCGAGCCCGAGGATCGAGCCTTCGTATGCTCCGGATCGCATGACGAACAGGTTAGCTCACGGAAGCTCGGAGCACGTGACGAACCGGTCGCCGGTCGAGTCGGTCGAGCAGGCTTCGTTGCATTTCGAGTGGCCGGCGGGGCAGGGCTGGCATTGGTTGCAGCTGCAACTATTGGAGCATTTGCTCGCCGGCACGCACGCCCAGCTCGTCGCCGCGACGGTCTTCACGAGGTCGATCGTCTTCTTGCAAACTTGGTCGGCGCTCCGGCAGAAATACGGGCCGCATCCGAACGTGCCGCTCGGCGCGCTGCAATTCGCGGCGTCGCCGAGGTCCACGCCTTGCGAAGCTGCGTCGCACGCGCTCGCGTGAAGCTGGTCGTCGCAGCCGCAGACCGGATCTCCCGTCGTGCAGGACGCCGGCTCGGTGGTGCACGCGCCGAGCGCGTTGCTCGTGCCGCACGAAAAGTCGGGCGCGCTGCAGAAGCTCCCGGGTGCGCACGGCAAGAGCGGCGCGCACGCGGCGGGCGGGGCGCAGCCGGCTTCACCGAAGAAGGACGCGCCGGGCGGGCACGTCCACTTCGCGTTCACGCACGACGCGTCCGTCCACGTGCCGTCGCCGATGCAGCAGCCGTGCGGAACGGCCGGGCAATCGCACGAGAGCTTGTCGCGCGAGCCGTCGGGGCAGGTCCATTCGCCGAACGTGCAAACGGGCTGCACGTACGTCGGCGAGACGCACGAGCTGACGCAGGTGACGACGGCTTGGCTCGGACACACGCCGCCGTCGCCGTGGGCTCCGCCCTCCGGCGCGCCCTCGCCGCAGCCTGCGGTCACGACGACCTTCGACGTCGTCTTCGTGTGGACCTTCGCGCACGTCGCCGGGCAAAGCTGAACGCGCGTCGGCGCGCTGGGGTCGTCGACGACGAATCCGTCGCTCGAGCCGCACGCGTCGAGGCCGTCCTCGAGCGCGACGGGCACGATCGGCTCGGACGACGACGTCTGATACGTGACCGAGAGATCGCTCGGCTGCACTTGGACGCCGCTCACGGGTGGAATCGGAAAACGGCATTTCGAGGCGGCGTCGCGAGCTTCCGAGAGGGCGTTGACGATGTTTTGCGCGGCGTTCGGGCTGCCATCGATGAGGATGGCCTGCTGCGTGCCGCCCGCGGCGGCCATCGCGTTCATCGGGTCGACGTAACCGATCGAGAGGCCGATGACGTACGTCATGACGCTCGGCTCGTCGGTGAAAGCCTCGGCTGCGACGGACTCGACGGCGGCGACGGCTTGTGCCGAGCCGGGCTCGGCGCACCCTTCCGGCGCGCCGTCGGTGATGACGGCGACGGCGACCTCGCGCGTCGGGTCGGCCAGGCGCTGCCCGCGCGCGTACTCGACGACGCCTCGGAGCGCTTCGGCGAGAGGAGTCGTACCGATTGCCGGCGCTGCGCCGCCGAGCGCGCCGGTGATCTTGGACGCGCCCGCGGGGAGGATCTGCATCGGCACCGCGGGCATCGCATAACCGTCCGACGCGCACGGGTCGCCCGCGACCGGTGGAAAGAAGACGAGCGCGGCGCCGAGACCGCTCTCTGCGGGATCCGCCACGAACGACGCGAGCGCCGCCGTCGCGGACGACCATTTGTTGCCGTCGTTCATCGAGTCGGAGCGATCGAGCAAGAAGACGAGATCGAGATCGCTGAAGCCCGCCTCGTACGAAGCGCCCACGCAAAACGTCGGTCGCGGCGCGGGCGGCGCGGTCGGAACGTAAAGACCGGTGCGCGCGCCGCAAGCGACGGCGATCGCGGCGCATGCGACTACGACGATCCCTCCCCGGCGCGCTTTCATTCGAGCCCCGCTAGCAATGGCCCCGAACGAAACATTCCGTTGGCCGGAAAAAAGTTGGTTAGAGTCGGCGGCGATGCGACTCGTGCTCCTCGCGCTCGCGATGGTGGCTTGCGGTCCGGCGGCCGCGGGGCCGGTTTGTCCGACGACGTCGCCGCCTCCGGTTGCGACGTGTGCTTCTGCGACCGCGCCTCCGCCAGCAACCACGAGCGCGCCGGTCGCCACCACGGCGCCGCGCCCTGCGCCTCCGCCGACGCCTCCCGCGCTCGAGCAGGCGCTCGCGGCGGCCGAACAAGCGATCGCAAAGAACGACATGATCGCCGCCGACAAAGCGCTCGCCACGGCGGCGACCGCGGCTGCGGGCGATCCGCATTTGGATTTTCTCGTGGCGCGTGCGCGCGCGACGCGCTTCGCGCAAGTCGGCGACTTCGAGCGCGCCGCGTCGGCGATCGTGGCCCTCATCCCGGCGCTCGCCAAGCATCCGGAGACGCACGACGAGTTCTGGGCGCACAACGCAATGATGATGATCCGCGAAGCGCAGGGCGACCCGGCCGCGGCCCTCGCGGAGGACGATCAAGCGACGCTCGCCGCGGCGCGCGGCACGTGGGACCCGGAGACGCGCGCGAAGCTCGCGTTCCAAAAAGATCGATGGCACCGCGCGTACCTCACGCGCATGCTCGCCGAGTCGCGCACGGGCTCGGTGAAGCGCGCGCTCGTCGCGTACGCCGAGGCGGCGCTCGATGATTACCGAACCGCGGGATTTCCCGACTCGATCGCGATCCTCGAGGCATATTTCGCCGCGCTCGACGGAAAACGCGACGCGGCGATCGCGGCCGCCAAACGCGTCGACCCGGCGAAGGACGACGACATCGAAGATTTGTATCTCGTCGTCGTGGGCCTCGCGGCGGGCGGCGATGCGCAGGACGCCGAAGCGGTTCGCAAGGTGATGCGCGCGCCGGGCCCACCGCGCCTCTCGCGCGCGATCATGCTGCGCTGGCTCGACCTCGACGCGAAAGGTCGAGGCTTCACGCCGTGGCACGCGGCGCACTGAGAGTGCTTGGCACGGCGCGTGAAACCTCGCGCGCATGCACAAAAGCATTCTTGTAGCGCTCGTGCTGGTGTGCGGCTGCGCGCACCACGAAATGCACGCGCTCGACGTGACGACCACGTCCGCCACGATCGAACCGCGCGCGGCCGCCTCGGCCCGGAACGACACGCTCGAGTCGGCCGTGGGCGCGTACCAAGCGGAGAGTGCCGACGCGCCTGGACCGTTGCCTTCCGCGGCGCCGACCGACGAGCAAGTCGCGGCGGTCTTCGAAAGCGCCGGCGCCGCCGAATCCGCGCGCGCTCTCTACGCGCTCGGCCACGCGAGCAACCCGACCGTGCAGCGCTTTGCCGCGCTCGTCTACGAGCGCATGCGCGACGCGCGCGTCGGCCTGTCGATGCTGGCGCCCGCGCCGGACGTCGCGCCGCCGTCGACCGATCTTCGCGCCGTCGCCGGCCAATCGCTCGTCGACTTCGACCGCGTCTACGTCGGCATCGAAAAGACCGAGCTGGCCGCGCTCGCGCAAAAGCTCGACGAGCTCGCTCCGCGCGTGTCCGACGCGAGAATCGCGCAGCGCCTGCTCGAGCTCCGTCCGCTCGTCGACACTCTCTACGCGCAAGCGTTCGGCATCCAACAAGCGTTGCGCTGAGCTGCATTCCGCGGAATGCGCCGTCTTCTCGTCGGAGCTCTCGCGCTCCTTACCCTCGTAGCGTGCAGCCGCGCGAAACGGGCGCCGAAGGCCGACACGAGCGCGCCGACGCCGCTTCGGCACGTCGTCGTGATCGTCAAAGAGAATCACAGCTTCGACAACTACTTCGGCACGTTCCCGGGCGCCGAAGGCACCGGCTCGCGCGTCGTCGAAGCGCCCGACTCCACCGCGCGCGACTTGTGTCATTCGCACGCCTGCGCGCTCATGGAGTGGAATCACGGCAAGATGAACGGCTGGCCCAAAGTCGCCGGCTCCAGCGTTTCGGGCGACGAGCTCGCCTATTCGCAATATCTCGAAAAAGACATACCCAATTATTGGCAATACGCGCGGCGATTCACGCTGGCTGATCATTTCTTTTCGAACGTGCTCGGTCCGAGCTTTCCCGGTCACGCGTTTCTCCTCGCGGCGCAAGCCGGCTGGACGTACGACAACCCGGGTACGCAAATATCTGCGCCGTATTGGGGGTGTGACCAAGCGCCGGAGACGCGCGTCGCCGCGGAGGACCCCGCTGCTTGCACGGAGAAATACGTGTTTCCGTGCTTGTCGATCCCGAGCGTGCCGGACGTGCTCCCGCCCGGCGTCGACTGGCGCTTTTACGGATCGAACTTTTATTTTTTGTCGGAGGTCTGGTCGCTCTTCGACGCCATCCGTCCGATTCGCGAGGGCGCCGGCTGGGGAAAAGTCGTTTACGAAAACGAATTCGAGAAAGACATCCGCGACAAAAAGCTGCCTGCGGTCGTGTGGCTCGTCAATCAAGATTTCGGCGACGAGCACCCGAGCATCGGCGGCGTGTGCATGGGCGAGAACTGGACCGTGCAGCACGTGAACATGATCACGCAAAGCGATTATTGGAAAGACACGGCGATCCTCTTCACGATGGACGACTATGGCGGCTGGTACGATCACGTCGCGCCGCCTCGCCAATACGGGTGCAACCTGCAAAAGCCCTATGGGCTCGGATTTCGCGTGCCGCTGATCGTGATTTCGCCGTACGCGCGACGCGGCTTCGTCTTCAAAGAAGTCGCCGAGCAAGCGAGCATTCCGCGGTTCATCGAACGGGTTTTCGGCGCGAAAAAGACGCTGCACGATCTCGACCCGGCTGCGCAAGACGCGCAGGCCAACGATTTGTTCGGCGCGTTCGACTTCGCGCAGACGCCGCTCCCGCCGCTCGTCTTGCCGATCCGGAAGTGCCCGCCGGGCTGATGCGATGATTACGGCGCAGGCTGGCCGCCGGTGAGCGCGCCGCCGCCGAGCATCTGGTTCAGCATTTTGCCGACGTCGCCGCCGCCGCCGAGCATCTTCATCATCTTGCCCACGTCGTCGGCGCCGAGGCCGCCCGCGCCGCCGCCGCCGCCGAGCAAGCCCGCGAGGCCGCCTGCACCGCCCTTTCCGCTCGCGCCGGCCATGCCGAGCAAACCGTCGAAGCTCGCTTTGCCGAGGTCGTCGTCGCCGTGCGACTCGTGGAGCCAGCGCTTCGACATCGAAGCAATCTCGGTCGCTTTGTTCGGCGCCGCGGCCTTCATCACTTCTTCGATGGCGCTCGGCGGCGCGAAGCCGAGATAATACTGCTTCACGTAAGCTTGAATGCCCGCGAAGAACGCGGCGTCACCGAGCTTCTTCCGCAGCGCCATCAAATAATAAGGGCCTTTGCCGTAAACGATTCCACCATATGCAATTTGCGTTTGGCGCGCCGCTGGCACGTCGACGGGGCCGTCGGGCTGGCCCATCAAACGCATCATCTCGTATCCCATGCGCGCGTTCATGTCCGCGTCTTTTTTCGCGTGCGCGGCGCCGTAACGATCTTCGGAATAGAGAATCGCGCTGAACTGCGCCATCGCCTCGTCTTGCCAAGGGTGCTTGCGCGAGTCGCTGCCGACGATGCCGTGCCACCACTGGTGGCCGACCTCGTGCGCAGTCGTGAACTCGGCGGCGCTCGCTTTCATCGGGCCATCGGTGTCGCCGCTGCCCATCAGCATGCCGAGCAGCATGCCGAGCGGGCTCCCGTTCGCGCTGCCCGACGGCTTGTAGAACATGCTCGCGACCGTCGCGAGGCCCGCGAACTCGACGCCGCCCGCGCCTCCGACGAGCGCCTCCTCGACGAGCACGAGCTCTTTGTAAGGATACGGGCCGAATCGTTTTTCGAAATCTTTGAGCGACCACGCGGCGACGTCGAGCACGCGCTCGCCGGTCTTGCGATCGCTCGTCCTGAAATACGAACGCACTTTGACGTCGCCGACGAGCTTGTCGGCCGAGGTGAACTTGTCGCTCGCGAAGAGCGCGAAGTCGCGCATGCAGCCGGCGTTGTAATCGACGCGGCGGCGACCGCCGGCCTCCTCTTCGCGCGCGACGACGCCGCTCGCCGCGACGCGATATCCCGCGGGAAGCTCGACGTGCGCGCGCACGTGCGAGAGCGAGTCGGTGCCGATGTCGCCGAGCGTGCTCTGGTCGAGATCCCAGACGTCGCCGTCGTGCCGCGCGACGACGGGATAGAAATTTCCGAACGAGACGATGCCGTCGCCCGCGCCGAGGAGGCCGTAGTCGCCGGGCGCCTCTTCGCCGCCGGTCATCGTCTGGAGCGAGCCCATGACGGCGGCCATCATCGTCGTCTTGCTCGCGTCGATCGGCTTCAGCGTGCCGAAGATGTGGAGGACGATGCGAATGCGCGCGCCCGGCGGAAGCGGCTTCTCGGGGTGCACGACGATCGTGTCGCGCCCGACGCTCTGGACATTGCATGTAGTCTGCACGCAATGCCCGCGCAGCAGCTTTTCCGGGGCTTCGCCCGCGGGCGGCGTGTTCGCGTACATGCGGAACATGACGTCGTTCAGCGTGCCGCCGGTTTTGTTTTCGTAGTAAACGCGCTCGTCGAGCTTGAACGACCTCGCGTCGTCGGCGATGTCGAGATCGAAGTCGTAGAGTGTGAGCTCGTCGAGCGGACCCGCGGTCTGCTCGAGCCCGCGCAGCGCATCGGGGCGAACGTCGGTCGTGAGGAGCGCCGGGTCGTACCACTTGGTGACGAGCGCGTCGTCCGCCTTGTCGCGCTCGTCGAGGATCGTCGCGAGCTTGGCGTTGCCGCCGTGCGCGGTCTCTTTCGATTCGGGCGAGTCCTTCAACCAACCTTGCGTGCTGCCGCCGCACCCGAGAGCCACCGCGAGGAGCACGAAAAAACGTCGAGTCATCCGCGTGACTCGAAGGTAGCACGCGTCAGTGAAACGTGATGTCGAACACCATCGACTGGGCTGTCCACGTGACGCCCGCGTCGGTCGCTAGGTTCTCCTCGATGCCCCAGAAATAGCGCTCGCCGAGGGCTGCGCTCGTCTCGTTGGCTTGCGGCGTGTCGAATCCGCCGTCGAAAACGGCTGAGCCCGAAGTCGTGAGCGCCGACGAATACCAAGGGTCGCCGATGCTCGGCGCGCCGCCGTCTTTGCCCGTTCCGTAGACGTCGAGACGTGCCTTGTTCGAATTCGAATCGAACGTGAACGTCGTCGGCAGCGTACCCGAGTCGACCGGCGAAAATGATCCGTAGCCGTGGAACGCGACCTCGGGGCTCGGAATGGTCAGCGTTCCGGACGCGACAGGAAAGGCCGACGAAATGTCGCGACGGAGCGCGGCGAGCATCTTCGGATCGCGCTGCTCGTCGGTCTCGGACAAGAACGTCGGATGAAGCACTTGGATGCGATACGACCCCGGCGCCGCGAGCAAATCGAACTTGCCGTCGCTCTGCGTGGTGACGCGGTTCACGAAGAAGTGATGAGAATTTTTCTCTTCGCGATCGAGCTGCACGAGATAACCCGCGATGGGCGCGCCGTCCGAGACGACCACGCCCGAGACGTGCGCGAGCGCGGCTGGCGTCGATTGCGGCACGGTGAGCTCCGAGCACGGGTTCGGATTGTTCGCGTCGTACGTCGGCGATTCGGACGGGCACGGCGCGAAGTCGGAGTCGCTCGGATCGATCGCGAAGCGCGGGTACTTGGCCGCGTTGGTTCCGGCGTCTGCATCGCCGACGACTTTGAAGACGTAGAGGTATTGCCCCGAGGGCAGCTTCGCTTGCGCGGTGAAGCCTCCTTTTCCGTCGCTCGTCAGCGTCGCGAAGGGCGCTGTCCAATCCGTCGCCTGTCCGAAGCCGCCGAAGACGGTCACCGCGGTCACGCCCGACCACTGCGGCGTGTACGCGAAGGTCACGGTGGATGGGCCGCCACCGTCGCTCGGCACGACGACGTCGTTCGTCGTCACGTCCGACGTGCCGGTGTCTGCGGGGCCGGCGTCGTCGGTGCCGGAGGAGGGAGAGCAAGCGAGCATCGCGACGGCGACAGCCGAAAAGAAAAAGAGGCGCATGCCTGTGCCGAGTGCAACGGTCGATCCAGCGCGAATGTCGGGAAAAATGCGGGATTTCGTGCGCGCGGCGGCGACCTTGGACGCGTTCATGAACGAACGCGCGACCACCTCATTTTTTGGTGCACGCGTTCATCGCGTTCGCGAGCGCGACGATGCGCGCGTCGTTTTGAGTCATCGGCTGGTTCCACGTGCCGACGTAGACGCCGAAGTAACCGCCGTCTTTGACCGTCTTGCAGATCGCGAGCCCGTCCTTCTGGATCGTCGGCGCCGGGTTCGAGACGTTGGTCGGCCCGATGTTGATCATCGGATAGACGGTGTGCTTCGCGAGCTCGGCGTTGTTCACGTAGGCGCTCGGCCAGTTGTCGTCGACGTCGCCGTCGCCCGCGTGGAGCTCGGCGAAGAACGCCTTCAAATGATTCGCCGGAAAGATCAGCCGCCAGCTCCCGCGGTACGCCATGTATTCGAAGCCGTCGCCAGTCGCGCCCGCGGCGCATTGCTGGAGAAAATTTTGATCTTCGGAGAGCGGCGCGTTCGGGTTCGTGTCGTCGAAGGCGTAGTTGGGCGCGCTCGCGTTCGAGACGGCGAAGTTGCTCGTGCTGCATTTGCGAAACTGTTTGTTGGCGGCGCCGTCGGCGTCGAGCACCGTGTAGCAAGACGTCGCGTGGGATTTGAGCGCGCCGGCGCCGGTGCCGACGGCGAAGAGGACGGTGATGTGCTTGGCGCACGGATCGGGCGCGGCCGCTTCGGCGCCGGCATCGGGCTCCGGCTCCGGCGCGGCGGCCTCGAGCTCGGGCGCGTCGGGGAGGACGACGTCGTCGGATGCGTCTGCGACTTCGACGTCGACGGGCGCCGCGCTGCACGCGAATAAAAAGACCGAGAGCCACGAGATTCGCACGCCGGCTCGCATCGCACGTTCCGTGCCCGCGGGATCTCCGCGAGATCGTGCGATCTACATCGATCGCGCGCGATCCGTTCGGATCGCGGCGCCATCATGGGCAGCGTCGCTCAGAACGAAATGCCCACGATCGGAACGCCCACGGCCGGCGGCACGACGATCGCGCGGCGCTCCGGGAGCACGGCGGCGCGCGCGGCCGGGCCCGGCTCGGCGGTCGTGAGGCTCACTTGCGTCTTCGTTTCACCGACGAGCACGCCGCCGCCGATCATCGCGACGAGGCCGGCGCCCATGAGCGCCCACGCGACGTTCGGCTCGGTCGTGTTGGCGAAACCGCCAATGCAGTCGGAGCACGACTCGGAGAAGACGGCGACGATCATCGTCGTGAGCCCCGCCATCATCGAGCCGGCGCCGAGCGCGAGCCCGACGATTCCAAGCGCATGAATCCCGGCGTCACCCGACGTCACGTCGACGCGCGCCACGCCGTACGTCGACGGGAGCGAGAACTTTTTCGACTGCTGAATGCCGTCGCCGTTGATGCGATAAGACGCGTCGAGCGGCACGCGGATGTCGCACGGCGCGTTGCAGATCGCCGCCCACGGTCCGTCGTAGCGCGTTTCGAGGACGGCGCGCGGGTCGCCGTCGACGTGGACGCGCACCGTCGCCTCTTGCGCGCGGGCCGGCGCGGCGATCCCGATCGTTATGGCGACGACTGCGATGCTCGCCTTCATGGAAGCGCTCCTCTCCAGACGCCCGCGTTGCTCCACGTCGTCCAAATCACCCAGTTTCCGTCGAGCGCGACGTCGACGACGTGATCGGGCGTCGTGAAGAGCGGCTGGGCCTCGTTGGGCGTCACGACGTAAATCGTCGCATCGGTCGCGACCACCGCCTTCGTGCCCGAGGCCGCCGCGACGACGGGTTTCGCGGTCGTGAAGATGGGGCTCACCGTCGGAGCGCCGCCGTCGTCCTCGAGACGCGCGAGCCAATCGGAC
Source organism: Polyangiaceae bacterium (assembly GCA_036488725.1). Lineage (GTDB taxonomy): Bacteria > Myxococcota_A > Polyangia > Polyangiales > Polyangiaceae > DASXHD01. The sequence continues at coordinate 32,736 of DASXHD010000085.1, read as the reverse complement.
GTCGCGCCCGCGTCGTCGAACGTCGCGTGGATCGACGCCATCGGTCGTCCGTTCGCGCTGACGAGCGTCGACGGAGCGCCGGCGTCGTCGATCCACGTGCTCGTGCCGGCGTCGTCGGTCCGCCGCAAAATGGCGCCATTCGCGATCGACCAGTCTTCTCCGCCGACGAGCGCGAAGGGTTCGTAGGCACCGGTCGGCGTCGCCGGCATCCATGCGCCGGCGCCGCCGTCGCCTTGCGCGAAGAGCAACCCGGCGCTCGACATGACGAGCACGCCGCCGTCGCGAACGGCGACGCCGGGCGACGGATCGAAACCGGACGCGACGACGATCGGCGTTCCGCCGAGCACGGGCACGCCGTAGAGCGCGCCGGTCCCCGCGTCGCCGAGTGACGCGGACCAGAAGAGCGTGTCGCCGTCGCACGCGAGGCCGTCGGTCGGCGGCGCCGGCGAGAGCGCGACGTCGCTGACGAGGAGCGTGATGCCGTCGATCGAGCGAAGCTCGCTCCCGTCGAAGAAATAATCGTTGCCGGCGCACGCGACGAGCCCGCCCGGCGCTGACGAGATCGAAGCGAGCCGCTCCGGGACGAGGCCCGCGTCGGAGCTCGCGTCGACTTTCACGGCCGGGCAGCCGACGCTCGAGCTCGTCTCGCAGCCGTTCGACTGGTTCTTGTCGCAGTCGAAGAAGCCGGGCTCGCATTCGACGTTGCACTGGCCGATCGTGCCGAGCGGCGAGCCGCCGCCGCCGCACCCGCCGCCGACGAACGCGTTCGGGTCGAGCACCGTGTGAGGCGGCAGACCGGACGTCGTCGACGTCTCGCACCCGTTGGATTGCTCGCCGTCGCAATCGATGAAGCCGGGCTCGCAATTCATCGCGCAGTAGTAGCCGACGCATCCGCTCGCCACGTCGAACGTCGCGTGCGGCGCGGAGTGGTTGCTGCACGGCGGCGCGGTGCTGCATTTCGCGGCGCCGATCGCCACCACCGCGATCAGCACTTTCCATCGGACGTGCATGAGCCTCGGCCAGCTCAGCAAGATGCAGGCCGCGCGCGCGGAGGCGCATTTCCCGCCAGTTTGGCGATGCGCGAGCCTGATCATCGTGTCATGCATCGAGAGATCGTCGAAGGGCCTCGCCCGTAGTCACGGGATGCGCGCCACCCGTTTGCTCCTCGTCGCGATGCTCGCGGCATGCTCGAAAGAGAACCCGGTCCAACCGACGCAGCCCGTCGCCGTGGTCGACGCCGGCCGGGACGTCGAAGAGACGATCGCGGCCGCGAGCCGCTCGAACCTCACGGCGTTCGCCTCGGACGAAGAGCTGACGACCTTCTTCGACGACCTCGCGAAAGCGCAGAAAGCCCGCGCCATGCGACACGCGGGCGCGAGCAACGGCGCCGAAGCCCAGAGCGCGCCCCAAGCCTCGGCAGCAGCGGCGGACGACAAAGCGAAGGACGAATCGATCACGAACACCCAAGAGGCCAACGTCGACGAGGGCGGCATCGTCAAAGCGCACGGGGATTTTCTCGTCGTTCTTCGCCGCGGGCGTCTCTTCACGGTGCGCGTCGGCGACGACTCGCTGCGCCCGGTCTCGCACGCCGACGCGTTCGGCGCGGGCATCGACCCGAGCGGCTCTTGGTACGACGAGATGCTGATCTCGGGCGATACGGTCGTCGTCGTCGGTTACAGCTACCAGCGCGGCGGCACCGAAATCGGTTTGTTCGACTTGGACGGCGCAGGCAAAATCACTTATCGCGCGACATACCACTTACGTTCGAACGACTATTATTCGTCACGCAACTACGCGAGCCGCATCGTCGGGAATAAGCTCGTATTTTATTCTCCGATGTATTTGCCGGCGTGGGGCGGCGCCGAGCAAGCCGAGCGGGCGCTTCCGGCGCTCCGGCGGTGGCACACGGGTGCGACCGACGCCGAGTTCCAGCGCATCGTGGCGCCGACGAGCATCTATCGGCCGGTGACCGGTTTCGGTGCGCAGGCGCTCCACACGGTGACCGTTTGCGATCTCGGCCACGGCGACATGACGTGCAAAGCAACCACGATGATGGGTCCGATGGGCCGGACGTTCTACGTCTCGGAGAAGGCCGTTTACGTGTGGATGAGCGATTGGACGACCGGCAAGAGCAAGTCGATGCTCGCGCGCATGCCGCTCGACGGCGGCGGGCCTTCCGCGCTCGTCACGATGGGCGCGCCGGTCGATCAATTCTCTTTCGCCGAGCGCGCCGATCAGCTCGACGTCCTCGTGCGGAGCGACTCGGGGGGCGACGCGATGTGGGCGCCCGAAACCGCGGCCGGCGACGTCGCGCTATTGCGTTTGCCGATTGCGTCCTTTTCGACCGCCGTCACCGACGTCCCCAAAACGCTTTACACGAGCCTGCCCAAACCGACCGAAAATGCGTGGGCGTTTCAAAATCGTTTCGTCGGCGACTGGCTGCTCTACGGAACGGGCATGTCGTGGGGATATGCGCATTCCAATACCGACAAGACGCTCGTTGCGTATCACGTGTCCGACGCGCAGGCCGCGCCGGCGAAGCTCGAGCTCGCGCACGGGGTCGATCGCATCGAGGCGATGGGCAAGAACGCGGTGGTCGTCGGCAGCGACGGCAGCGATCTGCACTTCACGGCGATTGCACTCGGCGCGAACGCGAGAACCGAAGGTCACTTCGTGCGCGCGAAGGCGACGCAAGGCGAGACGCGCAGTCAGGGCTTCTTCTACAAAGTCGAGTCGGACGACGAAGGCATGCTCGGCTTGCCGATCCGCGGGGCGGCCAAGCCCGGCTGGAGCCAGCTCGTCGAAGGGTCGGCGTCGATCGTGTTCGTGAAGAACCGCGCGCTCGATTTCCAGTCGATGGGCGAGCTCGAAGCGTCGGGTCGCGCGGCGAACGACGCGTGCCGCGCGTCGTGCGTCGATTGGTACGGAAACGCGCGCCCGATCTTCTTGCACGGACGAATTTTCGCGCTGATGGGCTACGAGATCGTCGAGGGCAAGCTCGACGCGGGTCGCGTGCTCGAGCGGCGACGCATTGATTTCGCCCCCGGCGCGCCCGCACAGCTCTAAGCTGCGCGACCTCATGATCAAGCTCTACGGAAATCCCGCCAGCACGTGTACGCGCAAAGTTCTGATGACCCTCGGTGAGACCGAGACGCCGTTCGAGATGAACGTCGTCGACTTCTCGAAGGGCGAGCACAAACAAGAACCGCACACCCGTCGCCAGCCGTTCGGCCGCATCCCGGCGATCGAGGACGATGGCTTCGAGCTCTTCGAATCGCGCGCCATCATGCGCTACATCGCCGAGAAAACCGGCAGCTCGCTTCTTCCGCGCGATCTCCGCGCGCGCGCCCGCGTCGAGCAGTGGATCAGCGTCGAGACGAGCGAGTTTTCGATCCACGCGATGAAATTCATTTACGAGCACGTCTTCAAGCGCCCGCAAGCGCCGGCGGTGCTCGAGGCCGCGGGCAACGCGCTCACGACGACGGCCGCTGTGCTCGACAAGCACCTCGCCGGCTCGCAGTTCATCGTCGGCGGAGACTTCACGCTCGCCGACGTCGCGTTCATGCCGTACGTCGAGTACGCGATGATGACGCCCGCCAAGGAAATTTTCGCGAAGCACGCGAGCTTCACGAAATGGTGGAACGCGATCAGCGCGCGTCCGACTTGGCGCAAAGCCATCGGCAAGGCCTGATCAGCGGCCTTTCACGTAGTGCACTTTCACGTCGGGCTCGTCGACGCTTCGCAGCGACTCGTCGAGCTCGGCGCGGCATCGCTCGCCCAAGAGCGCGTTCAAGATGCCGATGTCGATCTGATCGGTCTGCACCGACGAGATGTCTCCCTCGACGAGGAGGAGCGACGCGTCGGCGTTCGCCGCGTGAAATTCTTTTTCGTAATAGTCGTCCGACTCGCACGCCATCGCGGCGAACACCTTGAGACGGCTCGGGCGCGCTTCGAGCGCGTGGCGAATCGCCTTGGCCGGCGAGCGAAAAATCATGTCGATCGCGATGTCGAGCTTGCTCGACGGGTCGAACCCGAGGCCGCTGCCGGCGCGTGAATGACCGGTGTAGAGGACGACGTCCGAGTCGCGGAGGGCCTCGTAGAACGCGTCTTTGGTGCGGGCGCTCTCTTCTTTTTGACGATGCGCGTCGGCGCCGCGGTTGCGCTCGTTGCTCGTGCCCACCGACGGCCAGCGGATGTCGACGGTCACGGTCCGCTCGGCCTCGATGCGTTTCAACGCGAGCAAGTTCGGCTCCTCGCGATCGAGCGCGAAGCCGCACGCGGCGATCGAACCGCGACACGGAAGCTCGAGCGCGCTCGCCATCCCGTGCGCGAACCCCGCGTCGAGCACGTGGTCGTCGAAGTTCGCGTAGCCGTAAAAAAGCGCGATGCGGAGATCCTTCTCGCTCGCGAGCGCGCCCCACTCGGCCGGACATCGCGTCGTCGGCTGCTTGGCGAGCCGGTCCATCTCGCGCTGCATCCGCGCGACGTGCTGCTCGGCGGTCTCGTTGGGGTGGGCGAGCGAAGGCGGCCGCGTGAGCACGATGAGCAGCGCGCCCACGAGGAGCACGAGGACGACCCGCTCGCCGAAGCGCGCGGCCCTCGATCGTCGCGCTTCTTGGAGCTTGCTCCAGAGCCCGCGCGCCATCAGTCGGCACGGTCGAGGAAGGCGATCATGACGTATTCCTCAGCCGTCTTTTTGGGGCCGGGCGCCTGCGCGAGCGTGCGGTAATGCGCTTTCACTTTGCGCTTCTTGTAGCTCGAGTAAATCGCTTGAGGTCCGCCCCACGTCGGCGCCCACGAGTCCGCATTGCGCCCGGCGATCGTCGCTGCGTCGAGCGCCGAGACCGCGCCGCGCGCGCCCGTCGCGAGGTGCTCTCGAATTTTTCCGATCGACTCGTAGGCGATGCCGAAGAGAAATTCTTCGAACGCGTCGATCTCTTCTTGAGGCACGTCGCCGTCGACGAAATGATCGAAGAACCTGTGATCGCTCGTCGTGCCGAGGAGCCGCAAAAATTCGGACGTGCCCTGCAGCGTGCCGACGACCGGGCGCACGCGGTCGCGCGCGAGCCAAACCGACTCGAGCACCGGTGCGAAGTCGTCGATCTCGGCATCGAGGCGATGCTCCCAAATGTGGAAGAGCTCGCGCGCGGCGTGGAGCTTCACGTTGCGGCGGCCGGCCGGGTCGGTGACGATCGCGACGAAGAGCTCCTCGGCGAGCTTGGTGTAGATCGATTGGCCGGCCTCGGCGTGAACGCGCTCGATGAGCTCGGGCGCCGGGGCGCTGCCCTCGAGCGCGTAACCGAGGCCTTTGAAGAAATTGATCTTCATCACGAGGTACGCGTTGCCGACGAGCGCTTTGGTCGGCACGTGCAGATCGAGATCCCATTCCGGAACGCGGCAGAGGAGATCGATGAGCGTCTCGCTCGTCGCGTCGTTTCGCACGGTGCTCGCGCAGTCGATGACGAGCGACGCCGCGCGCGACAAGCGGCCGAGCGACTCTTCGGCGAGGCGCGCTTCGTTCGGCGCAGACGTGCCCAGCGTGGCGAGCGCCTCGGCGACCGTCGTTTTCTCGCGCTCGTCGAAGAAAAACCACCGCTCGGACATCGCGGCACCCGGCGCGAGTCTACCGGTTTTTGACGACGGATCTGTTACTTTCAATGGATGCGCCGCCGCAGCCTGGCCATGATCGCGATGGCCGGCTGCGGGCTCTTTCCGGATACGAGCGGGCTCTCGGGCGGCGTCGATGGCGCGCCCGCCGACGCGAGCGTCGACGCGCCGTTGGTCGATGCGCCGACTGAAGCATCGGCCGAGGACGTCGCAGTCGACGCGCCGCCGGTCGCGCCGCACGTCGTCGCAGTGTGGAACAACCTCGACAACACCGACGCGCCCGTCCAGTCGCTCACGGTCCCGATCGCGAACGCCGCGGGCGACGCGCTCCTCGCCTGCGTGCGCGAAGGCACCAACGACACCGACGCCTTCACCGTCGGCGACGACAAGAGCCAAATCTGGACGCAGACGAAGAGCGGCTACGAGTCGGTCAACGTATCGTCTCGCATGTCGTGCTTTTGGGTCGCGAAGTCCACCGCGGTCGGCAGCGTGACCGTCACCTTCACGACCGTCGGCGGCGCTGCGCGGTGCTCGATGACCGTGCTCGACGTCGCCGGAGCCGACGCGTCGAGCTTCGAGGACGGCTCGGTCGGCATCGGCGCGACGAGAGACGGCGTCACCTCGTCCCTCCCGTCGGGAACGCTCAGCACGACGCACGGCAACGACTTGCTCGTCTATTACGCCGGCCTCGGCGACGACGTCACGACGTGGATCGCCGGAACCGGTTTCGCCATTCCGAGCAACGACGTCACGCCCGGCCTCAGCGGTTCGAACGCGCGCACGGTGATTCAAGTGGAGAGCGTCTCGTCGATTCAGACCGACGTCACCACCTCGATCAGCTGGATGCCGACGATCGCCGCCGGCCACGGCGAGATGGGGCTCTTCCTCGCGATCCGCGGAGGCTGAGCTATTTGCGCTCGTCTTTTTCGACGCGGCCGTCTTTGAGCGTCACTTTGCGTGGCATCGAGTCGGCGAGCGCCATGTTGTGCGTGACGATGACGAGCGTCGTGCCGCGCTGCTCGTTGATGTGAAAAAAGAGATCGTGGATTTGTTTGCTGGTCGCCGAGTCCAAGTTGCCGGTCGGCTCGTCAGCCAGGATGAGCTTGGGCTCGAGCACGAGCGCGCGCGCGAGCGCCACGCGCTGCTGCTCGCCGCCCGAAAGCTCGCCCGGCCGGTGGCTCGCCCGGTCTTTGAGGCCCACCTCCTCGAGGAGCGCGCGGGCGCGCGTCTCGATCGGCCCGCGGCTTCGGCCCGCGATGAGCCCCGGCATCATCACGTTCTCGAGGGCGTTGAATTCGGGCAAAAGGTGGTGGAACTGAAAGACGAAGCCAATCAGGCGATTGCGGAGCGACGCGAGGCGCGCGCCCGGAAGGGCCGTGATTTCCTCGCCGCCAACCTCGATGGTCCCGCTCGTCGGCACGTCGAGCGTCCCGATGCAGTGGAGGAGCGTCGACTTGCCTGCGCCCGATTGCCCCACGACGCCGACGATCTCGCCCTCGCCGATTTCCAAGTCGACGCCCCGCAGAACCTCGAGCGTGCGGCCCATGTGCACGAACGACTTCCTCACGTCTTGGAGAGCGACGAGCGCCACGGCGTATCGTCTACCACCTTTCGGAGACGCGCTGCTATGCTGCTCGCTCGAGGAGTTTCGCATGCGGCCTCTGGCCTTTGTGGCGACGACGCTCGCGGTGGTGGCGGTCGCGTGCTCGTCGGGTAACGGCAATTTCGACGGCGGCACGGCGGAAGACTCCGGCGGCGGCGTCGATTCGAGCCCGACGACCGATTCCGGAAAACCGGAGACGGGTCCGTTGTTCGATTCGGGGTTCGTGCTCGACTCGAGCTCGGGCAACGACGCGACGACCGACGAGAGCGGCTCGCAATACGACGCGACGTTCGACTTCGACGGCTTCTCGAAGGGCGACGGCAACAACTGCTTCGACGACGACGGCGACGGCTGGACGACGTGCGACGGCGACTGCAACGACCACGACTCGCTCATCAACCCGTGCGCATTCGACACGAACGATCCGAGCGACCCGGTCGGCAGCGACGGCATCGACAACGACTGCGACGGCCAAATCGACAACCTTCGCACGTGCGACGCGAGCCTCACCGCCGGCCACAGCACGAAGCCGGGCGACTACGCGTCGGCGATGGACATCTGCGACAACGCGAAATGCAGCGTCGTCGTGGGCGCGACGTTCTACGGGCCGAACGACAGCTTCGCGCACCGCATCACGGCGCACATGGGCCAGAACTTCACGCCGCACAAGGGTTCGTACATGGCGTTCCTCTCGACCGGCACCGCCGACGACGACAAGGACAACCCGAGCTACACGCCCGGCGACGGCACCAACCTGCAGAATACTTTTCCGAACCCGGCTCCCCTCAAGGCGGCGCAAAACCCGAACCCGTGCAACCCGAACGGCACCGACGAGCCCACCACGGTCAACGACTACAGCGAGATTCGTCTCACGCTGCGGGCGCCGATCAACGCCGGCTCGTTCACGTTCGACTTCAACTTCTTCAGCGAGGAATACCCCGAGTACGTGTGCCACGGTTTCAACGACACGTTCCTCGCGATGCTCACCTCGCAGCAGTACAACGCGCCGACGCAAATCGCGTTCGACGGGCTCGGGCACCGCATCAACGTCAACAACGGCTTCTTCCAGGACTGCAACGACGTGACGAGCGGTCTCAATCTCGGTTACACGCACCTCACTTGCAGCAACCCGCTCTCGACGCTCGCGCAGACCGGCTACGAGATCAAATACGGTCAGACGGCGTTCACGCTCGGCAACGACAACCTCGGAAGCGGCGCGACGGACTGGCTCAAGACGACCGCGCCGATCGCGCCGGGCGAGACGTTCACGCTGAGCTTCATCATTTACGACGAGGGCGACGGCTTGATGGACTCCGCGATCAACCTCGACAACTTCCGCTGGCACTCGACGACCATCTCGAGCCCCGTGACGGCGAGGTGATGCGATGACCTCGAAAAAATTTCTCGGCGCAGCGCTCGCGCTTCTCGTTGGCGGCTTCGCGACGGTCGCCGCGTGCGGCGGCGACGACAGCGGCAAACCCGACGGAAGCGGCGTCGATGCCGGCGGCCTCCAAGACTCGACCGTTCCCGAAACCGGCCCGGCCGATTCGGGCATCAGCTTCGGCGACGTCACGCTCTCCACCGAGACCGGAACCACGTCGCCCATTCCCACGACGTGCACCGAGTCGGTCGCGAAGAACAGCTACATCGGCTGCGACTACTGGCCGACCGTCACGCTGAACCCGGTTTATACGGAGTTCGATTTCGCCGTGGCCGTGTCGAACCCGCAGCCGTCGCAAGTGGTCACCGTGACGGTGAGCGGCGGCGCGCTCGCGCAGAACGTCGTCGTGCAGGTCCCCGCGAATTCGGTGCAAGCCATCACGCTACCGTGGGTCGCCGCGCTGAAGGGCCCGCAGTTCGACGTCAACACGGTCGTCGGCGATCCCGGGCCGAGCCGCATCGTGGCCAAAGGTGCTTATCACCTCACGACCGATTATCCGGTGAGTGTTTATCAATTTTCGGCGCTCGAATACGAAATCGACGCGGGCGCTCCGTGCCCCGGTTACGGCGACGCGGGAGCCGGGCCTCATTGTTATTCGTATTCGAACGACGCCTCGCTGCTTTTGCCGTCGAACGTCGTGACCGGCGATTACGGAGTCGTCGCGTGGCCTTCGTTCGGCGCGACGCCCGGCTTCTTCGCGGTGACCGCGACGCAAGACGGCACGAACGTCACCGTGTACCCGGCCGGACAGGTGCAGGGCGTGCCGAGCACCGGCCCCGCGGTCATGCAGCGCGGCGACAGCTACACGTACGCGCTCGATGCGGGCGACGTGCTCGAGATGTTCTCGGCGCTCGGCGACGTGAACAAGGCGAGCTACGCGTCCGACCTCTCGGGCTCGATCATTCGCGCCGACAAACCGGTCATGACCTACGCCGGTCACGGCTGCACGTTCATCCCCGAGAGCAAAAAGGCCTGCGATCACCTCGAATCGTCGATGTTCCCGGTCGAGACGCTCGGCACCGAGTTCGTCGCGACGTTGCCGCACACGCCGCACGGCGAGCACGTCTGGGTGCGCATCATGGGCCTCTACGACTCGACGCTCGTCGGGTTCGACCCGCCGATCATGGGTTATCAGGGCGCGCTCCTCAACACGGGCGACGTCATGGACATCCCCGACGTCGACAAGAGCTTCGCGATCGTCGCCAACGGGCGCATCAACGTCGTCGAATACCTCCAAGGCGAATACGCGAATTGGCCGGCCGACGCGGGCGACCCGAATCCGGACCTCGGCGACCCGAGCGAGTGCCCCGCGGTGCCGCTCCAGCAATATCGATCGACTTACACGTTCCTCGCGCCCAAAACGTATTCCGAAAACTGGATTGACGTGATTACGCCGACTGGAAATACGGTGACGCTCGACGGCACCGACATTCCGCAAAATGCCTATTCGCAAGTCGGGGGACAACCGTTTTTGACCGCGCACGTCCAGCTCGACAACTCGAAAGAAGGACACGAGATCCACGGCGTCTTCCCGTTCGGGCTTCTCGTTTACGGTTACGGGTCGCGTACGAGCTACATGTATCCGGGCGGGCTCGACCTCCACACGTTCTACGTTCCGCCTCCGCCGCCGGTGAAGTAGTCCGGACGTTCTCGGGCACGCACTCGAGGAACGACCGGCGAAGGCGCTCGTCGCTCAGCCGAAATGCACGGGCGAGGAGCCGCTCGCGCGCTGCGTCGTGCGCCGTCGACGTCACCGACCGCGGCGAGCGTCTCGGCCTCCATCACGCGTACGAGCGACTCGCCTTGTTCCATCGCGCCGAGCTCGCGGAGCATCGCGCTCGCCTCGGCCGCCGCTCGGCGCGCGCATCGGCGACGAGACCGCGCGCCAGACGGATCCTCGCGCGGACCGCGCGGGCGAAGGCGCGCACCGGCGGCGTGTCCGTCAAAATTCGAGCGACGAGGGCGAGAAATACGCGAGCCGCGGGCGAGACGTCGATCGCCGTGCGCTTCGAGCGCCTCGGCGCATCGCTGCTCGAGGGCGCGCGCCTCGTCGAACCGGCCGAGCCGCAGAAGAACGTAGCCGAGTTGTGCTGCGTGCTGAGCTCGACGGCGAAGAGCCCGAGCTGCGCGGCTTGGGCGTGCGCGGCCGTGAGCGCTCGGGCAATCGGTGCCGCACATCGACTACGACCTCGAGGTGCATCCGTGATGTAGTATCGCGCGATGCTTTCGGTGCGGGCCGCGACCACGGCCATCGGCGTTTCGCTCGTAGGGTGCGGCGGTGCGGCTGCGCCGGCAGCTCCTGCCGTGACCGTGCAGGCCGCGCCGACGGCCGAAGCGACCGACACGATGCCGCGCGCTCCGCAAGCCGCGGCGATGCGCTGGCTCGGAACGACGCTCGAGAGCGCGGGCCACGCGTGTCATCTCTCGGGTGAGACGCTCGTCTGCGACGAGAAAAAAGAGAACGTCGCGACGGTCGGCCTCGTTTGGGCCAACGAGCAAGCGCTCGGGCCGTACATCGGGTACGTCGCGTCGTTCAACTGGAAGGAGCCGGGCGCTTGCGAGAAGTCGGCGCCCAAGCTCAACGAGCTGAGCTCCAAGTTCGATTTGCTCCGCATGACCTGCTCGGACGAAAATCTCGTCTTCGCGCTGACCGTGCCGCTCGGCGAGCGGAGCTTGACCGCCGCGGACGTGAAGGGGCTCACGACTTATTTCCAGACCCTGGTCGGCACGGTGCTGCGCAGCAGCGGTTTGGTGCCGCTGCTCAAGTGAGCACGATTTTAGGCGCGCGAGGGCTGTCGAAGTCCTACGGGCCGCAGACGCTCTTTTCGAACGTGTCGCTCGCCATCGCGCGCGGCGAGCGCGTCGGCTTGCTCGGCGTGAACGGAACCGGCAAGTCGACGCTCCTCCGCGTGCTCGCGGGCGAAGAGCCAGCGGACGAAGGCACGATCGATCGGCGTCGCGACGCGAGCATCTTGTATTTGCCGCAGGAGCCCGCGCTCGATGCCGACGCGACGCCGCGCACGATCGTCGAGCGAGGGCTCGCCGAGTGGAAGACGGCGACGTCGCGTCACGAAGCGATCAGCCGCGAGCTCGCGACCGGCGTGACCGACGCGCTCCTCGCCGAGCAGTCGCATCTCGCCGAGCGCATCGAGCAGCTCGGCGGCTGGGGCCGCGGCCACGTCGCCGAGGACATGCTCTCCAAGCTCGGCGTCCGCGAAATCGATCGCCCCGTCGGCCCGATGAGCGGCGGCGAGAGGCGACGCGTCGCGCTCGCGCAGGTTCTCGTCGCGCGGCCGACGCTCGCCATCCTCGACGAGCCGACCAATCACCTCGACACGATCGTCATCGACTGGCTCGAAGAATTTCTCGCCAACGAGTGGCAAGGCGCGATCCTCATGGTGACGCACGATCGTTACGTGCTCGACGCGATTTGCGATCGCATCCTCGAGCTCGATCGCGGGACGCTCCACGAGTACCAAGGCGGCTACGGCGCTTACCTCGAGCAAAAAGCCGACCGGCTCGCGCACGAGGAGCGCGCCGAAGCGAACCGGCTCAACGCGATTCGCCGCGAAAAAGCCTGGTTGATGCGCGGCGCGAAGGCGCGCTCGACCAAACAAAAGGCGCGCATCCAGCGGGCGAAGGCGCTCATCGCCGACGACCCGATCGCGCTGCCGAAGAACGTCGAGCTCACGGGCCTCGAAGGCGGCGCCGCGGAGCTCGGCAAGAGCGTGCTCGATCTCGAGGGCGTTTCGGTCACCATCGCGGGACGCGTGCTCGTGCGCGATTTGGAGCTGCACCTCGTCTCGCGCGATCGCATCGGCGTCGTCGGACCGAACGGCGCGGGCAAGACGTCGCTCCTTCGCGTCGTCACCGGCGAGCTCGCGCCCTCGGCCGGCACGGCGCGCGTCGCGCCGCGGACGAAGATCGCGCTCTTCGATCAAGCGCGCGCGCAGCTTCGCGACGATTGGTCGATCCTCGACAACGTCGCCGAGCGCGAGGGCGCCGAGCGAACCGGCGCGGGCGTCGTCACGATCGGCCCCGAGGCGATCGAGATGCGCAGCTACCTCGAGAAATTCCTCTTCGAAGGCAGCAAGCAGCGCCAGAAGGTCGGCTCGCTGTCGGGCGGCGAGCGGGCGCGCGTGGCGCTCGCCAAAATTCTCAAGGACGGCTCGAACCTGCTCCTCCTCGACGAGCCCACCAACGATCTCGACGTCGCGACGCTCTCGGCGCTCGAAGAGCTGCTCGAGTCGTGGCCAGGGTGCGTGCTCGCCGTGTCGCACGATCGCTGGTTTCTCGATCGCGTCGCGACGTCGATGCTCGTCTTCGAAGAGGGAGGGCGCGTCGTGCGCTATCCGGGCAACTGGTCGACGTACGTGTCGCTCCGTCCGCCGCCGGTCGCCGCCACCGGGGCGCGCGCGAGCGCACCACCTCCGCCGAAAGTCGAAATAGCGCCGGAGAAAAAGCCGCTCACGTACGCCGAGCGCATCGAGCTCGACGCGATCATGGGCCGCATTTCCGAAGCGGAAGAGAAGCTCGCCGCGATCGAGAAGACACTTTCGGACCCCGCGATCTACGCCGAAAATGGCGAGAAAGCGCGCTCGCTCGCCGCCGAGCTCGAGCCCGCGCGCGCCGCCGTCACCGAGCTCCTCGCGCGCTGGGAGCTGCTCGAGTCGCGACGCGATCTCAAGCGCTCTTGATGGTCGTCGTCCACGCCGGGCTGAGCGACGCGCCGCGCTCGCGGCTCGGCACCATCGTGGCGCGCTCGTCGCCGAGACGCCGCGTGCAGTTGCGACCGCTCTGCTTCGCCGCATAGAGCGCTTCGTCCGCGGATTCGAGCGCCGCTGCGATGCCCTGCGGACCAAGCTCGGCGAGCCCGATCGAAATCGTGGCCTGCGGCGCGCCTTCCAGCACGACCTGTGCGACCGCGATTCGAATTTTTTCGGCGACGATCGCCGCCTCGAACCCGCGCGTCTCCGGCAAGACCACGAGGATCTCTTCGCCGCCCCAGCGAACCGCGTGATCGTACGCGCGGAGGCACTGGCGGACGCACCGCGCGACGGCCTCGAGCACGCGGTCGCCCACCGCGTGACCGAAGCGATCGTTGACGTCTTTGAAGCGGTCGACGTCGGCGAGCAAAAAGCTGATGGGCGCGCCGTGCTGCTTGGCGCGCTCGACCTCGCGGCGAATCGCCTCTTCGCCGCCGCGTCGGTTGAGCAGGCCGGTCAAGTGATCGTGTCGCGCCTGCTCCGCGAGCTTGCGCGCCAGATCGGCCTCGGCGCTGACGTCGCGACACAAGTCGAGCCGCCCATCGGTCGCCCCGAGGTGCACCAGCTTCGACGACCACGCGACGACGCGCGGCTCCGGGCTCGCGACCGCGAGCTCGACTTTCGCGTCGAGGACCGCGTGCATCATCGCTTTGAGGAACTCGCTCCCGCGCTCCGACTCGGCGGCTTGGCACGAGTGCACGGCGAGCACTTCCTCGCGCAGCTTGCCGGAGCACGCGCTCGGGATCCCCGCGAGGCGCGCGAGCGCGTCGTTCGCGAAGAGGATGCGCCCCGATGGATCCGAGAGCATGACGCCGCAATCCAGGTTCGCGACGATCTCGTCGATGTACGCGCGGACCGTCGCGACTTCTTTTTGATATTGGAGCGCGCGCTCGGCAGCGCGCACGCGCGCGACGATCTCGATCGCGCTGAACGGCTTGGCGACGTAATCGTCGGCGCCCGCGTCGAGCCCCTCGAGCACCGACTCGGGCTTCGTCCGCGCGGAGACGAGGATGAGGTAGAGCTCGTGGCTGCGCTTTTGGGCGCGCACCTTCGTGCAGACGTCGATCCCGTCGATCCGTGGCATGGTCCAGTCGAGCAGCGCGAGCTGAATGGTCTCGTCGGCGAGGAGCTCGAGCGCCTGGGCGCCGTGGCTCGCGGTCACGATTTCGTGCCCCATCGCCCGAACGGTTTCGGACAGGAGGGCGAGGCTGACGCGGTCGTCGTCTGCGATGAGGACCTTCACACACGCTTCTACGGTCGCGTGTAGGCGCCGATTAAGGCCGTATACTCCGTGCCCGTGGGGAAGCCGGAAGTCAGCGGGCGCGCGCTCCTCGGTCTGTTCGCGTTCGCCAAAAACCGCATCGGCCGCGCGGGAATCGACGAGATCGTCGCGGCGCTGAGCCCGGCGTCGGCGGCGCTCTTCGCCGAGCGCGTTCAGCCGCTTCGCTACTACCCCTACGACGCGTACATCGAGCTCCTCTACGCGCTGAAGTTCCGCTTCGGACGCGCCAACGCGAAGTTCTTCCGCGATCTCGGCGCGACCGCGGGCGAGCGCGACCTCGGCACCATGTTCAAAATTTACGTCGCCCTCGCGAGCCCCGAGCGGCTGATTCGATCGTGCTCGCGCGTTTGGTCCAGCTACTACCGAAACGCCGGCACGATGACCGCCGTCGCGTGGGAGCCGAGCGATACGCGCCTCCGCATCGAAGATTTTCCTCAGATGGACCGCGCCCACTGCGAGCTCATGGAAGGCTGGATGATCCAGACGATGGCGCGCATCGGGGTGACGGTGAACGACGACGCGCGCGAAGCCGTTTGCGCGGGGCAGGGCGGACCGCACCACGAGTTCGTCTGCACCTGGCGCGCGCGTTGAAGTACCTTCGCCGCGTGGAGGGTTCATGAAATCCGACGGACGCGCGCTCGTGGGCTTCTTGCTTCTGGGTGTGCTGCTCGTGATCCTCGCGATCGAGGGGCCGAAGCTCGCGACCGAGAGCCCGGTGAGCGCGCTCCCCACGGTGACCGCGAGCGCGCCGCCGCCCCCCGCGCCACCGCCGCCCGGCACGCCGCTCCAAGGACCGCTTCTCCTCCAATATCCGTCGCTCTCCAAAACCGAGATCGCATTTTCGTTCGCGGGAGAAATTTGGACGGTCGCGCGCGAAGGCGGAGTCGCGCGTCGAATCGTTTCGGGCCAGCTCCGAAACAGCCGGCCGATTTTTTCGCCCGACGGATCGCAAATCGCGTTCACCGGAACGTTCGACGGCAACACCGACGTCTACGTCGTTCCCTCGACCGGCGGCGAGCTCAAGCGGCTCACGTGGGGCCCCGGGACGGACATCGCGCTCGGCTTCACCCCGGACGGCAAGCGCGTCCTCTTCTTGTCGACGCGCGCGACGATGCGCGATCTCCCGCAGCTCTTCACCGTTCCGTTGACCGGCGGTTTCGCCGAGGAGCTGCCGCTTCCATCCGGCGTCGACGCCGCGTACTCGCCCGACGCAACGCACCTCGCGTACATCCCGTTTCCGCAGTGGGAGCCGGGTTGGAAAAAATATCGCGGCGGCCAAGCCACGCCGATTTGGATCGCCGACCTCGCCGATTCGAAGATCGTCAAAGTCCCGCGCGCCGACGAAAACCAGCGCCGCCCGATGTGGGACGGCGATTCGATTTATTTCATCTCCGACAAAGACGGGCCGTTCTCGCTCTGGGCGACCGACACCAAGGGCGGCGCCGCGCGCATGCTCTGGCGCGATCCGAACGGGTGGGACGTTCGTTCGGCGTCGGCAGGTCCCGGCGCGATCGTCTTCGAGACGCTCGGCGCGCTTCATTTGTACGACCTCGCGAGCCACCAAGAGCACCCGGTCAAAGTCGAAATCGCCGATGAGCTCCCGCAAGTGCGCGCGCGCTTCGAGAACGTGAGCCGCCGCCAAATTCTCCACGCCGCCGTTTCGCCGACCGGCAAGCGCGCGCTCTTCGAGGCGCACGGCGAGATCCTCTCGGTGCCGAAGAAGAAAGGCGACGTCCGCAACCTGACGCGCAGCCCGGGCGTCGCCGATCGCGATCCCGCGTGGTCGCCCGACGGAAAATGGATCGCGTGGCTCTCGGATCAAGGCGGCGAATACGCGCTCTACTTCCGCGCGCCCGACGGTCTCGGCCCGACGCACTTCATCAACCTCGGCGACCCACCCTCGTATTTTTATTCGCCGCGCTGGTCACCCGACAGCAAGAAGATCGCGCTCACCGACAAGCGTCTCAACTTGTGGCTCATCGACATCGAGCGCCCGACGCCGCAAAAGATCGACACCGCCAAATACGAAGGCGCGGGCTTCGACGAGACGTGGTCCCACGACTCGAAGTGGCTCACGTACGTCAAAGAGCTCGACAACCACTTTCACGCGATCTTCGTTTACTCGCTCGACGAGAAGAAGGCTCACCAAGTGACCGACGCGCGAAGCGACGCGTCGTCGCCGCGGTTCGATCGCGATGGCAAGCTGCTCTATTTCCTCGCGAGCACCGACGTCGGCCTCGGACAGAACAACAGCGAGATGACGTCGATGGCGCGACCGGTGACGAGCAGCGTCTACGCGGCGGTGCTGCAGAAGGACGTGCCTTCGCCGCTCGCGCCGGAGAGCGACGAAGAAGGCTCGGACGCGGGCGCGGACGGCGGCGCGAAAAAGAAAAAAGGCCCGACCGACGTTCGCATCGACTTCGACGGCATCGATCAACGCATCATTGCGATGCCGATGGACCGCACCAACTGGCAGGATCTCGAGGTCGCCGAAAACGGCGCGGTCTTCGTCACGTCGGCGCCGACGGTCATGACCGACGAAGACTACGAACGCTCGAGCGACGAGCAGCCGCAGCGAACGGTCATGCGTTACGACCCGAAGAAACGCAAAGCCGAATTTTTCACGAAGATCGAAGCGCCGAAGGACGATCTCGCGACGTTCCAGGTCACGGCCGACGGCAAGAGCGTTCTCTTCGCGCGCGGCTCGAATTGGTTCATCACCTCGGCCGACGCGCCGCCCAAAGACGACGACGGCAAGCTCCCGATGGGCGACGTCTCGGTGTGGATCGATCCGCGCGCCGAGTGGAAGCAGATTTATCACGAGATCTGGCGCATCGAGCGCGACTTCCTCTACGACGCGCACGCGCACGGTCTCGATCTCGCGGCCGCCGAAAAAACGTACGAGCCGTTCCTCGCCGGCATCTCGGGGCGCGCGGATCTCAACGCGCTCTTCGAAGAGATGCTCTCGAACCTCGTCCTCGGTCACGTCTGGGCGCAGGGCGGAGATTATCCGCGGCAGGATCACGTCAACGTGGGACTCCTCGGCGCCGACTACAAAATCGAAAACGGGCGCTACCGGTTCGCGCGCATCCTCCACGGCGAAAATTGGAACCCGGGTTTGCGCGCGCCGCTCACCGAGCCCGGCGTCGACGTGAAAGAAGGCGACTACCTCATCACGGTCAACGGGCAAGAGCTCAAAGGCGACGACGACGTCGATCGACTCTTCCAAGGCCGCGCGGGAAAACAAACGGTGATCACCGTCGACTCGCGCCCCGAAGGCTCGAGCACGCGCACGTTCACCGTCGTCCCGATCGGCTCCGACGGCTCGCTGCGCCTCCGCACGTGGATGGAGGACAATCACAAAAAAGTGAGCGACCTCTCGCAGGGGCGCGTCGGTTACGTCTACATCCCCGACACGCACGGCGGCGGGCTCACCAACTTCGATCGTTATTACTTCACCGAGGTCGGCAAGGACGCAGTCGTGATCGACGAGCGCTTCAATCACGGCGGCTACATCGCCGATTACATCGTGAACGTCCTTCAATGGACGCCGCAGATCGGAGCGGCCACGCGCGAGGGCGACGACATCGTGCTCCCGCAGCAGGCGATTTACGGGCCGAAAGTGATGATCGCGAACCAGATGTCCGGCTCCGGCGGCGACGCGCTGCCGTGGCTCTTCAAGAAAGCAAAAGTCGGAACGCTCGTCGGGGTGCGCACGTGGGGCGGGCTCGTCGGCATCGGCGGTTATCCGCAGCTCATCGACGGCGGCTCGGTCACCGCGCCGCGCTGGGCGCTCTACGGCACGAGCGGCCAGTGGGAAGTCGAAAATCACGGCATCGCGCCCGACGTCGAGGTCGAGCAAGATCCCGCGCTCGTTCGCCAAGGTCACGATCCGCAGCTCGAGCGTGCCGTCGCGATCGCGATGGACGACCTCGCGAAAAACCCGCCGAAAAAACTGATTCGTCCCGCGTATCCGAATTACGGCGACCGTCTGCCGCGCGCGCCTCCGCCGTGATAATGTTTCATCATGGCGCTTCGTGTCGCGGGGGCTCTCATTCTGCTCGCGTGCGGGGGTTGTGGTCTCGACGAGAGCGGTCTCGCTCCAGTCGATGATGGTGGCGTGGGCGTCGACGTGTCGGTCGACGTGAAAGCGCCGACCGACGGCGCGATCACCGACGGCGGCGGCCCCGACGTCGTGGATTCGGCGCCGCCGATCGAAGCGGGCCCGTGCGACGACGACGCGAATCAATGCACACCGCCCGAGGTGCCCACGGGTTGGACGCCGGTCGCGTACGTCGAGAACCCGACGAGCGCGTGCGCCGCGCCCTTCTCCAAACAAGAGGACGACGTCGCGTACTCCGCCGGATCGGCAGCGTGCGCGTGTGCGTGCACGAAGACTTCCGACCCGGATTGCACGACCGGTCAGATCGCGACCTACTATAGCGGCGATAGCAGCTGCAGCAGCCAGGGCGGCTCGCTCAATTTCACCAAAGGAGCCTGCGCGAGCATCGGCGGCTTCGGCGGCGCCAGCATCGACAACGATTACGAGTCGCAAGCCATCGGACCGCAAGGCGGCTCCTGTACTGCGCAGACCCAGAGCAGCGGCTCGGTGGCGACGACGCCGGTGCGTTTGTGCGAGCCCGATCCGTCGTGCATGTCCGCGGCGTGCAACGGCTATGCGCCCGCTGGCTACTCGGCGTGCATCGTCACCGACGGCGATCAGCCGTGCCCGACCGGCTCGAGCTTCGCGAAGAAAATCTCGATCGCCAAGTCGGCGACCGCCACCTGCGCCGACTGCGGCACCGGCTGCAACTTGACCGGGTCCTGTCAGTCGCCCGAAGTGCATTTCTTCACCGACGGGCAATGCAACAACGAGCTCGTCGCGCTCCCGAGCGACGGAAAGACGTGCGCCGCGACCGGTCACGGCGGCAGCACCGTGCGCGGCGCGACGTACACGGCGACGCCGAGCTTCACGTGTCATGCGACCGGGACGACGTCGGTCCAAATCTCGCCGACGACGCCGCGAACCGTCTGCTGCCGCTGACTCAGTCGAGCGGCAGCGCGAAGGAGACGCCGAGCTCCACCATGCCGAACGGGTTCGGATACGAGTCGAGCCCGAAGGCGAGGCTCAAGTTGACCCCGAGCCACCGCACCGGCTCGAAGCGCACGCCGCCGGTCGCCGCGAAAATGAAGATCGGATCTTTGGTGCACGCCGGATTTCCGAGCGCGTCGTGCGAGCACGTCTCGGGAAGGCCCGCGAAGAGCCCGCCGAAAAACGGCCGAACGACGCGTCCGGGCCGCAAGACCGCGCGATAACCCGCCGCGCCGAAGCCGAGCCGCACGTCGTCGCCGGTCGGCATGAAGCCGCCGCGAATCCAAATCTCGTGAAGCTTCGCGATGCGCACGCCGCCGCTGATCATGAGCGGCACGTCGTTCGCGTACGGGATGAACGCGGTGCCCGCTTCGACGAAGAGCGCGTCGTCGAAAGTCTTCGGCTCGGCGCGCGCCGGGATCGCGAAGAAAAGCGCAGCGGCGAAGAGCGACGCGCGCATCACGCGCGCTTGGCTGCCGCGGCGACGGCGAGACCTTGGCCGTTGAGCTCCATGTCGAGCGAAAGAAATTCCATCTCTGTCGCGCCGAACTTGGGCGCCTCTTCGACGATCGCGTCGCGCCATTTTTTGGAGAGCGCTTTCGTCATCGCGTCGGTCGTGTCGCCCGACTTCGCCGCTTCGTCGACCCAGCGCGCCGCGCGATCGAGGAAGCGATCGAGCTGCGCCGCGATGACCTTCGAGTCTTCCCACGCGTCGAAATGCGTCGGCGCGACGAACCGCTCGCCGAGCGCGAGCACGCGCGCGAGGCTGTCTTTCGCGGCCGCCGCGTCGAAGTTGGTCGGGCTCGTCGACGGCAGCGCGAACCGCCCGAATTTCTGGAGCGGCGGATGCACGAGCCCGAACGTGTCGCCGGTGAAGACCGTCTCGATCGCCGGATCGTCGACGACGAAATGATGATTCGCGTGCCCGGTCGTATGGAGCACGCGCAAGGTCGCGTCGCCGAGCGCGAACGTCTCGCCGTCCTCGAGCGTACGAACACGCTCTTTCGGAATCGGCCGAATCGTTCCGTAGAGCTTCGCGAACCGCTCGGCGCCGTAGACCGCGGTCGCCGACGCGACGAGCTTGCTCGGGTCGATCAAGTGACGCGCGGCGCGCGGGTGCGCGAGGAGCGTCGCGTTCGGACACGCCTCGACGAGCGCGCTCGCGCCCGCTGCGTGATCGAGGTGCGCATGCGTGACCACGATCCAGCGAACGTCCTCGGGTTTTTTCCCGTGGTCGGCGAGCGCGGCGAGGAGGCGCGGCGTCGCGTGCGAGGTGTGCGCCTCGATGAACGCGCACTCGTCCCCCGCGACGCGCAAATAACAAGCCGTGAACTCCGGCCGAACGTCGCTGTCGATGGTGAATCGCGAATGTTGCACTATACAATCACCTTCTCCGGCGAGCCCGGAAACACCATGTTTCCCGCGATGCGCGTCGCCATCGTCACGATGGTGAGGATCGGGTTGAACCCCGACGAGGTCGGCCAGAGCGAGCTGTCCGCCGCGTACAAATTCCCGACGTCGTGGAACTGACCGAACTCGTCGCACACGCTCAGCGTTGGATCGGTCCCCATGCGTAGCGTGCCCATCAAGTGCGACGCGCCCGGCACGTCGTCCGCCGGCGCGATGAACGCGTACTTGGCGCCCGCCGCTTGCAAGAGATCGAGCAGCTTGGGCGAGTAGAAGTCGCGCGCCGAAGTCTCGAACGGATGATTCTTGTACGTGATGCGCGCGACCGGCAGCCCGTCGAGATCGACGACCGCGGGATCGAGGTCGACGCGGTTGGTGAGCTGCGGCGCGTCCTCGGCTTGGAGCAAGAACGACGCGACGCGATCGCGAAACGGGCTCTGGCGCATGAGCGCTTTGAGCCGCGCGCCGTAGGGCGCCGTGTTCTCGACGTACGTGATCGCTTCGTTCACCGGCCCGTAGCCCGCGCCGAGCTCGAGGATCCCGGCGAGCGGATGATTCGGATCGTTCGGCACGCCGCGAAAATCGCTGATCGCGTGCGTCACCGAACGTCCGCGATCGCCGTGGAGGCGCTCGTTGAAAATTCCGATCGCTTGCGTTCCGTAGTGGAACATCAGATTGCGCCCGACGAGGCCGCTCGAATTTCCGACGCCTGCCGGATCGGAGAGAAAGAGGAGGCGCGCGTCTTCGATCGCGGTCGCGGCGAGGACGTAACGATCCGCCGTGAGCGTTTGCTGCGAGCCGTCGGGCGCGATCACGACGACGCCGGTCACGCTCGTTCCGGTGACGAGCAGCTTGATCGCGCGCGTCTCGGGCCTGAGCTGACAGTTGCCGGTGAGGAGCGCTTTGCGGAGCGTCGTCACGGCGGGCGAGCCCTTCGCGTTCGTCGGGCAGCCGTAGTCGCCGCAGTAACCGCAGTCGTTGCACGCGGGGCGGCCGTCGTACGGCTGCGAGGTCACCGCGGTCGGAAATGGAAACGCCGTGTACCCGAGTTGCTTGGCGACGTTCGCGACCTTGAGCGCGCCGTACATGCCGACGCCGGGCGGCATCGGATAGGGCGTCGAGCGCGGGCCGGCGAACGGGTCGGCGCCGTCGAGACCTTGCACGCCGATCGCCCGCTCGGCGTGCCCGTAAAACGGCTCGAGCGCGTCGTACTGAACGGGCCAATCGGCGAAGCTTGCATTCTGCACGTTTCCGCCGATGAGCGTTCCGAGCTGGAAATCCGTGGGGGCGAAGCGCGGCGTCTTCACGTCGGCGTGGAGCGCGGCGCCGCCGACCGTCTTCGGGATGTTGCAGACCGCGCCGGTGAACGTGCGGTCGCCGTCGGACTCGCTCGCTCGAAATGTTCGTGGCTCGACGATCGGATCCTGCCGGAGCATGAAGCGACGATCGAGCTTCACCTCGTCGTTCGAGTAAACCGACGTCGGCGCGTTCGCCGGATCGTCGAGCCCGATGAAATAATTCGGCCCCGCTTCGAGGACGAGCACCTTCTGTCCGAAGCGCGTCAGCACCTCGGCGACCGCGCATCCGCCCGCGCCCGCGCCGATGACGATGACGTCGAACGTCGAGAGCGACGCATTGCCGACGACCGCGTTCAGCGAGAGCGTCACGAAACCCTCCCATTCAAGAGGTGCGTGTAGAGCGTGAGCTGCGCGTTGGTGTCGTCGTCCATCGGATCGAGATCCGGTCCGGGGTCGGCGGTCGAGACGGGCACGCGCTCGACGTACGTGCTCGTCGTTTCGTCGAAGAGGCTGTAGCCGAGCGGCTGAATGTCGCCGGCGTAATGGATCATCGCCCAACCCGCGAGATTCCCGTTGCCGCCGTATTCGGGCACGGCGAACGCGGCCTCGACGACGAGCTCGGCGAACGTCTTTTGAAAGGTCGCGTCGAGCTGCGCGAAGATCGCGGTCGCCTGATCGTTCGTGAGCGACTCGATCGGATCCTTCGACGCCGCGATCGCGGCCGCGAGACCTTGCTTCATGAGATCGCGCAAACCGACGACCGGCCCGAGGAGCGCGTCGTTCGGCCCGCCGCCGGGCACGCCGGACGACCCGAGAATGCGGAGCCGCCACGCGCGATCGGCGACGCGCGAGAGCGGAATGAAATTCTTGAAATCGTTCTCGGGAAAATTCGCCGACGGCGTACCGTCCGAATTCGCGAACGGCTGGCGCCCGGAGTAGGGGCCTCCCGCGTGAATGAGCGGCGGGTTCGAGTCGAACGCGCGCATGAGCGTGTCGATGTACGTCGCGGCGCCGAGCGCCGAGCCACCCGGAGCATCGTCGGGCGGCAAGACGACGTCGGCGAGCGCGTTCATCGCGCGCCACTCGGGGTCGGTGAAGAAGCTCCCCGGCGGCGCCTTTTCGGGGGTCGCGCCGCAACCCGGAAGCGCGACGACCGCGGCGCTCGCAGCGGCGAGGCGGAGAAAAACACGTCGGGTGAACAAGCGCTCGCTCTATATCACGTGAGCGCGGGAAGGCGCGACGCATCGCTCGCGTAGAATGCCGGCGTGAACGCGCCCGATCTCCGCTCGCCGACTTTGCGTGTTCTCGAATGCACCGCGTGCGGCGAGCCGGTATGGGCGGAGCCTTCGGGAAACGAGCTCGCGCTCCATTGTGGCTATTGCGATTTCGACGACTTGCGCGCGCTCACGCCTTTCGTCGTCGCGGCGGAGGCGTCGCGCGACGCATACCGCGACCAACGCGGCTCGCGCGTCTCGCGCAAGGTCGGCGCGGACCTGAGCACGCCCGAAGGCATCTCCGCGCGCGCGAGCGCCGGCGATCTGCGTCGCGCGCTGAAGGACGCGCGCGCGCGCATCGCGGAGCTCGACGACTGCGAAGAACGCATCAGGCTCGAGCATCGCGTCGTCTACTGCGCGTCGGTCCTCTCGAACATCTTGTGGAAGCAGCACGACGCGCTGCGCGCGAGAGCGGTCCTCGAGAGCGCGCTCGAAACGGCGCGCGAGCCGATCCATCGCGCGCTCGTGCTGGTGCGCCTCGCGCGGCTCGCGGCATTCGACGGTTCCATCGAGCTCGCCGAACGCTGGCTCGCGGGCGTTCCCAAGTTGCGCGTCCCCGAAATCTCGACCGACGTTCGGGTGGCGCGCGCCGTGATCGCGCGCACGCGCGGCGACGCGAAGGGCGTCCTCGACGCGCTCGGCGCCGAGAGCACGGACGTCGGCGCCTCGCGTCACGTCGCGATGGCCTTGCGTGTCGACGCCCACGAGCGCCTCGGCGATCTCCGCGAAGCGCGTCGCGTCTACCGTCGCGGCACACGCGGCTCCGCGCTCGCGTTCGGCGCGGCCATCGGCACCTTCGAGCTCGCCGTGCGCACGCGCAACCGTGCCTTCGTCCACGGCGTCCTCGTCATCGGGGTCCTCGTATGCGCGGTCGTGGCCTTCGGCCTCGCGCTGGTGGGGAGCTACCTCGCGAGCGTCGGCGTAGCGGCTCTCGCGCTGCTCGGCACGATCATCGTCAAGATGGTTTGATCCAATCGACCGGCGCCGCGAGGTGGTCGCGGATGTTCGGTTTCGCCACCGCGTCGACCGTGACGTGCCACGTGCCGCTGGCGAGCGGGCACTTCGCGCTCGCGAGATCGAACGAGTGCGTCCCGGCGGAAACCGCGCCGACGTCGACGCCCGTCTTGCCGTCTTGCGACGCGAAGACCTCGTAATGATCGATCGTGCTCTCGTCGCCCGTGCCGGTCGTGATCGTCCAACTCACTTTGGAGCCCGCGATCGACGCGCCGAGCGCCGCGTCGTTCTCGACGCCCGATTCGATCTCGGTGCCTTCTTCCCAATCGCTCCACGTCGCCCATTGCATGCGCGTCACGTTCGCGGGAATCACGCCGTCGATCGCCTTCGACCATTGCACGATGCACGCGCCGCTGCCGCGCGGAAGATACTTTCCCTTCGACCACGAAACGCTCTTCGTGAGCGTTCCGTTGAATCCCGCGGCGAGCGAGCCGAATGCTTTCTTCGTTTGCTTCGCCATCGCCGAGTAAAAGCTCTTCACGCCGGCGAGATTGTACGGGTCGGTTTGGCTCGGGCCATTTTGCCAGTCGTGCGTCCAGTCGAAGGCCTGGTCGTCCCACGCATTCGACAGCGAGCCAGTTCCTTGAACGACCCAAACCATGTTGCCGCCGGTGTTCGTCTTGGCGGTCTGCATCGCGCTCGAGCCGAGCGCGTCGGTCACGCCGAAGAACATCAAAATGGGTTGTCCGCCCTCGAGCTCGTAATTCGGATCGGCAAAATACTTCGTTTGCACATAACTGATTTGCTGCTCGAGCACCGACTCGGACAAACCGCTTATGCCCTTGTCCATCATCACGATGAACGTGAAGCTCTTCGGCGGAAGCGAGTCGATGTATTTTTGCATACGAAGCGTCACCGAGTCTTCGTACGAGCCTTGTCCGTACCAATCGACGATCACGCCGTCGAAGCCGCGGCGTCGCATGTCGTCGACCATCGATTGCACGTACGCGTCGGAGTCGTCCTCGAGGCCGATGTCGATGTGACTGCCGCCGCCTTGTCGGAACCACGGCGTGATGTGCGCGAACCATCGCAGATCCGGACGCGACGGGATCAGCGTGTGGACGTCGACGTTCGACACGTGGCCCGGCGTCACCGGATTGAGCGACATGTCCGCTTTCGCGGGGTCGACCGCCATCGTCGTGCCGGACTGGGCGATCCACGTCGTCGTGCCGAAATTGGCCGAAAAATGAGCTTGATCGTATTGCGCGAAAGCCGACGTGTCGTGCGCGCCGAGCGCGGTCATGTCGACGTTCGCGGTGCAGCTCGGCGCTGCGTCGGAAGGCGAGGTCGCGTCGCCGCCGGCGTCGAGCGCGGCCGCGTCGTTCGTCGCCGCGTCGGGCGGTGCGTCGGATCCACCGCCGCATGCGAAGAGAACCACCGCGGCGACGAAGAGTTTCCGCATGGGTCGAAGTTAGCACACGCGCGCACTATGCTTCGGGCGTGACCATCTTCGCGATCCGCGAACAGAAGTTGCTCGTACGGCAAGAGAGCGATGAGATCGTCCTTCCGACGCGCGCCGACCTCGAGGCCGCGGGCGTCGATGTGTCGGCTGCGCACGATCTCGGGAGGGGCGCGTCGGCGATCGCGCTCGGCGATACGGCCGTCGCGTCCTTCGAGCTCCGGAGCGTGCGCTCGCTCTTCATGGCGCTCACGTCCGAGGAGCTCGCGCTCGCGGGCAAGGCGATGCACGTGATCCGCTGGCTCGACACGTCGCGCTTCTGCGGTCGCTGCGGCGCGGCGACCGAGCGCGTTCCGACCGAGCGCGCGATGAAATGTGCGAAGTGCGCCCTCACGTTTTACCCGCGCATCTCGCCGGCGATCATCGTCCTCGTCCGTCGCGGCGACGACGCGCTCCTCGCGCGCAACGCGAATTTCCCCGCGCCGTTTTACTCGACGCTCGCGGGCTTCTCCGAGGTCGGCGAGTCGCTCGAAGAGACGCTCGTCCGCGAAGTGAAAGAAGAGGTCGGCGTCGACGTCGGCGACGTCCGCTACTTCGGCAGCCAGCCGTGGCCGTTTCCGGACTCGCTCATGATCGGCTTCTTCGCCGAGTGGAAATCCGGCGACATCCGCCTCGACCCGACCGAGATCGCCGACGCGCGCTTCTTCCGTCGCGACGAAGAGCTCCCGATGCTCCCGCCGCCCGTGAGCATCGCCCGCAGGCTCATCGACACCTGGCTCGCTCAGTAAGCGCCGATGTCCGGCGGCGCGGCCGCGCACTTTCCGTCGAACGTGCCTTGCACGTCGGCGACCGTCGTTCCCGCGCCTTTTGCGGGGCTTCCGGCGCCGAGCGAGACGTCCGTCGGCGGCGACACGAGAAGCGGGTCTTCGTTGTAGAGCGACGTCGGCTCGCCGGTGAACGGCAGATCGCTGTAGAGCTTGGTGACGTCGTCGCCCGCCGCGAACCACGCGTTGTGATCGAACGTGACGTTCTTCGGATCGTCGTCGGTCGGAATGACGTCGAGGCTCGTCTTCGACCACGCGAACACGTTGTTCGTGACGCGCACGTTCGCGTTGTGAAGCGGCACGTCGCACGTCGAGCCGTTCGGGCTCGCGAACGCGTCGTGAATCACGCGCAGAATGGCTTGCGGCGCGGGCGCCCACGCCGTGTTGTTCGCGATCGTGCAGTCGTGGCAACCGACGATGCGAAACGCGAAGCCGTTCGTGCCGGTGATGACGTTCGACCAAACGACCAGATTTTCCGCCTCGAAGTCGGCGCTCGTGTCGACGAGGAACTGCTGCCCGGTGCAGTCTCCGCCCACGAGAATTCCGCCGCCGCCGGCGTTCATGTCGTGGATCTTGTTTCTCGCGATGATGCCGCCGTGCGCGCCGCCCTTCACCTCGTCGAACGCGTCGGCGTCGTGCGCGTCGTTGCCGACGATGACCGGCATGTCCGACCCGACGAACTCGGCGCACTGCCTCGTCGGACCGATGTGCGCAAACTCGTTGGCGATGACGTAGATGCGCTGCGACTGCGCCACTTTGATCCCGGCGAGCTGCGTGTCGTGCACGTACGAGTTCATGAGCACGAAGTCCGAGCTCAAGTCCTTCGTCGCGAAGCCGCTGCCGCTGTCGAGCTGAACGCCGTGACCGCTCGCGTTCGCGATCTCGACGCCGTCGATGACCACCGCGCGCACGTGCGAAAAATAAAAGTCGCCGGTGCCTCCGCAGTCGAACTTCGCCGTCCGCGGGCCATCGGTGGCCCGCAAAATCATCGGATTCGCAGTCGTCGCGAGATTGTCCACCACGGGCGGCGGACACGCGTACGTGCCGCTCGCGAAATTCAGCCGCACGCCCGGCGCGAGCATCGAGAACGCTTTGGCCGCGGTCGCGAACGGGCTCCCCGCGCTGCCGTCGTTCTGGTCGTTGCCGCCGGGCGCGACGAACAAATCTTTCGTCGGCGCCGCGCTCTTCACCCAGTCGGGCACGAAAGAGTCGATCGAGCCGCAAGCGCTCGCGCTCGCATCGCCGGATTCACCGGGCGCATCCGTCGCCGCGTCGAGCGGAGCCGAGCCGTCGGGACCGCTGCCGGGCTCGGAGCCTCCGCACGCGGCGAAGACCCCGATCCCAGCCCAAAATAGCCACTTCAGCGGCAATGCCCGCCGTGGTAGCGGCCCCAGCGATCGCGGTGCGCCGGCTCCCATCCGTAACGGCACCGGCGGCCTCCCTCGACCGAAACGGCGCAGGCCGAGAGAAGCTCCGTGAGGACGACTGCGAGAACGACTGCAAACGCGAGACGCTTGGGCATGTGACCTCCAAAGCGCATGCTCGTCCGATCCGGCGGCCGTTGCAACGTTTCAGAAGCTGGCAGTTTGCGCAGTGTGGTTAAAAGCAACGGACGCCAGGTTCGGCGGGGAAACATGCCACTCACAGGCTTTCGCACGTCGTGGCACATTGCGAGTTCGAGGCGATCGTGCGCCTACGCGGCGCGTGATCGGATCAGCCCATGCCGGACAAGCACACGACCGACAAGCCTGTCGCCCGTCGCCCGAACAAGAAGGACGCGCCTCCCAAGGACGGCCACCTCAAGAAGAACGGCCACACCAACGGCCACACGCTCGCGACGGGGACGACGACCGAGTGGGATCGTCTCTCGTCGACGAGCCGCGCCGAGGTGGAGATCTTGGTCGAGGTGCTCAAGGCGGTGAAGTCGGGCGACTTCAGCGTGCGCTTCCCCTACGAAAAAGACGGGATCATGAGCCGCGCGGGCGAGCTCTTGAACGACATCATCGGCATGAACGAGCACATGACCGGTGAGCTCCTTCGCGTCGGCAAGATCGTCGGTCAAGAAGGCAAGATGCACGAACGTGCTTCAGTGGGGCCCGCCAAAGGACAGTGGGCGACGGGCATGGCCTCGGTCAACCAGCTCATCGCCGACCTCGTCGCTCCGACGAACGAGGTCGCGCGCGTCATCACGGCGGTCGCGCGCGGCGACCTGTCGCAAAAAATGGTTTTGGAGATCGACGGGCGCCCGGTGCGCGGCGAGTTCCTCCGCATCGGCACGACCGTCAACGAGATGGTCGATCAGCTGAACTCGTTCGCAGCAGAGGTCACGCGCGTCGCGAAAGAAGTCGGTAACGAAGGAAAGCTCGGCGGTCAGGCGGACGTCAAAGGCGTCTCGGGCACGTGGAAAGACCTGACCGACAACGTCAACGGCCTCGCCGCCAACTTGACCGCGCAGGTGCGTAACATCGCGAAGGTCACGACGGCCGTCGCGAAGGGCGACCTTTCGCAGAAGATCACCGTCGACGCGCGCGGCGAGATTTTGGAGCTGAAAAACACGATCAACGTCATGGTCGATCAGCTCTCGTCGTTCGCAGCGGAGGTTACGCGCGTCGCGAAAGAAGTCGGTACGGAAGGAAAGCTCGGCGGCCAGGCGGACGTGAAAGGCGTCTCCGGCACGTGGAAGGATTTGACCGACAACGTCAACGGCCTCGCCGGAAATCTGACGGCGCAGGTGCGTTCGATCGCGAAGGTGACGACGGCAGTCGCGAACGGCGACCTCTCGCAGAAGATCACCGTCGACGCGCGCGGCGAGATTTACGAGCTGAAAAACACCATCAACACGATGGTCGACACGCTCCGCTCGTTCGCCGCCGAGGTCACGCGCGTCGCGAAAGAAGTCGGTACGGAAGGAAAGCTCGGCGGCCAAGCGGACGTCAAAGGCGTGAGCGGCACGTGGAAGGATTTGACCGACAACGTCAACGCGATGGCGTCGAACCTCACCGTTCAGCTTCGCGACGTGTCGAAGGTCGCGACCGCGATCGCGTCGGGCGACCTCACGCAGAAGATCACCGTCGACGTCAAAGGCGAGATTCTCCAAATCAAAGACGTCATCAACAAGATGGTCGATCAGCTGAACTCGTTCGCCGCCGAGGTCACGCGCGTCGCGAAAGAAGTCGGCACCGAAGGAAAGCTCGGCGGCCAAGCGAACGTCAAAGGCACGAGCGGCACGTGGAAGGATCTGACCGACAACGTCAACGCGATGGCGTCGAACCTCACCGTTCAGCTTCGCGACGTGTCGAAGGTTGCAACTGCAATCGCTTCGGGCGACTTGACGCAGAAAATCACGGTCGACGTCAAAGGCGAGATCCTCCAGATCAAAGACGTCATCAACGTCATGGTCGATCAGCTGCGGTCGTTCGCAGCGGAGGTCACGCGCGTCGCGAAAGAAGTCGGCACCGAAGGAAAGCTCGGCGGCCAGGCGGAGGTGCGCGGCGTCAGCGGGACGTGGAAGGACCTGACCGACAACGTCAACGGCCTCGCGGCGAACCTCACGACCCAGGTTCGTAACATCGCGAACGTCACGACGGCGGTCGCGAACGGCGACCTCTCGCAGAAAATCACGGTCGACGCGCGCGGCGAGATTTTGGAGCTGAAAAACACGATCAACACGATGGTCGATCAGCTCCGCTCGTTCGCAGCGGAGGTCACGCGCGTCGCGAAAGAAGTCGGCACCGAAGGAAAACTCGGCGGCCAGGCCGAAGTGCGCGGCATCTCCGGCACGTGGAAAGATTTGACCGACAACGTCAACGTCCTCGCCGCGAACCTGACCAACCAGGTGCGTAACATCGCGAAGGTCACGACGGCGGTCGCGAACGGCGACCTCTCGCAGAAGATCACGGTCGACGCGAAGGGCGAAATCCTGGAGCTGAAGAGCACGATCAACGTCATGGTCGATCAGCTGCGGTCGTTCGCAGCGGAGGTCACGCGCGTCGCGAAAGAAGTCGGCACCGAAGGAAAGCTCGGCGGCCAGGCCGAAGTGCGCGGCGTGTCGGGCACGTGGAAAGACCTGACCGACAACGTCAACGTCCTCGCCGCGAACCTCACGACTCAGGTCCGCAACATCGCGAAGGTCACGACGGCCGTCGCGAAAGGCGACCTCTCGCAGAAGATCACCGTCGACGCGAAGGGCGAGATCCTCGAGCTCAAAAACACGATCAACACGATGGTCGACACGCTGAACTCGTTCGCAGCGGAGGTCACGCGCGTCGCGAAAGAAGTCGGCACCGAAGGAAAGCTCGGCGGCCAAGCGGACGTCAAAGGCGTCTACGGCACCTGGAAAGACCTGACCGACAACGTCAACGGCCTCGCCGCGAACCTCACCGTGCAGCTCCGCGACATGTCGAAGGTCGCGACCGCGATCGCCAACGGCGACCTCACGCAGAAAATCACCGTCGACGTCAAAGGAGAGATTCTCCAAATCAAAGACGTCATCAACAAGATGGTCGATCAGCTGAACTCGTTCGCAGCCGAGGTCACGCGCGTCGCGAAAGAAGTCGGCACCGAAGGAAAGCTCGGCGGCCAGGCGGAAGTGAAGGGCGTGTCGGGCACGTGGAAAGACCTGACCGACAACGTCAACATCATGGCCTCGAACCTCACGAAGCAGGTGCGCGGCATCGTCAAGGTCGTGACGGCGGTCGCCAACGGCGACTTGAGCCAGAAGTTCGTGCTCGAAGCGCGCGGCGAAGTCGCGGCGCTCGCCGAGACGATCAACAACATGACCGACACGCTCCGCGTCTTCGGTGATCAGGTCACCAACGTCGCGCGCGAGGTCGGCATCGAAGGACAGCTCGGCGGCCAGGCGAACGTGCCCGGCGCGTCCGGCGTTTGGAAAGACCTGACCGACAACGTCAACGTCATGGCCTCGAACCTCACCAAGCAGGTGCGCGGCATCGTCAAGGTCGTGACCGCGGTCGCCGACGGCGACTTGAACCAGAAGTTCCTGCTCGAAGCGAAAGGCGAAGTCGCCGCGCTCGCCGAGACGATCAACAACATGACCGACACGCTCCGCACGTTCGGCGATCAGGTCACGACGGTGGCGCGCGAGGTCGGGTTCGAAGGAAAGCTCGGCGGCCAAGCGCAGGTCCCCGGCGCGCGCGGCACGTGGCGCGACCTCACCGACAACGTCAACCAGCTCGCCGGCAACCTCACGTCGCAGGTGCGCGCGATCGCCGAGGTGTCCACGGCAGTCGCGAAAGGCGATCTCACGCGGTCGATCACGGTCGAAGCGCAAGGCGAGGTCGCCGCGCTCAAAGACAACATCAACCAGATGATCGGCAACCTGAAGGACACGACGCACAAGAACCAGGAGCAGGACTGGCTGAAGACTAACCTCGCGAAGTTCTCCGGCATGATGCAAGGCCAGAGGTCGATCGCGTCGGTCGCGCAGCTGATCATGAGCGAGCTGACGCCGCTCGTCGACGCTCAGCACGGCGCGTTCTACATGATGGACGCCGAGAGCGAGCCGGCGCTCCATCTCATCGCGACCTACGGTTTCGGCGGGCGGAAGACGCTCCTCAGCTCGTACCGTCTGCGCGAGAGCCTCATCGGCCAGTGCGCGTTCGAGAAGAAGCGCATCCTCTTGACCGACGTGCCGGACAATTTCATCTACGTCTCGACGGGCATGGGCGAGGCGCCGCCGCGCAGCGTGGTCGTCCTGCCGGTGCTCTTCG